>JBAZWN010000011.1:0-80081 GCA_041660285.1 Methylobacter sp.
GGATCGCCCCTCCGATTGAAGTTGGCAGTATACCTCAAAACTGAGAAATCGAAAATATCTTTATAAGCTGTATGATATTGGAGAGCAATACGGTCCTTTTCGCTCGCTATTTTCATAGCCTCAAGCAATGTAACCGATGCTTTTTCATTAACATCCTGCTCGTCAGACTCGCCCAAACCGCCCGGCGAGGCGAGTGTTATGGCCTTAAAAACCCAGTCGGCATCCTCTATCGTTGTCGAACTAAGAACCTCACTGACGGCCTGTCTTAGCGTTACGCCCGAATGCCGCAGGCTGACTGCCTGAATCAGTGGCGCACACAGCAAAATAATGCCCAGGTTGGTATTGCAGCCCACCGCCTCGCGCGTTGCTTTAACGGCATAATAGATTTTTTCACCCAGCGAATAATCAGGATTACAAAGAGGCTCAGCGCTGACCTTGGCGCTGATTCTGAAATCAGCCACGGCCATATCATGTCCATCTGCATAAACGCTGACATTGCCGGGCTTGAACGCCTGCACGTCAACCTCGCAGGCCTGCTGATAAAGATCGCTGAGTTGTTGAGGAGAAATCATGAAACAGCGGCACACCGCTTCGCTTTTTCCGGGATATTTTTGTTAATGCGGCGGGTTATCAGGTCTTCCGCCATTAACTCGGCGATATTGACATCACAAACGCTTTCCAGCCCTTTCCATGCCGGGATGCTATTGACTTCAATGATCGTGCAACGCCCCTCCCTGTCCCGGATAATATCGACCCCCGCATAGTCCATTGCCAATGCGGATGTCGCTTTAACCGCTATTTCAGCCATTTCAGGGTCCAAATCGATCAGTTCGCACGAGGCCCCTTTGGCAACGTTATTTAGCCAGGACTTTCCGCGCCTGCGCATTGCGGCAACCGCCCGGCCATTGATAACAAAAACGCGGTTATCTGAAAAACCGACGCCCTCGCAATGCACGAAGCGCTGCAGATAATAAACGCCATGACTGCTGGTCAGCCAGAATAAATCGGTCATTTTTTCGATACGCCGTATGCCTTCACCCTGCGAGCCAAACAACGGCTTGCTGATCAGTAAATTGCCTTTTTTCAATTCACTTTCCGCAATACTCAACGCTTCCGACCTGTCCCGCAGCACCCAGGTCATCGGCGTAGGCAATCCGGCATTGTGCAGCAGAAAACTGGTCATGCCCTTATCAACGCTGCGCTCTACAGCGTGCCCGTCATTGTAGACAGGAATACCCATCGCTTTCAGCGCATGCAGGATATCCAGATACAGCACGACTTCCTCAAGAGAACCGCCGGGGACTCCGCGCACAAAAACGGCATCAGGAAGCGCCCCTTCAAATCCCGGAATGAAGACCGGAATCTGGCCTGGCTCAATCGTAAACCGGCATTCTGTCAGCGAAACATAGTCGCAGGCGTAGCCCCGGCTGGCGAAAGCAAGGCGCAATTGCTTACCATGCCAGCCTGGATCATCGGTAAAAATAGCGATACGACCGTTCACAGCTGCACCCCGACTCGCCGTAATAGCGGCATTAGCAGAAGGTAGCAAGTGATAGTGGCGGTTACCGAAAGCCCAAGGCTTAACCAAAAGCCTAAGCCGTACTTAAGCAGCAGTGGCAGCGATAAAAACAACACCAGTGACGGCAGCACCAACCAAAAGATTTGGCTGGAAAGCGCGGCAATTTGTAAGGAGTCTGCGCCATCAAAGTGCATCCAGATCATTGCCAGCAGCGAAGTGAGCGGCAATGCCGCAACCAACGCTGCAACGCCGCTATGGCGTTTGGCAATTTCCGAAATCAGTACGATGGCGAGTGCGGAAATAAAAAACTTCAGGATGTAATAAAGCATTACGTGTGTTTTATGCCCCAAACGACTGGTCTAGCAAAGCATTATCCAGCTTGCCCGCCCGGAAGCTTTTGCCTGACTCCACTGCAGTCACGATAACGCTGGCAGGGCTAAACAGCATGGCGTCAATCTTAAAGAAGTCGTATTCATACTGTTTGAAGATGTCAGCAAACGGCTTGCCGTAATCTTTAGAGGTTGAGCTGGGCAATTCCTTAGCCAGTTTTTCAGCGGCTTCATCACTGCCTTTTACAAAGATATGCACCTGGCCTGCGAACAGGATGGCGTCATTGGTGCGCCCCATGGCCTTGACAAAATTCGGGTGCGGAGGGCAGATCGGCGCGCTGCCGCTGCCGTCGATAATGTTTTCCAACGGGAAATGCAAAGCATGGGCTTTATGCATGGCAACTTCAAGCACCCTGGCAACCACTTGCACACCGCCCGCCAGACTGCTGGTCGGAGTGACGATGATGGTCAGTTTCGATGGATCAACCTTGCAGGCGGCGGCGACTTTTTCAACGATTTCAACAGGTGGCACCGCATCATTTTCGATCACTAACACAGTGGCGTCATTGCTGTCCTGATAGCCCAATTCCTTATACAGCTCTTCAACGGGCTCTTGATTGCCATCCTTCACCTTGGTTGCCATGGCACGGGCAGGGCCTGAGCCTAATGCGTAATATTTCTCATGAGACAAGCTCCAGCCTGCATACTGGCTGCCCAGGCAGCCCAGAACTGGATTGCCGGTATGGACGTTGACCGACAACGGCCAGTTATTGGTATAAGAACTGTGGCTGATGGTCACGGTTCCCATGCCGCCGAGGCATATTTCAGCGATAATCCGGCCCGCTTCGATACCACCAGGCACTTTAATGCCGGCATCAATAATGGTGCAACCATTGGCTAATTTTTCCACGCCGACTCTTAATTTGTCGGCATTATCAATCAATTGCTTTACCAATGGCTGGGTTAATTTATTAACGCTAGCTGTATATTCCATGACGGTCAAAACCTTCTAATTTATTAATGATAAGTTGTTGTTTAGTCAGTAACTGTTCTGAAACCGACTGCGATTCGTTTTGGTGCGCAATAATACTGCAAATCGGCTGCCCTGTGCGAATAAATGAACCGGATTCGGGCAAATCCACGCAATATTCCGGCCATTCGAATTGATCGGGAATGGTCAAATCATGCCCGGCATAAACAATCTGATAGCCCGTAGGATGTGCTGACGAAGGAAGCGCATCAATCGCGAACTCACCCTGACTAGCCTTGATGTGTCTGACCAGCAAGCCTTCATCATACAACTGCATACTGGCTGAAGGTCTAGGGTTGATTTCCAGAACATGGCTGCACCCATCCGCATGAATGAAATCCAGGGAATTTAAGCCTCTTAGCCCAAATGCCGGAACCATTTGCTTTAGCCAGCCCGTTACCACGGCCTTGTGTTCATCCGGCAAATCGGCGCTATTGGTCACGCCTGAAAAAACAAACTCCTGAGTCTCGCTCAGACTGACAGACCACTGAGTATTAAAACCGACAACCTGCACCTGCTGCCCATCAGCCAAAAACAGCACCGAATGCAACGTACCGGCTTGAAATTTCTGCCAGTAAACCGAATTGTCAGCGCTGTCACTGGCACGATAACGCTTTATGCCGATGCCGCCCTGCCCCTGCATGGGTTTCATCAACCAGCCACCGGCAGGATCAGGTGCGCTAAAAGCAACCTCGGGATGAGGAATGTTTAAATCATCGAGTGTTGAGAAGAATACCTGTTTATTCTGTAGATTGGCGAAAACATCTGGATGATTGCCCAACACAGTCAACCGGCTTCCCAGATAGCGCAGGCTTTCAGGATAGTATTCAAAACCGCTGCCGTAAATGACATGGGTTACCGCATAACGCTCCACAAAATCATCCACGGCGGGTGCCAAGTCTTGTCCGGCTAATGACTTTATCTGGCGAAAATCTTCTGCGTAGCTTTGCGTGTCCAGATCGGCAAACAAGTCGATGACCAAAGGCTTCAAGCCCGCGTTTTTTGCAGCCTGCGCCAGCATGCGGCCGGAACTGGCGACTATCAGTACCGTTTCCACGCTACCGGTCAACATCAGAGGCAATTACTAACCAACAAAAACATCCCCGCCGCTGTTCCGAGCGCTGGCGACGACAAAACTCAACTGCTCAAAATGCGCAAATTCCTCTCTGGCCTGACGCGCCAGTGATTCAGCCACCTCAACCCCATCGATAGCGCAAAACCCGGTCGGCCCCCATGAGGTTTGGCCGATAGCCACCGCGCCTTGCTGTTCAAACCATTTCATGGCTTGCGCGACTTCCGGGCTGGTAAAAACGCCGCCCTGAGCCGAGGAGAAATGCTCGCCAACCGAGCGTTGCAGTTGGGTAATCACATCGCCGAATTTAATGATGTCGTTTTCGGCCACGGCGGGCAAACCCTGCATCAGCAACAGATAACATAAGTGCGCGGCTTCCTGCTGGGGGAAAGACGGCAGTTCCTTGAATGCCTGTATTTCCTGCTGCCCATGCAGCCCCTGGCCCCGCCCGTCAAAAACCAGAATAAACCGCCAGTCCTCCGGCACGTCCATATGCGACAAAACCGGAGGCGTGATGGTTTTTTCGCCGCGGCCGCCATCAACCACCAGACCGCCCTGTTCAAAAACGCCGATGCCGATACCGGAACGCAGGCCCCGGTCAGTCGCGGCGGCAATGTCGCGCACCGTAAGCCCTAAACCGTAAAATTCATTCAGCGCGGCGCCGATCGCCATCGACATCTGCGTGCCTGAACCTAGGCCCACATGCTCTGGGATGGCCGCTTCTATCGTGATATTCAGCCTGTCTGAAACATTTAACGCCTGGCACAGCATGGTCACGCATTTTTCTGCCCGCCGCGCGGCAGGGCCGGTAATGGTGAGTTGTTCGGCGCCGGTTACCGACAATCGCGTGTTGATTTCGTTGAGCGCAACGCCGATGCTGCCGAAATGACGGCCCAATGACCCGCTTAAATCGATGAACCCCATGTGCAATCTGGCCGGGGCAATGACTGAGACTTTAGAATGTTGAACTATCAAGGGGCATGCAATCTTGTAATACGAAGAGTTGCAAAAATTATACATGATCAGCCTGTCGGCTGCGAACTAAGCGCCGATAGCGTCGGTCAATTGCGCCAAATCATCCATCATCAAGTCGCATAGCTCGACTGTCAGCGGATCAGCCGGCAATATGGAAGGTATAAACACAGAAAAAGCTCCAGCTTTGGATGCCGCCTCGATTCCGGCATGCGAGTCCTCAATGGCCACACACCGGCTGATATCCACCTGCATCAGCTCGGCTGCTTTGAAGAAAATATCAGGCGCAGGCTTGCCGTTCTGAACAAGCTCTCGGGTGACGATGATTGGAAAAACATCTTTTATCCCAGCCAGCTCAAGGCATTCAAGCGCATTAACGGCAAGGCTGTTGGTAGCCAGACAATACGGCATTTTCTGCCGCATGAGCAATTCCAGCAATTCAGTAAAGCCATGCCTGGTGTTTATGCCGTTGGCATTAACGTACTTATACCAAAACTCGCCGCTTAACTGATTAAACGCTTGCAGATTAAAATCAGCCCCGCAGTTTTCAAGCAGTTTCAGCTCTACGTCTTTATAATGCAAGCCGGACAGCGACCGGCAAAACTGCTCGGAAAAATCACAACCCATCGCGCGTGCAGCCTGCTGCCAGGCAAGAAAATAGGTAGACTCGGTATCCAAAACCAGCCCATCCATATCAAAAATTACCGCCGAAAAATCAGCTAACTTCAGCACTCAATAACCTTGATATATTCCCCGTGCGCCTCACGGCTGGCGCCAACCACGATGCGTTTGACGCCCTGTTCTGTTTGCTCCAGCACGCCTGAAACCTCGACCCATTCGCCGCTGACAGCCTGCCCGGTATAGGTCGCTGTGAAGCTGACGACCGTATCGACCTGCTCATGGTCTATTTTGAATCTGGCCGGATAATCGAACGCATGAGCATCGTCGATCACCCGGCATTGCAAAGTAATCGTTCCGCATTTTTGATAACTAACAGCCTCTGAACTTGCAGAATGGTCAATGAAATTCAAATCGAACTTCCGCCCGTTAATCACGGCCTTGTTGCATTTGCGCCGCTCATGCCAGACATATTCCTCATAACTCAACTCGCAGGAACGGCGATCATAAGACTGCTGCCAATCCTGCGCATTCAGCTCTTGCAACTCGTCCGACTCGATAAGCTTGCCGGTAATTGCCCTGCATTGATGGAATACATCCCTGCCATAACAGACCAGATCAATATCCGAACCCTGATTTTGTACACCAACCAAGACCGACCCCGTGACCCCGGTATGCGCCAAGTCCAGCCCGTGCTGCCCGAATAACTCACACAACCGGAACAGGTCACGCTCCACAGCATCATGCCGGTCTGACTGCATAATCTGCTGCAGTCTGTGTTTGGGCTGGTGATGTTTCACGATCCGCTCTGATGCGACCGCATGCAAATGCGCATCTAAAACCGGGGAGTAATGCAGGTACTCGGGGTGGTTTGTTTTAAGGAAAGCATTAGCCTCAACAGTCTGGTATTTTTTCCAGCCGGAAGGCGTAAGCACGTAGCGCAAAAAACACAAGGCCTTGCCATCTTCCAGGCCCTGCTCTACAACGGCGAAAATTAGCCCTTCAGCGGTTTCAATAAAATCCTTGGCGAAAAACATACAGCAATAAGCAGATCGAAAACGTAATTGTAGATATTAACCGATATTGCGTTAATCATGTAGGACTGTAGGGTAATTTCGCGACAGCAAACCACCAATCAAAGCACAGTATCAATAATCAGGTATTAAAAAACCAGCTTGGAAAAATCCAAGTGAAAACCAGACTCAATGCTCCGTTTGTGGCGGATTGCCTAACGGCGAATCCGCCTTACAGCTTTAGCTACCATCGCTGCAGGTCATCGTAGTTGACTACCGGCAATGGGTTAGAAGCAAATTGTCTAAGACGTTCGTCGGGTGAAGCGCCCAATGAAATGAAATAGTTTAAAACAACAGTCCGCAGTTCTTCATTCGGCACCACAATCATATTTACGTCGCTTCTCTCGAAAAGATAATAGTACACGTCACCACTTCCAGCCTTAGATTTTGCGACACCTGACATAGTAGTTAAGTGAGATGGGACTAAACGCCATTCTCGTTCTTTGTAGTAGAGGTCGATCTCCCTTGTCTCATCTCGAGCTGGGCCAAGATCACCCATCTCCTTATCGAACGAGTAATTGTAGATCATTATTGCAACCAGCGACTGCAACTCCTCTGTAGTCAGCACAGATTTTCCATCTGCGTCAAATAAGTCGGAATCTGGATTTTCGGCGTGAAGTTGATTGATCTTCGTCAGGAACTTATACTGATCACAGAGATTATGATAGAGGTTGCCACGACATTCGACTACAGTTTCCGTTGCAGTCTGGCCTGGGAGATAGTCCAAAAAATAGCGGGCGGGATTCCCGCCCGCATTCTTCACAAACGACTTCTTGAATCCAATACCGAACTTTCCATAGATAGATGTATGCTCGTTGCAGTCGCGGAGCGGGATATCGGTGAAGCAGATAATTTGATTGATAACGCTTGCGCCCTCAACAAACTTTATTTGAACACGCCCCGTTCGCAAACCGTTCTCAATAATCTGCTTGAAAACCTCCAACTGTTTACCGGGGGACTCCTTGTCGTTGCGTGCAAGGAAGTGAATGAGGTTGTCTGAAATCGAGGACATAGGAACTTCCTTTGGTATCTAACGTGATATGTACATATTGATTGCTTTAAATGGATCGAGTGTACAACAATGGGACATATCGTACAAACTAAGACAAAAGCCTCTTACTACCTCAAAAGTCTTGATAAATCCTGGTATTTTTGAATTAGCCCTCATCATCAATGCCTCAAACTTGCTAGTTTTTTATCCAATGAATATACTAGCCGCGTATAACTGCTTTAGGTATTCATGGACTCTCGTCCGCAGAATTGAAACGGGAAGTTGGTGAGTTTGCTGATGCAAACAAAGCCCACGCTGCCCCCGCAACGGTAAACAAGTAAAAGGTTTGCAAACGCCACTGTGTAACACATGGGAAGGCGCTAACCTCGTAGGGGCGACCGGCTGGTCGCCCTCACACTTGTAAGCCCGGAGACCGGCCTGAAGTGATAATCAAATTTGTGCGCGGAGGGCGCCCGGATGGATTGCTTTCCTTCGCATCCGTCTCACCTTTTCTCCCCGTACAGATTATTTATGCATGTAACATACGTTGCCTGCCCCTTAATCTAAGGAGAAAACACATGTCATCAACACCTGTTTTGCTCGACAACGCTCAAACACAAGCTCGCTCTGAAGCCTTAAAAGACCGGATACTGCCTGCAATGCTAGCTGGCGCGCTTGGCTTGGTGCTTTTGTATGCCGCCGGTTTCGCTGAAACCGCGCAACTGCATAACGCCGCTCATGATGGACGTCATTCCGCCAGCTTTCCGTGCCATTAATGTTTAATCTGACCACCTTCAGAGAGCTTGTTGTTGCAGCTCTCTGGACTGGCTTGCTGGCGGGGTTGTTATTAACTGCTGTCCAGCAAATTCAAGTCATCCCGACCTTGCTCAAGGCGGAAGTGTACGAAGAAAAAGCCGCAGCAGCAATCACTTCCACTACGGAACATGTCCTCGAACAGCATGCCTGGCAGCCTGAAAACGGTTGGGAACGGACGGTTTATACTGCGGTTGCAAATATCAGCCTGGCCGTCGGTTTTGCCCTGATGATTGGCGCCGGCATGTGTTTGCGTGACAGCACAAATAATTGGCGCAAAGGGCTGTTGTGGGGACTGGCCGGGTACCTGACTTTTTTCGTCGCGCCTTCTTTGGGATTGCCGCCGGAAGTTCCCGGCACTGAAGCTGCCAAACTGGGGGATCGGCAAATCTGGTGGCTGATGACGGTGCTTGATACCGGTTTCGGGCTGTCGCTGCTGGTTTTTGCCAAAACCAGAGTCAACAAATTTTATGGCGTCGTATTGCTGGCAGCGCCCCATTTAATCAACGCTCCGCAGCCGGAAGTACACGGCAGCGCCGCACCTGCCGAACTAGCACAGTCTTTTATTGTTGCCACCGTTTTTGCTAACGCCGTCTTCTGGCTGGCTTTAGGCGGCTTGATGGGTTTATTTTACAAACAAGGCTCATGAGAACCCGCAACAAGCATGTATTGATGCGCACAGGCCAATAACTGCATGAACGCACCCATTGCACTACTGACCCATGCGCCCAACGACCTGATGGTGCTGCAAAGCGCACAGGCGCAAATGCCGGAAGGTTTCCCAGAATGCACAGGCATAAACTTGCAGGCGCTGGAAAGCGATGCCCAAATGGCCGAGCTGTTGCGACATCAGCTTGCTTCGGCGCGCATCATCGTGCTGCGCGTATTGGGTCGATTGGGTAGCGTGCCCGGCTTTGCTGATCTGGTTCACCAAGCTCAAAACCAAGGCCTGCACTTAATCGTCATCAGCGGCACCGGCGAGCCCGACCCCGAACTGGCGGCCGCCTCCACGGTATCATCAGACGTACTGCATCAGGTGCAGGCTTATTTTCAGGCGGGCGGCAGCGTCAATATGGCGCAACTGCTGCGTTACCTTTCCGATCATTTTTTACTGACCGGCTTCGGGTTTGAACCGGCTGTCGATTTGCCCGAACACGGCATTTATCACCCCGACTTACCACAAGATGCCGACATAGACGACTGGCTTGCCCTGCGAGCACAGGAACGAGCCAGCGTGGGCATCGTGTTTTACCGCGCCCACTGGATGAGCGGCAACACGCGCTTTATCGATGCACTGGTTGAGCAGCTAGAAAAACTCGGTCTGAATGTATTGCCCGTGTTCACCTCGTCATTACGCGCAGGTCAAAATGATGGTAGTCTGCCGACAGCGTTACGTTATTTTAGCGGCGCACAAGGCGCGCATATCGACGTGCTGATCAACACTACCGCATTTGCGATGGGCGAAATCACCCCCGGCGGAGCCACGCCCGCAGGCTGGTCGGTGGCGGTGCTGGAACAACTCAATGTACCCGTGCTGCAAGCCATCGCCAGCGGCATGATGCAGCATCAGTGGGAGCAATCGGCGCGCGGCCTAAATCCGCTGGATGCGGCAATGAACGTGGTATTGCCGGAATTCGACGGGCGCATCATCACCGTGCCGCTGTCGTTCAAGGCGAAAGCCTCCGGCCTATCGAGTGAACTGATCGAATACGAACCCGTGCAGGATCGGGTCGCGCGCATCGCCCAGATCGCCTCGCGCTTTGCACGGCTTAAGCGCCTGAACAATGCCGACAAGCGTATCGCCTTCCTGTTCACCAACTCCAACAGCAAGGCCTCGCAAATCGGCAATGCGGTCGGCCTAGATGCACCGGCATCATTGATGCGAATTCTGCAAGCCATGCAGGCTGCCGGTTATAACATCGGCGATCTGCCGGACCAATGCGCCGGGAGCGCATTAGGATGCAAAAGCACCCGAAGGGTGAAGCACTTGGATGTGCTTCATCAAAGCGGCACGGCGCTGATTCACGAACTGATCGACCGCTGCGCTTACGACAATATTTATCTGACCAGCGAACAGCTAGCCCATGCCGTTGGCCGCGTATCGGCTGCCCAATATCAGGCATGGTTTGACGACCTGTCCGCTGAGATGCAGCAGAAAATGACCGCGCAATGGGGGGAAGCGCCGGGCGAAGCTTACCTGCATGACGGCCATCTCGCGTTGGCGGGACTGGAACTGGGCAACAGCTTCGTCGCATTGCAGCCGCCACGCGGCTACGGCATGGACCCCGATGCTATCTACCACCAACCCGACTTGCCGCCCACCCACCATTATTATGCGCTGTATCGCTGGCTGCGCGACGAATGGAAGGCCGATGCGATCGTCCATGTCGGCAAGCACGGCACACTCGAATGGCTGCCGGGCAAAGGCGTGGGCTTATCGGAAAACTGTTTTCCCGATGCATTGCTGAGCGATATGCCGTTGTTCTACCCGTTCATCATCAACGATCCCGGCGAAGGCGCGCAGGCCAAGCGCCGCGCCCATGCGGTCGTCGTCGATCACCTGACGCCGCCGATGACCACCGCCGACACATACGGCGCGCTGGCCCAACTGACTCAGCTGGTCGATGAATATTATCAGGTGGAAGTGCTCGATCCAGCCAAACTGCCGCTGTTACAGCAGCAGATTTGGGACTTGGTCAAAGAAACCAATCTGGATGCCGATTTGCAGGCCCGCTTGCTGCACCACGACCATGACCACGATGACGACCATCATCACCATGATCATGAACATGACGAACACCATCATGAACATCACCACGCGCATGACCACGACGATCATCACGATGACGTGGATGAACTGCCCGAACTGCTGACCAAAATGGCCGGTGCCGATGTCGCGCATTTGATCGAGGACCTGGACGGCTACCTGTGTGAGTTGGGCGCGGCGCAAATACGCGACGGCTTGCATATACTCGGATTGGCACCTGAAAACGAGCAACTGGTAGACATGCTGGTTTCGCTGACCCGCCTGCCTAATCAGGACGTGCCCGGACTGCCTATAGAAATCGCGCAGCTATTTGGACTGAGCATAGACTCGCTGCTGGAGCATCAGGGCCGCCGATTGGAACAAGCAATTCCCGACCTTGAAAAACTGGCAGGACGACCTTTGCCCACCCACGCTGATGTCTTGGAAACCATCGAAACCTTATGCAAACAACTATTCAAAGAATTACAGGCGCATGATTATTCCGAATCTGCCATAGACCAAGCTATCACCCGTATTTATGGTTCCCACGCTCTGCGTGGTAACCCAGTGGGGGACACTCCAGCGTCCCGAACCGCAGAGCGGTTCAACCTGCATTCCCACGCAGAGCGTGGGAACGATGATTTCACTGCAATAAAACGCATACTGAACTTTGCCTGCCGCGAATTGGCACCCAATCTCGCCCGTGCCACCGACGAAATCGACAACTTGCTGCGCGGCCTGTCCGGCGGCTATGTACCTGCTGGACCCAGCGGATCGCCGACACGCGGCATGGCCAGCATCCTGCCGACCGGACGCAATTTCTACTCGGTCGATCCGCGCAGCGTACCCTCGCAATCCGCTTGGCGCGTCGGCCAGCAGCTTGCCCACGAAGTACTGTCGCGCTATGTCCGCGAAACCGGCGATTATCCCGAAAGCGTCGCGATCAGCATCTGGGGCACCAGCGCGATGCGCACCCACGGCGACGACGTGGCGCAGATTCTAGCTCTGCTCGGCGTGCGCCCGGTCTGGCAACACGAAAACCGCCGTTTGACCGGCGTCGAAGTCATCCCGCTGGAAGAACTGAAACGCCCGCGCATCGATGTCACCACCCGCATCAGCGGTTTTTTCCGCGACGCATTTCCGCAACTGATCGACTTGATTGACGATGCGGTCAACGCCGTTATTGCGCTGGACGAGCCGCTGTCGCAGAACTTCGTGCGCAAGCATTATCTTGCCGAGCTGGGCGAATGGATAGGCCAAGGCCTGACTGAAAATGAAGCCTCGCAACGCGCCGCCTTCCGCATCTTCGGCACGAAACCCGGCAGTTACGGCGCAGGCATCTTGTCGCTGATCCAAGAAAAAAACTGGCAGGCCGATGCCGATTTTGCCGAAGCCTACGTCAACTGGGGCGGCTATGCCTATGGCCGCAGCCAGCAGGGTAACGACCAGCGTGATGCCTTTAGATCGCGGTTATCTGGCGTTCAGGTTGCATTACACAATCAGGATAACCGCGAACACGATATTTTCGACAGCGATGACTATCTGCAATTTCACGGCGGCATGATCGCCACGATCCGCGCCTTGACCGGACAGCAGCCGCGCAAGTATTTCGGCGACAGCCATGATCCGTCGCGGGCGCAAGTGCGCGACCTGAAGGAAGAGACCTTGCGAGTGTTCCGCTCGCGCGTCGTCAATCCGAAATGGCTGGACAGCATCCGCCGCCACGGCTACAAAGGCGGACTGGAGCTTACCGCGACTGTCGATTATTTATTTGGTTATGACGCCACCGCACAGGTGATGGATGACTGGATGTACGAGCAAGTCGCCGAAACTTACGCGATGGACCCGGAGATGCAGCGCTTCCTGGAACAAGCCAATCCGTGGGCACAAAACGCGATTGCCGAACGCCTGCTGGAAGCCGCCAGCCGCGGCATGTGGGCAGAGCCGCAGCAACAGACGCTGGACGCATTGCAGGCTTTGTACCTGCATAGCGAAACCCTGCTGGAGGCGCGCGGCGAAACACCGCGCGGTGCATGATGCATCACGCGACCTTCCCTTTTTCCGCGATCGTCGAACAAACCCAGCTCAAGACTGCGTTGCTGCTGTGCGCGGTCGATCCGTCGCTGGGCGGCGTGCTGATACGCGGCGACAAAGGCACCGCAAAAAGCACGGCGGCACGGGCGCTGACCGACATCCTTCCGCTGATCGAACGGGTTGCCGGTTGCGCGTTCAACTGCGCGCCCAACGCGCCCTATCAGCACTGCGAAACCTGCAACACCGAACATGCAACGGCGCAAGCGGACAGCGTACCTTTCGTCACCTTGCCGCTCGGTGCGACCGAAGACCGCGTTATCGGCACCCTGGATTTGGAGCAAGCTCTCAAAGGCGGATCACGCGTTTTCAAGCCCGGCCTGCTGGCTTCAGCACACCGGGGCATACTCTATATCGACGAAGTCAACCTGCTGCCCGATCATTTGGTCGACGTACTGCTGGATGCGGCGGCGATGGGCGTTAACGCGGTACAGCGCGAAGGCTTGTCGGTCACCCATCCTGCCCGCTTCACGCTGATAGGCACGATGAACCTGGAAGAAGGCGATTTGCGCCCGCAATTGCTGGACCGCTTCGGCCTGATGGTTGAAGTGACTGCGCCGCGCGACAAAACCATGCGCTCCGAAGTCGTGCGAAGGCGCATCGCGTTCGAAGCCAATCCTACGGCTTATGCCGCCTCCTGGATGCATGAGCAACAGGCATTGCGCCATCAACTCGCGACCGCGCAGCAGTTACTGCCGGAAGTGACGCTCGATGATGCGTTGCTCGATTTGATCAGCCATTTGTGCTGCGAATTCGAAGTCGCCAGTCTTCGCGCCGACATCGTCATGCATAAAGCCGCGCGGGCATTGGCCGCGCTCGAAGGACGGTTGCAGGTAACACCGCAAGACGTGCGCGGCGCGGCGGAACTGGTGTTGCCGCACCGGCGCAGGCGCAAGCCGTTCGAGCAACCGGGGCTAGATCAAGACCAGCTCAATGAGCTGATGCAACAGGTGTTGCAGCCGCCGGATGAAGGCGAATCCGGCGCTAATAGCGAACAGGAACATGAGCAAAACAACGGCGACTCGCAAAGCGAACAACAGGTATTCGCCGCCGCATCTGCCGGTAATATACGAAAAATAGAAGTCGATACGGTTGCCAGTCGATACGCTTCCGGCAAGCGTAGCACAACACAAGATGCGCCACGCGGCCGAGTCATTCGCGCCGTGCCAGACCAGAATCCAAGCAGCCTCGCCGTCGGCGCGACATTACGCCGCGCCGCGCTTAGAGGCTCTGACGACTTTCAGGTGACGAAAGACGATTTGCACCAGCAAGTCCGGGCAGGAAAAAACGCCAACCTGATTTTGTTTGTGGTCGACGCCTCCGGCTCCATGGCCGCGCAACGGCGCATGGAAGCGGTCAAAGGCGCCGTGTTATCGCTGCTTACCGACGCTTACCAGCAGCGTGATGAAGTCGCGGTAATCAGCTTTCGCGGCGAATCCGCACAGCTATTGCTGCCCCCTACCCGCAGCGTCGACCTTGCCGAACAAAACCTGCGCGAACTGCCTACCGGCGGCCGCACGCCGTTGCCTCATGCGCTTTCTTTGACGCTGGAAACACTGGAAAAAACCGCCATGCCGCCGTTGCTGGTGCTGCTTAGCGACGGCAAGGCCAATGTTGCTCTGAACGACGGCAATGATCCCTGGCAGGAATCCTTAAGATTTGCCGAATTACTGGCAGAACGCGGCATACCCGCTCTGGTGCTCGATACCGAAACCGGCTATTTACGCTTGGGAAGAGCACGACAACTGGCACAGGCCTTGGGCGCTGAATATCTGACACTGGAAGAATTATCGGCAGAGAACTTGGCTCTTACGATACGTGGATGTATTAAATGAATGTGAACCATAAAGCGGGCGACCAGCCGGTCGCCCCTACGAACAACTGCATTAAGGAACAATTATGATTATCTGCATAGGCGCAGGCCCTGGCGACGTGGCTTATCTGACCCAGCGCGGGGCGGAGCTGATCCGCAATGCCGACGTGGTCGCCGGATTCGATGCCGTTATTAACGTCGTGCATAGCCTGATTCCCGCTACGGCGCAAACCGTGCTGATGAATTACCGCGACCAGACCGAGCAGTTGGCAAAAGTGGCCGCTGAACACCATGCGGGCAAGAACTGCGTCGTGGTGTTCATGGGCGACATCCATTTCAGCGGCTTCCAGTACCTGGAACGGGTCGAACGCGCTTGCGGGCATCTGGTCGAAACCGTGCCGGGCATCTCTTCGGCGCAGATACTCGCATCGCGCGCCAAGGTCTGTTTCGACGAAACGACGTTCATCACCTTCCACCGTCGCGGCGATCTGACCCCGTTTAAGCAACATCTGGTGCATGTGCTGCAAGACCAGCGCAATGCGATCGTAATTCCCTGCCCGTGGGACGAGGCGCGCTCCTTCATGCCGCGTCATATCGCGGCTTATCTATTGGAGCAAGGCATATCGTCCGAGCATCCGACCGAAGTTTGGGAGAATTTGACAAGGTCGGAAGCCGAGTGGCACGGCACGCTCGCCGACTGTGCGAAACAGGAATTCAGCGATATGAGCATCATGCTAATCCGCACCCGCAGCCCTATGTCCAGCCAGATTGAACCAGCAACGGAGCAGCTACCGGATGCAGGCTGAAACACAACAATTCGGCATCGTTATCGCGGGTCATGGCAGCCGCGACGCCGACGGCATACGGGAATTCGAGCAGCTGGTTGAACTGGTCAGGGAACGCGCGCCGCAGCATACGGTCAGCCACGGTTACCTGGAATTCGCCGGCCCGACTATCGATCAGGCGATTGCAGATCAGCTAAACGCCGATGCCAAACAAATCGTCATGGTGCCCGGCATCCTGCTGGCAGCTACCCATGCCAAGAATGACCTGCCCAGTGAGCTGCTGACCTTCGCGCGTGAACATCCGGACATCGACTTTCATTTCGGTGCGCCGATGGGCTTGCACCCGCTGTTGCTGCAACTGGTTCAGCAGCGCATCGTCGAGGCCGAAGCAGCATCGGCTAACACGATTCGCCGCGACGACACCTGTCTGGTGCTGGTTGGTCGCGGCACTACCGACCCGGACGCCAATGGCGAAGTCTCCAAGTTCGCGCGCATGATCGAGGAAGGCATGGGCTTTGGCGCGTCCTACGTGTGCTATTCAGGCACGGCCAAACCGCTGGTCGCCGACGGCCTGCGCGCCGCCGCCAAACTGGGCTACGCGCGGCTGATCGTCGTGCCGTTTTTCCTGTTCGACGGCATCTTGGTCAAGCGCATTTATGACGCGGCCGATGCCTTGCAGCAGCGTGAACCTGTGGTGAATGTGCTCAAGGCCGACTACCTCGGTGTGCATCCGAACGTCGCCGATGTGCTGATCGCCAGAGCGCAGGAAGCGATAGAAGGCCGTGCGGCGATGAACTGCTCGCTGTGCAAATACCGGGTACAAATCGTCGGCTTTGAACAACAGGTCGGCGAACCGCAGCGCCCTCATCATCTTCAGGTACGCGGCCTATTCGAAAAAACAGCGGAAGCTGCAACAGAATTCGCCCCTTATGTACCTCATCCGATAGAGGCCGAAAGCTTTCGCATTATCGCGGCCGGGCGCGACTGGTCAGTTTTTCCCGAAGCGCATTTGACCGTGTTGCAACGCTTGGTGCATACCAGCGGCGATTTTAATGCGGTCGATGACATTTATTTCTCGGCGGGCGCGGTCGAAACCGGCATCCGCGCACTGCTCCGCTGCAAGCTTGTAGTGACCGACGTGACCATGGTGCAAACCGGCCTAAAGCGCGCGCTGCTCGAACAGCTCGGCATCGAAACCTGGTGCGGTGTGCATGACCGCGAGACGGTGCTGATGGCGCAAACGCAAGGCATCACCCGTTCCGCAGCAGGAATAAGGCGCGCGTTCGAGAAATTCGGCAATGACATCGTACTGTCGATAGGCGATGCGCCGACTGCGATCATGGAAGCGGTGCGCCTGATTCGAGAACACGGCTGGCGGCCGCAACTGGTGATCGGCCTGCCGGTCGGTTTTGTCGGCACCCGCGAATCGAAAGCGGAGTTGAAACGCTGCCTGCAAGTGCCGCGCATCACCAACACCGATACGCGCGGCGGTTCACCGTGGGCGGCAACGGTCGTCAACGGCTTGATGATCGATGCGGTAAATCAGCTTGCAGAGTATGGCTCAGACGGGGCTTAAAGAATTCGATCTCAGCGTACTTGCACCGAACGGTTTGCGGCGCGGGAGCACCACGGGCAGCTGTGCCACGGCGGCGGTTAAAGCTGCGCTGCATTTGCTGCTGCATGGTGATAGCGCTACACAGATGCAAATAACACTGCCTGACGGCATTCATTATTTAAGCGTACCGATACAGGACTGTCGTTGGCTGAACGAACACACAGCACGAGCCGAAGTCTTGAAAGACGGCGGCGATGACCCGGATAACACGCACGGGGCAACCATCTTCGCCGAAGTGCGAAGGAACGACACAGGACAGATACACTTTTTCGCCGGAGACGGCGTCGGCACCGCGACCCAGCCCGGCTTGCGCGTCCTGGTAGGAGAGCCTGCAATCAACCCGACTCCGCGCAGCATGATGCGGCAGGCAGCCTTCGAAGTGTCCGGCAATAAAGACGAAGGCTTTGACCTGACCATAGGCTGCGTAAACGGCGCGACCATTGCCAAAAAGACCTTCAACCCGAAGCTGGGCATCGTCGGCGGCATCTCGATACTCGGCACCTCAGGCATAGTCGAGCCCTTGTCGCTGGCGTCCTGGATTGCCTCGATCGAAGTTTATGTGCGCGTCGCGCTCGGTAACGCTGCAAACAGCATCGCCTTGCTGCCGGGTAAAATCGGCAGGGCCTATGCCAACGAGATGCTGGGTTTGCCCGAACAGCGCTCGGTACAGATCGCCAATTTTCTTGGCGACGCGCTGGCCTTTGTGCAGCAGGCATTGCTTGAACAGCAGCGTGACCTAGATGTCTTGTGGCTGCTGGGGCATCCGGGCAAACTTGCCAAAGTGCTGGACGGCGTATGGGACACTCACTCCAGCAAGAGCGACATGGCCATGAGTGTTGTCGCCCGGATCGCAGCAGAGCGGGGATTTGACAGCCGTCTGGTACAAGAGCTGGAACAGGCTAATACAGTGGAAGCGACAATAGAAAGATTAAAGAACGAACCCGGCGCACAGGCGTTGTGGATGGATATCGAACAGCGCATTGCTGCGCTGGTTCAGGCGAGAGTCCCTGCCGTTAATAAGGTTGAAGTACGGCTATTTAATTTACAAGCGAATAGCTTGGGAGAAGTATGAGTCATTTAGGTACATTCTGGGGCATAGGCGTAGGGCCAGGGCCTTCCGGCTACATTCCGCTGGCGGCGGTCGAGGCATTGCAACAGGCCGACATTATCTATGCGCCCCGTGCGCACAGTTCCGATACCTCAGTAGCCCTGCAATGCTTAACGGGCATCGACATCGCTTCTGAACGGATACGGGAAATCGAGTTCACCATGGACCCCAACCGCACCGTGCTAAGCGAGCATTACGCGCAGCTAGCCGAGACCATCGCCGTCGATCTGCGTGCTGGCCTGAACGTGGCTTACCTGACCATCGGCGACAGCCTCACTTACTCCACTTACGGCTATATATTGGCCGCCTTGCGCGAGTATTTGCCGGGTTTGCCGCACCGCACCTTCCCCGGCATCACCAGCTATGCGGCTGCGGCTTCGGCTATGGGCTGGCCGTTGGGCGTAGGCAAGGAGCGCACCTTGATTCTGCCCTGCCCCGAAGATGCAGCCGCATTACGGCAGGACATCGAGAGCCATGACATCGTCGTGCTGATGAAGATCGGCGCGCGCCTGCCCTGGGTGCTGGCCCTACTCCGTGAAATGGACATCGCCGAACATTGCGCATTTGCCCGCCGCATAGGCTTGGAAGACGAAATGCTGGCCGATGATGTCAGCGATTTATGCGCGACCTCGGCGATGGGCTATCTCGCCACTTTACTGATACGCAAAACACCCAGAGAGAGAAGACACGTATGAAGGTTTATTTTATCGGCGCAGGCCCAGGCGCTTGGGATTTGATCACATTGCGCGGCGCGAATATCCTTGGCCGGGTCAGCATGGTGTTGTACGCAGGCTCCTTGGTGCCTACGGACATGTTGCAGCATTGCCGCCCGGATGCCGAACTGATCGACACCGCCAAGCTCGACCTTGACCAGCAGGAAGCCTGCTACCGCCGCGCCCAGCAATCCGGCTGCGATGTGGCGCGCCTGCATTCCGGGGATCCTGCCATTTACGGCGCAACCGCCGAGCAAATGCGCAGGCTCGACGCGCTGGGTATCGGCTACGAAATCGTGCCGGGCGTGTCCTCGTTCACCTCGGCAGCGGCATCGATCAAGGCCGAACTGACCAAGCCGGAAGTCTCGCAAACCGTGATCCTGACCCGCGTTTCCGGCCGCGCCTCCGCCGTGCCGGAACTGGAATCGATTGCGCGGCTGGCCGAGCACCAAGCGACGATGTGCATCTTCCTGTCCGGGCCGCATTTGAAAAAAATAGTCGCCGACCTGAGATTGCATTACCCGGACGACACACCGGTGGCGCTGGTCTATCGGGCAACCTGGCCGGAAGAGCGTTCTTACCAGGGCACCTTGAGCACGATCCTGAAAGAAACCAAGAGCAGCGATTGGAATCTTACCACCATGCTGCTGGTTGGCGCAGCTTTGGGGCGTGACGCGCAAACCGAATCCAGTCTGTATTCGAAAGATTTCACGCATATTTTCCGCGTCGTGAAGAAGAAAAAGGCCGTAACGTGATAGATTCACCCGGCATCTGGCTGGTAAGGCCGGAAAGCGAAGCCTTGGCTTTAGCCCTGCAACAGCGGCTTGGCGGCGTGCTTTATCGACCCTGGCTCGATACCGCCACCAGCCAGAAACAACAGTTTGCCATTGCCTACCGGCAGCAGTCGCAATGGGTCATGATCGCAGCCAGCGGCATCGCCGTGCGTTTTCTCGACGGTCTGGCGCAGGACAAACATAGCGACCCAGCAGTCGTGGTGCTGGACGAAGCCGGACGTTTTGCGATTTCACTATTGGCCGGTCATGAAGGCGGCGCCAACCACTTGGCTTACCGCGTCGCCAATGCAATCGGAGCGGTGCCGGTCATCACGACGGCGACCGAAGCCTTGAAGCCTTTGGTCGTCGGCATAGGTTGCCGCAAAGGCGTCACTGCTGGACAAATCGCCGCCGCCGTACAGCTGGCGCTGGGCGAGCGGCCGTTAAACGAAGTGCGCGAAATAGCGACCATAGATTTGAAGGCCAACGAGCCGGGCTTGCTGGAGTTTTGCCGGCAACACGATTTGCCGCTGCGCGTATTGGCAAGCGCAACAGTGGCTGCACGGCCTTGGGTAACCAAAGCCTCGGACTGGGTGCAACAAAATGTAGGTTTGCCCGGCGTATGCGAACCCTGCACGTTGATCGCCAGTACGCGCGGCAAATTGATCGTACCCAAAATGGCTTTAAACGGCGTTGCCGTGGCCATAGTAGAAGATGCTTTATAGATTAATAATCAGTGGATAAAAGAATGAAAGGTGTATTGAATTTGGTTTCGGTCGGGCCGGGATTTAGCGATTTGATTGTCCCGCGCGCCGAAGCTGCGTTGCGGGACAGCGATGTGATCGTGGCTTATGACCTGTATTTGCGCTGGATTGAGCCGTGGATAACAGGTAAGGAAATCCACACGCCGCCGCTGACTCAGGAACGCGAGCGCGCTTTGCTGGCGATTGAAAAAGCCCGTAGCGGCGCTAAAGTCGCGCTGATTTCCAGCGGCGACATAGGCATTTATGCGATGGCGGCGCTGGCTTTCGATGAAATGCAGGAAGATGATGACTATGACGTCAACGTGATACCCGGCATCACTTCCGCCAATGCCTGCGCCTCGTTATTGGGCTCGCCCCTGTCGCACGATTTTGCCACGCTGAGCCTGTCCGACCTTTTATGTCCCTGGGACTGGATAGAACAGCGCGGACGCCATATCGCCCAGGCTGACCTCGCCTGCGTGCTGTACAACGTGCAAAGCGCCGGACGCCAGGAAGGCGTGTACCGCATCCTCAACATCATGCTGGAATCAAAGTCTCCGAAAACGCTGTGCGGCGTGATCCACAATGCCTACAGGCCAGGGCAGAAAGTCAGCATTCACCACCTGGAAGACCTGCCTTCTTTGCAGTTCGACATGCTGACCACGATCGTGATCGGCAACCGCTTTACCCAGCGCAAACGCGGCTTTATTTTTACACCACGCGGCTACAATAACTGGGACGCACCCGCCGAACAGCCGGTTGTTGATGAACTGCCCGAGCAATCGTTATGGGTTTTTTCCGGCACCAGCGACGGCAACGCATTGGCTAACGAATTGGCAGAGCAAGGCTATCCGGTCGTGGTATCGGCTGCAACGGAATACGGCGGCGAAGTTGCTGCCCAGCATTGTTCGGGCGTGTCGGTCTGGGCCGGGCATCAAGGCGTTGAAGCGCAAAAACAGGCGCTAAGCCAAAATCAGGCGCGGGCAATTGTCGATGCGACGCATCCTTATGCCAAACTGATCTCGGAACAACTGATGGGCTTAGCAAAAAGCCTGAATATCCCTTATCTGCGTTTTGAACGTCCCAGCTCTTTTGCAGCAGATAGCGGCATTGAATGTGATTCCACAGAGCAGGCAGCCAATCAGTCCATCGCTCTCGGATCACGTATTTTCCTGACCACCGGCTCCAAGGACTTGGCTGCCTTCCTCCAAGCACCGGGAGCCGCCGAACGCGAATGGTTTGTGCGGGTAACGCCGGAGCCTGAATTCATTCAGCGGGTAATCGATCTGGGTGTGCCGCGCAGCCATATTTGCGCGATGCAAGGGCCGTTTTCGCAGGCTTTCAATGAAGCCTTGTGGCGGGATTTGAAAATCGATTGCGTGATCACCAAGGATTCCGGCGATGCAGGCGGCTACAAAGCCAAAGCGGCGGCGACGCAGGCGCTGAATATCCCGTTGCTGGTCATCAAGCGCCCGAAACTTGAATACCCATTCATTACCTCAACTTTCGATGCCGTATTGCGGCAGTTACAAACATGGAATATCAACAGCTAATTCCGGTCACCATCGTTACCGGTTTTCTCGGTTCCGGCAAAACCACCTTGCTGGGCAGCCTGATCAAAACCCGGCAGAACCGCCGTCTTGCCCTATTGATCAATGAGTTCGGCGAGGTTTCGATCGACGGCGCGCTGATTAACGACAGCGTTGGCGGCGATGATGAACATGTGCGGATTCATGATTTTCCTTACGGCCTGATTGCTTACGGCGATGACGAACACTTTATTCCGACCATGCAGGCTATCGCCGGACGCCGTGCCAATGTCGATCATGTGTTGATCGAAACATCCGGCCTTGCGTTGCCTACAGCGGTCATGGAACTGTTGCAATCACCCGAACTGGCCAAGGATTTCATCCTTGATGCGACGCTGGCCGTGGTGGATACGCCGCTGCTGCTGTCCGAGCAATTCGACCGTGAACGAAATCCTGACAGCCCGCATGGGGCCGTCCAGGATTCTGTCGCGGCCTTGTTTGAACAGCAACTCGAATATGCCGATGTCGTGGTATTGAACAAAATCGACGCGCTCGATGAAGATGCCTTGCTGCTCACGGAACAACGGGTGCGCGAGCGTGCGCCGAACGTGCGTTTTCTCGAACTCGCTTACAATGCTCAGTTGGATATTCGGCTCGCTCTCGGCCTGCGCTTGCACCAGCCGACTTTTACCACGCACAACCACCAGTTTACGCCGATACCCGATCCCGATACGCCGACATTGGCGAACCATGTAAGAATGGACGGCCACGCCCATTCCGGTTTGGCAGGCCACAGCCACGGACTGGCAACGCATAAACATTTTCATGAGCAGGATCCGGGCTGGCTCTCATTCGTGCTGCGCAGCCAGGAACCGCAGCAGCCGGAAACACTCAAACAGGGGTTAATAGAGGTGGCCAAAGCGGAACCATTATTGCGCAGCAAAGGCTTTATCAAGACTGACCAGGATCAATCCGTTCTGGTGCAGGGCGTGCGAACCCGCGTAGTGATCAGCGCCGATACAACTAAACCATCAGCAAAGGAATCTGAACTGGTTTTTATCGGTTACCACCTGAACCGTACCACGGTGGCGGCGCTGTTATCCCAATTGACTGGGACGGCCTGGAAATGAACGTTTCAAAAACCCGCTGCCCCGCCCTGTTCATCACTGCGCCCGGCTCCAATCACGGCAAGACCACCATCACCGCCGCGCTGGCCCGCTATCATACCGAGCAAGGCCGCAAAGTCAGGGTGTTCAAGTCCGGCCCCGATTTTCTCGACCCGATGATACTCGAACGCGCTTGCGGCCAACCTGTGTACCAGCTCGACCTTTGGATGATCGGTGAAACCGAATGCCGGCGATTGTTATACGAAGCCGCGCTCGAAGCGGATTTGATATTGATCGAAGGCGTCATGGGCTTGTTCGATGGCGAGCCTTGCAGCGCCGATATTGCCGAACTATTTTCGGTGCCTGTGCTGGCCGTGATTGATGCGGCAGGCGCCGCGCAAACGCTGGGAGCAATTGCCTACGGGCTTGCCAACTACCGGCCAAAACTGCTGTTCGCCGGTGTTTTAGCCAATAACGTCGCCAGCCCGCATCATAACGATATGATCATGCAAGGCATGCCGCCTGATCTGCGTTACTTCGGAGGAATACCGCGCGATAAGCAGTTTGTATTGCCGGAACGCCATCTGGGCTTAGTTCAGGCTGAAGAAATTAACGATCTCGAATCGCGGATGTCGGCCGCCGCAGCAGCCATTGCCTCGACCGGTCTGGTAAAGTTGCCGGAAACAGTGGAATTCATTTCCCTCGGACAGAAAACGCCGCCCCTACTGTTAGCGGGCATCCGCATAGGCATTGCCCGTGATACCGCGTTCTCATTCATTTACGCCGCCAATCTCGACTTGCTTCGGGCTATGGGTGCTACGCTGGTTTTCTTTTCGCCGCTTGCAGATAAAGCACTGCCCGATGTTGACAGCATTTACCTGCCGGGCGGATATCCCGAACTGCACTTGCAAACGCTGCAGGATAATCTGTCGATGAAAGCCGCTCTGAAAACGCATTTCCAACAAGGCAAACCGATATGCGCCGAATGCGGCGGCATGTTATATTTGCTGGAATCATTGACCGATAAGGCCGGTAATCGCGCTGAGATGGCTGGCCTGTTGCCCGGCCACGCTATCATGCAAGACCGGCTGAAAGGCTTAGGTCTTCAATCCGCGCCCATGCCGGGCGGCGTATTGCGCAGCCACACTTTCCATCATTCCCTGATCGAAACACCGCTTGCGCCTGCCGCCTTCGGCGAGCGCGTGCATAACACTTCAGAAGGGGAAGCGATTTATCAGCTAAACCGGCTGACAGCCAGTTACCTGCACTGCTATTTTGCCTCGAACCCCACAGCCGCCGCGCAATTGTTTCTGCCTTAAATTAAGCGTGCTAAATGCCGTGATAGTACCCGCCCTTGGAACCATAACCTGCCGGTAGCGCTACCGGCAATGCCTGCTGCGGCGATCTTTCATAAAGCGCTACCGGGTTTCCATCCAGCGCTGTAAGTGCCTGGTTCAATGCTTTTCGGTCAAACTCAGGCATGTTCTGCGCCGCGCCAGTTCCCGACTGGCTTGCGGCATACACACCGTCCCTGGCGATATTGGCTTTTTGGATAAGCTTCAACGCCACCTCTAATTTCTGAGCCAGCGTTGTTTCCTCGCCTTCCAAATCGGGATGCGCTTCGATGTATAGCGTATTGTCCAGCCATCCGACCTTGATCGGTTGTTTGACAATATAAACCGGCGTTCCTACTGGTACCGAATTGTATAAAGCCTCAATGTCTTCCGGGTACATACGCACGCAACCGTGCGTTATCTGCATACCGATGCCGTAAATCTTGTCAATATCGGTGCCGTGTATCAGATAGCCGCCGGGAACGGCCAGATGCATCTTGTAGGCTCCCATAGGATTATGGGGGCCTGGTGGAACCACCGCAGGCAGCGGATCGCCATTTGCCGCATGTTCGCGCCTAATTGATTCCGGCGGATGCCATGCCGGATCTTTAACCTTGCTTGCAATACTGGTTTTACCCATAGGCGTTTTCCAGTCTTGTCTGCCTACGCCGTGAGCATAGGACATTACCTGTGGCGCGGCCCCTTTTTGAGTGGGCGGGTAATAATACATGCGGTATTCGGCAATATTTAAGGTAATCCCTTCGTGCGGCGTATCCGGTAAAATACGTTTATTGGGTAAACGAACAATCTCGTCCTTTTTGACCTGCCAGCGATCAACATCGGGATTCAATCTCACTATTTCCGTTTGCCCCAGCAGAAAGCGCCTGGCCACATCCAGCAAGGTCTCGTCTTGTTCAGCACGTGCTAAAGGCACGTCGTCATGGAATTGAGTGATGACGCTATCATTGCTGTTCTCCGGCAATGTATAGGTCGTGGCATTGGCAGTGCCAGCAATGACAGGCAATAAAATCGAAAAAGCAAATAGCGTGCGAATCTTCATATGATAATCTTCCAGAAAAATAAAGGACAGGCAGTCAATTCTAACGCTTACCTCTTAAAACGGCTCTTTAAACGGCCTCAAATCCAGCTCATGCGTCCATGCGCTGGGATGCTGCTTGTGAAGAGCCCAGTAGGTTTCAGCGATGGCGTCCAGCTGCAGCAAACCATCCTTGCCCTTGGCTTTGACATAGTCCGGAAACTGGTTTTCCGCCCGTTCACCGTCAATCACGCCGTCAATAACCGCATGCACCACATGTATGCCCTGCGGCGAGAATTCTCTTGCCATGCCTTGCGCCAATGCCCTTAAACCGGCTTTTGCAGAAGCAAATGCCGTAAACGGCGGCTTCGCCCTTAACGATGCTGTCGCTCCGGTAAAGAACACCGTCCCTTTTTGTCCGTCCTTCATTACATTGATAGCTTCCTTGCCGAATAAAAAAGCGCCAAGGCAGTTCTGCTTCCAGAGCGCGGTAAAGGTTTCCGCATCCGTTTCCAGCAAAGGCGACGGAATATTGCTGTCCACATTGTAGGCGGCGATATCGAGGCTATAACCATCCAATTGCGCCACTCGGAATAAGTGCGCGACATCGCGCTCAACCGTTGCATCGGCAATGACGGAAGTGGCTGAACCTCCTTTTTGCCGGATTTTTTCTGCGACCTGTTGAAGCTTGTCTTCACTTCGGCCGGCTATATAAACGTGCAAGCCTTTTGAAGCAAAATATTTGGCGAGCGTAGCGCCCAGACCTCGCTCTGGACCAACCCCGATGACAATAGCTGAACATTTCTTCTCCATGATTTTTTCCGGATTTAACTTCATTTAGAAGACTTGGAGTTATACCTGATTATAATTTCCACCACGGAGCCAGCGAATTTTATCTTCGCGGACTCCGTGGTGAATAACCAAGCGGTTTATTATTTTCTGCCAAAAATCAGCGAGAAATTATTAGCCGGCATATTGACCTGCTCTTTTAATTCCAAACCATGATTTGCCGCAGCCTTTTTCAGGTCGGCTATATCTTTCAAACCCCATTCTGAAACACCCGCGGAACTTAATGTTTCATGGAACTCTTTATTGGAATCGGTGGTGAACGTACCTTCCACCTGAAACGGGCCATAAATCAGCAGAAAGCCGCCATCATCCAGCAAATGTGCAGCGCATTTCATCATGCCGTCAGCAATTGAAATCGGCGCCACCTGAAAAATATTGATACAGAAAATTGCCGCAAATGAAAATGGTTTGCCGGCATTAAACCAGGTATCAGGATTGGTTAAATCCAGATGAATGGGATCGGCGATGTTATCGTTTTTGTGATCGATTGACAGTTTCTTGATGTTATCGAAAACCTCTTCATCCTTATCGGAAGGATGAAAATGCAAATGTTTAAAATGCGGCGCAAAGTAGTTGATGTGCATGCCGCTGCCGCTGGCGAGTTCCAAAACATTGCTTGGATCTTTAGGCAGCTTTTCTTTTAAAACGCCTAGCAGCGGTTCGCGGTTGCGATTTCCTGCCCAGGCAACATACTCGCTTAAGGGATGTGGATCTAAAGGGGGTCTATCTTGGTTCATTTTTAACTCCTCGTTGTTAGTTGTAGCTATGCTTCAGTATCAGCAAGTGTTATGCCAGCAATAACCAATAACATTTCCATTACATTACAATGACTTAATTTTTAACTTTGCCAAACCAAGGAAGCTGTGCTTCAATTGTGGAAAATTTACTTCACAAAACATCATGAGCAATAACTCTCTTTCCGATTTAACGCCTGTTTTTTTTCTGCAAACCTTCATCCTGGAACTGATGCACGCCAGCGAACAACAGGGACAAAAGCACTGCGAGCAGTTGATTGAACACATTGCCAAAACCGCCGGGTGCTTTTTTGAAGAAACCTACCGGGAGGAAACCCGCAAAAGCGAATTGCTCGATAAAGAAAGCTACACAGAGCTCATCCTCGGCCTTAAAAACAATATCGGCGGCAAGTTTTCACTGGCTTCCAGCAACCAGGACTGCATTACCGTCACCAACAGCTGCTGCCCTTTTGGCAGCCGGGTGACCAATTTTCCTGAATTGTGTAGAATGACGTCCAGCGTCTTTGGCGGCATCGCAGCCAGAAATTTCGGTTACGCCAAAGTGGAAATCAGGCAAAGCATTGCCCGCCACGACGGCAAGTGCGAAGTCTGCGTGTACACCAATCCGGATGCGGCAAAAGACCGTCCGGGAATGGAATACACCGACACCACTCCGGTTAAGGAAATGCAGGATATTAACGAGCTGCACTCGCGCATTGAACAGAGCATGCAGCAGATTTGGCGGCAGCAAGGCAAGCAGCCGGCAAAAATACACCAGCCGCCGGCGATTATTGCCAAATCACCCGCCATGCAGAAAATCCTGCAATCCATAGAAGTCATTGCGCCTACGCTGGCAACAGTGCTGATTCATGGCCAAACCGGCGTAGGCAAGGAACTGATTGCGCGCGCCATACACGCCATGAGCGACCGCTGCAACAAGCCCTTTATCCCGATCAACTGCGGCGCAATCCCTGAAAGCCTGATCGAGAGCGCGCTGTTCGGACATGAAAAAGGCGCATTCACCGGCGCCATCGAAGTGCACCAAGGCTATTTTGAGCGGGCTGAAGGCGGCACCTTGTTTCTGGACGAGGTCGACTCACTGTCCCCTGCCGCACAAACCCGGTTGCTTCGCGTACTGCAGGAAGGCGAACTGGAACGAGTCGGCGGCAAACAAACCCTGTCGGTTGACCTGAGAATAATCTCCGCAACCAATAACAATCTGGAAGAACTGGTCAAGCAAGGCCAGTTTCGCAATGACTTGTATTACCGCATCAATGTGGTTCGATTAAGCATTCCGCCCCTGGCCGAACGCCCGGAGGACTTGCCCTATCTTGTGCAATTGATTGTGCAGCGCTTGAGCAAGAAACACAACAAAGCGGTTGAATCGGTCAGCCGCGAAGTCATGCAGAAAATCCGTGCTTACCCTTGGCCGGGCAATGTCCGCGAACTGGAAAACATCCTTGAACGCAGCATTTTATTTGCCGCCGGCAAAGAAATGACCCAACTGGATTTGGAAGTTTCAGCCAGCTCAGGTAACGCCGATGACTGGAAAGACATCAAGGAACACGCCATTGCCAAGGCTGAGCAATCGTTTCTTGAAAGCGCTCTAAAGCAGCATCAGGGCGACATAAAGAAAACAGCCGATGGCATGGGGATTACGACACGCGCCGTCTACACCAAGCTGAAAAAGTACGGGATTAATTTAGCGGACTATCGCAGGGCTTGACGCTAAAGTCGTGCCTTTCTGAAAACCACAAGACGATCGAAAAACTCATGCATCAGCAGTGCGGCAAGTATAAGCGAAGTCCCCATCATCACTTTCATAGTCAGCGGTTCATGGTTAATGAGATGGCCTATCATCAAAGCCATTACCGGTGACACCAATGCAATCAAGGCGACGCGGGCAGGAGCCAGATGAATGAGCAGATAGTAATAAAGGACAAAACCGATAGTCGTGGCTATCACGCCTAAATAGATGATGGATGCAAAACTGGTAACCGGCAATTCGGCTGGCCAATGCCCATCGACCGCCCACCAGGTAATCAAATACGCCGGCACAGCCAGCAGCAAACCGCCCGCCACTTGCGATAAAGCCGACACATTCGTATTAACGCGTTTTATCAACACCGCACTGGTCGACTGCAAAAATACTGAAACCAGCATACCGGCAACACCCAGCGCCGCATCATGGCCCAGTTGCAATGCCGAGCCAAACATCACAAACAGGCCGCCAACCCCCATAACATAGGCCAGCAGATTGCCCGGCGTCAGGCTTCGCTCCCCTAGCCAGATTGCCGCTATTAAAGCAGTCATCAGTGGCGAAAGACCAAACAGCACCGAAATCCAGCCGGAAGGAATAAATTGCGCCGCCCAATAAACCGCCAGCATCGACCCGTAGATTTGTACAGCCACGGCGAGATACGCTTGAAGTGTTTTACGATTCCAGACTAGGCGTTTTCGCAGCAACCCCAGAACAAAAAATACGCACACGACACCGACCGTCATCCGTCCGGTCGCACCGAACAAAAAACCGGGGCCTTCGCCGCTCCACTTGATCGCCAGCGGTGTCGTCGCCCAAATCAGGATAACGCTGATGTACGCCAGAAATATGCGCACAACTTATAACCCGCTAAGTAAAACCAAAGACATAACAATATCCTATCGTTTCAGAGGCGTTATTTTTAAATAATATAAAAATAAGCCCTCATTAGTGTTCTTACCGATTATGCATGTTTACATTTTATTTTACTTAAGGCGTCTGACTTATTTGACAGGCGCCAATTCAAAAATAATTATTTCCGCGGCATCATCACCCACGTTCTCCACTGCCATTAAGTCTCCAGTCTCCCAAAAGACTTCACCCGCGGAGTATGTACTCGTTTTACCGCTTTCGATGACTTTTAGCGTACCCTTGGTTACATAACGGGGTCCAGGCCCTTCATGCGTATGCCAAGGTGTTTTGAATCCGTAAGGAAAGGCCACCCGTATCATTTTGGTATTAACGTTCGCGCTGGGAAGTTCAAGCTTTTTTTCCAACAGAACAGTTCTGTTCAGGCCTGATTTCTCTTGAGCTGAGACAGTTTGCACGCCGCTAAAGAATAACGCCGCAAGCGCTACCAAAGTAAATCCGGCTGATTTGCCAAGTTGCGTTCTGAACATCTATCGGTCTCCCTGTTTATATTTCAGGAAATCAATTTAACACGAAAACTGTATTTGTGGTGAAGAATAGCGACGCGTAATTTGCCGAATACAGTCTGTCAATTATATAAAGAAACTTAAATCAATATATCAGGATACGGGCAAGAGATAAGCCGGTAATAACGGTTTTATTCATAAAAACCATATAGATACATAATCTCATCCTCGCCTTCCAGTATGAATTTTATGTCATCATCTGAAATTTCAACATCCAGAGGATAAGGCTCAGCGGCATCGTCAAAATAATCTGATTTCAGGCAAAACTCGTCATCGCTGTTTTTTACCAGAACCATCGAATAAGTATCTTTATCTTCGTTGGGATCAATATTCCTTAGGGTAAAACTGATACTATTGCCGTCGGGGGCAACGACAGGGCTTTGCTCTGTTTGCTCGTATTCACAGGCTATGTCCTTCCTCGGCAATTGCTCCTGCATTGCTCTACCTCCTGCATCCATGCAGTCGTCATCCATGAACACATAGGTCATGGAAAAATGCTTGATGCGATGAAAATCGACCAGCATTAAACCACCGCCAGCATGTTATCCAGCGCCTTTTTGGCATACTTGGCATCTTCCGCAGGCACCGAAATCTGATTGACCACATGCCCTGCCACCAGGTTTTCCAGCACCCAGGCCAAATGTTGCGGGTCAGTCCTGAACATGGTTGAGCACATGCACAGCGTTGGCGACATGAAATGCACATTTTTGCCCTGTGACTTGCACTCTTCGTGCAGGCGATTGACCAGATTCAACTCGGTCGCAACCAGCCAGCGGGTGTTGGGTTCGGCTTCGCGCACGGTTCTCAGGATAAACTCTGTGGAACCGATGTAATCCGATTTCTGGCAAACCTCAAAGCAGGCTTCCGGGTGCGAAATGACCTTGGTTTCCGGGAAACGCTTGAGGAAATTGTCAATCTGCTCCGGCTGGAACACCTGATGCACGGAACAATAGCCGTTCCAGAGGATGATTTTGGCTTTGCGGATTTGCTCTTCGGTCAAACCGCCCATAGGCTTGGTAAAATCCCAGATCACCATTTCATCCAGCGGGATGCCCATGCGGTAACCGGTATTGCGCCCCAAATGCTGGTCAGGGAAAAACAGCACCTTGCCTCTCTGGGCGAAGCTCCATTCCAGTATTTTCTGCGCGTTGGATGAGGTGCAGACTATGCCGCCATGCTTGCCGCAGAAGGCTTTAAGGTCGGCGGCGGAGTTGATGTAAGTGACCGGGGTGACTTCCGCTTCCACATCCAGAACCTGAGCCAATTCATCCCAGCATTTTTGCACCTTGATCAGATTCGCCATGTCCGCCATCGAGCAGCCGGCCGCCATATCCGGCAAAATCGCTATCTGATCCGGGCGGGACAATATATCGGCCACTTCCGCCATAAAATGCACGCCGCAGAACACGATGTATTCGGCGTCGGACTGCGCAGCCTCCTTGGACAGCTTTAACGAATCGCCGGAAAAATCGGCATGCTTGAATACTTCATCGCGCTGGTAATGGTGGCCAAGCACAACGCAGCGTTTGCCGAGCTTGGCTTTGGCGGCAACAATACGGGCATCACATTCCTCATCGCTGAGTAAGGCATAATCTTGAATGGGTAACGGGGTATTGGTCATTTATAGATGATCCTCTACGAGAATATTTTGGTAGGCTTTGGTTGCCACGAAGGGTGCAAAATTTACGCCCTCCGTGGTAACACAAATAAACAGATTTAATCCTGCTTAACTTTTTCTTTTCCTGCTGGCTTAATCAGGCGTATCCCCAGTTCCCTCAACTGCTCATCGGTGACTACCGCTGGCGCGCTGACCAAAGGGCAAGCCGCTGATTGCGTCTTGGGGAAAGCGATGACATCGCGGATAGAATGCGATCCAGTCATCAGCATGACCAGACGGTCAAGGCCAAAGGCAAGACCGCCATGCGGTGGCGCGCCGTATTTCAGCGCATCCAGCAGGAAGCCGAATTTTTCTCTGGCTTCATCTTCGCCTATGCCCAGAATCTCAAGCACGGTTTGCTGCATGGCCGTGCGGTTGATACGGATTGAACCGCCACCCACTTCGGTGCCGTTAAGCACCAAATCATAAGCGCGCGATAAGGCCGCTCCAGGATTGGCAACCAGCTCTTCGACCGAACAACTGGGCGCGGTGAAAGGGTGATGAATGGCATTCCAGCGCTGGCTTTTCTCATCCCAGTCAAACATCGGGAAATCAACCACCCAGACCGGTTTCCAGTCGCCTTCGATCAGGTCTAGGTCATGCCCCAGCTTGACGCGCAACGCGCCCATGGCTTCATTGACAATCGTAGCTTTATCCGCGCCGAAGAAAATCAGATCGCCGTTTTGCGCGCCGGTTTTGGCCAACACGCTGTCCCACACTTCGGCAGGGGCGAATTTGACGATAGGCGATTGCAAGCCGTCGACGCCGGCGGCCAAATCGTTGACTTTGATGTAAGCCAAGCCTTTAGCGCCATAAATGCTGACGAACTTGGTCAAGTCGTCTATGTCTTTGCGGCTTAAGTCACCCGCGTTAGGTACGCGCATGGCAACGACGCGGCCTTTCGGGTCATTAGCGGGAGCGGAGAAGACTTTGAAATCAACATTCTTCATGTCGTCGGCAATATCCACCAGTTCCAGCGGAATCCGCAAATCCGGACGGTCGACGCCGAAGCGCGACATCGACTCCTGATAAGTCATGCGCGGAAATTTTGCGCCTAGGTTCACGCCGATCACTTTGGTGAACAACTGGCGGATCATCTCCTCCATGATATGCATGATTTCATTTTCATCCATGAACGAGGTTTCGATATCCAGCTGGGTGAACTCAGGCTGCCGGTCGGCCCGCAAATCCTCGTCGCGGAAACAGCGCACGACTTGATAATAGCGATCCATGCCGGCAATCATCAGCATTTGCTTGTAAAGCTGAGGCGACTGCGGCAAGGCAAAAAATGAATTTTCATGGGTGCGGCTAGGCACGATGTAATCGCGCGCGCCTTCCGGCGTGGCCTTGGTCAGATAAGGCGTTTCAATCTCAAAAAACTCATGGTCATCAAGAAAGTTCCTCAAGACCCGCGTCACATCTCTGCGCACTTTCATCTTTTCCTGCATCGCAGTCTTGCGCAAGTCGATGTAGCGGTAACGCAAGCGCAGCTCTTCGTTGACTTCAATGTCGCTTTCCACCGGGAAAGGCGGCGTCTCAGATTCGTTTAATACTTCAATATGGCCGGCCAGCACCTCAATTTCGCCGGTGTGCATGTTGGCATTAATCGTGCCTTCAGGACGGTCGCGCACAACCCCTGCGACCTTTATGACATATTCACTGCGTACGCTTTCGGCAATTGCGAAGGTTTCAGGCGCATCAGGATCAAATACGACCTGCACGAGACCTGCGCGGTCTCTCAGGTCAATAAAAATGACCCCGCCATGATCTCTGCGACGATGAACCCAGCCGCACAGTTCAACGGCTTCGCCTAAATGTTGTTTATTTAATTCTCCGCACTTGTGGGTACGCATAGATTTTCTCTGTTAATCCAAAAAAGTTGTCGATATTACGTGCTTAAACCGGCTTACGCAAGTTAGCGCTAATGGCTTTTGCAGCCGCCGCCTGAGCAACCGCCGGAAGATGGTGTGGAGCTTGAACAACCCGCCTCGCCTGCTACATTTTTCTTGGCGCCGCTCTTAAAATCAGTTTCGTACCAGCCGCCGCCTTTTAACCTGAATCCGGCCGCTGAAATCTTTTTCATCAGCTCAGGCTTACTGCATGCAGGGCATATAACTAAAGGCTCGGCACTGAGTTTCTGTAAAGCTTCGTGCTCATGGCCGCATGATTGACATTGGTATTCGTATATTGGCATTAACCGCTCCGATAACAAAAATAATAACTACAATAAGCGCTATGTTTAGTTTTTCAAGGCGCTTACTATAAAATAACCGCCTATTTTACAGAAAAAAGCATCTTCGGAATGAAAACATTAACCATCACAAGACCGGATGATTGGCATACACATGTCAGAAACGGTGAAATTTTAAAAACCGTTCTGCCGCATACCGCCAGACAATTCGCCCGCGCCATCATCATGCCCAATCTCAAGCCGCCTGTTACGATGGTGGCTCAGGCCTTGATTTATCGAGAAGAAATTCTGCAGGCCGTGCCTGTGGGCATAGATTTTACACCGCTGATGACGCTTTATCTGACCAGCTCAACGTCGGTTGATGAAATCAAGAAAGCCGCCGAATCCGAACATATCCACGCTTTTAAGCTGTATCCGGCGGGCGCTACGACCAATTCAGACTCTGGCGTTGCCGATATCAAGGCTGTTTACCCGCTGCTGGCCGCCATGGAAAAGTATGACATGCCCTTGCTCATCCATGGCGAAGTCACCGACGACTCATGCGATATTTTTGACCGGGAACGGGTATTCATAGATGCCTATCTAACCGACATCGCCCGCAATTTCCCAAACCTGCGCATCGTCGTCGAGCATGTCACTACGGCTGAAGCCGTGCAGTTTGTGCAATCAGCAGGCTCTAATATCGCCGCAACCATCACCCCGCAGCATTTGCTGTTCAACCGCAACGTCATCCTGGCTGGCGGCATAAGGCCGCACTATTATTGCTTGCCGATTATCAAGCGCGAGTCTCATCGCTTGGCATTAGTCGCCGCCGCAACCAGCGGCAATCCGAAATTTTTTCTGGGCACAGACAGCGCCCCGCACCTGACTTCATTAAAGGAAACCGCTTGCGGCTGCGCCGGATGTTACAGCGCCCATGCGGCTTTAGAACTCTATGCGGAAGCGTTCGAGCTAGCAGATGCATTGGACAAACTGGAAGGTTTCACCAGTTTTTACGGCGCCGATTTCTACCGTTTACCCAGGAATTCAGGCACCATCACACTGGAAAAAGCCGCCTGGAAAGTCCCGGCTGTTTACGGGGAAAATGGCATATCGATCACGCCGCTCAAAGCAAATGAAGAGCTGGCATGGAGACTGAAGCTACAGTAAGTCCTGTCCATAAAAAAGGGTTGGTGACTTTTAGTCACCAACCCTTTTATACCATTGAAAATACAGGCTAATAAGGTTTAACAGGAGTTGAACCATTCTTGTTAGATTCTTCATCCTCTTCCAGAATAAACTCTTCTCCTTCAGGCATAATGCCGTCGTTAACCAGGTATTCACGCTGCTGGAAATAGGCGCTTTTAAAAAACGCATACCGATCCAAAGCGGCTTCAGTCGCAATTTTTTCAGTGCTCAAATTGTCTGAACGCTGATCCGCCGCATTTAAACCGAACAGCCCGCCAGTAACAGCGCCGCTGCCAACATAGCTAATAGGGTTCATAGCCGCATTACCGATCAAGCCGCCAACGCCCCGGGGAGAACTAGGCCCGAACAACGGCAATACCAGATATGGGCCTGTCGGCACACCCCAAACACCCAGTGTTTGATCAAAGTCCTCATTATGCTTAGGCAAGTCGATCATTTCGGCAACATCAATTAATCCGCCAACGCCCGCAACAGTATTTACAATGAAGCGCGATCCATCCAGACCAGTTTGGGAAATCTTAAACTGAAACAGGTCGTTGAGTGTTACGCCTATATCATTAAGGTTACTGAAAAAATTGGTCACACCCCGATCAGCAAACGATGGCATAACCCAATGATAGCCTTTAGCTAGAGGTTTCATTGCATAATCATCAAGATTATCATTAAAAGTCTGCACACCTCTGTTCCAATTCTCCCATGGATCCCTGGCGTCTGTCGTTGTCGTTGTTGTTGCCGTTGCACAGCCAGCCAACATACCAAATAAGGCAAGACGTCCAAGCTGCGTCATCAATTTTTTCTTCCGCATTGCATCCCCTCCAATTTCGCTATTACTTTGTATTCTGGATTGCTTTTCGCGTAACATACCACAATTGCGCATTGCCAGCGAATAACTGCCGCATTTATTCATCATCACTTAGACGTTTTTCGAATATAACTCAAAATGGATACACCCGCAATTCCGTTAGACAAACGTTTCAGAGGCTATCTCCCTGTTGTTATCGACATAGAAACGGCTGGCTTTAATCCTAAAAAAAATGCGTTACTGGAAATTGCCGCCGTTATTGTTGAACTTAACAGCAGCAACGAGCTGGAAATCACCGAGCGCTATTCAACGCACGTCATTCCATTTAAAAATGCCGAACTGGACGAGGCCGCCCTCAAATTTAACGGCATAGACCCGCACCACCCATTCCGCATGGCCATTGAGGAAAAAGATGCGCTGCACATGCTGTTCAAGCCCATCAAAGATGCGGTAAAGCGCAACAACTGCACACGGGCGATTCTGGTCGGACACAACCCGGCTTTTGACATCGGCTTTTTAAATGCGGCGATTCAGCGAACGCAAACCAAACGCAGCCCTTTTCATCCGTTTAGTACATTCGATACGGCAACGCTGGGAGGATTGGCTTATCAGCAAACCGTGCTGGCCAAAATTGCTCAGGCCGCGGGTCTGGAATGGGACAATGAAAAAGCGCATTCAGCGCTATATGATGCCGAGAAGACGGCTGAACTGTTTTGCATGATAGTCAACCGCTGGCAACGGCTTGAATCGTTGGGCGTATCATCTTAAAAAACTTCTAATTCACCACGAAGGGAACGAAAACTTCGCGCCCTTCGCGGCAAGTCATTATTCCGCTATTGCGCCAACTGCCGTCAGCATTTTCACCAACTCACCCTTTTTGTACAAATCGATAACAATATCGCAGCCGCCGATTAATTCGCCGCTGATATAAAGCTGCGGATAAGTGGGCCAGTTTGAATATTCTTTAAGCGCCTCACGAATTTCAATATCCTCAAAAATATTAACGTACATGTATTTCGCATGACAGGCATCCAATACCTGAACGGTCTGCCCGGAAAATCCGCACTGCGGAAAATCAGGCGACCCTTTCATGTATAAAACTACTGGATTATTTCCAAGTTGATCCTGGATTCTTTCTATAACGTTCATGGTAATAAACACTCAATAAATAAAAACCAAGGAATCTTATCAACTTTAGGCTGTTTAAAAAAGCAAATCTTGTAATCCAAGGCTTGCTAGTGACTAAATTGAAAACTATAATCGAGCATTTTTCGAAGTGGGCGGCATGTGCGGCCTATTTTTCATTTGCAGGCAAAATAAATGACCAGCCACATCATGCCAACTTATGGACGCTTACCGGTAACCTTTGAACGGGGTGAAGGCGCGTGGCTGTGGGATGAAAACAATAACCGTTACCTGGATGCATTATCCGGTGTCGCCGTATGCAGCCTGGGACATGCCCATCCGGCAGTGCACCAAGCCATCTGCAAACAGAGTGAAAAACTGCTGCATACGTCAAATTTGTATGGCATAGCCGTTCAGGAGCGCCTGGCTGACAAACTGATCGAAAAAAGCGGCATGGATAACGTGTTTTTCTGCAATTCCGGCGCAGAAGCCAATGAAGCCGCCATCAAACTGGCTCGCAAGTACGGTCACGAACAAGGCATAGAAATACCGGCGATTATCGTCATGGAAAAAAGTTTTCATGGCCGCACACTGGCGACACTGAGCGCCACCGGCAACGCTAAAGTGCAACAGGGTTTTGCGCCGCTGGTGGAAGGATTTGTTCGCGTACCGTACAACGACATCGACGCAATCAAGCAAGCCATCAAACAGCATAGTAATGTTGTCGCTATTTTGGTTGAACCCATCCAGGGAGAAGGCGGCGTCAATATTCCAGCCGCCGATTATCTTAACCAGATACGCAGCCTGTGCGATCAGCACAAGCTGCTGATGATGCTCGATGAAATCCAGACCGGCATAGGCCGTACCGGGAAGTTTCTCGCCTTCCAGCACAACGCTATCATTCCCGATGTGTGCACACTGGCCAAAGCGCTGGGCAATGGCGTGCCCATCGGAGCCTGTCTTGCCCGAGGCAAAGCAGCGCATTTGTTAACCGCAGGCAATCACGGTTCTACATTTGGCGGTAACCTGTTAGCCTGTAGCGCAGCTTTAGCCGTACTGGAAACGCTGGACAATGAAAATCTGATCGAGCAAGCCACGCAAAAAGGCGATGCTATTTGCTCCGGTTTTATTGAACGCTTGCGTGGCAATAAACATGTTGTCGATATTCGCCATAAGGGCATGATGATCGGCATCGAACTCGATCAGCCATGCGCGGAATTAGTTAACGCAGCGTTACAAAAGGGCTTGTTGATCAATGTCACCAGCGAAAAAACCATCCGTTTGCTGCCGCCGTTAATCATTAATGATCAGCAAATCGATCAACTCGTAGAAACCTTATCGACTCTTATTAAAGAGCATACAAATTAGCCGGACACTATGAACCCCAGACACTTCATTAGCCTGCATGATTTAACCAGCGACGAATTTCGTAGCCTGATCAACAGGGCCATAACACTAAAAAACAACCGTGACCCTAATTACCAGCCATTAAAAGGCCAGGTTCTGGCGATGATTTTTGAAAAATCATCGACGCGCACCCGCATTTCCTTTGAAGCGGGCATGAGCCACTTTGGCGGTAGCGCATTATTTTTATCGCCCAGAGATACGCAACTGGGTCGCGGCGAACCCCTGCAAGACAGCGCCAGAGTCATCTCCAGCATGGTCGACTGCATCATGCTCAGAACCAACAAGCATGAAACGGTGACCACATTTGCCAAATATTCCAGTGTGCCGGTCATAAATGGATTAACCGACCTGCAGCACCCCTGCCAGTTGTTAGCAGACATGCAGACCTATTTTGAACACCGCGGCGACATTAAAGGCAAAACGGTGACCTGGATAGGCGACGGCAATAACATGTGTCATTCCTATATTGATGCAGCAAGCATACTTGACTTCAAGTTAAACATTGCCGCCCCTGCCGGCTACCAGCCTCTAGAATCGATAGTAAAAGCAGCCGGGGATCGCATCAGATTTTTTGACACGCCTTTGGCAGCCGCTAAAAACTCTGATCTTTTGGTCACTGATGTCTGGGCAAGCATGGGCCAGGAAGAAGAGCAAAAGCAGCGTGAAATAGCCTTCAAAGGCTATCAGGTAAACTCCGAGATCATGAGTGCCGCAAATGATGATGCGCTTTTCATGCATTGTTTACCGGCCCATAGGGGCGAAGAAGTCACCGCTGATGTCATTGACGGCTCTCAAAGTGTTATTTTTGATGAGGCTGAAAACCGGTTACATGCACAAAAAGCGCTACTGGAATTTCTCATGTGCGAAAATTCACGCTAGAATTCAATTTATTAGCCGACTAACAATAACAAGCAGAGATTCACGTGAAAAAAATAATCAGCTCATTTTTTATTCTAATGGTAACGTTCGGTGCAGCACAGGCTGACACTGTCTATGTTACGGACAATTTAAACTTATCCCTGAGAAGCGAAGAAAGTAACACCAGCAAAGTGTTGCAATTGCTTCCGACAGGCACACCCCTTACTGTCATAGAAGAAAACAAGGAAACTGGTTTCTCCCATGTTCGCATGGAAAATGGCACAGAAGGTTACATGCCTACCCGCAATACCATGAAGGACAAGCCCAGCCGGTTTTATCTCGATGCTGCCAATAAAGAACTTGAGTCATTGAAGACTGAAAACGAATCACTGAAAGCTGAGCTGGCTAAAACCAAACAAGCCATTACGCCGGGATCGTCTCTCGAAAAGACCTTATCTTCTGAAAAAGATCAGCTCACCAAAGAACTTAACGAACTGAAAAAAACTTCGGCCGGCGCCGTTGAACTACAAAACCAGCGCGATGAACTTCAGGAGCGTGTAGTTAATGCTGAGCGGGAATTGCAACAATTAAAACTTGGAAATCAGGCACTGCAAGACAGCGCTAACCAGGACTGGTTTTTATACGGCGGAGCGCTCGCTCTTATCGGCGTCATCCTGGGATTTATGTTGCCAAAACTCAGCTTGCGCCGCAGAAGCAGCGGCTGGGACACATACTAAGATAAAAACGCCGCAACGCTTTTTATCCTTTACCTAAAAAACTAACCCACGGGAACCCCGCATGGCAAATTCAGGTGACAAAAAGACACGCACCTATTCTTCTCTCGTCGTTGACGGCATGGAACGTGCGCCAAGCCGCGCCATGCTGCACGCAGTCGGTTTTAAAAATGAAGATTTCCAAAAACCGCAAATAGGTATTGCATCAACCTGGAGCATGGTCACGCCGTGCAACATGCACATCAACAAACTGGCTGATTCAGCCGCCGTTGGCGTTGACAATGCCAACGGCAAAGCCGTCATCTTTAATACCATCACCATTTCCGACGGCATTTCGATGGGCACGGAAGGCATGAAGTATTCGCTGGTGTCCCGCGAAGTCATTGCCGACTCGATTGAAACCGTGGTCGGTTGCCAGGGCTTTGACGGCATCGTCGCCATCGGCGGCTGCGATAAAAACATGCCGGGCTGCATGATTGCTTTAGCGCGTTTAAACCGCCCTGCCATCTTTGTTTACGGCGGCACCATCATGCCCGGCTGCCACAAAGACAAAAAACTCGACGTGGTTTCCGTATTCGAAGCGGTCGGCGCCAGAGCCAACAACCAGATCGACGACGCCGAACTGGCCGAAATCGAAGCCAAAGCCATTCCTGGAGCCGGCTCCTGCGGCGGCATGTACACAGCGAACACCATGGCTTCAGCCATTGAAGCGCTGGGCATGAGCTTGCCGAACAGCTCGGCTCAGGCCGCCATTTCAAACGACAAGCGCTTGGATTGCGAACGCGCCGGCGCTGCCGTGCTGGAATTGCTGAAAAAAGACATCAAGCCCCGCGACATCATGACCAAAGCCGCATTCGAGAACGCCATAACCGTGGTCATTGCGCTTGGCGGCTCGACCAATGCGGTATTGCACATCCTGGCGATGGCCAACGCAACCGGCGTGGATATTACCTTGGACGACTTCACCCGCATCGGCAAACATGTGCCCATGCTGGCCGACTTAAAACCCAGCGGCCGTTACCAGATGGCTGAACTGATCGAGATCGGCGGCATTCAACCATTAATGAAAACCTTGCTGGACAAGGGCTTGCTGCACGGCGATTGCTTAACGGTTACCGGCAAAACGCTGGCAGAAAACCTGGCCGATGTAAAACCGTATCCTGAAGGCCAGGATATGATTCACGATCTGGATCATCCGATCAAAAAAGACAGCCATCTGGTTGTATTATACGGAAATCTTGCATCCGGCGGCGCCGTCGCCAAAATCACCGGCAAGGAAGGGTTGACGTTTACCGGCAAAGCCAAAGTATTCGATGCCGAAGAGCAGGCGCTGCAAAGCATTTTGAACGGCGACATCGTCAAAGGCGATGTGATCGTGATCCGCTATGAAGGCCCCAAAGGCGGCCCCGGCATGCGCGAAATGCTCTCCCCGACTTCGGCGGTAATGGGCAAGGGCTTGGGCAAGGAAGTGGCATTGATTACCGACGGCCGGTTTTCCGGCGGCACCCATGGTTTCGTGGTCGGGCACATCACGCCTGAAGCCTATGTCGGCGGCGCGCTGGCAATCGTCGAAAACGGCGACACCATCACCATCGACGCGGAAACCAACGAACTGAAACTGCATGTCAACGAACACGAAATCGCCCGCCGTTTCGACAAATGGAAACAACCTGCGCCGCGCTATACCCGTGGCGTATTAGCAAAGTATGCCAAACTGGTGAGTTCGGCTTCGTTAGGCGCAGTGACGGATAATTTGGACTAATGTGTGGAATGGGCAAAATTCTTTTTTGTCCATCCCCTGATTAGCATGAGTCAAATGGGTAAGCGCAGATGCGGCTGAAATAAAGGCGTTGAAAAAATGATCGAGCATCTACCTATTTGGCTGAAAGCCCTTGTTTTATTTGCTTTTACACTGGCTGTGGCGCTTGTATATCCATACTTTTACAGTTTCCCGTTTTCCCTGTCAAAGGGCGATCACTGGCAAGAAGTATGGGGACAGTTCGGTGATTATGTCGGCGGTATTCTTAACCCGTTATTTTCTTTAACTACGATTTTTGCTTTGCTTTACACGATAATACTGCAAAGCAAGGAACTGCATGAATCCACTAAGCAACTAACATTCTCAGCAGAGGCGTTTCAAAAACAAAATGCTGTGTTAGAGAAACAGCAATTTGAGACTACATTTTTTCAAATGCTGACACTGTTTAATGAGATTATCAATTCAATCGAAACTACGGCCCCTATTCCTCAGTATGTAGAAGATGGAAAGGGATCACCCATTCGATTACCAGATAGATATGATGCAGATACAGAGGTAATCAAAGGTCGTAAATGCTTCAATGAATTTTATGAAAGACTCAAACTGATATATCGCCGCGACCACGGGTCTTTGTCTCCAGTCGCAGAAAAAGACGAAATTAGACAAATTAATGAACTCTATGATTTGTTTTATTCAGCACATCAATACGAGCTCGGTCACTATTTCAGGATGCTGTACAACATCATTAAATTTGTAAAAAATAGTAATGTCTCCGATAAACACTTTTATACAAACATTGTCAGGGCGCAACTATCTAGTCAGGAACTTCTCCTTTTGTTCTACAATGCGCTAAGCGATTTGGGTAACGAAAAGTTCAAACCTTTGATTGAAGAGTTTGCATTACTCAAAACTCTTCCTAAAAAGGAATTATTTCAATCTGAAATGCATCCAAAATTGTATGTCAACAGTGCTTACGGCAATTCAATCAAGTAGGGTATGCTGCGCGTACTTTTTGTGCGGGTTCTCAAGCAGGAGTTGGGGAACTTGCAAAATTAGAGGTGATTTATGAATATAGAAACAATTACCGAACAAGCATTAAAACTCGCCCCGGCTTCAAGAGCCTATATCGCGGAAATATTGCTGGAAAGTTTAGACTACGAAGAGGATTTCATTGTTTCAGACGAATGGCGGCAAGAAATACAAAAACGCTGTAAAGAAATAGATGCCGATCCTTCGCTATTGGCTGACGGCGAACAATTTATGTCCGAGCTGAAACAACGTTATTTATGAAATTTTTCCTGCATCCTCAAGCACAAGAGGAACTGGAACAAACGATTCTGTTTTATAAAAAACAACAAGCAGATTTAGAAAAGCGTTTTATTGAAGCTGCAGAAGACGCGATTAACAGAGCATGCCGAAATCCGTTGTTGTATCGAAAGATAGATGACGATGTCAGAAAATGTAGGTTATTGCATTTCCCTTATGCGATTATTTTTAGAACAAAATCGGCTCAGTTAGAAATAATTGCTATCATGCATTTAAGAAAACAACCCAATTATTGGCAATCTCGGAAATAGCAAGTATTGTAGGTTGGGTTGATGTAAGGAAGCCCATCCACATTAACTAAATAATCATGGAACCACAAAAATCATTCGTCAGCTGGTTTAGAGATTCATCGCCCTATATCCATGCGCATCGCAATAAGACCTTTGTCATTTTTTTAGGTGGCGAAGCGGTGCTGGCTGATGATTTCGATCACCATGTTCACGATTTTGCCCTGCTCAGCAGCTTAGGCATACGCCTGGTTCTGGTTCATGGCATACGCCCGCAGATTGACCAGCGCCTTAACAAACTCAACGTCCCTGCCCTGTTTCATAAGCACCTGCGCATTACCGACGACTTGGCGCTGCAATGCGTAAAAGAAGCCGCCGGCTTGGTGCGCGTGGAAATTGAGGCGCTGTTGTCCATGGGGCTTGCCAATTCCCCGATGGCGGGTGCAAAGATCAAGGTGGCTTCGGGCAATTTTGTCACCGCCAAGCCCATCGGCGTGATTGACGGCGTTGATTACTGCCATACCGGCGAAGTCCGCCGCATCGACAGCTCAGCCATTCACCAGCAGCTCGACCAGAACAATGTGGTGTTGATCTCCCCTGTCGGCTATTCGCCCAGCGGGGAAGTCTTCAACCTGTCGGCCGAACAGGTTGCCACGGCGGTTTCCATCGCGTTAAAAGCTGAAAAACTGATTTTATTGACGGAGCAAAGCTGCTGCAATCCGGATAACGGCGCGCAAATCCAGCAAATGACCACCGCCGAAGCCGACGCATTCCTGCAGCAGCATCCGGACATACCCAGCAGCATGAGTCTGCCGCTCAAAGCCGCAATCCAAAGCTGCCAGGCAGGCGTTGACCGCGTGCATCTGATTAACAGAACCATAGACGGCGCGCTGTTGCTTGAATTATTCAGCCGCGACGGCATAGGCACGCTGATCAGCTCAACGCCTTTTGAGGAACTGCGTCCGGCCAGTCTTAATGACATTGGCGGCATTCTGGAACTGATAAAGCCTTTGGAACAGCAAGGCGTACTGACCAAGCGCTCCAGGGAAAAAATTGAAATGGAAATCGCCGACTACATCGTTATAGAGCGGGACGGCCTGATTATCGGCTGCACCGCTTTGCACCCGGTTGAGCAGCAACCCTTCGGTGCCATTGCCTGCCTTGCCGTGCATCCTGATTACCGGGGATCGACCAGGGGCAACCGCATGCTGGAATATGCCTACGGCAAGGCGCGGCAGTCAGGCCTGAAAAAACTGTTCGTTTTATCAACGCAAACCATGCACTGGTTCATTGAGCGGGGATTCCTGTCATCGGACATTAGCCAGCTTCCTGACCAGCTCAAGGCTCTGTACAACCCGCAAAGAAACTCCAAGATTCTTTGTAAAGAAATTGACTAGCGCTTCCCATGTCACGCATCCCGCCCGGCTGCATATCGATACTGCAAATATCAGACCCTCATATCCTGCCGGCACCGGAAGATACGCTGCTGGGAATTAATACCGAACATTATTTCCACGCCTGCCTTGAGCAGGCCTTTGCTTCAAATCAGCATTTTGATTTGGTTCTGCTCACCGGCGACCTGGCCCAGCATCCTTGCAAAGCAAGCTACCAGCGCATCTTGAACACCCTTGAGGCGTATAAAACTCCATCTGTCTGCCTGCCCGGCAACCATGATGATTACGGACTCATGTTGCGGGTCTTGAATACCAGCCGGGTTAACTGCCGGAAGCAGGTTTTATTTGAAAACTGGCAACTGATCAGCTTAAACAGCCAGATACCCGGCTCTCCCGGCGGCCGTCTGTCAACTGAGGAATTATCATTTCTTGAAAGCTGTTTAAGCAGCAACCCTGACTGCCACGCGCTTATCGCCGTGCATCATCATTGCCTGGAGAGTAAAAGCATCTGGATGGACACCATGATGATAGAAAACAGCCGCGAGCTGTTTGAGTTGATAGACAAATACCCGCAAGTGAAGGCCATAACCTGCGGCCATATTCATCAAGTCATGGATATTATGGCTAAGTCGGTGCGTGTATTGGGCTCGCCTTCAACGTGTTTCCAGTTTGTACCTGAATGCACGGAAATGAGCGTGGACAATACCGCTCCGGGTTATCGCTTGATACAGCTCTATGCTGACGGCCGGATTAAATCAGAAGTTATCCGTTTGGCAGAGCAGTTAAGCGGATTGCAAACAGGCACTCACAGTTATTAACGCCTGCGTTTGCTCTTGTCCTGCTGTTTGTCTTTAGCCAAATATCCCGCCGCATTAACAGGGACTGTCTCGGCAGTCAAAATAGCGCCTAACTCGCTCATCGCTTTTTGATAAACCTTGCGCTTAAAATAGACGACATCTTTAAGCGGCTCCCAGTAATCCACCCAACGCCAGTCATCAAACTCCGGTTTGACGCATTGATCAAACCGCACATTCGATTCATGCGTAATCAGACGCAACATGTACCATATCTGTTTTTGCCCTATGCATAGGGGCAGTGAGTTTTTGCGAATAAACCGCTCGGGCAACTGGTATCTCAGCCAATAGCGGGTGCGCCCCAGTATCTGGACATGCTGTTGTTGCAGCCCTGTTTCTTCGCACAATTCTCGATACATCGCTGTTTCTGGGTCTTCATCCGGATTAATCCCGCCTTGCGGAAATTGCCATGAGTTTACACCCATTCGTTTTGCCCAAAACACGCGACCCTCGTCATTGCAAAGGATGATCCCGACATTGGGCCGGTATCCCTTAGAGTCAATCATGTTAAAACCTGTGTCTATACCTTCCCTATATCTTTAATCTTGTGAATGATAGAATTATAAAGAAGGTCAGTAATTTAAATTAATGACTGCATTGTTCCATAAAAAAAGTACAGACGCCATAGGGCGCAGTTCTTTTTAATTACTTAAAGACAGGTTTACAGTGAGCTTAGCGATTTTTGATTTAGACAACACCCTGATTGCCGATGACAGCGATTATTTGTGGGGGCAGTTTCTTGTAGACCAGGGCATCGTGAATAAGGATCAATATGAACAAGCCAACGCGAAATTCTACGATGATTACAAGCAAGGCACTCTGGACATCATTGAGTTTCTGAATTTTTCGCTACAGCCTTTAGCCGATAACGATCCCGAACAGCTTTATCAATGGCGGGCGCAATTTATAGAAGAATCCATCAAACCTCTGCTGTTAAAACCTGCACAGGAGTTGATTGCCAAACATAGGGCCAGAGGCGACACGCTGCTTGTCATCACGGCAACCAACCGTTTTGTTACCGAACCCATCGTTAAACTGTATGGCATTGAAAACTTGCTGGCGACTACGCCGGAATTTATAGATGGCCGGTATACCGGCGGCTTTAATGGCACGCCCTGTTTTCGGGAAGGCAAAGTGGCTTTACTGGAAGAATGGCTAAAAAGCTCAAGCGAGACCATGCAGAACAGCTGGTTTTATAGCGACTCGCACAACGACCTGCCATTGCTAAAGCTGGTGGATCACCCGGTTGCAGTCGATCCTGATGAGCAGCTTAATCAATTCGCCAAGGAAGCCAACTGGCCTGTTATCAGCTTAAGGAATGGCGAGTGCCCGACGCATCATTTTCATAAATAGCTTTAGCCGCCCTGTTAAACAATATTATTTTTTTCTGATGTAAAAAATCTGCGTATTCGATTGCCTTATAAACTCAATGATTTGATGCCCCGCTTGATCCGAATACACGCCAAAATCCAAATGTGCTGCAGGGTCAGTGGCTATCACTTTCACAACATCCCCGCTGGCCATTTCCATCAAGGCTTTTTTCAGGCGTAACAAAGGCAAGGGACAATTCAAACCACTGGCATCTACTTCTAGGCTAAATTCAATCATCGATTTCTTTTAAGTTTTCTCAACCAAGTTCAGAGCGCTTATAATACCATCCTCTTTTAAATCCACGAATCATCGTAACTAAATGGATTATTTTCCTGTTTTTTTAAAGCTTAAAAATCAAGATTGCCTTGTTGTCGGCGCAGGCGAAATCGCCGCCCGCAAGATTGAACTGCTGGCACGTGCCGGTGCAAAAATCACCGTGATCGCCAGGGAGATAAGCCCTGCCGTATCGAACATGCAGAACATAAATTTACTGCAACAACCTTTCTCTCCTGCTGATCTGCGTGGATTCCGGCTGGTGGTATCGGCTACTGATGATGCACAAATCAATCGCCTGGTTGCCGAAGCGGCCGATGAGCAAAATATCCCGGTTAATGTCGTCGATAATCCCGAGCTTTGCAGCTTCATTTTCCCAGCCATTATTGACCGCTCACCCGTTATCGCCGCCGTGTCCTCTGGCGGGGCGGCGCCTGTGCTGGCAAGATTGCTCAGGGCCAAAATTGAAAGCGTGATTCCTCCCGCCTACGGGCAACTGGCGCATCTGGCCGACAAATTCAGGGACAAGGTCAAGCAGCATATCAATAACCCTGCGCAGCGCCGGATCTTTTGGGAAAACGCATTTCAAGGCTCTGTCGCTGAACTGGTCTTCTCCGGCAAGGAACAGGAGGCCGAACAACAATTGGAGCAAACTCTGCTCAAGCAAAAAGAAGATGTTAACCTTGGCGAAGTCTATCTGGTTGGCGCAGGCCCCGGCGCACCTGACTTGTTAACCTTCCGCGCACTGCGCTTGATGCAACAGGCCGATGTGGTCGTTTATGACCGGCTGGTTTCGCCAGAGATTCTCGATTTGGCGCGCCGGGATGCGGAAAAGATTTATGTCGGCAAACAACGGCAATATCATGCGCTGCCGCAAGAATCCATTAATACCCTGCTGGCTGACTTAGCCAAAGCAGGAAAGCGCGTGGTGCGCCTAAAAGGCGGCGATCCGTTCATATTCGGCCGTGGCGGCGAAGAAATTGAAACCTTGATGCAGCAAGGCATCAATTTTCAGGTTGTCCCCGGCATTACCGCCGCTTCCGGCTGTGCAACCTATGCAGGCATTCCGCTGACCCATCGGGATCACGCCCAATCCTGCACCTTCGTCACCGGGCACCTAAAGGACAATTCCGTCAATTTAAACTGGACGCAACTGGCAGCGCCGAACCAAACTATCGTCATCTATATGGGGCTGGCCGGCCTGGAAAAAATCTGCCAGTCGCTGATCGCACACGGCAGCTCCAAAGACTTGCCTATCGCCATTGTGCAACAAGGCACCACGCTTAACCAGAAGGTGATTACCGGCACACTGGAAACATTGCCCGAGAAGGTTGCCAATCAGGACATCACACCGCCCACCCTGATCATTATCGGCACGGTAGTAACACTGCATGACAAGTTGAGCTGGTTTCATAGCCGTCATACTGCCGCCTGAATTTACCGCATGCCGCTTATTGTTTTTAAAAACAATTCCGTCATTATTCATGGACATTACTGATAATACAAAGCAAGGGAAATAAAAAAATAAAACATTTGAATTTTCCCGTTAAATTCCCTATCCTTTGCTAGTTTGAATTTTTATTGAACTGTATTTTCTCCGAGAAAGAAACAACAGTTCTTTTTTAACCACCAAGAGAGACCAACATGAAAAAAACATTAGGTACAATAGCAGGTATTGCTTTAATCGCTTTAAGTGGACAAGCATTTGCTGACGAATCAACTGAAATCGGCAAAAAGATTTATGAGCGTGCTTTCGGTCGCGGTTGCGGCACTTGCCATGATATCGCTTCAAACCCACAGTTAACTGCTTTGATTAAAGCAGGTCAATTGGACAGAGCGAAATTCGAAGCTGTTCTGAAAGAAGGCAAAGGCGGCATGCCAAAAGCTATCGCTGAGATCATGAAAAACCCTGCCGTTACCAAAGCTGGATACGGCGAAGATCAAGCTGTTGACGCTTTATACAACTACTTAGGCGGCAAATAAACCCCTAAGCCAGTAAAGCAAAAGCCGCCCTGATCGTATGATCAGGGCGGCTTTTTTATGTCCTAATAAAAACAAAAGCTATATTCAGTTTTTATTTAAATAACGGGGTTTGACGTTTTTATAAGGTAACCGGTTGCGCTTTTTAATCCAGACACCCGCTACCGCCGCCAGCATTAATCCGCACGAAGCAAGGCTCACATAGATCAAATTCTTTAATTGAGACATCTCCTGTCTCAATTGCTCGTTAGAAACGACGGCAACCTCTTTTTTAGGAGCATCGGAATAAGTCCGAAGCACTTTAACGTCATTTTTCAATTCTTCTATTGTTCCCAGAGCATTGGTGACAGTGCCTAACCTGATGCTTTCTTCCAGCGTCGCCAGTTTACTCTCAATTGAACCGCTAACCAGTCCAACAAGCTGTCTTTTTAATGTATTAACTTCAGCGGACAGCACCGGATTCATTTCAGAAGCATACGCTTCTGTGGGAGTAATATTCTTACTCAAGAGACTAACGGCTGGCACCGATAAAAAGCCCACTATCAAAACGACAACCATCAAGAATAAAACCAGAGTCAGCAAAAACCTGTTAACTTTCATTAACCCATGGTACGAAGGCATGCTTTGCAGTCTTCCCTGCGCTTCGACAACCTCTGAATTTATCTCTCGCATATCGCTCATTATTTATTTCCCGCCGAACCAGGGACTATCAAAAGTAACCATCTCGCTCGAACCATTGTTATTTTTGTAATAACCCACATTAACTGTGAGCTGCTACTTATAGCCGATTATACAAGTTTAGTCCAATTTGTCTAAATGCGCTTTACACATAAAAGAGGTATGACGCGCTAAACAAAACAGCATGAAACACCCGCTTCATGCTGTTTCCAGCATTATTTCAGTCGCTTTGCCGCCGCGATCCTCATTCTCAGCGCATTTAACTTGATAAAGCCTTCCGCATCCTTCTGGTTGTATGCGCCGCCATCATCTTCAAAAGTCGCAATGCTTTCATCAAACAGACTGTCCGTATCGGAAGCACGGCCGACAACGACCACATTACCCTTATAAAGCTTGAGCCTGACTTTACCGTTAACAGTCGCCTGAGAGGCGTCAATCATGGTCTGCATCATTTTGCGCTCAGGACTCCACCAGTAACCGTTATAGATTAAAGATGCGTAACGCGGCATCAGCTCATCTTTTAAATGCGCCACTTCCCTGTCCAGGGTTAATGACTCAATCGCACGATGCGCTTTTAGCATGACCGTGCCGGCTGGCGTTTCATAGCAGCCGCGCGACTTCATCCCGACATAGCGGTTTTCAACAATATCCAGACGCCCGATGCCATTAGTGCCGGCAACCTTGTTTAATTGCTCCAGAACCGTCGCAGGGGTGCAAGGCACATCATCGATAGCGACAATGTCGCCCTGGCGGTAAGTCAGCTCAATGTAAGTCGGTTTGTCGGGTGCGGCCTCAGGAGAAACCGTCCAGCGCCACATGTCTTCTTCCGGTTCTGTCCATGGATTCTCAAGAATCCGGCCCTCATAAGAGATATGCAGTAAATTGGCATCCATCGAATAAGGCGAAGCCTTGCCTTTTTTCATTTCAACTGGAATCCCATGCTTCTCTGCATAAGCCAGCAACGTTTGACGGGAGGTTAAATCCCATTCACGCCAGGGCGCGATGATCTGGATATCAGGGCGCAAAGCGTAAGCGCCCAGCTCAAAACGCACCTGGTCATTACCCTTGCCGGTCGCGCCATGCGAAATTGCGTTCGCGCCGGTTTCATTGGCAATTTCAATGAGCCGCTTGGCAATCAAAGGACGGGCAATCGATGTACCCAACAAGTATTCGCCTTCGTAAACGGTATTTGCGCGGAACATAGGGAAGACGTAATCACGCGCAAAATCCTCGCGCAAATCTTCGATATAAATATCTTTAATGCCTAATGATTTTGCCTTCGCCCGTGCCGGTTCAACTTCCTCGCCCTGCCCCAGGTCAGCCGTAAAGGTAACGACTTCGCACGAATAAACGTCCTGCAACCATTTAAGAATAACGGAAGTATCCAAACCTCCGGAATAAGCCAACACAACTTTATTGATTTCCGCCATAACGCCTTATAAGTACCTTGAGTTAATAATGCCGAAAATTATACCGGAAAATACAACACGACAGAACCGTATAGTGCATTGACGCCGAATGTAACCGCTTAAAAAACGCCCCCTCTTTTTAAATGCAATTTAGATATAGAATGAAATCCTTTTTCTTCGGGCAGAGGAGTTGGTGTTAAAATAAGGCTTTTTAGCAAATACTTTGTCTGGATCTTATTTATGATTATTCTCGGTATTAATGATGGACGACATCATAATTCCGCCGCATCAATTGTTATTGATGGTGTATTAATAGCTTCTGTTGAAGAAGAACGTATTTCCAGAATTAAAATGGATAGCGCCTATCCGCATCAAGCCATCGCAGAAGTTCTATCCATTGCCGGGATAAGCGATACAGACGTTGACATAGTTGCCCTGGCCAATTTATCCCGTCGCGAACAAAAGCCTTATTTAGACAGGCTTTTTTATCATATTGCCAAGGCTGCCAAGCAAGATGCTGATATCAGATGGTTTTACTGGAAGCGCCAGCCCGACCGATTTTTCCGCCTGTTTAAGGGCCGCAAAAAACCGGCTGGCATTCTAGGCCAAAAACCCGCACAAACTGTTGAACATCACCTGGCTCATGCCGCATCGGCCTATTATGCCTCTCCGTTCGGCGATGAACGGGTTGGAGTTATTTCACTCGATGGCGCGGGGGATTTTTCATGGGGATCGGTGTGGATTGGCGAACATGGCAAATTGCAGCAAATAGAGCATTTACCTTATTTAAACAGCATCGGTCTGATCTATTCCGCCGTTACTATTTATCTGGGTTTTAAAGCGACCCGGCATGAAGGCAAAGTATTAGGCTTAGCGGCTTTCGGCAACCCTGAACCGTTTTTGTCCCGCTTGCTGGCACATGCCGATGCGACTAATTGGGATTGCCTTTTCGATGCCACACTGGCCCGCGTTTCTTTAAAATTTGCCGGTGAAATGGGGCAATCCGTGCTTAAAGAAATGTGCAGCGATCTTTCCAAGGAAGATATTGCCGCCGGCGTACAAGCGTTTACTGAGAAACTAATTTGTGAATGGATACAAAAACAGGCGCATAAACTGCAGGTCACTAAACTGGCTTTGGCGGGTGGCGTGTTTGCCAACGTCAAATTAAATCAACGCATACTGGCTCTGCCGGAAATTGAAAACATCTATGTTCACCCCAACATGGGCGATGGCGGCTTGGCGACAGGCGCCGCATTTGAAGTCTATTCAAGATTAAACAACGGCTTAACGCCGCAATTAAACCAGCAAGTTTACCTAGGCACGGAAATTAACCGGGAAAACGCCCTGCAAGCGCTGCAAAAGCGCCAGATCGCTTATACCGAACCTGATAATCTGCCACTAGCGGTTGCGCAGTTATTAGCGGCCGGCAAAGTAGTCGCCCGCGCTGACGGCAAAATGGAGTATGGCCCGCGCGCGCTAGGAAACCGGACCGTTATGGCTTCCTGCCATGATAAAACCATCAATCAATGGCTGAATCAGAAGTTTTCACGAACCGAGTTCATGCCTTTCGCGCCGGTTATTATTGAGGAACAGGCCAAAGCCTATTTCCCCGATTGGGATGAAAGCCATATCGCCGCGCGTTTTATGACGATTACCTATAACGCCTCCGAACTAGCCCGGAAAAGCATCCCCGCCGCGATACATGTCGACAACACCGCGCGCCCGCAAGTGCTTCGCCGGGAAGATAACCCGCAATACTATGATATTGTTAAGGAATATTACAACATCACCGGCATAGCCAGCGTCATCAACACCAGCTTCAATATGCACGAAGAACCCATCGTTCGCACTGCCGAGGAAGCTATTGCCGCATTTCAAGCGGCTCAATTGGACGCGTTGATCCTGGGGCCTTTTTTAATTGTCTCTGACTCCAACTGATTTCCGCGTGAGGTAAACTACCATGTAAGCCAAAATCAGTTATTTTGGCTTACATGTTTTTGTTATCGCCGGCCTCAAGCGCTGACAGCTCGGTCATCGTATTAACGTTGCTGAATATCCCCGGCTCGTTGCTGAAGTCCGCCTTCACCATGTTCTGCCTTTCCAGCCAAAAAGCCATTTTACGCTGGCCGCTGGCTAAATAGTCTTGCAGACTGGTTTTCAGCGTCGTTTTTATCGCTAAAAAAACCGGATGCAATCTTTCTCCATCAAAGGCGGCGGCGACATCGGCATCATTTTCTGCGCGTGTTGTTAACAATTTCTGCAAATGTTCAGCTTTGATTAAAGGTGAATCGCAGGGGATGACAAGCAGCACATCGGCATCAGCATGGCTCATTGCGGCTAATACGCCGGCCAATGGCCCGTCAAAACTGTCGGTTTGATCGGCAACAACCGGCCAGCCAAATTGCCGGTATTGTTCGCTGTTCCGGTTGGCATTAATGACTATCTGACCCACAACAGGAGCCAGTGCTGTTATGGCATAGCTCACCATCGGACGACCCCTAAAATTCACCAGACCTTTATCCTGTTTATTCATGCGCCGGGCAAGCCCGCCTGCAAGAATCACTCCGGTTACTTTTGTTTGACTGTTCATAATGCTAAGCTTTATCACTGTTGGCAATGCCCAAAATTGTTCAAAATAACAATTGAATCCATTTTTCAAATAGAAAACTTAAATTAACTTTTCACTTTCTGACTTACTTAGCAATAAGAGAACCATCAATGAAAAACAAATACATACAGCTCATTTTAAGCCTTTGCTTGAGCGCAGTCATCACAGGCTGCACAACGACGCCGGAAAAAACAGAAGAAACAAAGCCATTTGTCAGCGACTACCCTACCCGCGATCGCGTTGAATACGTCTTAAACTGCGTCGCACAACACGGAGGACTGACTTATATCACACAATATGCCTGCGGCTGCAAGATCGACAAGATTGCTGAAAAACTAAGCTTTAATGAATTCGAAGCCGCGAAAACCTTTGCTTATTTGAGCAAAGGACAAACTGGCGATGCCGGCGCAGCATTTCGTGACCCTACTCAATCTAAAGACCTAAGAAAACGACTCAAGGAAGCGGAAGAATATGCTGAAAAAAGCTGTTTCGTGAAATAAACAAGAATTCCAAAGGGCGGCCTCGGCCGCCCTTATTAGTTTTTATCAAAAGTCCACATCAAAAAATATCATCAATATTAGGCATATTCGTGAACGGTCTGTTGCATAAAAGTAGATAAATCATTTTAAAGCGCTGTGTTTAAAAAATATTCATTATAAATAGATACATAACTGATACTTCTTAAAACACCTACTTTTTTTGTCTATTTTGCGATTTTTACACTAAAAATATCTTGTGCTATGCTATCGGACTAATTTTATATACACAACAGTAAGGGATAACGGTTGTTTTAATCAGAATGGAATCACCACAGCGAGATCATCATGACAGAATCAGGCACTACGCATTCTACTGTGCAAGCAATAACTGCCGCCCTCAAGGATAAACCCGGCGCACTTTTACCTATTCTGCATGGCATACAAAATGCCTTGGGCTATATCCCCGCTGAAAGCATTCCAGACATCGCTACCGCGCTTCATCTTTCCCGTGCAGAAGTGCATGGTGTCATCAGCTTCTACCACTATTTTAGAGACACGCCACCGGGAAAACAGACCATTCATCTTTGTCGCGCCGAATCCTGCCAAGCCATGGGCGGAAAACAACTCGAAGATCATGTAAAAATCCGGCTTGGCATTGATTTCCATCAAACCACTGCCGACGGCAAATTCTCCCTGGAGCCTGTGTATTGTTTAGGCAATTGCGCCTGTTCACCGGCGATGCAAATCGGCAAGGACATTTATGGCCGCGTGTCAGCGGACACATTCGATAGCGTGATCAATGACATGGAGGAATCAGCATGAGTATTACCATTTATGTTCCATGTGACTCCAGCGCCGTTTCCATGGGTGCTGATCGTGTTGCCAGCGCCATCACTCACGAAGCGGCCAAACGCGGCATCAGCATTGAACTGATCCGCAACGGCTCAAGAGGCATGTACTGGCTGGAGCCGCTGGTTGAAGTGGCAACCGAAAAAGGACGTATAGCCTATGGCTCAGTCCAAGCCGGCGATGTACCCGGCCTGTTTGACGCCGGCTTTACCCAAGGTGGGACACATGCCCTATCTTTAGGCCTGACTGAAGAAATCGACTACTTCAAAAAACAGCAGCGCTTGACCTTTGCCCGAATCGGCAAAACAGATCCAGTCAGCTTGACGGATTATGTCAATAACGAGGGCTATCGCGGCTTGAAAAACGCCTTATCCATGCCACAGGCGGACATCGTTAAGGCTGTGACCGATTCAGGCTTGCGCGGCCGCGGCGGAGCTGCTTTCCCGACCGGCATCAAATGGAATACCGTACTCAATACGCCATCGGCGCAAAAATACATCATCTGTAATGCCGACGAAGGCGACTCCGGCACATTTTCCGACCGCATGGTTATGGAAGGCGACCCGTTCGTGTTAATCGAAGGCATGACCATAGCCGGGGTGGCTGTCGGCGCAACTCAAGGCTACATCTATCTGCGCATAGAATATCCCCACGCTTTCGACATCCTGAATACGGCTATTGCAAACGCTTATCAGGCCGGTTATCTGGGCGACAACATCCAAGGCAGCGGAAAAACCTTCCATCTTGAAGTCCGCCAAGGCGCCGGCGCTTACGTTTGCGGCGAAGAAACTTCGCTCATGGAAAGCCTGGAAGGCAAACGCGGCTTGGTGCGCTTCAAACCGCCATTGCCAGCCATCAAAGGCTTGTTTGGCCAACCTACCGTCGTTAATAACGTTATTTCACTGGCTTCAGTGCCTGTCATACTGGACAAAGGCGGCGATTATTACCGCGATTTCGGCATGGGCCGCTCCCGCGGCACCTTGCCCGTACAATTGGCCGGCAACATCAAGCATCCAGGCTTGGTTGAACTCGGCTTTGGCTTAACGCTGCGCGAACTGCTTTATGATTTCGGCGGCGGTTCAGCCTCCGGCAGGCCAATTCGGGCCGTACAGGTAGGCGGCCCTCTCGGTGCTTACATGCCCGAATCACAATTCGATACACCTTTGGATTACGAAGCCTTCGCCGCAATCTGGGCGGTATTGGGACACGGCGGCATTGTCGTTTTTGACGACACCGTTGATATGGCTGAAATGGCACGCTATAGCATGGAATTTTGTGCAATTGAATCTTGCGGCAAGTGCACACCGTGCCGCATTGGCTCCACCCGTGGCTACGAAGTCATGGACGACATTATTAATGGCCGCGACCTTGATAAGAACATTCCCTTGTTACGTGATCTTTGCGACACCTTACTCAACGGCTCCCTCTGTGCATTAGGCGGCATGACGCCCTACCCTGTACTGAGCGCTTTAAATCATTTCCCGGAAGATTTCGGGATAAATGCAAAAGCTACCGCCGCCTGATAATGATTTAGAGGATATTACAATGTCGATTAATAAAGAAAAAGATTTTGGCACACCAGCCAGCACCAGCAATAACATGGTCACACTGGAAATTGACGGTTTTCAGGTAACAGCGCCTGCAGGAACTTCGGTAATGCGTGCAGCGGCAAGCATCGGCATTGAAATTCCTAAATTATGCGCAACGGATAGTGTTGAGCCGTTTGGCTCCTGCCGGCTTTGCGTGGTGCAGATAGAAGGCGGCAGGGGCATGCCCGCTTCATGCACGACTCCGGTCTCGGAAGGCCTGAAAGTCGTCACCCAGAACAAGAAACTGGCCGATGTGCGCCGCGGCATCATGGAGCTGTATATCTCCGATCACCCGCTGGATTGCCTGACCTGCTCAGCCAACGGCGATTGCGAGTTACAGGACATGGCAGGCGCCGTGGGATTGCGCGAAGTACGCTATAACCCGGTTGAAACGCACCTGAACGCCAAAAAAGACGAAAGCAACCCGTACTTCAGCTTCGATCCCAGCAAATGCATCGTTTGTTCGCGTTGCGTCAGAGCCTGTGAGGAAACCCAAGGCACTTTTGCTTTGACCATTGATGGCCGCGGCTTCGATTCCAAAGTGTCGCCCAGCCAAAATCAGCCTTTCATGGATTCCGAATGCGTCTCCTGCGGCGCTTGCGTTCAAGCCTGCCCAACTGCGACACTGATGGAAAAAGCGGTGATCGACAACGGCCAGCCTGAACATGCAATCGTGACAACCTGCGCTTATTGCGGCGTCGGCTGCTCGTTCAGGGCGGAAATGAAAGGCGAACAAGTCATCCGCATGGTGCCTGCCAAAGACGGCAAGGCCAATCACGGCCATTCCTGCGTCAAGGGCCGTTTTGCGTTCGGTTATGCCACGCATAAAGACCGCATCACCAAGCCGATGATCCGCGCCAGTATTAAAGACGCATGGCAGGAAGTCAGCTGGGAAGAAGCCATTAACCATGCGGCTTCTGAATTAAAACGCATCCAAGCAAAATACGGCAAAGACTCGATCGGCGGCATCACCTCTTCCCGATGCACCAACGAGGAAGTCTACATCATGCAAAAACTGATACGCGCGGGCTTCGGCAATAATAATGTCGATACCTGCGCGCGGGTTTGCCATTCGCCTACCGGTTACGGATTGAAACAAACCTTCGGCGAATCATCCGGCACCCAGGATTTCGACTCGGTCATGAAAGCCGATGTCATTTTAGTGATGGGCGCAAATCCGACCGACGGGCATCCTGTATTCGGCTCGCAAATGAAAAAACGCCTGCGTCAGGGCGCAAAGCTGATCGTCATTGATCCGCGCGAAATTGAGCTGATCAAATCGCCGCACGTCAAAGCCAGCCATCATCTGAAATTGCGCCCCAGCACCAATGTCGCTTTGATCAATGCGCTCGGCCATGTCGTGGTGACCGAAAACCTGCTTGACGAAGCCTTTGTCAATGAGCGTTGCGATGTCGCCTCGTTTGCCAAATGGAAAACTTTTGTTGCGCAGGAACATAACTCACCGGAAGCCTCAGAGTCCATTACCGGCGTTCCCGCCGCCGAACTCAGGGCCGCCGCGCGGCTTTATGCCACCGCAGGCAACGGCGCGATTTACTATGGACTCGGCGTAACCGAGCACAGCCAGGGCTCCACCACCGTAATCGGCATTGCCAATCTGGCGATGGCCACTGGCAACTTAGGCCACGACGGTGCGGGCGTCAATCCTTTACGCGGGCAAAATAACGTACAGGGCTCTTGCGATATGGGTTCGTTCCCGCATGAGTTCCCTGGTTATCGCCATGTCTCCGATCCTGCAACGCACCAACTGTTTGAAAACGCCTGGCAGACCAAGCTCAGCGCCGAACCGGGCTTGCGTATTCCTAACATGTTCGAAGCAGCATTGGACGGCAGCTTTATGGGCCTGTACTGCGAAGGCGAGGACATTGCCCAGTCCGACCCGGACATTAAACACGTTCATGCTGCGTTACGATCTATGGAATGCGTGATCGTTCAGGATATTTTCCTGAACGAAACCGCCAAGTTTGCCCACGTTTTCCTACCTGGATCGTCTTTCCTGGAAAAGAACGGCACCTTTACCAACGCCGAACGCCGTATTTCACCTGTGCGCAAAGTCATGTCGCCGTTGGCGGGTTACCAGGATTGGGAAGTCACCCAAATGCTGGCCAATGCGCTGGGCTTCCCGATGAATTACAGCCATCCGTCAGAAATCATGGACGAGATCGCACGGCTTACACCCAGCTTTACCGGCGTCAGTTATGAAAAGATTGACCGCCTAGGCAGCGTACAATGGCCATGCAATGACGAAGCGCCGGAAGGCACGCCGATTATGCACACAGAGCATTTCCTGCGTGATAACGGCAAGGGCTTGTTCATGTTGACCGAATATGTGCCAACTGTAGAAAAAGTCACGCCGATGTTCCCGTTGATTTTGACTACGGGGCGGATTCTGTCGCAATACAACGTCGGAGCACAAACACGCCGCACTGGCAATGTTGCTTTTTACAGTGAAGACCGCCTGGAAATCCATCCGCACGACGCCGAAGATCGCGGCGTGAAAACCGGCGACTGGGTCGGCATTAAGAGCCGTGCCGGTGAAACCGTTTTGCGCGCCTTAATCAGTGACCGCGTACAACCCGGCGTTGTTTACACGACCTTCCACTTCCCTGAGTCCGGCGCCAACGTCATCACGACAGACAACTCCGATTGGGCGACCAATTGCCCTGAATACAAAGTGACGGCCGTGCAGGTCACCAAAGTCAGCCAACCTTCAGAATGGCAACAGGAATACCAAGCGTTTACAGAAAAACAACTGGACCTCCTTGAGCAAGGAATAAATAATGGCTAACGACAATGCAGTCATGCAATCGTTAGTATCTGATTTAGGATGGCCAAGTTATCAACAAAGTACCGTTGATCGCTGGAAAGGCAACCAGCATTCCTTGCAGCAAGACTATATTGCTGAAGAAGTGCCGATTTCCTTGATTTACAACGGGGTGCCGCATGTCGTCATGCTGGCAACCCCGACTGATCTGGAAGAATTTGCTCTTGGTTTCAGCATTACGGAAGGCATTATCAAGAGCCCGCAAGAGTTGCTATCTGCACGGGTTTATAACCGCTCAAACGGCATTGAAGTACAGTTAAAAATTCCTGAAAACCGCTTTCAATGCCTGGCAGACAAAGGCCGTAATTTAACCGGCCGCACCGGTTGCGGCCTGTGTGGCGCCAGCACCTTGCAACAAGCTATCCGTCAGCCCTCCCCTGTTAATAACGGCTTGACCTTATCTGCAAAAGATTTGTTTTCCGCCTTAACAGAAATCAAGCAACGGCAAAAACTGAACCAATTAACTGGATCAGTCCATGCAGCAGCCTGGGCGGTACCTGGGCAGGGAATTTTGGACATCAGGGAAGATGTAGGACGGCATAACGCGCTGGATAAACTGATCGGTTTTTTACTGCGTACCGGCAAGGATTTATCCGCCGGATTTGTCATTGTCACCAGCCGCGCCAGCTATGAGATGGTACAAAAAACCGCCTGGGTCGGTATTACGTTATTGGCGGCTATTTCAGCCCCTACCGGACTAGCCATACGCTTGGCTAATGAAGCGGGACTTACTCTGATCGGTTTTGCCCGTGATGATCAGCATGTTGTTTACACCCATCCGCAACGATTAACGCATAACAACAATCTTATTTAATTTCAATAAACAGCTAAAATGAAAACAGAAAGACTCGCCAAAATGGCTAATGATATCGCTAATTTCTTTAACTCGGAAAGCGACAAAGAGATTGCAGTAGAAGGCATAAAAAATCACATTTTAAGATCATGGGATCCGAGAATGCGCAACGCGATTATCGCTTATTGCCAACAAGACGGCTCAGAACTAAGCGCCCTGGCCAAGGCAGCCATAGCAAAATTGGAAGCCAAAAAGTAATTTACGCCTGATTTTTCGAGGCGTACTTCAGGCAAATATACAGGAAAAACTGCACGCCGAAGATGAGATTGGCCATCAATAGGTGAATCGGCTGGGCAACCGGCGGCACGCCCAGTCTGTCGAGCGTGATTCCCGCTACGATTGCAGTCACTACGAGCGAAGCCAGGGATAAGCCGGTACGAAACAACAGGCTTTTTTTATCAACGGATTGATAAATTTTCCAGACCAGCCAAAGGTTGGTAAACAAAATAATGGATGAGAACGATCTGTGTATGTAAAAGATCACAGGAAAATCATCGCGCCAGTATTGGCGCTCAATATAAGCATGTTCATGCGCTATAAAATCCACAGCCTCCCTGACCTGAGTCCCCATGGCGACTTGCAACAGGGTCATTGCCATTGCAACGATTAAGACCGTTTTAAATTTAGCCGGCAGCAACCGGGTATCGATCCGGGCGATAAATTCCCGCTGCGAACGCGCAATCGTGTAAATCAGCAATGCCACTATAAATAACGCCAGCAGCATATGTAAGGTGATCATGAAGGGTTTGAGGTTGCTTGCGACCACCGTGGAACCCAGCCATCCTTGAAAGCCAACCAGAAAAAAAACGCTGACTGCTAAATAGAAAATGGTTTTGTCTGTTTTAAGATAGATGCGTGACGACCAGGCTGTCAGGAAAATCAGGAAACCAATTGTCACGCCAACCAGACGATTCGTGTACTCCGTCCAAGTTTTAACCGGATTAAACTGGGTATTTTCATAGCCGCGCTCAGCATAAATCTCATGATAATTGGCAGGAAGCTGAGACTCTTCGGTAGGCGGTATCCATTGCCCAAAGCAAGTTGGCCAGTCAGGACAACCCATTCCGGCGCCTGAAGCCCGTACAATACCGCCGACAAGAATTACAAAATAGACGGCGAAAATTGTCATGGTGCCTATACGGCGAAAACGTAAGGCTGCTTGTGTATTAATCATGTATTTAGTATTAAGCCAGTATGCTTCGAGCCAATTCAATTTCATCTGAAATACCTTCAATTTCCAATATTTCAGCATCTGTTGCGAACCCAAGTTTAGCAAATGAGGGAACTGAAGAACAGTCAACCCGACAGGCAGGATGATCGGTTCCTGCGATACTCTGTAAAAATGCGACCTGTACAACATCAACGTAATCAGCCTTGGGGCCTGATTCATATTGAAAATTAACGTACTCAGATGCTACAGGTTTTAAATTTTCAGGGAACTCCCACGTATCCATAATAAGCTTACCGACAGCAGGATGAGCTTTTTCCAGCAATTTTTCCATTCTTGAGGGGCTATCCCTGAATTCAGGAATATTCTCAACCAGCATTAAAATAGGCAGTTTTCCTATTTGATGAATAAGTCCGGCAAGCATGGCCTCATCGGCATCAAGGTGCGGAACATAAGCGCTAAGCGCCCGACTGATAGACGAGACATTAATGCTTTGTTCCCAGGTTTTTCTGAAAATATCTTCCAGAAATTTTGATGACGGACAAAACATCTGCTGCATGACCAGACTGGTAGCCAAAGTACGAACCGTATTGTTGCCTAATCTAGTAACCGCCATCCGTATATTATTAATTTCATTTACGCCACGGTACAAAGGACTGTTTGCCACATGAATGAGCCGTGTCGATAGCGCGGCATCAGTCACTATCATTTCCGCCAGTTCTTTATCCGATATGTCACCCTTGGAAACAGCATCCCTGACTCTTAAAGCGATATCAGGCAATGTCGGCAAGACAAAACGATTTGCATCAAGTTCAATCTGAACATAATCGAGAAAGCCCTGAACTGAAGTAAATTGCATTATTGCCTAATCTCAATGATACCCAATTGGGCGGAATTATACCGTTAATAATGTGACTTCGTTCCCATTCTGCCCTTTTAACCTGAGCTTATAAATATTCGCATCAGAAATTTGCAAAACAATAAGCATTTTACAAATATTTTTCCTGCTTTGTGCGGATAGCACTTTACCTATGTCTTGTTCTGTGCCTGCACTGTCGTCAATGATTGTTGAGTTAGGCTCGGGCGGGACAGAGGCGTCGCATTCGGCGAGAAACATTGCCCTTTTCGCCTTGCCCAGATAGTGAGTACGCGCAACAATTTCCTGTCCGGTATAGCAGCCCTTGGTGAAACTGATGCCCCCCAATTTATCAAGATTCAGCATTTGCGGAATGAATTCTTCCGAGGTTTCCGTTGTAAGCCAGGGAATCCCTGAGATAATGTCAAGATAGCGCCATTGCTCTGAATCTTCGGGCTGAAAGCCTTGTTGACTGACCTGTTCTGACCAGAACTTCCGAGCGTTACCCGCCTCTGCAATAATCAGGCAGCGACTCCGGTCTGGGGCAAGATTGACGGAGATATTTTCCTGCTGGATTGTTGCAAACAACGATTCAGGTGAGGATGATTCATTCATCCGGGTATCGAAATAACTTAGCCCGATCAAGCAAAGTTCATCCGAGCCGTCGGTCAATGTCACATCTGCCCGCAAGACATACATCTGCAGCCTTTTTTTGACCGGCTCCAATAATTCCTTAGGTAAAATTAACAAATAATCATCGGATTTTTTAACCAGCAGGAACGTTGTGATTGTCCTTCCCTTGGGACTGCATAACGCGCCTAAACTGCTTTTTGTCTCAGTAACGTCATTAATATTACAGGTAATTTGCCCCTGTAATAATTTTGCGGCGTCTTTTCCGGCAACCGTTAGAACACCCAGATGCGGAACCGGATAAATACGTTTGCCGCCTTCATTCCGGGGTGATGGGAAAACGATGCGAACATCATTTTCAAAGAGTGCATTTTCAGAGAGCAGAAAACTTTCCCAGTTCGGGTTCATAACTAAACAAAATAATAGATTTTAAAGCCGCGCCGATTAAAGACAAAACCGGTGCAATTCATTTGTTGCATTGGGTCATATATCAGTGACACAGTATTACCAATCAATTATGAGGAACTCTGTCTTGTCGAAAAAACACGAACCCTCGCTGCTGTTGGCGCTTAAACCATCCGAGCGATTAAAACAGCTGATCGTTTTCATTCATGCGCTTGCTTTAGCCGCATGCGCCGCCAACTCTTTACCGATTGCCGTCAAACTTGGCCTGTCGACAGCGATTTGCATGTATCTTTGGTCTACTGTTAAGCGTTTAAAAAGAGAACATCACAGCATCAAACATACCGAAACATTAGGCTGGGAAGCCTCATCCGGCAGCAATGGCTTTGAATCTGCCCGGATTCTGAACTCAACCGTCATCACGCCTTTCGCTATATTTTTGCATACCAGAAGCCAAAATGCAGGCAAACAAGCCATGCTTGTATTAAGCGACGCGTTAAGCACGGACGATTATCGACGCCTTATCGTTAAACTAAAAACATCCCTGCCAAAATGACGGGCATCTTATAGCTATTTATTCCCACCGAACTTTGTCCAACGCAAGCGGTTGGCATTAGTAACCACGGTCACGGAAGACATGGCCATTGCCGCACCTGCAATCATCGGGTTTAATAAAACACCGAACACCGGATACAACAAACCTGCCGCAACCGGGATGCTGATCGTGTTATAGAAAAACGCACCGAACAGATTTTGTTTGATGTTGATGACAGTCGCCTTGGATAACTCGATGGCTTCAGGCACTTTCAATAATGAGCCCTGTAAAATGACCACATCAGCGCTTTCTATGGCGACATCCGTTCCGGTGCCGATGGCAAAGCCTGCATCAGCCTGAGCCAATGCAGGCGCGTCATTGATGCCATCGCCGACCATGCCGACAATTTCACCCGTTTGCTGCAGCTCTTTAACCACCGCCGCCTTATCCTGAGGAAGCACCTGTGCCCGCACTTCAGAAATTCCCGCCTGCTTGGCAATAGCATGAGCGGTTATCAGATTGTCCCCGGTAACCATGATGATGCGCACACCCTGGTTTTTCAGTATCTGTACCGCTTGTGCCGAATCTTTTTTAATCGGATCGGACACGGCAATAATCCCAACGACAATATTGTCTACGACAAGCAACATGGGGGTTTGCCCCAAAGCCGACAGTTCTTCCAGCCGATTGTTAAAGCGTGTGCAGTTAACGCCTTGCTCATCCATCAGTGCTTGGTTGCCGAACAACACGCGCCGCCCATGAATGGTCGCCATCACCCCGTGACCGGCGACGGCTGCAAATTGTTCTGCTTTTTCCAGTTTTATTTGGTTTTCTTCTGCTGCCGACAAAATGGCCGCTGCCAGCGGATGCTCCGATCCTGACTCAATACTGGCAGCCAATTGCAGCAGCCACTCTTTGGAATAACCGCCCAGCGCTTCAATAGTTGAGACGCTAGGCTTGCCTTCCGTTACCGTACCGGTTTTATCAAGTATCAAGCAGGTTAATTTACCGGCCGTTTGTAAAGCCTCTCCCTTGCGAATCAATATGCCTGACTGGGCGGCTCTGCCGACAGCCACCATGACGGAGATGGGCGTCGCCAAACCCAAGGCGCAGGGACAGGCGATAACCAGAACGGTCATTGAGGTGACAAAGGCGTAACCCAAGGAAGGCTCAGGCCCGAAAGCATACCAAATCCCAAACGTCAGCACCGAAATCACGACTACCGCCGGCACAAAAACACTGGAAATTTTGTCAGCCAGCCGGGCGATTTCCGGTTTGCTGCTTTGCGCCTCGCGAACGCTTTTAATAATTTGCGCTAATGCCGTATCACGCCCGATACGGGTCGCCGTAAACAGGAAACTGCCGGTCTGGTTCATGGTTCCGGCAACGACTTCCGAACCTACCGTTTTTTCCACCGGCAACGATTCGCCGGTCAACATGGACTCATCAACTGTGGAATGCCCTTCCAGCAACACCCCGTCAACGGCGATTTTCTCACCTGGCCTGACTCTTAGGGTTTCGCCCAAACCCACTTGTTCAATCGGAATGTCCATGTCCTCGCCATTTCTGATCACTCTGGCGGTGCGCGGCTGTAAACCGATTAATTGCCGTATTGCGCTCGATGTTTTGCCTCTGGCCAGTGTTTCCAGCGCTGAACCCAAGTTGATAAATGCCAGTATCATCACCGCAGCTTCAAAATAAGCATGCTTCGCCAATGAAGGCAACGTACCGTGATAATCGATAACGATGCAGGAATACAGCCAAGCCGACCCCGTACCCAAAGCAATCAGGGTATCCATGTTGGCCTGCCCCAGCGTTAATGACTTATAGGCGCCGCTGTAAAAATGCCAGCCGGAGTATATCAGTATGCCCAAAGTAATGAGCGCAATTTCCGGCCAGAACCATTGCCCTGTCGCTGAACCGATTTCCGGTAGCCAGCCGGAATATTCCGCCGCCATCAATGACGCGCCAAAAACCGCCGCCACCGCCGCTTTTTTCATCAGCTTGCGGTAGCGCTGCAACTCCTGCTTTTCCTGTTCGGAAGTGTCCTCAAGAAGCCCTTCCATCACCGCCGCATCGTAACCCGCTGCCTTAACCGCCTGCTTTAAGACTTCAGGATCGGCATTGCCTGTCACCATCGCGGAATGGTCTGCAAAGTTGACGCTCACTGAAGTTACCCCGGCTACCGCCGCCAAAGCGCCTTCAACAGCGCTCACGCATCCGGCGCAGCGCATGCCTAAGATGGATAACCGCAACGTATCAGAATTCTGTTCTGTGCTCATAATGCGTACCTTGGCTGATAACAATTGATGAACTTAAAGCAACTTAGCCACTAGCCTAGAGTAAAGCCTGCGTCAATAATAGCGTCCTTAATAATATCCAGACTGGTTTTTGCAGCATCAAACTCGACGTTGACCTCCTTGTCTTTACTCGATGCCTTAACAAACAATACGCCATCAATAGCTTTCAATTTATCCGTCACACTCGATTCGCAACCACCACATTTCATGCCGATAACGATTAACGATACCGTTTTAATCATTTCAATCTCCTTAACTTAACACTTTCATTCCCATATCATACTCGACTCACAGCCGATAATCATGATATAAGTTGCCAAAAATAGTTAACCACACCCTGTTTACTTCCGCTTTATAAACCAGAGTTTGTTAAGCCTGCTGTTTACCATTACCATCAATGAGCAGCCAAATATAAATTAAACCCCATAAGCGTGCGCATTCCGCAAGCATAAAATCCGCTTTGTTTTGACATCAAATAACCATAATTAAAACCCAATCAAAATGGCAAACTTTATTATCGGGCGACAACAGATTTTTGACCAGAAGCTGAATATTTTCGGCTATGAAATCCTTTTTAGAGGCGATGATTTTGATTTAAATCGCAAAGACGAAGCGACTCAAGCAACCAATCAGGTCATTACCGATACCATTCTGGAGATTGGACTCAACACCATTGTTGGTCCCCATAAGGCTTTCATTAATTTCACGACACAAAACATTCTGGAAAAAACGCCTTTAAACCTCCCTAAAGACCGCATAGTCATTGAGGTTCTTGAAAACGTTGAAATCAGCCCAAGAATCATCGACAACCTGAAAGAACTGTCCAAATTAGGCTATACCATTGCTCTGGATGACTTTGTCTTTTCAGCTGAATGGCGGCCTCTTGTAGAGTTTGCTGACATCATCAAGCTGGACATTCTGGAAATGGGCGAGTCAAAAACGCGAGCCCTCATTAAATACCTCAAACAATACAACGTAAAACTGCTGGCAGAAAAAGTTGAAACATACGCTGAATATCAATACCTCCTTGAACTGGGCTGTGATTATTTCCAGGGTTTCTTTTTCAATAAGCCCAACATAGTTCCCGGCAAACGCTTGAGCGTCAATCAAACGGTAGCCATTCAGCTGTTAAACACGGTTAACAACCCGGATGTTGAATTCGAAGACCTGACCAAGATAATATCTCTGGACGTCGGTCTCAGCTATAAACTGCTGCGCTATATCAATTCCGCATTTTTCGCCCTGCCCAATAAAGTCTCATCCATTAACCATGCCATTTCCTATCTGGGACTAAAGGAAATAAAGCGCTGGATTAATATATTGACGCTGGCATCCTTGACCAACAAGCCGGAAGCAATCATGCAAAATGCATTGATCCGCGGCAAAATGTGTGAGCAATTAGCCAGCCTGAGCGGCAATAAATCGGACAATTTCTTTCTGATCGGCATTTTATCCAACCTGGATAGCTTGCTGGACATGCCCTTGGATGAAGCTCTCAACCAATTGCCTTTGGCCGATGATATTGTTTCCGCCATATTGCACAAAAGCGGACTGGGCGGTGAAGCGCTGCTGTGCGTTATTAGTTATGAGCATTGGGACATTTCGTCAATCTCATTTAAAGATATTGACCAAGCCATTATTGGCGACACTTATATTCAAACTATAAACTGGGCGAAAGACGTTTTGGGCAATATGAATTAGAATAGATCAATCCTAATCACTTGCAGCGGAACTATGCAATCAAACACTATTACCAACCAGGCCATTGCCCTTGCCGGTATTGCGCAAGCAGCGGCATTGGTTCAACAATTGGCCACCACCGGCACTGCTGATTCAGCAGCCTTTGAAGCCAGTGTCGGCAGCCTCTTCATTAATGATGAGCACGGCATAGCCAATGTCTTCGGCGGACTGTCAGGCATTAAACTGGGAATTGATCAACTTGACGTGCAACTGGCCGGGCTTAAAACTGTCAACCCTGAACAGGCGCGTTATTCCGCCTCCCTGATTTTCCTGGAGAATCAGCTGTCAAGCCAGCCGGACATGCTAAAAACCATTTTCACCGGTATTGAGCGCGCCCGGGCTCAGTCAGAACATTTTGGTCTATTCCATGAGAATGTGCTGGCGAATCTCGGTGATATTTACCACAGCACCATCAGCACCCTGCAACCGAGAATCATGGTTAACGGTGAGCAGGAATATTTATCAAGGCCCGATATCGTCAATAAAATACGCGCCTGTTTGCTGGCTGGAATCCGTTCGGCTATTCTTTGGAAACAATGCGGCGGCACCCGCTGGAAATTCCTGTTTTTCCGCAAAAAGATTCAGGCCGAATTACAAAAACTGCTGCAACAACTTTAGCCATTGACATGACTAACCTTATCGAAGCCGAGCACCTGACTCGTTATTACGGCAAACATTGCGCCGTTAACGATGTCAGTTTTACTTTAGCCAAAGGCGAGGTGCTTGGCTTTCTCGGCCCTAACGGCGCGGGCAAGACCACCACCATGCAGATGCTTTGCGGCAATCTGGCGCCCAGCGCCGGGCAGATCAAGATCAATGGTCTTGATTTGCTGGATAAGCCCAAGTCAGCCAAGCTCAATCTTGGTTATTTGCCCGACACCCCGCCTCTTTACAGGGAGCTGAGCGTGGATGAGTTTTTGCTCTACTGCGCGCAACTGCATGGCATCGCCAAAGTTTCCGCAGCTCAAGCCGTCAACAAGGCAAAAGAGCGCTGCGGCTTGACCGAGGTTGCAGACCGGCTGATTGCCAATCTGTCCAAGGGCTTTCAGCAGCGTGTCGGCATTGCCCAGGCTATTTTGCACAACCCGGAAGTCATCATTCTTGATGAGCCCACCGTCGGCCTTGATCCCATACAAATCAGGGAAATCCGCGCCTTGATACGGGAACTGGGGCGGGATCACGGGGTGATTCTGTCCACGCATATACTCACCGAAGTGCAGGAATCCTGCTCGCATGTGCAAATCATTCATCAGGGGCAACTGATATTGCATGAAACCATTGCAGGCCTTAATCAGCAAATGGATACCGGCACCCTTCAAGTCACCACCCGGTTAGCTGCTGACAATAATATTTTATTGGCCATCCCCGGCGTTACCTCCATCGACAACATTGCAGAAAACCGGATCAAGATTCACCACAGCGTCACCGCCAATCCCGCCGAACAAATTGCCGAACAAATCATCGCCGCCGGCTGGGGATTGCAGGAGCTGACCCCGATCAAAAGATCGATGGAAGACATCTTTATTACCTTAACCAAAGAACACGGCAGCGATTTATGAGCATGATTTTAACCATTGCCTCCCGCGAATTCAGAAGCCTGTTTTTGTCGCCGATGGCCTGGACCATATTAGCCATCCTTCAATTCATACTGGCGTTTTTGTTTTTATCCCAGGTTGAAGCCTTCACCGCGCTGCAGCCCAAATTAGCCGGCATTGAAGGCGCGCCGGGCCTGACCGACATCATCGTGGCGCCTTTATTCGGCAACGCAGGCATCATTTTACTGCTGGTGACTCCGCTGCTGACCATGCGCCTGATTTGCGAAGAACGCCGCAATAAAACCATGGCATTACTGCTTTCCGCGCCCGTTTCCAATATCGACATTATTCTCGGCAAGTATTTGGGCATACTCGGACTGATGCTGCTGATGACTGTGCTCATCACCCTGATGCCTCTATCCTTGCTGTCCGGCGGCGAGCTCGATCTGGGCAAGCTGTTTGCCAACGTGCTGGCCTTGCTGCTGCTGGTAACCGCTTTCACCGCCACCGGCCTGTTCATGTCATGCATTGCCGGTCATCCGACCATTGCGGCCATGGGCACTTTCGGCATTTTATTGCTGCTGTGGATTCTGGACTGGACAACAGGCATGGACGACCATCGCAGCGAACTGTTTGAATACCTGTCCATCCTCCGTCATTTCCAGAACATTCAAAGCGGCCTGATCAGCTCGGCCGATGTCGGTTATTTTTTCCTGTTCATCTCAGGGTTCATTCTGCTCAGCATCCGCAGTCTGGATAACGACAGGTTGCAAAAATGAAAATATCCCGGCACATACATCAGCAAATCCGCCTGAAAAACCTGCTCATCACAGCAATGTTATTGTGCCTGCTCGGTACACTGGCATGGCTAAGCACCCGCTATACCATACAAAAAGACATCACCAGCAATGCTGGCAACACTTTGTCCCAAGCATCTCAAAAACTCTTGGAATCACTGCCCGATAAAATACAAGTCACCGCTTACATTAAAAAGGATCCTGCACTTAGAAGCCAAATTTCGCAATTGGTTGGCCGTTATAAACGACATAAACCTGACCTGACCCTTACTTACATAGACCCGGATACACAGCCGGAAAAAACCCGAGAGCTGAATATTGCGCCGACAGGCATGATTCTTGTTGAGTATCAGGGCCGCGCCGAAAAACTGGCCTTCATCGACGAATCCTCCCTGACCAATGCCCTGCTCCAGCTCGCCAACGCCGATGAACGCTGGGTGACATTCTTGACCGGTCATGGCGAGCGCTCGCCTGACGGCATCGCCAATTTTGATTTGGGCCAGTTCGGCAAGGAATTGGAACGCCGCAAAATCAGGGCCCAGACCATCAATCTGGCGGCAATGCCGGCCATTCCCGATAACTCCGCATTACTGGTGATAACTGCGCCCGCCGTGCCATTAATGACAGGCGAGATCGACCTGATCAAGCAATATATCCGGCAAGGCGGCAACCTGCTCATGCTGACAGACCCCGACAACCAGCAACTGACTGCATTAGAACAACTCTTGGGCCTGCGTCCGCTAAAGGGAACCATCGTTGACAGCCGCTCCAAGCTCTACGGCATTGACGACCCCAGCTTCGTGCTAGCCAGCGAATACGCCCCTCATCCCATCACAAAAGGCTTTCAGACCATCACCGTCTATCCCGTTACGGCGGCGCTGGAAGTTGACGAAGAAACAGATTTTGAGGCTGACGCGCTGCTGAGCAGCGCGCCGCAGTCATGGACAGAAACCGGAGCCATCGCAGGCAAGATTCTTTTTGATGCCGATAGCGACGAAAAACAAGGCCCGCTTGTTTTTGCCTATGCCTTGACCCGTAATATTGATAAAGAAACCCAACAACGCATCGTCGTTGTCGGTGACGGCGATTTTCTATCCAATGCCTATCTCGGCAATGTCGGCAATCTGGACATGGGTTTGAGGATGGTCAACTGGCTAATCCATGACGACCGGTTTATCGACATCCCGGCAAAAACCGCAACAGACAAAACCCTGCAATTAAGCCAAACCGCTGTCGCACTAATCGGTTTCGGTTTCCTGATCGTCATACCGCTGCTGTTAATGGGTACAGGCTTTTATATCTGGCGCAAACGCAAACAGCGTTAATATCCCCCTCGTCATGGGCCAAGGTGTTCAAGCCAGCCCAAAATCTTTATCATATGCGTAAATCCTCCCGGCAAGCGCCCGGATGAAAGCAGCCACCATCATTGAAATCCTGGTAATTTGGCAAAACAATCCCGTCACCTTAAAAACAGCAGATCTCGGTCATATTCTTTAAAGAATATCCTGAGAAAAGTCGTGTTTTATTTTCTGCTCACGTTCGCGGTGTCATCGGTCGGATTGTGTCTATTGCTGCGCTGGGCGCCTGCGCCAACGTCGGCCTTCATGTTGTATCGGCATTTTGAAGACCTGGCGGACAAGGGCTCGTTCAGGTCCATTGAATACACGTGGGTAGGTGCAAAGAACATCTCTGCAAATGCAGCCTCTGCCGTTATCGCTTCAGAAGATCAGCGGTTTTTTCAACATTCCGGCTTCGATCTGCATTCCATCCAATCGTCCATTGATGTATACATGGACGGCGGAAAGCTCAGAGGCGCAAGCACCATTTCCCAGCAAGTAGCCAAGAATTTATTTTTAACGCCGTCAAAAAGTTTTGTCCGCAAAGGACTGGAAGTATGGTTCACAGTGTTGATTGAATTATTGTGGAGCAAAGAACGGATACTCACGGTTTACCTGAATATAGCCGAGTTCGGTGATCATATTTTTGGCATAGAAGCCGCCAGCCGGCACTATTTTGGTGTCTCGGCAAAGCAAATCAGCCGGTCTCAGGCGGCATTGCTGGCCGGCACTTTGCCTAATCCCATAGTGCTGCGGGCGGCATATCCCTCAAATTACTTGCTTAAAAGACAGTATTGGATACTCCGGCAAATGCAAAATATCGGCTATCCGCACTATTCGGGAAACAAGTGACGTTTCTTGGTCATTTATTCTGTTATAATTCCCCCGAAAAATAATGACGCCTGATACACAGGCGCGCCCCAATAATAAAACTAACAAAAAGATAGAGACTAATCATGAGCATGCGAACACCCACCACCAACACTCCTTTATTATTGAGTGGCTTGGTCATCTTAACTGCGCTATGGGGTTGTGCCACAACAACTGCGCCTAAAGAGGTTGCTCAAGAAGAAATCACTCAAAACGACCCCTGGGAAGGTTGGAATCGTGGCGCCTATTCATTTAATGACACCCTCGACAAGACAATTATAAAGCCGGTGGCGAAAGGCTATGCCTGGATAACTCCTGATATAGTTAACCAAGGCGTGACCAATTTTTTCAGTAATATGAACGATATTGGCGTAACCATTAACGATTTATTGCAACTTAAAATGGCGCAGGGCGGTATGGACGCCAGCCGTTTCCTGATTAACACTACAGCGGGTGTTGCCGGTTTTATTGATGTCGCGAAGATGATCGATTTACCCAAACATAATGAAGATTTTGGACAGACCTTAGGTTACTGGGGTGTTCCATCAGGCAATTATTTGGTACTGCCGTTCTTTGGCGCAAGTTCGCCCAGGGAGACGGCTGGCCTGATCGGCGATGCTTTATTTAATCCCCTTACTTATACTTTTGTAGCTTCTGGCGCCGCAGCCGTCAGCGGGGCAGCTTCAGGCGCCAAAGCGGTTGATGTCACTGACACCCGGGCCGACTTGATGACGACTGAAAAAATCGCTGATGAAGCTTCCGGTGATAATCGCTATGAATTTGACAAAAACGCCTACCAGCAGCGCCGCAAGCATCTGGTTAATGACGGCAAGATTTCAGAAGAAGACGACTTAAAACTGGATGACGAAATTGATGCGGAAGGCGGCGACGCCAGCAAAGGCGGTGCCGCAAACTCAAGCGCCGCCCCTGCCAATAAAGCGCCTGTGCCCGTTCATGATAATAGCGCTGCATCAAAATCAGCCCCTGCCCCAGTTAACAAGCCTAAGCATGTTCTGGAGTTATCAACACCTGCTAAAAAGTAACCGGAACCGGATGGATGACCCACAGGTTATCCATCCGGCTTCAAAGCAATACAATTAATCCTTTCCAAACTCCCTCCCCCAAATAATAGTCATCAAAATCATTTTGATATTATTATTTAAAACTGCTTGTTTCTGTTTTGCTGTACCGTTACATTCTCAACAATGCATTTCGCCGGTTCAATTTTAATAATGAAACTTTCCCTGTTTATCTTATTATTAAGCATCTTTTCAGGCTGCGCCTCAAGCCCTGCTTCAAATCAGCAGTGGGCAACAGTCGCTCAACCTCTGAAAACGGATGACAGCGCCCAAAGCATTGGAACCTATACCGCCGGCTGCCTGAGAGGCTCGGCCTCCCTGCCACCGAATGGAACAGGCTATCAACTGATGCGCTTGTCGCGGGAGCGCTATTACGGGCATCCTGATCTGATACAGTTTATTGAAGGCATAGCAAGGACTACGGCCATGCAGCATTGGGGCGTTTTGCTCATCGGCGATCTGGCGCAGCCGCGCGGAGGCCCCATGCTGAACGGACACCGCAGCCATCAGACCGGACTCGACGTGGATATCTGGTATTTGCTGTCACAGACTGCCGCAACGCGAAATCTGGGACTTGATGAGCGGGAAAACTGGAGTTCGCCATCAGTCCTCGCCGCCAAATCGGATGCCATAGACAGCAGCCAATGGTCGCTGGTTCATGAGAAAGTTCTTGAAGCGGCGGCGCGCAGGCCGGAAGTCGAGCGTATTTTCGTCAATCCCAGCGTGAAACGCCAATTGTGCGCGCGCAAAACAATACATGACTGGCTAAGAAAAATCCGCCCGTGGTGGGGTCATGACGATCACTTTCATGTGCGCCTCAAATGTCCAAAAAACAATACTGACTGCCGCGGGCAAGAGTCTATTCCCGAAAACGATGGCTGCGACGCCTCGCTGGACTGGTGGTTTTCAGAAGAAGCCAAGGCGCTGGCTTCAGCACCCAAAAAACCGGAGCCTCCTCCCTTGCTTCCGCCGCAATGCGATGCTGTTTTGAACGAATAACGACTCAATACGTCTTCATCAAGCCGTCAAGCGTTAACCCGCAACTGGGCGCAAACGCCTGCATGAAAAACATCACTTCCGGCTGCTCGGACGCGCCGATAGTTAAAGCCAGTTGCTCGGCGGCGGTCTCAAACTCCCTGTTGCCGGCTTTCAGCTCGGCCTGACATTTAAGATAAGCCGAGATTTTGTCCGCCGCCTTGATGATCTTCACATGCTCTTCCGGCATCATGTCGTGATGAATAAGCGCCTGAAAATCCGCCTGCAACTCTTCCGGCAACAGGGCCAGCAACTCTATCTCCGCCTGCTTTTCAATCTGCTTGTAAGCCATGCTGATTTCCTGGGAGTGGTATTTGATGGGCGTGGGCAAATCGCCGGTAATGACCTCGGTAATATCGTGATACAAAGCCGCCGCGGCAACGGCGTTGGCATCGACATTGCCGCCGTAATAACGGTTCTTGATCAACGCCAGGGTATGGGCGATCACCGACACTTCCCAGCTGTGCTCCATGACATTTTCTTCATGCGCATTGCGTTTGAGTCCCCAGCGTTTAATCCATCTTAGCCGTGACAAGTAGGCGTAAAAGCTGCTTGTTATCGTTGTCTCTTTCATGTTTATTTCTTAGCAATGAAGTTAATAGTTTGATTAATCTGCATTTTAAGGCCGCAATCTGGTATCTTGTGTCTCTATTTTACGCGTTACACGCAACACAACTAAATCTAAATACATCATGCTTATTCAGTGGTACCCCGGCCATATGCACAAGGCCAGCAAAGAGGTCAAAGAAATCCTGCCCCAGGTTGACCTCGTCATCGAAATTCTGGATGCGCGCATTCCGTTCAGCAGCCAGAACCCGATGCTCACCGCCCTGCGCGGCGACAAGCCCTGCATCAAGGTACTCAGCAAAAGCGACCTTGCCGACCCTGAGATCACCCAGCAATGGCAAACCTATCTGGAACGGGAGCAAGGCGTAAAAACACTGGCGCTGACCATCGAGCATCCTGAAAAAATGCGCCAGATACCCGACTTGTGCCACAAGATGCTGCCGACCAAAGAAGCCAGCTCCAGAATGATACACGCCTTGATCATGGGCATACCCAATGTCGGCAAATCCACGCTGATCAACATACTGGCCGGAAGAGTGATCGCCAAAACCGGCAACGAACCGGCCGTCACCAAAACCCAGCAACGCATCGACATCGGCAACGGCATTATTCTTTTGGACACGCCCGGCATGCTCTGGCCCAACGTCGAAAACAAGAACAGCGGCTACCGGCTGGCGACCACCGGCGCCATCAAGGACACCGCCATCAGCCATGAGAATGTCGCCTTCTTCGCCGCCGAATACCTGTTGCAGCATTACCCGGATTTACTGAAAGCCCGCTTTCAATTGGAGCAACTCCCGCAAGGCGAGCAGGAACTCATGGAGGCCATCGGTAAAAAGCGCGGCTGCCTTCGCTCAGGCGGACGCATCGAGATGGATAAAGTGTCCAAAATCCTGCTGGCTGAATTGCGCGCCGGAACCATCGGCAGAATCAGCCTGGAAACCCCAGTCATGATGGAAAAAGAACTGGCCGAGCTGGTGATTATTCGTGAGCAGAAAGAGGCCAAGAAAAAAGCGCGGAAGCAGAAATGGAAAGGGTCAAACTAAATTGTGTAAACGGTATCTACGCACTTTCAGTCCAGATGTTTAGAACATAACCACCAATCAACACCAATCAACGTAATAATGGCAGAAAATAGCGGCATTCCAATTTCTTTAATTCATGATTTTTCAGTCATAGTTACTTGGTGTTGCTCAACGTTTAAGCTAAAAGGCCGCCGCTGTTTGGGGTCATTTTTGAACGCATTGTTATGCGTTTTTATTAATAAATGCACCAAGTATTTCTCCAATATAAGAGAACATATTCCCTAAAAAGTACAATGTAACTGCAACGGCTATACCACCTACTATTGCCTGCATAAACCAATGGAAACGTTCTTTTGATGGTCTGTAGAACTTTAGGTTAGGAAATAACTTGTTTAAGCCCATGATTAAAATTTGATTGAGATAACTCCAAATATTAGAAAACACAAGCAAAACGAAAATAAAGCTAATAACAAAAGCGTTTTCAATGTTCAATTTTGGCGATATATATGATGCTGCCCATAAACTGAAACCGAACCCTAAGACGAGGCCTAAGATTTGTATTAGTAGTACTGACCATGAGTTTCTAAAATATGAATTTATGTTTTTGCTTTTATCTAAGATTTCTTTTACTGCGCAAAAAGATGTGTCAGTCCAATTGCCATCATCAGAAGAAACAACCATACTGCAACCATTAGGTGCTTTTTCATCAAGCTTTAATTCCATAAATGAGCCAATATGGCGACTGGTTCTTATGCATTCTAATGTTTCAATCATAATAATAATGCGCTCTACATATTTTGCTTGATTATAGTATTGTAGAAGTTCATTTAAGCTAAATACTCGATAGCCCTTGTTGTCAAATCTGATTATGTAGGAAATTATTACCGATTTGTCAGGATCATTTGGCTGAATATTTAAACTTAACTCTGTCATGCGATTAACGAAGGCAGTATTTAACTCAGTAATAATTTCCTCATTAATTGTTAAATTGGCAATTAATTGATCTCTGTAGAAATGTGCCATTGTGATCCTTTTTTGTTTTTTTACGTATAACGTAATATATACGACATCAAATGAAATAACTTATCGTGTATTAGTATAAAGCATAAAACAACAGGACAAGTTATAGACAAAAGTAGCTTCAAAAACTATAGCTTGCTCAAGAACTACACGACAACATCGAACAACCCGCACGCTGCCTTGCCCAGTCGGGGCGTTTTAAGGCGAATTCTTCCTTGCCGGGTTGTTCGTCGTAGGGGTGGCGCAACAGCTCCAACAACTCATTAACCATCGAAAAATCGCCCTGCTCTGCCTTGTCTATCGCCAGTTGCGCCAGGTAATTGCGTAAAACGTATTTGGGGTTGGCGGCGTTCATGGTTTTGATTCGCTCTGCATTGGCTATGCCGGAGTTTTGCACCCGCTTGATATAAGACTTAAGCCAAGTGCCAAGACGCGTTTTGTAGTCATCAGTTATTTGTTCCGGCACATAATAGGCTTCCATCAGCGGCACCATGAGGGCTTCATTGCCGAGTTCAGCATCCATGGCCAGCATGGCGAGCTTGCGGTAAAAAATGGTCATGTCCGTTTCAACCAATTGCAACAGAATCAACAGCTCGGTATGTAATTCCTTATCAGTAGCCGGATCATAGGCCACCAGCCCCAGCTTACCTGCGACCATTTTTTGCCAGCCTAGCTCAAAGGTGTCTTTATAGGCATTGATCGCCTGTTGCAGGGGTTCAACCTGTTCGATGAGCGGATAGATGGCATTGGCCAGTTGCCCCAGGTTCCAGAACGCGATTTGCGGCTGGTTGCCGAAGCGGTAGCGACGATCCGCCGCATCGGTGGTATTCGGCGTCCAGTTAGGATCGTAATTTTCCAGCCAGCCGTAGGGGCCGTAGTCTATGGTGAGACCGAGTATCGACATGTTGTCGGTATTCATCACACCATGAACAAAGCCGACGCGCTGCCAGTGCACGATCATTTCCGCCGTCCTGCGGCAGACTTCTTCAAACCAGTCCAGATAAACAGCGGTTGATGGCTCGCCCAAATGCGGGAAGTCGGTGCGGATGGTGTAATCGACCAGTTTTTTCAGCAGGTCAACCTCGCCTCTGGCGGCAAAAATCTGGAAGTTGCCGAAGCGGGTAAACGATGGCGCAACCCGGCAAACCACGGCGCCCGGTTCGGGCCTGGGATTGCCGTTGTAAAACATGTCCCGGATAACTTCCTCTCCGGTCAGTATCAGACTCAAGGCCCGCGTGGTCGGCACGCCCAGATGATACATGGCTTCGCTGCACAGAAATTCGCGCACCGAGGAGCGCAGCACCGCCAAGCCGTCTGCACTCCTTGAGTAAGGCGTCTCGCCTGCGCCTTTCAACTGCAACGTCCAATGCTCGCCCCGGCGATTGACTGCCTCGCCCAGATTAATCGCGCGACCGTCGCCGAGCTGCCCCGCCCAGTTGCCGAACTGGTGGCCGCCGTAACAAGTCGCATAGGATTCCATGCCGGACAGCAGTCGATTGCCAACAAACACCTGGGTAAAATAATCGGATTCGCAAGTTTCCTGGCTCAAATCCAGCAGTTCCGCAACCTCTCTGGAATAAGCGGCCATTTGCGGATAGGCGACTTTGGCCGGCAACACCCGCGAATAAAAAGCGCCAAACACTTGGCGGCGATTATTGGCGGTTTCGGGATCGCCTGGCAATTCGCGTATAAACCGGTTGTCGAACGTTAATGCATCGAGATGTGAAATTTTTGGCTGGGCATTCATGGATGGAAAATTATCTGCTGCTTGCTGAGTAGCTCCAATCTACTCACGATTCTGCAGCAACGCAACAAAATCCTCTGCGGGCAGCGGGTGGCTGTTTAAATAGCCCTGGTATAAATCACAGCCTTGCTGCTGCAGGAAGTCTAATTGCTCCACCGTTTCGACGCCTTCCGCCAGCACCTTGAAACCCAGGGTATGCCCCATGGCGACGATGGTGGCGGCAATTTCCATGTCGTCCTGTTTATGCGGAATGTCGTCGATAAAGCTCTTGTCGATTTTCAGTACGTCCAGCGGGAAGCGTTTTAAATAAGCCAGCGATGAATAGCCGGTGCCGAAATCGTCAATGGCCAGACGGACGCCTTGGGCGCGCAGGCTGTTAAGGATGGCGACGGATTCTTCTT
>JBAZWN010000012.1:0-80015 GCA_041660285.1 Methylobacter sp.
AAGGCATGCCCAATTTAGCTCCCATAATGCCTAAACTAACCTGCACCAGCAGCAGCAAACTCAACAACAGCCCTGCTCTTCTTACAGGTTTTGCATGTTGTTCCGATGTTGCGCCCAGCATCACCAGACTGAGCACGATAAAACAAACCAGCGCGCCAACCCGGTGCAGCGAGTTTACAGCGACCTGCGCGTCGATTGACAGAACGCCGGTATATCCTGTCATCAGGCCATTAAATAAATTCAGCGCGCTTTGGTAATCGGCATCAGGCCACCACGCCCCATTGCACTGCGGAAAACCTGTGCAGGCCAAGGCCGCATAGTTTGCGCTGACCCAGCCGCCCAAAACAATCTGCAAAAATAAAACCAGCATTCCGAAGCGGGCAAAATTTCTGAGCCCTGTTTGCCCGGATGCATCCGCGCCTTTCGGATTGATTCGTAAATACAGCCAGAACAGCAGCCAGAAGGTCATCATCCCCAGCAGCAAATGCCCGGTTACAACAATAGGCATCACGTGCAGTTTTACAGCCCACATGCCCAAAGCCGCCTGCAAACCCACTAAAAGCAGCAGGCTGAATGAAGCCGTCATGGCCGTTACGCGGCCTTGCTTTTCACGCCACGAAATCAGCGCCAGCAACAAGATGGTTACGCCTAACGCGGCGGCCAGATAGCGATGTGTCATTTCCTTCCAGGCTTTGGCGACATCGAGCGGTTGATCCGGAAATGCCGCGTCGGCCTGCGCTTTAAAATCCGCCTGATCACTGACTATGGCCTGCCCGTAGCAACCCGGCCAATCGGGGCAGCCAAGTCCCGCCCCGGATAAACGGACATATGAGCCTAATACGATAACTATTAACGCTAAGACAACGCTAAAGAGGGTTATTTTTCTAAACATTTTATTCCCACTAACCGATTTGTGAAATTCTCAGAAGATGCATAAGATCGTTTTTTACGCCGTAAGGATCAAACCCCGGCTCATACTGCATCATTACATTACCCAGCGGGTCCATTAAAAAAAGCATCCCGTCCGGCACATTACCCTGCCTGATTTCGGCAATTTTTTTACTCAATGCGTCATTGGGCTTGACTCTTAATAAGGTTTCATCGCCCAGCCACCATTTGCTTGCAGCTTCAGGCGCAACATCCTTTAAAAGAATGACTATCCGACGTGTGCGGGTCAACTCCTTGTTTAACATTAAGCGTAGTTGCCTGGTTTTATGAATTGCTTCAACGCATATTTCATTGCATTCATTATTGGGGATAACGTTTACCAACAGCCAATGACCGGGAAGTTCTGCCATATTGTCAGCTGAAAACTTGTCAAAACCGGCCAGATCGCTACGCTCGGTTGTCACAGGAGGCGTTATCAACTGTCCAATATTGGTCCGGCCTTTTACCAGCTCCGGATTCTCCCTTAATCCCCAGGCGATTAAAAACGGAATGATGGACATCCCAAAGATTCCTATAATTAATAGGCGATTTTTTCTCTTCTGATCACTCATCTTTCTTTTTACGACTGTACCAAATAAATAGGATTGTTAATGTCAATGCCAGTGCAAACCACTGAAATGCATAGGCTGTATGTTGTTCGGGCTGCATGATGGCTGTTGTCTGCCATTCCCGTTTAAAGCCGTCAGGCAAATCCTTATCCAGCTCAATCTGGAACCCGAATAACGGGTAACCTAATTTCTTGGACAGAACTTCACTGTCAACCACCTGGACTACCGAGGGCCACGTATCTGTTGGCACCTCTGCGCCTGCCAATTTTATACCGACGCTGGGGAAATTATTAATCCGTCCTGAAACAGTTGTTGGCGCCTTGCTAACCGACAGATCAGGCAAGACCGACCGATCCTGATTTAAAGGCACCCAGCCCCTGTTCACCAAGACAGCCTTCGCTTCTCCCTGCAGTATAAACGGTGTCAGAACGAAATAGCCCGCTTTCCCGGCGCTGATCTGATTGTCTATCAAAAACTGGTGCGACTCATCATAGCTTCCGGTAGCTTCCACCTTTCTATACCTGATCGCTTCCGCATTATCTTCAATAACCGACGGCAAGTGCAGGGTTTCAGTGACCCTGCCCTGCTCCTGCAGCTTAAGAAATGCTCTTTTCTGTTCCGCGCGGTCTAATTGCCAGGCGCCCAGTGCAAGCAACAAAGGCAATAAACACAAATAAGCTAACGTCGGGATTAATTTAAACTTCATCGAGTAATGGCCATTTGAATCATGCTTTTTTCTTTATTCTATTGGCACAAACGCCTGAATGACCGAAAATACAAGAATCTTCCGCCAACATAACTACTTTCATGATTATAAAAAGCATCGTTATTATTGCCTTTATCCTGATAATTATCAGTCTCGGTTCCGCACTGTTTCATCTGGTTAAATATAAGAACCAGGATCAATCCGAAAAAACAGTCAAAGCCCTGACTTTTCGGATTACGCTTTCAATTCTCTTGTTTATTTTTCTTTTTATTGCATTTGCAACAGGCATCATCAAGCCTCACGGCTTGGGCGCTCAGATGCATTCACAAAAATCCGAACAAGTTAAATAATCCCAAACTACCAATCAACCCGACAAAAAAAAAGCGCTGTCTGTTAGGCAGCGCTTTTTTGAGCGTTGTTTATTGCAATTACATCAAATAAACAAACACGAACAAGCCTAGCCATACCACGTCAACGAAATGCCAGTACCAAGCCGCCGCTTCAAAAGCAAAGTGGTTTTCCGGCTTGAAGTGGCCTTTCCAGCTACGGAACAGCACAACGCTCAGGATAATAGCGCCTACGCAAACGTGAAAACCGTGAAAACCGGTTAGCATGAAAAAAGTAGAGCCATAAATACCTGAACCCAAAGTCAGACCCATTTCGCTATAAGCTTCATGATATTCGGATGCCTGAAAAGCCACGAATAAGAAGCCTAAAGCCACAGTTGCGCTTAAACCTTTAATTAGCTGGTCACGGTTTCTTGCCAACAAGCCATGATGCGCCCAAGTGCAGGTTACGCCGCTGCTTAACAAAATCAAGGTGTTCAGGAAAGGCAAGCCCCATGCGCCCATCGGCTCAAAATCACCGCCAACTTTGCCAGGCCCATTCGTTGGCCAAACCGCGTCAAAAGAGGGCCATAGTAGCTCTTTAGTCGCCGCACCAGTGCCTTCACCGCCCAGCCAGGGCACCGATAAATTACGCGTGTACCACAGCGTGCCGAAGAAAACGGCAAAAAACATGATTTCTGAGAAGATAAACCACATCATGCCCATACGATAGGAAATACCCACCTGCGTACTGTACATGCCTGATTCGCTTTCCGTGGACTGCAATGTGAACCATCCGGCCAGCATGACAATAAACACTATCAGCCCCAACACCATCATGGTGGGTCCGATTGATGAGCCATTTAAATAATTTGCAAATCCAGCCAGCATTATCACTAGCCCGCCAGTGCCGATGACTGGCCAGGTAGCTTTATGCGGAATGTAATAAGCGCCACTTGTAGACATAACCTTCCCCTATTATTTTTTCACTGATGTTTCAGTATTATCAAAAAATGTATATGCGAGTGTAATCGTTTTATATTCCTTAGGTAATTCAGGGTCAACAACAAAACGAACAGGCATGGTTCTGCCTTCTCGCGCTTTGAATGTTTGCTCTGAAAAACAAAAACACTCGGTTTTTTTAAAATATTCAGCAACTGGTCCAGGCGAAATACTTGGAATTGCCCGAGCTATCATTACCTTATCAGTCTTATTTTCAGCATAAAAGTTCACCGTATAATATTCGCCCGGATGAATTTTCATTTTTTTAGTTTCTGAACGAAACACCATAGGCGTTGATTCATTCAGCGATGTCATAAATTCTACAGTAATTTCCCTGCTCTTATCGACTTCGTAACTAACTTCTTTGACAGCTCCTGATTCGACTTTCCCATTGATGCCCGTTATTTCACACAAAACATCATAAAGCGGAACCAGGGCATAGCCAAAACCAAACATTCCCAATACTACAAACACCAGCGTACGAACTAATTTTGCGTTCTTTTGCTTAACGCTTTCATTCATTGAGAAACAGCTCTGATTACCGCAAAAACATAAATAATGACTGCAACTATAACCAAAACTACTGCCGTCAAAATATTCTTCTTTTTTATATCCATTAACTCACCTGATATGTTACCTGCTATCCAGGCAGACTGCTTTCAGCAACTCAGCATAAAGCAGCCTGCATACGGCACATTACATATGCTCAGTTGGTATAACTGTCGGTGGTGTAGTGAAAGTATGGTATGGAGGGGGCGATGGCAATGTCCACTCCAAGCTATGCTTGGCGGCATCTTCCCATACCTCATCCGTCACTCTTTCGCCAGTTCCGCCTTTAATGGTATGAATAACAATGTACAGGAACAACAGCTGGCTGGCCCCGAATATAAAGCCGCCGATACTGGAGATCATATTCCAGTCTGCAAATTGGACCGCATAGTCAGGAATTCTTCGTGGCATACCCGCCAACCCCAGGAAATGTTGGGGGAAGAACAGGATATTGACTGATACGACAGACAACCAGAAATGCAATCGGCCGATTCTTTCATCGTACATGTGACCGGTCCATTTAGGCAACCAGAAATAGCCGGCAGCCATCAATATAAATACCGAGGCTGGAACCAGTGTGTAATGGAAATGCGCGACAATAAAATAAGTATCGTGATACTGGAAATCGGAAGGCGCGATAGACATCATCAAACCGGTGAATCCGCCCATCGTGAACAAGACAACGAAAGCAATCGAAAACAGCATAGGCGTTTCGAAGGTCATCGAGCCTTTCCACATGGTTGCAGTCCAGTTGAAGACCTTAACTCCTGTAGGAATTGCAATCAGCATAGTTGCATACATGAAGTACAACTCGCCTGCTATGGGCATGCCCACTGTAAACATGTGGTGGGCCCATACGATAAATGACAGGAATGCAATTGAAGCCGTCGCATAAACCATTGAGCTATAGCCAAACAGAGGCTTACGGGCAAATACTGGAATGATTGTAGAAGCCACGCCGAAGGTAGGCAGAATCATGACATAAACTTCAGGATGCCCGAAGAACCAGAAAATGTGTTGATACAGGACAGGGTCACCGCCGCCAGCCGCATCAAAAAAGCTGGTATTGAAGAATTTGTCCGTCAGCAGCATGGTCACTGCACCCGCAAAAACCGGCATGATGGCGATTAACAGAAAAGCAGTAATCAACCAGGTCCAAACAAACATCGGCATTTTCATTAATGTCATTGCAGGCGCACGCATATTGAAAATAGTGGCAATGATGTTGATGGCACCCATGATTGACGAGATACCCAGCAAATGCACCGAGAAAATCGCAAAAGGCAATGCCTTACCTGTTTGCAAAACCAATGGCGGATACAAAGTCCAGCCACCAGCAGGTGCGCCACCTTCCATGAATAAGGTGCTGGCCAACAATAAAACACCGGCAACCAGCAACCAGAAACTCATGTTGTTCATACGCGGCAGCGCCATATCGGGAGCGCCAATCATCATTGGAATCATCCAGTTGGCCAAGCCAACGAATGCCGGCATAACCGCACCAAACACCATCACCAGAGCGTGCATGGTAGTCATTGAATTAAAGAACTGCGGGTTAACAAACTGCATACCCGGTTCAAATAATTCGGCACGAATAATCATTGCCATTGTGCCGCCAACAAAAAACATCGCCAGCGCAAACACCAAATACAACGTGCCGATATCTTTATGGTTGGTGGTAATAACCCATCTTAATAGCCCCTTAGCAGGACCATGGTCGTGATGATCGTGATGATCATCATGTTCAGCGACTACAGCAGACATACTTTATACCTCTTGAATATATAAAAAAGATTAAATCGATAACAAAGCAATGACTTATTCATTTGCCGATTGCAGCGTCTGTACTGCTGAAGGTTGTATAGAATCACCCACTGAATTGCCCAGACTATTGCGGGTATATGTTACGACTGCAGCAAAATCTTCCGCATCCAACAATTCACCGAAAGCCGGCATCATGCCTTTTCCGTTTAACATAAACTTAACTTGAGCATTAATGTCACCGGTCACGACTGAACTTTTAGTAATAGCAGGGAAAGTGCCTGGCATGCCTGCACCATCTGACATATGGCAAGAAGCACAGTTATTGACATACACAGCCTCGCCCTTAGCGATCAAGTCATCTTTCGACATTTTCGCGCTTGGCTCTGTTTTCTTTTTCGACTCTGTTTTTGCTACAGGCGCTGAGGTTTGCGGCAACAGCCCCTGTATTGCTTTCGGCTGTATTTCGTCGCCGACAGAGTTGCCTAATGCGTTTCTGGTATAGGTAATAACTTGAGCCAACTCTGTAGCATTCAGCATTTTGCCGAATGCAGGCATCATGCCTTTGCCATTGAGCACAAGATTGGCCTGGGCATTGATGTCGCCTGTTACAACAGGGCTAGCTTTCATAGCCGGGAATGCGCCAGGAACACCTTCTCCACCCGCCATATGGCAAGAAGCGCAGTTTTTGGCATAAACCGAAGCGCCTTGAGCGACTAGCTCACTATGGCTTTGGTCTTCCACGCTAGCGCCTTTGGCTGCTTCATCTTGAGTCTTTTTCACCCAGGCATCATAGTCAGCTTGCTCCATTGCAACCACGACGATAGGCATAAAGCCATGATCTTTACCGCAAAGCTCTGTACATTGACCGCGATAAGTGCCCGGCTTTTCAACAGAAGTCCAGGCCTCGTTAATAAAGCCCGGATTGGCATCTTTTTTCCAGCCAAGATCAGGCACCCACCAGGAATGGATAACGTCTGCCGATGTGAATACAAAGCGAATTTTCTTTTTAACGGGGACAACTAACGGTTTATCAACGTTCAATAAGTAATGAGGAACTGTGCGAGGGTCTATGCCTGAATCCATCTGGCGTGCTTTATTGCTCGCCTCATCAAGGCTGCTGAAAAAATGAATCCCGTTATCGAGATAGTCATATTCCCATTTCCATTGCCAGCCAGTTACCTTGATGGACATTTCGGATTCTTGCACATTATCCAATTCCATCATGGTCTTTGTGGCGGGAATAGCCATGCCAATCAGGATCAACGTTGGGATGATAGTCCAGATGATTTCAACTGTCGTATTTTCATGAAACTGCTCAGCTCTATGTCCTTTTGATTTACGGTGATGGTAAATCGAATAGAACATAGTGCCGAATACGCCAATGCCTATGAATACACAAATCCATAGAATCAGCATATGCAGGTCATAAATGTCATTACTGACAGTTGTAACCCCTTTCATTAAATTGAGCGTGTAATCCGCCTGCGCTGCTCCTTGGCCTAAAGCCATTAAGATCAGACCTGCGAACAGTTGCTTTGTTTTCTTCACGGAGCAGCCTCCTCGTTAGTAGTTATAAACTTTTGTATGCGTTATATCGTTTCGTAATTCCAAGACGCACCAAAAGCCCGTCTCATTCCCTTTACGTAATAATTATCACAAATAAACTGTGCGATTTTAACCTATGGGAGCAATCTATACCAGCGGTCCTTGCCTTGATTTTATTTGGCGCAAAAGAAAGGCTTGTGAATCAATGCAACTCACAAGCCTTTTGTTTTTAACTTTGGATCCTATCAGCTATTTAATGCATCTGCATAAGCCATATCAAAGTTAGGGATGTGATTATCCAGCCAACCCTTAACCAATTGCCCGACTCCTTCGTCAACTTCTGCCTCACCTGCATGAAATTTTGTTTGCAAACCACCACAAATACCTATCAGCGCTTCATGTTCGGCCTTGTGGCGATCATAGCCCGCATAACCTTTTGCCAGCATTTCTCTTTCTTCATGGGCAAAATGATCAACGACATATGAAATCAAGTCATCTAATTGTGTACCGATTGCAGAGCGCTCTGCTGCTCCTGTTGCTAAATCGTACAGCTTATTAAGCTTACCAAACAAAATCTTATGTTCCTCATCAGCAAAACCAACGTTTGTACCGAACTGACTAGCTGTCCAAGTAATTAGAGCCATAATGTTTCTCCTGATATTTTATTTATGATTAGCCGTGCCCTTTATATGGAATATATCCTTTTCAAAATCCATTTCTAATTTTTCTATATTGATTAAGGGCAACGGTTGATTTGCATCGACGCATCGCTATTTAAACAAAATGAGTAATAAAAAAATTGAGCCAGATCAACAAATATTTTTGGCTCTTTGCTCCACCTGCTTATCAAGGATATATTCTTTGTTAATTTCCGCGACAATATAGCTATATCAGAACATTACTAACGTTTAGTGCAACTTCGCCAAAAAAGACGGATCAATCCGACAACCACCAATTTCCGGATGCTCCAGCAGGTCTTGTTCGAAATCCCGGTAGGTAGACAGCTGGAAAGCAATGCGGTTTATTTTCCCGCCGGAAAATTCAAATTCCATCGCACCGCCTTTAGCCCGCGGACTGCCTTCTTTGGTGGTAAACAATAAAATCCCCGCATTACCGGCAGGCTTTCCCGAGCTGTCAGGAACCGGACGCGCGCAACTCAGTTCGTTTATTGACAGCCCGGAAAAGACCTGCGCCAATTGATGCGCACTGACAACAACGCCTTCTCCAGGTATAGCCGCTGGTGAATTAGGCGCCGGCGGTTCAACCGGCGCCGTTGCAGTTGCTGCAGGTACTGCCGGTGGGTTCAGTAACGCTTCCAAGCCGAAGTCGCCTAAATGATTTTGCAGTAATACAGTGCCATCGCCATTTTTTACCGTGGCTAACAAGGGGAACATCTGCTGCTCCATCTCCACTTTGTTTGGATTTTTCAGCACGGCAATCAACTGCCGCTCAATCGACTTAAGCGGGGTAAACAATTGCTCTTTTTTCTGGCTCGCCTCTCCCATCTGATCCCAGTCAGACTGGGTATTAACCGGCAGCCCCATCGACTTCATAACTGCATAATCGTCAACTGCAAGGCAATTACCAAAGCCCTTGCTGCGATAGTTTTCCATGACTTTAGGGCGAATTTCTTCACCCATCGCCTTTTGCCGATTTATGTTGTAGCTCTTCCAGTCATTGTTTTTGGCCAGAAAGTAGTAAATCACCGCATTGCGGTCAAACTTGTTGAACCCCAAATCTTTCATGACCAGCTTCAGTTTCCGGCAATTGCCTTCCATTTCTTCGTAGTTATTCCAATCAGGTTTCAAATTTGGTTTGGCCGGATGTTTTGATTGCTCAATCAGTTGTTGAAGATTTATTTCTCCAGCAGCCGATTTTATTGATGTATAGGCTATTTCTTCCAGCGACAAATCGCGCGCATCCGGAATGCTGTCAGCTGCCGCCTTCAGCAACAACGAAGGAAGAATCTCAGGATAAATCTTTAGCTCGCCCAGCAATTTAGTATTCGAACCGAACAGGTTAATGCCGCCTTCCGCCACATCATAAACTTTAAACACGGACTGATTAAGCGTTCCTGTTTTACCTGAAAAAGCAGTGCTCGCAGGCAGGGAATGTGATTCCGAACTGTGTTTGGCTGATTGGTGCGTATTCGGCGTCACCGCTTGCGGATTGTTTTTTACCCATTGATTAGCAACCTGCCCCATGATGGCGACGCCCATGCCCACGCCGGTTAACGCCAGCAAATTGCTGGCCGCATTCACATCGCCAACCAAGGCTGATACATCGAGATCGCTATTGGCATTGGTGTAGAAGTTATAGTCAACCATGGTTTCCTTGCCCGAATCCAGGCGTATCCACGGCGTCAAATAGAGCTTTTTAGCATCAAAGGTAAAGTTGCATTTGCCTGTTGTCGCCTGGTACAAAAATCCGGTTGCTTCGCGATTGAATTTAAGCGCCTCGTTGCGAACACTGTATATAAGGGCGGCGGACAGATCGCCCTTTCCATAAGACGGCGTCATATCAGTACAGCCGCTTTTTAATACGCTGTCCCCTTTAAAATCAAACTCCGAAATCAGGCGCACATAATAGTCGTCACCATCTATGACTTGAAAGCCAGGCAAAGGTTGAACCGAGGTAGCCTGAACTGATGGATGATCAATAGCAATTTGCCGGGTCGTTGTACATCCCGATGACATTAAGCCGATAATTAAAACGAATTTTACAGATGAAATAGTGCGAATCGACATGCATTAACCTTGTGGTCGCCAAGTTAAGTGACAAATTAACCTAGAAAAATTATGGAAATAATAGGGCTTTAACAGAGACTTTGTCATGTTTTATTTTCATCCGCCAACTCATGAAAACATAAACAGACAAGCCAAGTATATATCAAACCTGTAAAGCGCAAAATTACATTGCCAGATGAACCTTATATTGTGATCTGCTCCGCCAGGAAACTGAAATCAGCCTCCTTCATATAAGGCAACACACCCAGCAAAGGCGCATCCAGAACAGTCTTTATAGTTTGAATATTCGCATCCCTGCTTAATATGTCGGGGTCTGTACACATGGCAATCCAGCCTGCACAGTTTACGCCCGACCGCTCTATCGCCTGATACGTTAATTTAGCGTGGTTGATACAGCCCAGCCTGATAGCAACGACCATAATGACCGGCAGAGCCAATGCCTTTGCCAAATCGCTGATGTCTTCCCGCTCGTTTAAAGGAGTGCACCAGCCGCCGGCGCCTTCGACCAAAACGATGTCGGCCAGTTCTTTCAACCCCCCAAACCCGGACACCACTTCATCCAGTATGACCGGATTTTTTACCCCCGCAAGATGCGGCGAAACCGGCAACTCATAGGCATAAGGATTGATTAAGTCATAGCGCAGCTCCACTGAGGCATTTTCCTGTATCAGCAAGGCATCTTCATTTTTCAGCTGCCCGTCCCGCATGAAACAACCGGCTGCGACAGGCTTCATGCCCACTACTGCTTTTCCCTGGGCTTTAAAATGGCGCATCAGCGCAATCGTCGCCCAGGTCTTGCCGACATTGGTATCGGTGCCCGTTATAAAGTAGCCTTGTTCCATCACTTTGCCGACACCATAATGACCTCGAAGGTCGCAGGGATCAGGTCGCCGGTTCGATGCTGCTCATAAGCCGCATTCATGCGCTGCATCTGCGTCTTGGTGGTGATACTTTTGTTGCGCCCGGCAATTACGTTATGTGCGCCAATATGCTTTAACTCCCCCATCAACGCCAAAACCGAATCGTAGCTCGATAAATAAAGATTGGTTTCTATCGTTATCTCGGTGTAACCCGCTTGCCGAAGAAAATGTCTTAGCTGCTGCTCACTGTAGAATTCATTAACGTGCTTGTAGTCGTCAACTTTCGCCCACGCGGCTTTTAATTCCTGTAGCGTTTGCGGGCCGAATGTCGAAAAAACCAAGCTGCTGCCCGGCTTCATTACCCGTTTAATATCGGCAAAAACAGCGTCAAGATTGATGCACCATTGCAAGGCGAGATTGGAAAATACGCCGTCGACGATTTGTCCGGCTAGCGGCAGCTGTTCAGCATCGGCGCATAAATAGCTGACATTCGGCGCATCGGCCAGTTTTCTTCGCGTAACCTGCAACATCGGCAATGCAATATCCAGAGCAATGACAGGCTGCCCGCACCCTAACAACTCCGAAGTCAAAAATCCGGTGCCGCACCCCAAGTCCAACAGCGTTCCGGTCAGGCTTCCGGTATCGATAGTACCCAGCAATGCCCTGCCTACAGTGCGCTGCAATGCCGCTACACCGTCATAAGTAACCGATGCCGCCGCAAATGACTGTTTGATTTTGGCTTTATCTAACATCCATAAACCTAGAAATAATCACCAGCGTTTCCCGGCTATGCGTCAAAAACGGCACATGCCCGGCCTTATCAATAATGTTCAATTCCATGCCCGGCAATAACTGCTGCATTTGCTGGCTTACAGCCACAGGAACCAGCGTATCCCTGCTGCCCAATATGACCGAGACGGGAACAGCCAGTTTGGATAGTACAGACCTCAAGTCTGTGCGCTTTAATATATCCAGCCCTCCCTGCAGGGTTTCATTATCCGGCGCATCGTGTTCGAATGCAGCTGTTTTAAACGCTTTCAAAAGGTCTTTCTGGTCGGGCAAACCGTTCACCTGCAAGGATAAAAAACGCAGCAAGGTTGCCTGACAATTTTTACTCAACTGCCCGGCAAACGCATCCAGCAAGCATACATCCATGCCAGGCCACTGAGCTGTTTGAGTAAACAAAGGATTCCCCGCCAGCAAAACCAGTGAAGACACGCGCTCAGGATAACGAGTGGCTATATCAAGCACTACCGTAGCACCCAAAGACCAGCCCAGCCAGCAACAGCTCTGCTCGGGAATTGCATCAACCAACTCGGCGCTAATCCGCTCCAGCGTAAATGGATCGATTGCTTCGCTAAGCCCGTGCCCTGGCAGATCGATGCAGGTGACCCGGTAGTTGAGCGCCAGTTGCTGGGCAAACTCGCGCCAGATGCCGGTATGCATCGCCCAGCCATGCACCAGCACGATGGGTTTGCCTGCGCCGAACGTTTCCAGGTGGATTTTTGTCACTTGCGGCCTACGATCGCTTTGGACAGCGCATCCAGCAGCCGGTCGACTTGTTGCGCTTCATGCAGCGCTGAAAAAGTCACCCGTAGCCTGGCGCTGCCTTGAGGCACGGTCGGCGGGCGTATCGCACTGACCAGAAAACCGGCATCCAGCAAGGCGTTGCTGATGTCCACGGCTGTTTGACTGTCGCCGATCAGGATGGGCTGGATAGCCGACGATGACACCATCACTTGCAATCCGAGTTGCCCGGCGCCCAGCCTGAATTGCTCCGACAGTTTTTTAAGCCTGTCCCTGCGCCAGCTTTCTGCGATGACGATTTTCAGGCTGGCCCGAGTCGCCTCAGCAACCGCCGCCGGCAATGCAGTAGTGTAAATATAAGTGCGGGCTTTCTGGATCAGGGTTTCAATCAGTAGCTCGGAACCCGCGACGAACGCGCCGAACGTACCCAAGCCCTTGCCCAGAGTCCCCATCAGCACCGGCACATCGTCCTGCCCCAAGCCGTAATGCTCGACAATCCCGCCGCCGTGCTCGCCGATTACGCCCAAGCCATGCGCATCATCAACCATCAGCCAGGCATCGTGTTTTTTTGCCGCGGCAGCCAGCTCGTCCAGCGGCGCAAAATCGCCATCCATACTGAACACGCCATCGGTCACGACCAGCTTGCGGCCCACGGCTTTTTCCAGATTTTCGCTGAGATCAGCCGCATCAGCATGGGCATAGCGCTTGAATCGTGCGCCGGACAACAGGCCGCCGTCCAGCAGGGACGCATGGTTTAAGCGGTCTTCAAACACCGCATCGCCACGACCCAACAAAGCCGAGATCACGCCGATATTGGCCATGTAGCCCGTGGAAAACAACAATGCCCGGTCGCGGCCCGTGAACTCCGCCAGCTCTTCTTCCAACGCGTGATGCGCCGCGCTATGCCCGCAAACCAAATGCGCCGAACCGCTGCCGACCCCGTAGTGATCCGCACCGGCTTTAAACGCCTTAACCACATCGGGGTGATTGGCCAGCCCCAAGTAATCATTGCTGCAAAAATTAATGATATTTCTGCCATCAATTTCCAGGTTAACGCCTTGGGGAGATTCTATGACCCGCCTTGATCGATACAAGCCCTGCCGAGCAATATCGTCGAGGCTGCCGCTCAGCTGTGAAAACGCACCATTCATCAGGCGTAACTTGAACCGCCGGAATGCACACCCAGACGATCAAACAAGGCCAAATCGTGATTAGTCATGGGATTATCGGTGGTCAGCAATTTGTCGCCGTAAAAAATCGAGTTGGCTCCGGCCAGAAAGCACAAGGCCTGCATTTCATCGCTCATATTGTTGCGCCCTGCGGACAAACGCACCCGCGACTTGGGCATCATGATTCTGGCAATCGCTATGGTTCTGACAAAGATGATGGGGTCCAGCGACTCTGTGCCCATCAGCGGCGTACCTTCAACCTGCACCAGCATGTTGACCGGTACGCTTTCAGGATGCTTGGGCAGGTTTGCCAATTCAATTAACAGCTTGGCGCGATCAACATCACTCTCGCCCATGCCGACGATGCCGCCGCAGCACACGTTGATGCCGGCATCCCTGACCCGCGCCAGCGTATCCAGACGATCCTGGTAAGTCCGTGTGGTGATGACTTCGGAATAATAGTCTTCCGACGTGTCCAGATTGTGGTTGTAGTAATCCAGGCCGCCTTCTTTTAACCTAGCTGTTTGCGCATCGGTCAGCATCCCTAAGGTCACGCAGGTTTCCATACCCAGCGCCTTGACGCCCTGAACCATTTCCACCACCCGCTCCACATCCCTGTCTTTAGGCTGCCGCCAGGCCGCGCCCATGCAAAAACGCGATGCGCCTTGGTCTTTAGCGAGCTGCGCCTGTTTCAAAACCACATCCACCGGCATTAACGCCTCGGGTGCCAAATCGGAATCATAGCGGGCGCTTTGCGGGCAATAGCCGCAGTCTTCCGAGCAGGAACCGGTTTTAATGCTCAACAGGCTGCTCACCTGAACTTCATTGGGGTCGAAGTTCTCGCGGTGTATGGTTTGTGCTTTGAAGATCAGATCATTAAAAGGCAACGCATAAAGCGCTTGCACTTCATCCAACTGCCAGTCATGGCGAATTGCAGGGTTTGCAGACATTCTGTTAAGCTCCAGTTACAGTTTGCTTTGAATAAGACAATCAATGAACACTTGTCAACCTGTTCAAATGAAAATGGTATACAACTGGATCAATATTATACAGCATTACCTGCTGCCGCCTACCTGCATCTTGTGCGGCAATCCCGGATGCGATTCCCGAGACATCTGTTATTCGTGTTACACGCACCTGCCCAGAAACAATCTATGCTGTTACCGATGCGCTGAAATACTGGAAACAGAGACTGCCGTCCCCGTGCTGTGCGGCCGCTGCCTGAGCCAGCAGCCCGCTTTTGACGAGACTGTCGCGCCCTTCGTCCATCAAGGCGCCATCCGTCATTTGATTACATCCCTGAAATTTAAAGCTCATCACAAGAACGCACGCCTGCTGGGCATGTTATTAGCCGAGCACCTGAAAAAAACCGCCGAACTGCCAGACTGCATCCTGCCGGTTCCGCTGCATAAAGCCCGCTACCGCCAACGCGGCTTCAACCAGGCCATAGAAATCGCCAGAACCGTAGCCAAAGAATTGCAGATCCCGTTAGACCTTACCAGCTGCCATCGGCATCGCGACACGCCTCATCAAACGGACTTACCCGCCAAAAAACGCCGCAAAAACCTGAAAAATGCTTTCTCAATAGCCAAACCCATCCGCGCCCAGCACATCGCCATTCTGGACGATGTCATGACCACCGGCTCGACAGCCCATGAACTGGCTTATTGTTTAAAAAAAGCCGGCGTCAGCCGGGTTGATGTCTGGGTGTGCGCCAGGGCTTGAGTTGGGGGTGTCCAGTGAACGCTAGTGCTACGAATTTTTGCTGATAGCCCGATCCAGGATTTCACAGATTCTGGCAATTGCCCCTTGATTCTGGAGCACAAACGCCCTGCCTTTTTCGGTTAACCGTTCCCTGTACGCCGGATCTGCATGCAATGCAGTCATCGCATTGACTATATCGTCTTTATCCAGGCATTGTATCGCCGCATTCTGCCGTAAAACTCCTTCAGCTATCTCCTTGAAATTAGCCATATACGGGCCAAACAAAACCGGAACCCCAACTGCCGCCGCCTCAAGAATATTGTGCCCCCCGGCAGGCACCATGCTGCCGCCAACAAACGCCACATCTGCGGCTGCATAAAGCATCTTTAACTCGCCCATGGTATCAGCGAGGTAAACATCGGTATTTTGGTGACACGCTTCACCCGAGCTACGCATCACCACAGCCAGCTGATGCTGTTCGCACAGTTTTTTAACCTCCCCAAAACGCTCGGGGTGCCGGGGCACTATGACCAGCAATAATTCAGGAATTTTAGGTTTTATTTCTTTGTAAATTTCTAAAAATATGGCTTCTTCATCTTTATGCGTGCTGGCGATAAGCCAAACAAATCTGCCGCCAAACAAACCGGCTTTTAGCTGTAAACCCTGCTCTATAGTTTCTCGCGGAACTTCCACATCAAACTTTATATTGCCCAGTGTTTTAACTTTTCCATGTTCAGCGCCAATGGCGATAAATCTGTTGGCATCATCCTGTGTTTGGGTCGCAATCAGCTTGGCCTGCGCTAAAGCCGGCAGAACCAGTGATGGAATTTTTTGGTAGCCGCGCGCGGATTTTTCCGACAACCGGGCGTTAATGATATATAAAGGGATTTCATTTTTGCCGCAGCAGGCAAAAAGATTGGGCCAGATTTCAGTCTCCATAATAACCGCGATCTTCGGCTTAAAACACTGCATAAACCGATTGACTGCACAGAGGATATCGTAGGGCAAATAGACGTGCTCTACGCTTTCCTGCATCACCGCTTTAACCCGGGCAGACCCGGTTGGCGTCGTAGTCGTAATTAACAGCCTGGCACCGGGATGCTGCTTTTGTATTTGCCTGGCTAGAGGAAATAAAGACTCGGCCTCGCCCACTGAAACCGCATGAAACCAGATAACGCCTTGTGGATAAGCTTTATTATAGAATCCAAAGCGCTCGCCCCACCGACTGAGATATGCAGGCGCTTTAATACCCCGCCAAACCAGGCGAAACACTATAAAGGGAATTAACAGATAAAAAAGAAAGGAGTAAAAAGCACGCATTAAGGCTTCCATCTTGGTTGAATGGGCAAGACCATTCTACAACACTGCTTTTATTTGATTTAAGTGATTCCTAATCAGGCTCACGAGGTAGTGATGCAGCTAACGACTTAATCAAATATGATTAAACGCTAAACAACAAACTCACAAAAGAACTGAATGTCCGCCGGACCGGCTAAACATAAAAAATCACCGCAACCCGAACCTGATATAAACAGGCATTCAGGTTACGATGATTGCGTCAGATTATGCTTCAGCAACAATTTTGATCGGCATTTTCGCAACAACATCTGTATGCAACGTAATGTCGATCTCAAATTCACCAATATGGCGAATCGCGCCGTGAGGCAAACGGACTTCATGCTTTTCGACGGCGACACCTGCTGCGGTAATGGCTTCTGCGATATTATGCGTGCCTATTGAGCCGAACAATCTGCCTTCATCACCCGCTTTGTGGGCAATGACAACTTCAAGCTTGCTCAGTGCATTGGCACGGGCTTGCGCGCCGCTCAACTTTTCAGCCGCAGCTTTTTCAAGCTCTGCGCGACGCTCTTCAAATTCAGCAATTTTCTTGGCTGTTGCAGCAACGGCCTTGCCATATGGAACAAGATAGTTTCTGCCATAACCTGATTTAATTGTGACTTTGTCACCCAGATTACCCAAGTTTGCTACCTTTTCAAGAAGAATAACTTCCATCTCTTTTACCTCACCTCGCGGATTTTAACCGGCTATTTTTCGCCATCAGGCGTTAGTTTGATTCGAAATTTTACTTCGTAAGTTCAGCCATGCATCGCCCAGACCTACTAAAGCAACAGGCAACATGGCATGTGGTATCAAAAACAGTGTCAGATAAAACATCGGCACAATATACCGGCTCATTTTCATCGAGGCAAATACTGCATGCAACACTGCCGCTCCGATAAATGTATACAGCACAAACAGTAAAATGGTGATATTCCAGAATATCTCAGAAATCACACCGGAACTTAGCAATGCGATTACCACCACGACAATACTGCCTATTGCCAATCTTGGCTGCGTACTCAGTGACAAAAACTCTTGCCTGAAACCGCCAGGATTATAGAGCACGGACTGCCACCAACGCCCCAGAAACAAGCCAAACAGCAAGCCAAATACTGTCCCTGCTGCAACTATACCCGTCATATAATGTGAGAGTATATTCAAAGTGCGCTGTATATCTTCAACAGGCGCATTCGCCGGCACCATTTGTGAAAGTATGTTTTTCCACATCGTCGCCGACTCAGTATCATAGAGATAAAAACCGACAACCCCTAAAATGCCTATCAATACCGCAATTTCAACCGCCAGAGATAAATGCCGCCCTTCTCTTAATATGATTGAAATCAACCAGACAGGAACCCACAACACCATGCCGTAAAGCAATGCAAACTGGTAACTGCCCAGCAGGAAGAACCCTAATAGTCCTGCCGCCACACTTGAACATACTACAACATATAAGCCTTCAAAGGCTCCCCGCCTTAAAGTGACGAGAGCAACAGAGGCTGAACTTACAACGCTTACCGGAGGCATAATCAGCGACAATAATGCAAGGGTGGAAGCCACTATCATGGCCTGTATCCTGCCCCGCATAATATAGGCTGCTAAAAAGCTCACTGAGCCTCCAGCGTATTTATTTGTGAGCGTCGCAGAAAGGCAATAATGCAATAAAACGAGCGCGTTTAATTGCAACACCTAGCTGTCTTTGATACTTGGCGGTAGTTCCTGTAATACGGCTAGGGACAATTTTTCCGGTTTCAGTAATGTAATCACTCAATAAATCCAGATCTTTATAATCAATCTGAGTTCCGCCTTCTGCGCTAAACCGGCAGAATTTTTTACGTCTTATGTTGCGTGCCATAATAATTCTCGTAATCCAAATGTTTAAAGTTTTATTCAGAAATCAGGTCGTCAGCATCGAAGTCTTCATCGATATCATCTAAATCAATATCGTCGATGTCATCTATTGCTGCTGCCGCTGTAGCTTCTCTAGCCGCCGCATCTTTCGCTCTTGATTCGGCTGCTTTATTTTCTTCTGCTGTTGATGTGGCGATTGGAGACACTTCAGTAATAGCTTCTTTTTGCAATAACGTCATGCTACGCAAAATAGCATCATTAAAACGGAAGCCACTTTCTAACTCTTCCAAAGTAGCCTGATCGCACTCAACATTCATTAACACATAATGTGCTTTATGAACTTTATTAATTGGATAAGCCAAATGTCTCCGGCCCCAGTCTTCCAGGCGATGAATCGCACCGGACGCTGACTCGATGGTTGATTTGTAACGCTCAATCATCGCTGGAACCTGTGAACTTTGGTCAGGATGGACTAAAAAGACAATTTCATAATGTCGCATGGTTTTTCCTTTTGGGTTAAGCCTCCCACCCCTGTCTTGAAAAGATGGTGAAGCAAGGAGGGGTATTAGCCCCTAAGAACCGAGCATTATAAGTGTTTTTTTATCTATTGAAAAGGGGGCTGTATCGAAAATCCTCAAGACCATTGAAACTAAACAGCAAGCTAAGGTTAAAACGGGACAATTACAACAACCCGCCGCCAAACTCTTGCCACGAAAGTATGTCAAGCTATGCATATATGCTCAACAATCCTTTACTAACCACAGCCTGCCCATTTTCTACATCTTCCATTGCATCGGAAATCCCGTCAGCAATCATGCCTTCCGCACTTTTTCCGCGGCTGCCGCCATCAGCCATTTGCGCAAAGCTTTGAGGCTGCCCTTGGCCTGATGTGGAATTCTGTGAAATATTCACGTTCACTAAATCAAGCTGCTGAGCACCCATCATTTCCCGTAATTTGGGAATTGACGCCTCAATCGCTTCTCTTACAACTGCATGTTGGGCTGTAAATACAATGTTCGCCTGATGCTCCTGATTGACATCAATTCGAACGGATATTGGCCCAAGGTTCTGGGGATTCATCTTGATTTCTGCCGTAGGTATTGCCCGGTTATTCATCCACACAATCCGGTCACCCAAATCCTTATTCCATTCCGGATGAGATAAAGGCTTGGCTAACGCCGGCACATCGACCTTATTATCGGTACTCGGCCTGTTAAGCTGCGCTATATCTCCTGCAGCACGGGACGCAGCCTTATCGGCCTCCAAGCCTAAGGGCTGGCGCTCAATCTGTCCTGTTTTACCTGCCTGCCCTGCATTTTCAAAAAACTTTAGGCTGAAACTTTGCTTATCCTGGGTTGACTGATGAAAATCAGCCTCTTGTTGCGAACCATCACCAGACACTTCGTCTTTCTGCTGGGATAAACTCAATTTTACGCCTTCCGTAAAAGTAAAAGGCTTTACAAAAGATGACAATACTTTTTCTTTGGCTGCATCATCTTGCGCCGCCTTATTATCTGTTTTTGCCTGTTCAGTCAACGCAACCGGAGGAAGAACAATTGCTGCCGCCGGCTCTTCTTCCTGCACACTAATATCTTCAGCAGACGCTGCTTGATCCTGGCCTTTATTTTTCGCTTCCTTATCAAGATCGCTATTCGCCAGGCTCGCATCTATTTGCACCGGCGCATCATTTGCAGGAGACGCATCCTTCATACTCTGCTCGGCCTCGGCCGCCAATGCACTCGCATCTTTCATACTCTGCTCAGTCTCAGCAGCCAATGCAACCGCATCTTTCATGTTCTGCTCTGCCTCGGCCGCCTTTTCTTCGGCCGTGTTGCCCGCCGCAATGTATTTTAATGTATCTGTTACCGCATCCAGGGTTGCTGAAAGATTATCCGCGTCGTTTACGGCATCTGTCACCGGCAAATCTTTGCCTACCAAACCGGCAATATCTTGCAGATTAGTGCTTTGCGAATCAGTTCCCGCTTGTGTCTGCAAGGACGATTGCCCCCCCTCCGTCACCCCCATTAGCAACTCAATCTGCGCCAATAGCGATTCAGAAAAGCCTGCAGGAATAGCGCCACCCTCCGTCAAAGGCAGTGACGCGCCTTCAACTCCGCTACTGGTTGGCAACAAGGGGGATACATTTGCACTTTCAACATTCATAATCAATTCTCCTGAAATCCTATTTGATTACTAAGCATTTCTCATGCCATTTGAGCTATTCCGCCCGATTCTGGATGCCCGCTCATCCTGTTCCAGCTGCTCCCGCTTATCTTCCTGCTTCCTTTCCAGCGCCAAAGCGGAATCGCAAACTTTCTGCAGACTCTGAGTCTTCAGATGCAGACTTTCCCAGTTTTTTCTTTTGTCCATTAACTCAGCCTCAATTGACCTCAGCGTTTGCTCCTGTCCCAGTATTGCCTTATCGAGTTTATCGATAAACGACATGAATTCCAGCATCTGTGCAATCTTGACGCCATCAATACCCAGCTGATTGAATCTATCCTGATACTCCTGCCGGTAATTCCTCAAGCCTTCAATTTGAGCCTGCATTGCCAGCAATTTTTGCTGGGCAGCACCCAGCATTTCCAAAGCATTTTTTTCTTGCGCCGCTTTAATCTCTACGATTGTTTTAATACGCTGCGACTTTTTCATCGTTCAGCCATCCTGTTCATATCAGCAGCATTTCCAGTTCGTGTAAACTGCGGCTTATATCTACCGGCTCATCCATATCCTGCTGCAAAAACTCTAAAATCTCCGGATTTTTGTAAATGGCTTTGTCAATTCTAGGATCTGAACCCGGCTGATAAGCACCCACACTGATTAAATCGCGGTTTTGCTGATAAAGCGAGTACAGCCGTCTTAAATCCCGCGCCATTTGCAAATGTTTGGCATCGATAATATCCGGCATAACACGACTGACCGACGCCTCTATATCGATAGCAGGGAAATGCCCGGATTCGGCCAGAGTTCGGGACAATACAATGTGTCCATCCAATACGCCTCTGGCCGCATCGGCAACAGGATCATTATGATCATCACCTTCAGTCAACACCGTATAGAATGCGGTTATTGATCCTCCGCCGTGATCCGCATTACCGGCCCGCTCCACCAGATGCGGCAGTTTGGCAAAAACCGAAGGCGGGTAGCCCTTGGTAGCCGGCGGTTCATCTATGGCTAAGGCGATTTCGCGGTGCGCTTGCGCAAATCGTGTTAATGAATCCATCAACAACAAGACATCAAGCCCTTGATCGCGGAAATATTCCGCAATACTGGTTGCCAGCAACGCCCCATGAACCCGCATCAACGGGGGACTGTCTGCCGGAGATACGACTATCACAGCTCTTTTAAGGCCTTCTTCGCCTAACGTCTTCTGCACGAATTCATTGACTTCCCGGCCCCGCTCACCAATCAGTCCAACAACGACAATTTCAGCCGTGGTGAATTTGGTCATCATGCCCAACAGAACGCTTTTACCTACGCCTGTTCCAGCAAACAAGCCCATGCGCTGCCCACGGCCCACGCAAAGAATCGAATTTATCGCCCTAACCCCGACATCAAGCGGTTCGCGTATCGGCTTTCTCGATAGGGGATTGATCTGCGCACCATTAAGCGAAACCTGCGCATCGGTTTTAAGCGGCCCTTTGTCATCAAGCGGATTTCCTGCGCCGTCCAGAACCCGTCCCAACAAACCAAATCCCACTTGAGCCAGGCTGTTTCTTCCCATAGGTATGACGCGGCAATCAGGCTCAAGCCCGTGAACCTCTGCTGTCGGCATTAGAAAAACCTTCTCGCCGGAGAAACCGACCACTTCCGCTTCGATTATTTTGCCGCTTTTGGTTTCAATACGGCAACGGGAGCCGATAGCCGCCCGGCAACCCACTGCTTCCAGCGTTAACCCGACCATACGCGACAGCTTGCCTTCGACAATAAGCTCGTGGGGTTCATTCAGCTTTCCAGAATAAGGCTTTAATTTACTCAGCCAAATCTGTGACCGATCCGCCTCTGGAATCACAGGACTTTGCCTCCATGGCAGTGATTGCTCCTGGCAATCATTCTGCATTATCTCCATCTATGGAGTCATCTGCCGGCACTCCCGCGCTGCCTACAGGATGTAGGTAAGGAGCGGTAGCTTCGCTTACAACGCCTGCTTTGGGCGCTCTGTCGCCGTCATGCTCCCGGTCACCGCCCAGTACTGTTGCAATGACGGCGGCCAATCGATGTTCTACAGTCGCATCAACGTGCGAGACTTCAGTATTCACTTTGCAGCCGCCGCGGGTAATTAACGGATCCTCAATCACCCTCCAGACTGGCGACATCTCATCCAGCGCTAATGCAGAACGTACCACCTCGGCATCTTCAGGATGCAGATTCAAACTGATTTTTTGTGATGCTAACGGCAGCACATTGATTGCCTCCTTAACAGCGGCAACAACCTGCCCCGGATCCAGCTTAATTTCCCTACGTATTATCTGAGTCGCTATCGCTATCGCCAGATCAATCAGTTCTTTTTCCACTTCTTCGTCAAGATTTTTAAACGGCTCGCTTAAGGACTCCAAAAGACTGACCAGCGTTGCTGTTTGGCTTTGCAATAAGTGCAAATTCTCTTCGTAACCTTTTTTTGAACCCTCAGCAAAACCTTGCTGAAAACCATCTTTTTTACCTTGAGCAAAAGCCTCGTCATACGCCTGCTTTTGCATCGCTTCAATTTCCTCGACAGTTAAAACAGGCGTCGGCTCTTCCTCAAACTCGTCTGCTTCAGGTTGCTCGAAGATATCCTCTTCGGAAGCATCCCCACCGGAAACATCGGGCACACTCCATAACAATAACGATTCCAGCTCGGCTTCTGAGAATCTGGGGACCTTAGATAAGCTCATCGGTACCGACACCTAACTGCAACTCGCCGGCATCCGCCATTCTTTTGGCAATAGCCAATATATCTTTCTGCGCCAGCTCTACGTCACTCAACTTGGCAGGTGGCGAAGCCTCCAAATCATCACGGAGCATTTCCGCTGCCCGTTTGGACATATTGTTAAATATTGTCTCTTTAAGTTCGCTGCTCACGCCGCGTAACGCCAGTAATAACTGCGGCGTTGCAACTTCACGCAACAATGCCTGCATGCCTCTGGAATCGATACTGGCAAGGTCTTCGAAAGTAAACATTTTCTCCTGAATTTCTTGAGCCAGTTCAGCCCTGTGTTCGGCAATTCCACCCATAACAAAGTCCGCAGCGCCGCCATCCATGAAGTTTAAAATATTAGCAACCGCGTCTACCCCGCCAATAGTTGTCGATTTGACATTATCAGAGCCGGTTAATTGCTGTTCCATGATTTGATCCAATTCACGCAAGGCAGCCGGCTGTACACCTTTCATGGTTGCAATTCTCATCATCAGGTCGGCACGCTGATTCTCAGGCAAAACCATCATAACTTCAGCCGCCTGTTCGCTCTCCATTAAAGACATAATGGTCGCGACAATTTGAGGGTGCTCCATACGAATCATATCTGCAACCGACCGTGTATCCATCCATTTCAACTGCTCAATACCTTTTGTGCTGCCGCCCATCAAAATTCGATCAAGAATACTGTTTGCTTTATCTGCACCCAACGCGCTGATCAACACGGTGCGGATATAATCATCAGTATCCATGCCCAACGCAGTCTGGCTTTTCATCGCCAGAATAAACTCCTCGACGACCTCATCCATCATGGCTATGGAAATCTCTCCCACGTTTGCCATGGTGGTGCCTATTAGCTGCACTTCTCTGGGGGTCATGTGCTTTAGAACAAGCGCCGCCCTGTCCATTCCCAGCGCAAGCAATAATATAGCTGCGCGTTCAGATTGGCTTAAATCCTTGTTGGTTTTAGCTTTAGCCATCTTTTTTAACCCATGTCTTAATAACTGCCGCAACTACTTTTGAATCATCATCGACCATTCTCTTCACATACTCCAGCCGATGCTCGTAACTTTGAGGCACATCCAAAAGCAACAAATCTTGAAATCCATCGGGCATCGTAAAGTCTACCATGGTTGCTGCTGCTTCAGCCGTAACCGCTATTGGCAAACCGTGATCATCAAAACGGACAACGCCCCCTATTTCCTTGGCTTTTTCTCGCGCCTCAACTAAAGCCATCTCCTGCTGCTCTTCTGTAGTCCGGGCAACAAGGCCGCGCATAATAGGTCGCAGCACCCCGAAAAGCAGGAATACCACTGCCATCACTGCGGCGAGCTGCTTCATCAAATCAAGAAACCAGCCTTGCTCCCAAACAGGTAGCTCGGGCAACGCTTCAGTCATATCTGCCATTTTAAAGGTAGCGTTAGTGACAGTAACCTGATCGCCGCGACTGCTGTCAAAACCAACCGCCTGCTTCACCAGATCGCTAAACCGATTGATGTCTTCCTGTGAATAGGACTGGGCTTTTACCGTACCGTCACTGCGGGGGACATGTTGGTCATCAACAACCACTGCGACAGACAAGCGCCGCAATGCGCCTGTAGCCAGCCGGGTATGCGTAATCGTTTTATCCAGCTCGAAATTTCTTGTTGCGTTTTTAGCTAACGAACCCGGAGCCGCTGCTGAACTGGCCGCAGCCCCCTGCGCTGCGCCAGCCGCTGTTGTCGCACTCGGCCCTCCATTCTGCACAACTGTCGTTTGTGGCGATGTACCCGCAGGAGTGGGCTGATTTGATAAGGCGCCAGGAACCCCCTGAACGGGTGAAGTATTTTGTTCTTCGGATGTCTGCTCGCTTCTAAGGGCCGGCAAATCCGGATTAAACATTTCCTGGGTTCTGTCCGTCACGGTAAAATCCACATCCGCTGAAATTTGCGCCCGCATCCCGTCACCACCCACTAATGGCGTCAGGATATTTTCAATCCGCTTCATCAGATGTTCTTCAATATTTTTCTTATATTCGAATTGCTTGGAGGTCAGATTAACCTCGGATGAGGTGTCGTTACTGTTTAGCAGCTGTCCTTTTTGATCGACAACGGTTACTTGCTCTGCTTCAAGCTGCGGCACACTGGAAGCCACTAAATGGACAATGGATTCAATCTGGCCTTTATCTAACGATCTGCCCTGATATAAATTGACTATGACAGAGGCGCTTGGCTTCTTGCGCTCGCGCACAAACACCGACTGGACGGGAAGAGCTAAAAGCACCCTGGCTGATTTTACATTTTGGATACCCATGATGGTTCGCGCGATTTCGCCTTCCAATGCCCGCTGAAAACGTACCATTTCGACACTTTTACTGGTACCGAAACCCTGGTCTTTATCCAGTAACTCATAACCCAGGCTATTGCTCCGGGGCAATCCCTGAGCCGCCAATTTAAGCTTTACAGCACTCACATCATCCATCGGCACCATAATGGCACCGGAACCTGTTTCGACTTTATATTTGATACCCTGCGTATTGAGGACTTCAAGGATTTCGGCCACATCCTTCTCGCCGATTTCAGAATACAGCCTGCCATAAGAAGGCTCTTGTGACCATAAAACAATAGCAACGCCGATAGCAACGCTAAGCGCCAGCCCTAGCATCAACCCAATCTGACGCACTATGGACAGCCCCGCCAGACCTTTAAGGGCGGGATGCACATCGCCTTTTGCCGCTAACGTACGTGAAATCTCAGCGACAGGACTAGCTTCCGCAGCAGAACGAGCATTACCCGTTTCCGCCAAATCCTGCTGCCCCCCGGTCTCAATCAGATTATTACCGTTTATTTCGCTCATCTTCTAATCACTGTTTGCATGCTACATTGGCATGTTCATGACATCTTTATAGGCTTCAACTAATTTATTTCTGACTTGCAGCATTGCCTGAAATGAAACACTAGCCTTTTGTGAAGCAACCATAACTTCTGCCAAGCTTACGCTGGTGTCGCCCGTCTCAAAATCCTGCGCCATTTTTCCGGCGGTTTGCTGGGTATCGTTAACAGAGTCAATAGACCGCTTTAGCATTGCAGCAAAGTCAGTATTTCCCCCTGTTTCCTGCACCTTGCCGCCGCCAGCCTCCAGCGACATTGCCCGCATCTGAGCCAGCACTTGGTTTACATTCATCTCACTCATGGGTTTTCTCTCTTAAAGTCTCATAGTGCAGAGTTTCATGCATTATTAATGCCAACAGTTTAGCATGAAATAATAACGCCAGAATCCTTCATTCTCGCCATTTTATAGCGGAGCGTTCTGGGACTAATCCCCAGCTTTTCAGCAGTGGTTTTACGGCTGCCGTTTTCCATCTGCAGGGTCTGTAATATGATGTTTTCCTCAGCAGAACGGACGCCTTCGCCCAAGCCGCCAATCTCAAGCCTTTCCTCTTTGCCATTATCCTCTCTTGCTTCCGCCGCGCCAGCTCCCGGCTGGCTTGCGGCATACGCACCATCCATGGCGATAAAAGCCGGAAAATTTGCATTGGTTTCAGTCATCGTTGAGCTTGCTTGTTCAAACACCAAATCATCAACCGTAATCCTGTCTCCAGCCCGCAAAATAAGCGCCCGCTGCACGACATTATCCAGCTCTCTGACATTACCGGGCCAGCCGTAGGCCAGCATTTTTTCAACCGCCTTTTGATCAAATTCAGGCACATTTGCCGCCTTGCCTATATGCCGCTGCATTAATTCCTTTGCCAGCGGCAAAATATCGCCGGGTCTGTCACGTAAAGGCGGAATATTAATAGGGAACACATTGAGACGATAATACAGATCCTCACGAAACCGTCCCTGCTCCATCTGTTCTTTCAGCTTCTGATTGGTGGCCGCCAAAATTCTGACATCCAACTTGATTTTTTTATGACTGCCCAGACGTTCGACTTCCTTCTCCTGCAATACCCGCAATAATTTTGCCTGCAAGCCTAAATCCATTTCCGCTATTTCATCCAGCAACAAGGTACCGTCCTGCGCTTGCTCGAATTTCCCCGGCATGGACTGAACGGCTCCGGTGTAGGCTCCTTTTTCATAGCCGAACAGCATCGCTTCCAGCATATTTTCAGGAATAGCCGCACAATTCACCGCGATAAAAGGCCCTTGGTAATGCGTTGAATTCTGATGGATATACTGGGCAATAACTTCCTTACCCGTTCCGCTTTCGCCCTGCAACAACACGGTAACATTCGATTTGGCAACTTTAGCTGTCAAGGCATAGAGTCTTTTCATGGCCTCGTCTTGCACGACTCGTTCACTGGCATCTGTGTTAGCTGCGACCGGATTAGCCACGACATAATCAGCCACCTTGCTTACCAGGGCTTCCGCATCAAATGGCTTGATAAGATAATCAGCCGCTCCAGCCTGCATGGCCTCCACTGCTTTGGGAATAGTGCCGTAAGCTGTCATCAGCAACACAGGGGTTTCCGAATATTTATGCTGCATGTTTTTCAACAACTGAAAGCCGTCCATGACCGGCATCTGCACATCGCTAACAACCAGCTTGAATTGGCCAAGTTCCAGTTTCGTCAATGCTTCAGTGCCATTGCGGGCGGAAACCACACGATAGCCCTCTATTTCCAAAGTATCGCAAAGCGCCTCGCATAACGACATATCATCTTCGACAATTAGCACATCATACTGTTTCATGGCTCAGATCTCTTTGATTGTGACTTTGATTATGATTTTTACCGGAAAAACCGCCCGGCAACAAATTAAATGTCCGCTTGATGCAAGGCAGAACTAAAGAAAAAACAGTTCCCTCTCCCAGGGTCGATTCAACGCCCACATTACCGCCATGCGCCTTCACTACGTTATCAACGACGGCCAAGCCCAGCCCGGTGCCGTTCGCCTTGGTGGTAAAAAAAGGCTCAAAAACCCGCTGGCACAGCTCTCTGGAAATCCCCGGGCCATTGTCCTTAATGACAATCCGCACATTACACTCATCAAGCTGGGCAACCGATACTTGTATATTTCCAGCCTGACCCACCGCATCAACCGCATTATTCAATAAGTTCATCAATGCGCCGCGCAAAGCATTTTCATTGCCCAGCATTTCATCATCTTGAACCTCATTGATAACCTGCAAATCAATCCTGCCCGGGCCAACATATTCTTTCACCGTCTCCTTGAGATGATTGAGCAATTCGGCCAATGAAAACGTCTCCATCGCCAAACGCCCGTCTTTGGCAAAAATCAACATGTCGTTAACCTGCCTTTCCAGATACTGTAAACGCTCAAGGATTCTTTGTGAAAACCGTTGCCGTTTTTCATTACCTAATGCCGGGTTGCTCATTTGCGATGCGTAGAGTATTGCCGTCGACAGCGGCGTTCTGACCTGATGCGCCATACTCGCCACCATTTCGCCCATCGCCGACAGCTGTTTTTGCTGATTCAGCATATCCTGCAAGGTTCGCATTTCGCTGACATCCGATAACAGGATGATTTGTCCAGAATCATTTTCCAGCTGATTACAGGTCATGTTAACCCGCTTGCCATTGTTCAGATGACGCTCATGGGGATTATCAAAAACAGGAATCAGGCTGCGGCCGATAACTTCCGCCCAATCCAGGCCAATCAACGGTTCACCTAAAAAATCTATCGCTACCGCATTGCAATCCAGAATTTTTCCGGCCGTATCCAAAACTATAACGCCGGCAGGAAGCGCGGCCAGTATCTTTTCCAACCGGCTGGCAAGCTTCTCTTTTTCCTCAAGCGTTTTAAGCCGCTCACTACGGGCAAAAGCAAGTTCACCATGTAACTTGGCAACCTGCTCTTCCAGTCCCTGATAAGAAACAGATAAATTTTGCGATAGCTCGTTAAAAATACGGAACGCATCGGTGAGCTGTTCGGTTTTTTGTGTTTTTTGAGTGTCTTGAGTATTCATGTCCGATCGCTTTGTTTTTCTACAGTCAGAATAAAGCAATAATCAGACCAAGTTTTAAATCATTTAATTTCAATGACTTAAAATGCCATGACGGAAAATTGACTCTCCGCTTTTAACGCTGCAAATCATACTTGCGTAATTTTTCAACCAGCGTTGTACGGCGCATGTTCAGCCGTTTGGCCGCATGAGCGACCACGCCATTGCATTCATTCAATGCCTGGCGTATCAAATCGTTTTCCATGACATTAAGATATTCCTTCAGATCTATACCCTGTTCCGGCAACTGCGCTAAAGAAGGCGGCAAGTTCTCAAACATATTAGCAACTTCAAGCTGCTCCGATTGATCATCATCTTCTGCATTATCGGCATCCATTTCACAAACCAATTTGTCCGGAACTTCATATTGCTGGAATTTTTCCGGCAAATCAGCTGCATCAACCAGTCCTTTGGGATTGATAATAGCCAGCCTTTCAATTAGATTTGCCAGCTCCCGGACATTACCCGGCCATTCATATTGCATCAAAACAGCCAAGGCTGCATTTGTCAGCCGCACGGAGCCGCGATTGGATGCCTCCATACGTGCGATGAGATCCTGCACCAACAGGGGAATATCTTCCGCCCTATCCTTTAAGGCCGGTATATCAATAGGAAAAACATTTAAACGGTAAAACAGATCTTCCCGAAACCGGTTTTCCTTAATCTCATTCTCCAGATACCGGTGCGTTGCAGCAATCACCCTCACATCGCAATGGATAGTCTTGTTACTGCCTACGCGCTCAAAAGTACGCTCCTGCAAGACACGCAATAACTTGACCTGCATTGCCAGAGGCATATCGCCAATTTCATCAAGGAACAGCGTTCCGCCTTCGGCCATCTCAAAACGCCCCTGTCTGGCGTTTAAAGCGCCGGTAAAAGCGCCTTTTTCATGACCAAACAACTCGCTTTCCAGCAATTCGCCTGGAATCGCTCCGCAATTTATGGGAACGAACGGGCTTTCTCTTCGCAAGGAAGCATCATGCAAAGCCCTGGCAACAACTTCCTTTCCTGTTCCCGACTCACCAAGAATTAAGACAGTCGCATCTGATTCTGCAACCTGGGCTATCAATTTGCGAATGTTGATAATAGCCGGGCTCTTTCCTTTTAGCCGCTCAATTGAAGATGAACGGCGATCATGATCCCGACGCCCCAAGGAGCGCCCTTGATCCTCTTGTTGTTGCGTTTGAGAAACCAAGAGTTTATCGATTATCGGCTTCAAACTGACATAGGTAGCAGGCCACTCCAGCACCTGAAACACCCTGTTACTGATCGCCGTCGAAACCTGAAGCGCAGTTCCCTTCTCGATTAACAAAATGACCGGTATTTTGTCCGCCCGCTCGACAATATCGCTGACAACGGAGGCCTGTTTATCAATGCCATCGCCAACAAAAACACCACACAACTGATCGGCATCAGCCAGATAGGAAACATACTCCGATGAGGCGGCTGTTTCTACCTGGCACCCCATAAACTGAAGCACTACCTCAAGTTGCTGGGATCTTGTTTTATTATCGTCAACTAACAAAATACGCGGTAAAGCCATATTTCCACACTCATCGCTCAAATTAATAGGACTTTTCGCAGCCGCAGCTCATTACCCGGCATAGCCTTAAAATACCCTTATTGATTATTTAACTACCCGGCAAAGTTAAGCATCGAATCATGATCATGTCAAAATTCTTTTTATTTCAATCTGTTCTATAGCATTTTTAATGTAGTTTAAATGAATAAGCCGTTCCTATAACCGCATTCAGGCTTGACAAAAATTTCTCATCATAGACACTAGAACTGTTTTCACAACCCAGAGCACACCTCTTTGAACGATATACCCCTTAGTATGCTGTTTGGCATACTTGCCGCCATGCTTATTCTTTCCGCTTTTTTCGCCGGCTCAGAAACATCTTTAATGTCGTTAAACCGGTATCGTTTACGGCATCTGGTTAAGCTAAAACATTCCGGCGCAATAAAAACACATAAATTGTTGCAACGTCCTGACCGCTTACTCGGCCTGATTTTACTATGCAATAATTTTGTTAATAATTTCGCAGCGTCGATAGCAACAGTCATTGCCATTAAGCTCTATGCCAATGAAGAATCCACCATAGCTATCGCTACCGGAATTTTGACTATTATAATGCTTATTTGCTCGGATGTGACGCCCAAGACACTTGCTGCAATCAAACCTGAACTACTCGCTTTTCCTGCCGCCTGGATCTACACCCCCTTACTAAAAATATTCTATCCCGTCGTATGGTTCGTCAATTTATTTGTTAACCTGTTATTGCGCGTAGTTGGCGTCGATGTCAAAAAGAACACTCATGACAAACTCAACACAGACGAATTAAAAAGCATTATTAGCGACGCGGAAAGCCTAATGCCGGCGCGCTATCAAAAAATGCTGATGGGCATACTGGATCTTGAGTCGGCGACTGTTGAAGACATCATGACGCCGCGCAATGAAATTGTCGGCATTGATCTCGAATTATCCATTGAGGAAATTATTACCCGGATCAAAACCAGTCCGCATACCCGCTTGGCCGTGTATAAAACAAGCATCGACCGGGTTATTGGCTTCCTGCATTTAAGAAAAGTGCTCGCACTGATTAATCTGGAAGGTTTTGACAAGCAAACCATCATAGATTGCCTGGATAAACCTTCGTTCATCCCCGAAAGCACCCCCGTGCATAATCAAATGCACCGGTTTAAAAATGAAAAAATACGTATCGGCTTAGTTGTCGACGAATACGGTGACGTGCAAGGCCTGGTTACGCTGGACGACTTGCTGCAGGAAATCGTGGGGGAACTGATCACGGAGGATGTTATTGCCAGAAAACAAAATGACGGCAGCTATCTGGTTGATGCCAACATTACCGTTAGAGAATTAAACCGCGTCACTCAATGGTCGCTTCCCACGGAAGGCCCCAAGACGCTCAACGGGCTTATCATTGAATTTATGGAAACAATTCCCGAGGCCGGAACCAGCATTAAACTGCACGGCTACCTTCTGGAAATTATAAAACGGGACGAAAATGCCGTTAAACTGGTCAAATTTCTGCCGAAAAATAAACTTTTACCACAGCAATAACGAATTACAGTAAAAAACCGGATTTTTTTGAATATCTAAAATAATACCGCCTATAATCAGAATTCGTTTAGCGATGTACTGATTATCGACAACACGTCCCTGTAATTTTTCTGAATTAAGCCCATGCATCCAATAGAAAAAAACGACCGGCACTACCACCGTATTCTCTACAAAGCACCCGCCGTATTAAGCTGCGAAGAGCAGTCTTGGCCGTGCGAAATCACCGACCTTTCCTTAAAAGGCTGTTTATTGCATTTTGAATTTCCCTGGGAAGAAAATCCGGAGAAAATCTACACGCTTACGCTGTACCTGTCCGGGCAATCCACAATTAAAATGGCGCTTACCGCGACCCATGTTGTAGGAAATAACGTGGGATTTAAATGCGAACATATCGATATAGACAGCATTTCCGAGCTGCGCCGGTTGGTTGAACTCAATCTTGGCGACAGCAAGTTGCTGGAAAGGGATTTGCAGGCATTAACCGAGTAGTACCGACTATATTCCCGACAGAATATCAAGCGCTTGAGAAAGCGTGGAGACCGCATGAATCTTCAAACCCTCAATTGATTTTTTAGGCGCATTCGCCTTGGGGATAACGGCTATTTTGAAGCCATGTTTTGCCGCATCATTAAGCCGTGCATGGCCATTGGCCACGGGCCTGATCTCGCCGCTTAGGCCAATTTCCCCGAAAAAGAAGGTGTCATGGGCAATCACCTTATCCCTCAGGCTGGAAACAATCCCTACCACAATGGCGAGATCGGAACTGGTCTCCGTCACCTTGATGCCGCCGACAACATTGGCATAAATCTCATCAGTCGCGGTAACAATACCGCCGTGCCTGGCCAGCACGGCAAGCAGCATGGCAAGCCGATTTTGATCGAAACCCACAGCAAGCCGCCTGGGGTTTCCATACTGGCATTCGGTCACCAGCGCCTGAATTTCCACCAGAAGCGGCCGCGTACCTTCCCACAGCACCGTAATGACGCTGCCTGATGACGGCTTTTCCGGCCGGTTCAGAAACATTGCCGAAGGGTTCTTGACCTCTTTGAGTCCCGAACCATCCATCGCAAAAAAACCCAGTTCGCCCACGCTGCCGAAGCGGTTCTTGTCCGCCCTTAAAACCCTGAACCGGGCATCATCCGTCGAAGCCAGCATCACCTGCGTATCGACAATATGACTCAAGGTCATGGGGCCTGCCAGCGACTGATCCTTGGTCACATGCCCGACCATAAAAATGGACACATTATTTTTTTTGGCGTATTGCGTCAGATAACTGGCCGATTCCCTGACCTGGGAAACTGATCCCGGCGCCGAATCAGCCTCCTGCGTATGCATGACCTGAATCGAGTCAATCACCAGAATCTGCGGCTTGACCTCATCCAACACATCGCAAATGCGCTGCACGGACGTTTCGGCAAGCATCATGATTTTATCTGCCGGAAGCTTCAGCCGGTGGGCTCTCTCTGCAATCTGTTGCAGCGACTCCTCGCCGGAAACATAAAGCACGCTCACGCCGCGCGCGGCGATATTGGCAATGGCCTGCAGCAAAATGGTGCTCTTCCCCGCCCCCGGCGCTCCGCCAATCAATACCACGCTGCCGCTGACAATGCCGCCGCCCAGAACGCGGTCAAATTCTGAAATGCCGCTGGAAATTCTCTCGGCCTGCAAAAGATTAACATCTGACAACAACTGGACTTCCGACCGGCTTCCCGCATAACCCGCAGAGCGGTTATTGCGCTCCGATGCGGCGGAGCCCAACCTGACTTCCTTGATCGTGTTCCATTCGCCGCAACTGGTGCATTGCCCTCCCCAGCGGGGATAATCGGCTCCGCACTGATCGCAAACAAACCCGGTTTTATTTTTCTTGCTCATGCAATCCTATAGCCCCTTCATCAGACTGTTTCCGTGCTTTTTCAACCAATGTCTCCGGCTTTTGTAATCCGGCAGATGTTCGCCAACCAAGGCCCAAAAATGCGTGGAATGATTCCTGACCCGGATATGGCAAAGCTCATGCACCACTACGTATTCCAGGACTTCAGGAGGCGCCATGATTAACAGCCAGTTGATATTAATGTCATTGCGGATACCACAACTGCCCCAGCGGCTCTTTTGAGTCTTGATTCTAACAGCCTGGGGGAACAGCTGTTTTTTATCGGCATGCTGCCGAACCAGTTGCTCCACATGCTGTTTTGATTGCTGCTTCATCCAGCGTATCAATGCGCTCTTGATATCCTCGCTGTGCTCTTTGTCAACCAAGGTTTCAGGCACATGCGCAATAAACTCATCCAGAAATTCTATTTTAATCCTTTTTAATTTTGTCGGCCTGACCGCCAACTTATACGTTCCCCCCTGATAGGGAATTTCAGCGCCATGACCATAAACAGCCGGCGCAAAACTTTTATGCTGCCGGCTTTTGGCTTCCAGTTTAGCCTGGACTTGAACAATCCATTGCTGCTTTGCCTGAACAAACTGATGAATGCTATGTTCAGATACCTGTGCCGGTGCGACAACTTCAATCTTGCCGGACGTAACAACGATGCGCGTATTCGTGGCACGCTGGCTGCGCCGGATGGCGTATGAAAACGGCAGATCGGAAACGATCGCCCTATTACCAAACATTTGCAACACGTTACTCACGGTGTCATGCATCCTGATTAATCATATGGGTTGCCAGCTGCTGCAAGGCCTGGCTCAGGTTTTCCCTGAAAGTTGCATCCATAGCCATTTCGTTCAAGGCTTTATTCATGCACAACATCCACTGATCTCTTTCAGCCGCGCCAATCGCGAACGGGAAATGCCGCTGCCGCAGGCGCGGGTGACCGTATTCCTGCACAAACAAATCGGGTCCGCCCAGCCAGCCGGATAAAAACTTGAACAACTTGCTTCGCGCTCCCGACAAACTCGCGGCGTGCATTTTCCTGATTCCATCGGCTTCAGGCAGGGTATCCATAAAAAAATAAAATCTGTCAACAAGACCTTGTATTGCAACCTCTCCGCCTATCAGTTCATAAGGTGTTTTTTGTATAATTTCTGTCATAATTTTGTTCGTTAAAAAGTCATTCTCTCAATAACCGGGTATGATACTTAAATATGCTTACAAATACCGACAAACTCTTGTAAGATTCAAAGCTGTTCCTATCCATTCATCATTTATTTTTAAGGAATCCAAGTAAAATGAGATTAAACACCGCTATTTCCCGCCCGGAAGCTGAGATTCTGGCAACCAATAAAATACTGAAAAACACTTACCTGCTGTTATCAATGACCTTGCTGTTCAGCGCCATGACCGCGGGCGCGGCAATGGTTCTGAATCTGCCGCATTTTAACCCGTTCATCACCCTGATTGGTTATTTCGGCCTGCTGTTCTTGACGACCAAATTCAGCAACAGCGGCTTAGGGTTGGTTTTTGTTTTTGCGCTGACCGGTTTTATGGGATTGACTCTCGGCCCTATTTTAACAATGTACGTTACCGCCTTCAGCAATGGCCACGAACTCATCATGACGGCATTAGGCGGCACAGGCGTCATATTCCTGGGTCTTTCAGGCTACGCTTTAACAACCCGCAAGGATTTCAGCTTTCTGGGCGGTTTCCTGATGGTCGGCGTGCTGGTGGCATTTCTGGCGGGCATTGGCGCATTGCTCTTCTCAATGCCCGGTTTGTCGCTGGCGGTATCCGCCATGTTCATTCTGCTGATGTCCGGCATGATCTTATTCCAGACCAGTGAAATCATACACGGCGGCGAGACCAACTACATTTTGGCGACCGTTTCTTTATACGTATCCATCTACAACCTGTTCCTGAGCTTGCTGCAACTGCTTGGTGTATTTAGTGGCGAAGATTAAGCCATCCTGTACCGCTTTTTCCAGCCCGGCCTTATTGGCCGGGCTTGTTGGCCTGTTACTCATCCTTGCCGGATGCCAAACAACAACTCCCGAAGAGGTAACCACCGTATTTTGGGAGGCATTACTGCATGGCGATATTGAAAGCGCCAAAAAACAGGCCACTCAAGAAACCCAACCGCTGGTCGGCAAACAGCAACCCATAGAAAACTCGTCGCTACGCACCGGCCAGATAACAATCAATGACCTCAATGCAACCATAGAAACCATCATTACTCAAAACGACAAGACCCTGACTTTTAATACGGTCTTATCAAAAGAGAACGGCCATTGGAAGGTTGATTACCGACAAACCCTCATTAATATTTCAAATGAACCGTTCAGCGGCATTATCAAAAGCCTGCAGAATCTTGGCGAAATATTTAACAAACAGCTGGAGCAGCAGATACCACTGATAGAAAAAGGAATTGAGTCTTTTGGCGAGGAACTAAAACGACAGCTGGACGAATTCGGGCGCGAGTTGGAAAAACAGAACCCACCCCAAAAGCCACAACCTTACCGCGATACAATCTAGTCGATTCCGACCGAATCAAGAACTCACCGGCGTCTAACCGTATTAGGACTGCGTTTTAGACCCGTGTAAACGAATCAATAAAGCCGCTTCATCATGGCTTAAGCCGGAAGCCTGCATCAGTTCATCGACAGTCGCTCCGCTACGGATTTTCCGTATGTCGCCGCTGTATGGATTCGAAGAATGCGCATTTTCCTGATACTCGGAAATTTTTGCTATGAGTTCGTTGAAGTGCTCATCAGTGCTTGCTAAGCGGCTGTTCACTTTCAGCGCGGCAGAACACATCCCGGCAATATCATTATTGATGCCATCAATGATATCCGTAAGCACCCGGTAATTGTATTTGAGTTTCAGATGGGCGCGAATCAGCCAAACAAGCACGCCGGCCATAACGGCAATCGCTACACCGGTAATAATGAAGGCAATCAGCAAAAGATTAGGCATTACACAATTTCATCAATATGTTGTATGGGCTGAGCATCTTGGTCATATTCTATAGGCTTAGCGTCTTGTTCATGCTGTTCAGGTACAGCGTGGTGATGATGGTCAAGGTCATGCTGTTCTCCTGACTGATGCCTCTTTGAAAGACTGTCCTCGTCCCTTCGGACTTTAACCGGTTTTAAAGTCGGGTGAATCGGCGTTATAGAGGATATTTCTGACATTTCAGCCTCCTTTAAACTATCGTTTACACGAATGAACCTCTTAATTCTACAAGAGGTCGATATTCCACAAAACTAATAATTCCTTATTGCCTATTTATTCCCTGATTTGCTAACAGAAGTTCCTGTCTCCACCGTAGGCGCCAAATTTAATAATTTGGCGCGCTCTTCATCATTAGCGCCATAACGGGCAAAAGCCTGTGACATTAAAACCAGAACCACGCGCCGGTTCTTAAAGCGGCCGTCCTCAACCTTGTTATCGCCAACAGGATGAAATTCTCCATACCCGATTGCAGACAAACGGACCGGATTAATGCCATCTTTGATAAGCTCATGCACCACGCTCGTTGCACGGGCAGATGACAAATCCCAGTTCGACCGGAATTTTATGTTGTCAATAGGGACATTATCCGTATGTCCTTCAACATTGACCGCATTGGGTAATGAGCTAATAACTTCGGAAATCTTTTTTAGCACCGGTATCGCTTTCTTGGACAACTCCGCTTCACCGCTTAAAAACAGCATTTCGCTGTTCATTTCCAGTTCTATCCAATAGTCATTTCGCTTGACCGAAACCAACCTGTCATCAATAAAAGGCGCTAAAACTTCCTTGAATTGATCGGATACCTGACCCAAATTCCTTCTTTCCTTTAATATTTCCTCACTCAGCTCCCGTCTTTTTTCAACTTCCACGTTTGAAGGGTTATCCAAGGGGATAGGCTGGAAAACCGTAGGTGGAGTACCCGTCTGAATAGGATCGATCACACCGCCCTGCTGATCGTTCTTGGAAAAAGCATCGACTATTGAACTGGACAGCGCCTTATATTTCCCTTCATTGACTGAAGACATTGCATACATGACAACGAAAAACGCAAACAACAAGGTCACAAAATCCGCATAAGACACCATCCAACGATCATGATTGCTCACGTCGTCCCTCATTCTTTTTTTACGCCGTGTCATGTAAATAGCCGTTCAGTCTCAGCTCTATATCTCTTGAGTTTTCGCCCTCTGCAATGGCGGTAATGCCTTCGACCATCATTTCTCTGGCCTGAGAAGCAGCAAGCGCACGCATTTTTAATTTATTGGCAACCGGCAAAAAGATCAAGTTAGCGGAGCCCACGCCATATATTGTCGCAACAAAAGCCGTAGCGATCCCTTCTCCCAAAAGTTCCGGGTTGGTTAAGTTCTGCATCACATGAATCAAGCCCATAACGGCGCCCAGAATCCCGATGGTCGGCGCATAACCGCCCATTGCCTCGTACAGCCTGGCTGCCTGAAAATCCCTATCCTCTTTGGAGTTTATCTCCAATTCCATTATGTCCCGTATGAGACCAGGCTCATTCCCGTCAACTAACAGTTGCAGCCCTTTTTGTACAAACGGATCTTTTTCCTCGGGTATTTCATTTTCAAGACCTAGCACACCCTCTTTCCGAGCCAGGAGACTCCAGCTAACTATTTTGTTAATTTGCGCCTTGAGATCCGGTTTTTGGGGCATTAACACCCACGAAAACATTCTCATGCTTCTGACAAAAATCGCTGGCGGAAACTGCAAAAGCGTTGCCCCGAATGTCCCTCCGAATACAATGACAAATGCCGGCCCATTCAGCAACGAGCTGATATCGCCACCATCCAGTACGATGCCGGTCAGAATGGCGCCAACACCAACAAACACGCCTATAATACTTAAAATATCCATTAGCCTAGTTACTAAACATACGACTGCATGGATGCAGGAGGTAGAATCGCGTCTGGAACAGCGATCGAGAGAAACGCACGGAGCAGTTGCCGAGGGAACCGAGCGACTTTCCAGGTTCGCCAACACGCCATATACAACTTATCACCTCAGACGACTCTGCTTTTTAGTAGCAGCCGATTTCGACAAATCCATGCCTGCATAAAATTAATTGTCATCCATCCAGCCGCCCAGTCTTGATCGTAATCTCAATACAGCCTGTGAGCTGATTTGACTGACCCTGGACTCACTGATATTCAAAACTTCGCCGATTTCACGCAAATTAAGCTCTTCATCATAATAAAGCGATATGACCAAACGCTCCCGCTCAGGCAAATCCATAATGGCATCGGCCAATGCCTGCTGGAAACCATCCCGGCTTAAGCCATAACCCGGCTCATCTTCCAGGCTTATGGACTGATCAAGATAATGATCGCCGCCTGTTTCCGCCAATTCTTCGACACTGAACACGCGACAGCTGCTTGAGTCTTGAAGAATCTGGTTGTATTCATCCAGGCCTATGCCTAAATGCTTAGCCACTTCAACGTCTCGCGCCTCAGATCCGGTTTCGTTTTCAATGGTGCGTATGGCATCGGAAACCATGCGCGATTTTTTATGCACGGAACGGGGCGTCCAGTCGCTGCGCCTGACTTCATCCAGCATGGATCCACGGATACGTATGCCGGCATAAGTGTCAAAACTGGCGCCCTGAGTGGCATCGTAATTCTTGAGGGCTTCCAGCAACCCCAGCATCCCGGCCTGGATTAAATCATCGACTTGGACTGAATCCGGCAGCTTGTTTAATAAATGGTAGGCAATGCGCTTAACTAAAGGCGCATGCTGCATGACACGTTGATCGGTGCCACCAGCCTGTACAGAAGCGTACATTGCCACACCACTCATGCAACATCCTTTTGAGAACCGTACTGGATCATTCTTTCAATAAAAAATTCAATATACCCGCCAGCCTGGGATTTCAGCGGCCAGCTATTAATCTTCGCGGCTACAGACTTCATCGCAAGAGATGCCTTGCTTCTTGGGAAGCCAACGACTACCGGCATTTGTTTTTGGACTGATTTACGTAAATATTCATCATAGGGCACCGCCCCTGCAAAGTGCAGCGTAACATCCAGATAGCGGTCCGTGACTTTGCTTAATTTCTGGAATAGCGCATGACCTTGTTGGACTGTTTGAACCATATTGGTTATCACATGGAAATTAGACAGCCCATAGTCCCTGTTCAGCAATTTGATAAACGCGTAAGCATCCGTCAGCGATGTCGGCTCATCGCAAACAACAACGATGATTTCCTGACAGGCCCGGGCAAAATTCACCACGCTTGCCGATATACCAGCCGCCGTATCGACGATCAATACGTCTATATCCTGATCAATCCCGCTAAATGCATGGATCACGGCGGCCTGTTCGACTGTGGTCAGTTCGGACATTTTCTGGATGCCTGATGCCCCTGGGATTATCCTTAAACCCGCTGGCCCATCCATCATGATTTCGCCCAAGGTCTTTTCTCCTGACAACACATGAGAAAGATTGAATTTGGGATATACGCCTAACAAAATATCCACGTTAGCCAGCCCCATGTCCGCATCCATCAACACCACCCGCTGCCCTGCCTGCGACAGGGCTATGCCGACATTAACTGACAAGTTTGTTTTGCCTACGCCGCCTTTGCCGCTGGTTATTGCGATGACCCGAACAGGTTTTATTTTATTCATTTTTCTTATTCCGGCTGCTTGATCGGGTTGCTTATGCATAGCCTTGCGCCACCCATGCTTCATTATTTGCACTGTTATTATAGTCGTTTTCCATTTCCAGCTCAGCTGCACATTGCGCAATCAACGTCCGGGCACAAGGTCTATGCATATCTTCAGGCACTTGCTGACCGTCGGTAATAAACGACAACGGCAGGTTATGCTCTATTATTGAAGAAATCGCCGAACCAATCGTTGCTGCTTCGTCAAGTTTAGTCAAAATACCCGCCTGTGGTTCAAAAATTTGGAATGCCCTGATAATTTCATTCATTGCCTTGTATTCGGTTGCAGCTGACATGACCAGATAAGATTTAATGGGCATCTGGGTTTGTCTCAGTGTATTAATCTGTTCGGTCAGTTTCATATCCCGCTGACTCATTCCCGCCGTATCGATCAAAATGAGGCGCTTGTCTGAAAAGCCATTGATGAGATTGCGTAATTCAGCGGCGCTGGACGCTACACGGACAGGAATATCCAGTATGCGGCCGTAGGTGTTAAGTTGTTCATGTGCCCCGATACGGTAATTATCCGTGGTAATCAAGGCAACCTGTCTGGAGCCGTATTTTAAGATAAATTTAGCGGCCAGCTTGGCAATGGTTGTCGTTTTCCCTACTCCGGTAGGTCCAACCAAGGCGGCAATACCGCCGGATTCGAGCAAATCATCATCGGCTATGGGCAACACTTTAGTGAGCAGCTCCTGCGCTTGGGTAACAACAAGTTCAGAATCGGTGTGATTGGTGAAACGGTCGGCAATCTTGACACTCAGTTTTCTTGAAATGCTCATTCCGGCCAACCGCTGCAGCAATTCTGCCCTAACCGGGTTGGTTTTCGAATTGTGAGCCCAGCTGACACTTGATAATTTGGAGTCCATCGCTGCCCTCAAGGATTTAAGCTCCTTGCTCATTTCCATTAACAGGTTATCCGATAGATCGTCCTTTTTTTCTGGTGTTTTTTCTGTCGGGTAGTAGGGCCTGTCTTTTGCAGCAGAAGCAAACGGCTTGGCGGGTTTTGCCGTTACTGTTTCCGGATTTCCGCGTAAATGTACTTTTTCTGCATAACCCACATATTGGTCAATATTCCGGCGGCTGCCAGGGCCGGTGGAAGTGTCGGCGTCAACAGGAAACCGATTCGACCGCACTGGACGCTCAGGCGTGTATCCATCTGCACCCTGTTTTCTTGGGCTGCTTAATACATGCAGACGATTTCTTTCCGTTTCAAAATCAGGCAAATCAACTTGTTTAGATCCAGGCTTCGATTTTGGAGACTGTTGTTCAGGCGTCTGTTTTTGCAGCTTGTTCTGAATCAATTGTTCATCAAAATCCCGTGCGGCAACAATTTCAACGCCGCCGTCAACAGACTTATTTGACATTATTACTGCGTCTGCGCCCAATTCTTCTTTAACCATTTTCATGGCTTGACGGATATCTGCTGCAAAAAAACGTTTAATCTTCATTGTATTGCCTCATGTGCTATGCTCGTCGCCCGACAGTTGAAACCACCTTGATCTGACGAGACGCAGGGATTTCATTATATGCCAGGACATGTAATCCGGGGATTGAGTGACGGACAAACCGGGACAACCAGGGGCGGATATAAGAAGAAACCAGCAACACGGCTGTTTGTCCTTCCATTTCCATTTTTTGCGCACTTTCCTGCAATGACGTATGCATTTGGTCTGCTAACCCCGGTTCAATCCCGACACCACTCTCGCCTGCCGTTTGCAAAGACTTATGCAACAACTGTTCCAACTCGCCATCCAGCGTGATAACCGGCAATTCTTCCTGTATCCCACTGATTTCATGAATAATTAATCGTCCCAATGAAGCTCTCACCGCCGATGTCAAAATGTCAGGATCTTGACTCTTAACCCCGTACTCCACCAAAGTCTCAGCAATACTGCGCATATCTCGGATAGGTACATGCTCTTGCAGCAAGTTTTGCAACACCTTGACCACCACGCCTAATGGCAAAGTTTTCGGCACCAAATCTTCGACCAGCTTGGGCGCCGATTTAGCCAGGTTATCGAGTATTTTTTGCGCCTCTTCATAACCAAACAACTCATGAGCGTGCGCCTGCAGAAGATGGCTCATATGGGTCGCCACGACGGTTCCAGGATCAACCACGGTATAGCCCAAGGTTTGCGCATGATCTTTCTGGCTTGGCTCTATCCATACCGCATCCAGACCAAAAGCCGGATCCTTGCATGCTCTGCCCTGCAAAGTGCCAAAAACACGACCCGGGTTAATCGCCATTTCCATTTCCGGCATAATATCCGCCTCGCCCAGGGACACACCCATCAGTGAAATCCTGTAGGCCGTTGGGCTTAAATCAAGATTATCCCGAATATGCACCGACGGAATCAGGAAGCCCAATTCTTGGGAGAGTTTTTTCCGCACCCCTTTTATACGGGTCATCAGCTGCCCACCCTGGGTTTTATCGACCAACGGAATAAGCCGGTAACCGACTTCCAAGCCGACAACATCAACGGGCATCACATCATCCCAGCCCAGCTCCTTAATCTCGGGAGCGGCATGGGACAACTCAAGCGGGTAATCTATGTCAAGCAGATCCGCTTCTTTACGTTTCTTATCAATTAGATAAGCTCCCCCGCCCAAAGCCGAGGCCAGCAGAATAAAAACCAGATTGGGCATCCCGGGAATAACCCCCAGAGCGCCTATTACAGCCGCTGTAACCATTAACGCTTGAGGATTTGCAAATACTTGCTTACCAACCTGCTGCCCGATATTTTGACCGCTGCTGCCAACTTTGGTCACAACCAGTGCCGATGCTATTGACAATAACAGCGAAGGAATTTGGGCAACCAGGCCGTCACCAATAGTCAGCAGCACATAAATCTTCCCTGCCTCAGCGAAGCTCAAACCATGCTGGGCAACACCAATGGCAAGACCGCCGATCATGTTTACAAACAGAATAATGATCCCGGCAATCGCATCGCCCCTGACAAATTTACTGGCGCCATCCATAGAACCATAAAAATCAGCTTCGGTAGCCACTTCAGCTCGCCGCTCACGCGCTTCATCCTGGGTCAGCAAGCCCGCATTCAAATCCGCGTCAATCGCCATTTGCTTGCCCGGCATCGCATCCAGCGTAAACCTGGCTCCGACTTCCGCAATACGCCCTGCGCCTTTGGTGACGACCATGAAGTTAATGATGATGAGTATGGTGAAAACCACCAGGCCCACGGCAAAATTGCCTCCGATAACAAAGGCTCCGAAGGCCTCGATCACCTTACCGGCCGCATCGCCCCCGTTATGGCCCTCCATCAGCACAATGCGTGTTGAAGCCACATTCAGCGCCAGACGCAATATGGTCGCAAGCAGAATAACGGTCGGAAAAGACGCAAACTCCAAGGGCTTAACGGTGTAAACAACAACCAGCAATATGATCAGCGAAAAAGCGATATTAAAGGTAAACAGCAGATCCAGTAAAAATGCCGGCAACGGCAATATCAACATTGCCAGAACCATTACAATAACTAATGGCGCGCCCAAATCAGCCTTGCCAAGCGACAGCAATACTGCCTTTATTTTGCTAAAATCCATATGCTATCAACCCTGTTTAAATTCTTCAGGCACTTTAATGTCTGCCGGCGGTAAAGGCTCATCCCAGTTATGTTCCTGAGCTGTTTTTAACTGATAAACATAAGCAAGCACCTGGGCTACACCGAGATAAAGCCCTTGCGGTATTTCCTTGTCAATCTCAGTCGAATAATACAATGCCCTGGCCAAAGGCGGAGAGGCCACCAACGGCACATCGGCTCCTATCGCAGCATTGCGGATTTGGGCGGCTATCAAATCGATGCCTTTGGCGACCAGTCTTGGCGCACTGGTTGAGTTCTGATCATATTTTAAGGCCACCGCATAATGGCTCGGATTGGTCACAATAACATCGGCTTTCGGCACTTCCGCCATCATGCGTCTTTGCGCCATGTCCATTTGCATCCTGCGTTGACGCCCTTTCACCTCCGGACTTCCCTCAGATTCTTTATGTTCATCCTTGATTTCCTGCAATGACATTTTCAGGTTTTTACTGTGATCCCACAGCTGATAGGGCACATCAATCATCGCAACCAATATCAATGAACTGCTGAGTATTAAAATGCAAACGCCAATGATATCCAGCGCATGGCTGATCGACTGATCCACTGGCTCGTCACTAAGCCCAAGCAGGTCATTAATAAATGATTTGTACAACATAAACGCGACAGCAAAAACCAATAAAATTTTCAGCAATGCCTTGAATAGTTCAACCAGTCCTCGAACGGCAAAAATCTTGGCAAGCCCTGTAATGGGATTCATTTTTGACGGCTTAAAGGATATAAGCTCCCAGCTGAATACCCAGCCGCCCATTGATATAGGCGTGACAATCGCGACGATCACCAAAACAATAACCAATGGCACAATCAACATGCCACCATCGATCATAACCTGCTTAAAATGGATCACAGGGCTAACGGGGTCGAAAATAACTTCGCGGCTCAATTGAAACTGGGCTCGCATCATCTCTATCAAGCCATTGCCTATTTGCCCACCCTGCATAAGCAACAAGGTGGCGCTCGCTATCAGCATGGCAAAGGTATTGAGCTCTCTGGATCGGGGAATCTGGCCTTTCTTTCTGGCGTCTGCCAGACGCTTGCCGGTGGGTTCTTCGGTTTTGTCTTCGTTATCTGCCATGACTTAACCCTTACAAGCGCAGCAACTGCCCGATCAAATCGTAGGCTTCCGTTAAAATTCCGGTGAATTGATCCAGCATATTGGGCAATGTTTGCCACATCAACAACATTCCCAACATCAACGTTACCGGAAAGCCCACTGAAAAAATTTGCAGCTGTGGAGCCGCCCGGGCGGCCACGCCAAAAATGATATTAACCAGCAGCAAACTGGTGATAACCGGCATAGACAGCAATAAGCCGCCTGCAAACATCCGGCTGCTCCATGCAAGGATCGACCAGATACCGGCCTTACTAATTCCATCCATGCCAATTGGCAAGGACTTAAAGCTATCCAGCAGCATTTGTATCAACAGTAAATGACCACCCAGGCTGAGGAAAATTAACGTAGTGGTAATCGTATAGAGTTGCGCAACGGTGGGTACCTGTTGCCCGTTTTGCGGATCGACCATGGTTGAAAAACCAAGCCCCATGCTTAAAGCAATGCCCTGCCCGGCGAAAACGACTGCGGCAAAAACCATCTGCACAATAAAGCCGCTAGTCAAACCAATCATAACCTGCTGAATAGCCATCATAAATCCACCATAACTGAACATTTCAACAGCCGGGAGAGGAGGCAATAAAGGCATGACAACGAAGGTTATCGCTACTGAAAGAATCAGTCTGACTCGAGCCGGCACAGATCGGATACTGAACAACGGTACGGATACAAACATCGCACTAATCCGCATTAACGGCCATATAAATGACGCAACCTGCCCAAGAATCTGTTCTTCGGTAAAATTCAACGGCTTACCCAATTAGATGCGGAATATCCCTGATCAATCCCTGAAAATAATCGATAAACATTTGCATCATCCCCGGTCCGGCAATCATCAGAATAAGCCCAATTACCACTACCTTGGGGACAAATGTCAGCGTCGCTTCGCTGATCTGCGTGGCCGCCTGAAACATCGCGATAATCAAACCGACTGCCAAAGACGGCAGCAACACCGGCGCTGTCAGCTTGACCGCGACAATTATCGCCTCCTGCCCAATCATGGCAATGGTTTCCGGCGTCATAACTGACTTCTTTTGCTATCAACTAACATAGAAACTCGCTGCCAGCATTTCCATGATCAAAGACCAGCCATCGGCCATAACAAACAGCATTATTTTAAATGGCAGTGAAATAATCATCGGCGACAGCATCATCATACCCATGGACATCAATACCGTGGCAACCACTAAGTCGATAATCAGGAACGGCAGGAAAATCAAAAAACCTATTTGGAAAGCCGTTTTCAGTTCGCTGGTCACATAAGCCGGCAACAGCAACGAGAATGGCACGTCTTTGGATGATGCCAGTTCAGCTTTGCCGGAAATCCTGATGAACAATTCCAGATCGGCTTCCCTGGTTTGTTTCAACATGAACTGCCTGAATGGCTCTGAAGCTTTTTCAATAGCATCGGTAACGCTGATTTTTTCTTCCAGATAAGGCTGGACGGCTTCGGCATTCACCTTATCCAGAACCGGCATCATAATGAAAATGGTCAAAAACAAAGACAGGCCTAATAGCACCTGGTTGCTGGGCGCCGCGCCAGTACCCAGGGCTGTCCGCAGCAAGCTCAAGACGATCATGATTCGGGTGAATGACGTCATGGTCAGCAACAACGCCGGCAACACGGTCAACATTGTCATTAACGCCAGAATCTGGATAGTCACCGTATAGGTCTGGCCGCCTTGTTTACCTGTTGTGACAGTCACCGCCTCAATACCGGGAGCCGCAAAAACAGGCGTTTCAATCAACAAAAAAGCAATGCCGATAATCAATAACTGCAACCAAATGCTGCTACGCATCAGAACGCCCCTTCATCGCTTGCATTAATTTTTGTGCAAACCCGGTTTCCGCAACCGACGATTCCTCCTTGACCAGACAATCCTCTCCCTCCAGCACATGCAAGGCATCTATGCGCCCCGGCGTCACTCCCAAAATAAGCTGCTTTTTGCCGACCTGAAGCAAAATGACTTTTTCCCGCATCCCCAACGATAAGCCGCCTACAACACGCATTTTTTCTGCCCCGTTGACGGCGATTCCATTGAGCTTGCGCATACCCCAAATACAAAGAAAAAAAATGCACAAGACCATCAACAGCCCAACACTCCAGTTGAGCATATCGCCTGAAGAAACCGTTCTGACTGTTTGTTTCGGAATATCGATATCAGGGTTCGCCCACACACAAACAGGAAACCACCAGAGCAAAACCCGGCAGAAGACAGTTTTCACAGGCATTACGCTAATCTTTTAACCCGTTCTGACGGGCTTATGACATCGGTGAAGCGAATGCCGAATTTATCATTGATTACCACCACTTCACCATGCGCTATCAGCATGCCATTAACCAAGACATCAAGAGGCTCACCCGCAAACCGCTCCAGCTCAACGACAGAACCTTGATTTAGCTGCAACAGGTTTCTGATATTAATCTGTGTTCGGCCAAGTTCCATAGCAATAGTAACGGGAACATCCAAAATAACGTCAAGATTAACCTCATTACCATCACTGCCACCATCTTCCGAGATTAGTTTTCCGTCTTCAATCTGGCTATTAAACTCTTCGAATGCAGCAGCTTCAAAATCATCAATCGTTTCTGCATCATCAGGTATATTTGGATCTTCGCTCATCTTTTTTCCCAACTTGTATTGTTACAATTTAACCTTCAGGCTCACCGGCTTAATAGGTTGCCTTACCCGTAATCTGCACAGCATAATTACCGTCTGATATGCCAACTTTCCCTTCAAAAACAGGCACGCCTTCCGCTTTCAGTATTACCGTTTCCGGCATATCAATAGGTATTACATCGCCTTTCTTTAGCTGCATGATATCTCTTATGGTCATGGTTTTTTCCACCAGAAGACTATTTATATTAACTTCCGCTCTCATGACTTCGCCGCGTAATGCAGTCTGCCAGCTACCGTCAACATCCCCGCTATCACTAGTGATGGCATCCAGTAACTCCCGAATAGGTTCCAGCATCGCATACGGCATAGCAATGTTAATATCGCCGCCGCCGCCCTCCAGCTCAACATGAATCGTGGAGATCACAATAATGTCTGCAGGACCGATAATATTGGCAAACCGTGGATTGATCTCCGAACCTACATATTCAAAGTCAAGCTCCATGACCGGTCGCCAGGCTTCTTTCAGGTCTTTGAACATCATATCGATGATTATGCGAACCACCCGCTGTTCAGTCGGTGTAAACTCCCTTCCTTCAGTTTGGTTATGAAACTGTCCGGCACCGCCAAAAAAATTATCCACCACGGCAAACACCAAGCGCGGGTCTATGACTATCAACGCTCTTCCGCGCAAGGGATTGAATTTGACAATCGTCAAGTTTGTTGGAACCAGCAGTCCTTGTATGTATTCTGAAAATTTTTGAACCTGAATGCCTGATATAAAGATTTCCGCCGAACGGCGTAAAAAATTGAATAACGAGATACGGATAAATCTGGCAAATCTTTCATTAACCATTTCCAGGGTTGGCATACGCCCGCGGACAACCCTTTCCTGACTGGTAAAGTCGTAATCCCTGACAACGCCTCTTTCATGAAATTCCCTGGCATCAGATTCCGAATAAAACCCGGCCTCAGACTCAAAATCAGCATCTGTTTCAATATCGCCGTCGCTTACACCATTTAAAAGCGCATCAATTTCTGCCTGTGAAAGTAAATCGCTCATAACTTATTGCATTACAAATGAAGTAAAGAAAATTTCTTTAACCTGACCTTTTCCAGCCATTTTTTTTAAAACGTCCCCAACATCCTTCAGCATCGCCTTACGTAATTTATCCTTTCCCTCGCGGGTGTTTAAATTATCCGGACTCTGCGCACTAATCAACATCATCAGATTACTCCGAACCATCGGTTCATTTTTTTTCAAAACTGCAATAGTTTCTTCGTTTTCAACCAGCATGGATACCGCAACTTGTACAAGCCGCGCTGACGACTCTTTTGGAAAATCAACAACCATGGGTTTACTCATATCAAAATAGAATTTTTCTGAACTAGCCTCTTCATCATTCGCCTCAACTTTCTCCGCTCCCCCTTTCATAAAGAAGTAAACGGCACCTCCGCTCCCCGCCAATAAAACCACTACAGCAATGGCAATAATGATGATAAGTTTTTTGGAGAATTTCTTTTTTTCTCCCTCTTCTTGCTCTTGTTCTTGTTCAGCCATATTGAAAATCCTTTAATTTTTAACCAGTTTTTTAAGCAATTCAAAGACCATAATAAAATAGTTAATAAAAAACAGCCTATTACATTGAACCAATGATTTGCCTATGTCCGATAAATAACACTAACAGCCCTGCCACCGGAATGCTGTACAAATAAATACCAAGCATCAAACGCCCGATAATACAAGAAAAAAGATCGTTTTAAAAGAATAAGATAGGAATACTTATAAAAGTTAATCGTCAACTACAATAACCGTCAATCATGGATATTGGCTGGCTAGCAGGAAACATATATACCCGCCATAAAACCGACACCTACATTAAATGAGTTCCTGCCACATCTCAGTCAAATGCTTCAATCGCTTTACAAGCTTTCAGCAAAGGAACATTATTTAACCACCGACTTCAAAGAAAACAAAATGCCATTAAAAACTAAACCGCAAGGCCAGTTTGTTGTGTTAATGCACAATGGCAACAGCGCTATCTATTCATTATTGAAGCGTCGCAGCCAAGACATTGTTTTGGCAAAAGAAAACAATGAAATTTCAGCCTTCATTAAAACCATTCAATTCGACCTGATCCTGCTCGATTCTGCTGTAAATGGCCCTGAACTTCTCACCCTCATCAAAAGTGCTGACTGTATAAATAACAAAACACCCGTTATTGCCCTACTTAATCCTACTGGAGATATCCAGAAAAAAACCATCATTGCAATGGGTTTTAATGACTATCTAGTAAATCCGGTAACAGAAGAACAGCTCAATGCGGTTATCGACCTTTGGCTGATACCTGCGTCAGCCTTTGATTATATTCAGATAATACTTGGTAAAACCAACAATAACCGACAGCTTACTTTAACCATCTTTAATAAACTGTTCAAAGAACTTCCCTTGCAAATCGGCAGCATTAAAGAGGCATTGGAAAATAAACAATACGCTCTTGCCAAGGAAATCACACATAAATTAAATGGTTCGGCAAGTTTTTGTGAATTGACGGGCATTCAAAAGCCAGCCAATGCCTTGGAAAATTGTTTATTAAATAAAAATTATGAGGCAATCAATTGGCATTTCCTTATGCTGCAACATTGCGTTTCAAATTTCACAAACAAGCAAGAGGCTATACTGGCAAACTTCAGCAATAGCCTGGATCAATAAAAAAGCCCTTTATGGGCTTTTATTGGGGGTTATAGGACTTTAGCTCAATTCATCAAGCAGCGATTGCGCCGTCTTTTTTTGCTCTGCCGTACCTTTCCCAAGCACTTCCTTGGCAATAACTTTAGCCGCGCCAGTATCCCCCATATCAATATAGGCTTTTGCCAAATCCAGTTTTGTTTCCAGCTCATCCATATCAGTAAGGTCGGAAACACCAAACCCCTCATGTTGATTGGAATCCTGTTCACTTGACCCGGCTGCGGCCATATCAAAGTCCAAATCAAAATTAAAGTCAAAGTCGCCGCCCAAGGAAGCACTATCCATATCTAATGGCTTATCAATTGAGAAATCAAAATCCTGATGGCTTTCACCGGCGGCCGCGCTTAAATCAAATTCGTCTATTTCTTTTGCCTCAGCCTTATTTGAATCAAAGTCCAAGTTGAACTCATACGACTCAAACTCCTGCTCTTTTTTATTGCCGGCTACTTGCGCAATGCCGTTATCTGTTTCGTCGGCACCCTTGGTATCCGTTGCAAATGAACTCAAATCGAACTCTATAGCTTCATTATTCCGCGGTTCATCTTCATCGGTAAAAGAGTCATCTTCAACTTCAAATGAAGTTAAATCAAAATCCAATACGCTATCTTTTGTTTCGGTTGCTTCTCCGGCAAAATCATCGCTTAATGATTCGCCAAAAGAAGATGCTTCAGAACTTATCTTCCCGGCGTCAGACCCATTGCCTGCAATTACATTCTCAACGGCTACGTGACTGGTCTCGGCAAAGAGAACATCCCCGGAAGAAAACAATACTGAATCTGGGCAAATCTCACGTCCCATTTCAGCAACTTTTTCCCAAAACTCAGCATCTGCTTTCTTACCCGCCTTTGCTAATTCATTGGCATAGTCTTCAAAAGACTTTTTATTTTCGTTCGCGTAAAAAACTTCCAACAACTTCAATTTACATTCATTACGATCCGGTTGATCTTTAATCGCCTGCCTTATCAACTCTTCAGCCTGCTGGTAACGACCATAAGCCAAATAAACATCAGCTTCGGATATCGGATCGATTTCACCGCGCTCTGCTTCAAACGAATCAAAGTCGCTTGGCGTAAACTCACTCAGGAAAGAACTTTCAGCAACTGTACCCCCGCCATAAACCGCACTATCCTCAGCAATCGGCGCAGGAGGCTTCTTATCAACTTCAGGCATCTTGATCATAACGGAGGAGGCAAACATACTCTCTATGCCGCTTTCTTCATCAACCTTGCGTTTTCGCCACCAAAGCCAGCCAAGCAAGGCTAAAATTCCCGTCCCGACACCGCCTACAGCCAGATAATACGAATCTGGCGAATCACTTTCCTTAGGCGCCGGTTGAGCTGCCGGTTTTTCAATTGGCTGGAGTGCAGGCTTTAATTGGTTCGCAGAACCATCAACCGCAACTCCGCCTGGTGTTGTCTGTCCAGCGGAAACAGCTTTAGATTGATTCTGCAAAGCTGCAAGCTGTTGATCTTTTAGAGCAATCAATTCCTGCATCATTGCCATCTGCTTTTCCAAAGCCGCAACCTTGCTTTGCAAAGCATCATCTGCAGACACTGCGCCACCTGCAGAATCTTCACCTACACCATCGAGACTATCGACTGCCTCTGGAGTTTTTTGTGCCGCGTTATCGGCTTTATTTTCAGCTGTTGCCTGCTCTTTTTCCGGCGCTACAACGACGTTGTCAGCTGCAACCGGCGCTTCTGCCGGGGCAATCAGAGTCAGCTGATTATTAACCTCATCCGTCTTGGCGACCGTTGTTTCAGCGGTTGCTGGAGCCGAGCGGTTTTTCCAGGCTTTTGTTTGCCGATTAAATTCAGCGGCCGCCTGATTCTGCGATAACTTTAGAACGACGTCTCTTTCGGGAATCTTTAGCGTCTTCCCAGCCGTCAATGCATACATGTTTTCTTCGTAGAACGCATGAGGATTTGCCTCATAAATCGCAATCATCATTTGTTTTACGGAAACGCCACCCGGTCTCGCCTGCTCCGCCACACGCCAAAGCGTATCATTTCTACGTGTCGGGCCATATTCACCCGGTCTGTCGAGACTTTCCTGTTCACTTGCTTGCGACGGCCGAGATGCAACAACAGCCGGTGCCGGTTCAAAGCTTTCAGTACTGGTGGAAACGGGGATGGTTGCCTCTTTATAGACTGACGGAGGGTCTACTAACACAGTAAACTCACGGTACAAGCTGCCTTTAGGCCAACTCACTTCGAGCAGGAAATCCAAAAAAGGCTCCTTTACCGCTTCCTTGGAGCTGAGCTTAATGACAACCGAACCATTGGCGCTGACTACAGGTTCAAATTTGATTTTCGACAGAAAAGATGTCCACTGCACCCCCGCTTCATCAAACTTATCGGGTGGCGCCAACTTTACTTTGATGTCGTCTATCTTTTCTCCTGCCGACACAACCAAGGCAATATCAGCATCCAGATTTTGATTAAGAGCCGAACGCAATTTAATATCACCAATACCTAACGGATGACCACTAGCCGGCGCCAGTAACGATACAACCGCTATAGTTTTAGTTAAATTGCGCACACCGCCCTTCTTCACAATAGTTACCACAATCTCTTACCGCATCCAGTCAAATATGTAGACAAGCTTAGCCTAGATGTATTTTTTTACCAGCACTTCAGCTATTTGCACGCTATTCAACGCGGCGCCTTTCCGGACATTATCACCCACCACCCACAAATCAATTCCTTGAGGATGCGATATATCTTCTCTGATGCGCCCAACAAATACATCATCATGGCCCGATGACTCAGTCACCGCAGTAGGATAACCGCCATCCTTGCGCTCATCCATGACAGTCACGCCCGGCGCTTTCTCAAGCAAGGCCCTTACTGTAGCCACATCAATTTTCTTGCGGGTTTCGATATGCACAGCCTCGGAATGGCCATAAAAAACCGGCACCCGCACTGCGGTTGCATTAACCAATACGCTATCATCACCGAGAATTTTTCGGGTTTCCCAAACCATCTTCATTTCTTCCTTGGTATAGCCGTTGTCCATGAATACGTCAATCTGCGGCAATACGTTGAACGCAATCTGTTTGGGGTAGACGTTGGTGACAATGGGTTGCATATTAAGCAGACTGGTCGTTTGCTTGACCAGCTCTTCTATGGCTTCTTTGCCGGTGCCGGAAACAGCCTGATAAGTGCACACATTGATGCGCTCAATCCCCACCGCGTCGTAAATAGGCTTTAACGCCACCAGCATCTGAATCGTTGAACAGTTCGGATTGGCGATAATGCCGCGATTTTTATAATCAGCGATTTTTTCGGGATTGACCTCAGGCACCACCAGAGGGATATCGTCGTCATAACGAAACTGTGAAGTATTATCGATAACGATACAACCGGCTGCGGCGGCCTTGGGCGCATATTCCGCCGAAACGGATGCGCCCGGTGAGAACAAGCCGATTTGTGCTTTTGAAAAATCAAAATTAGCCAAATCCTGCACTACCAAAGAGCCGCCTTTAAAAGGAATTCTTTTGCCTGCCGAATTGCTGCTGGCCAAGGCATAAACCTCGCCCACCGGGAAATTACGCTCTTCCAGAATAGACAGCATGGCTTCGCCGACTGCGCCGGTAGCGCCAACGACGGCAACGTTATATAGCTTAGTCATATTAAGCACCTTTCTTTAAAGCTGAAACCACCGCATCGCCCATTTGCGCTGTGCTGACTTTTTGCATGCCGTCGGAATAAATATCCGCAGTACGGACATTGGCATCCAATGCGTCATTAACCGCTTTCTCGATGCGATCAGCGGCCTCAACCTGGTTAAAGGTGTAGCGCAGCATCATGGCCGCCGACAAGATGGTCGCCAGAGGATTGGCGATGCCTTTGCCTGCAATGTCAGGCGCAGAACCATGAATAGGCTCATACATGCCTTTGCCGTCGGCATCCAGAGAGGCAGATGGCAGCATGCCGATAGAACCTGTCAGCATGGCCGCCGTATCAGACAGAATATCGCCGAACATATTGGTGGTCACAATCACGTCAAACTGCTTCGGTGCGCGCACCAGCTGCATGGAGGCGTTGTCCACATACATGTGGCTGAGCTCGACATCCGGGTACTGTTTGCCGACTTCGGTAACCACTTCGCGCCATAATTCAGTGCATTCCAGCACATTCGCCTTATCGACGGAACACAGGCGGCGGTTTCTTTTCTGGGCAATCTGAAAAGCGGAATGGGCAATCCGGCGTATTTCCGATTCGCTGTAGACCAGCGTGTTGTAGCCTTGTCTTTCGCCATTCTCCAGCACTCTTATACCGCGCGGCTGGCCAAAATAAATGCCGCCGGTCAATTCACGCACAATCATGATATCCAGGCCGGAAACGATTTCAGGCTTCAAGGACGAAGCGCCCGCCAATTGCGGATACAAAATCGCCGGACGCAGATTGGAGAACAATTGCAGCGTTGAGCGCAAGCCCAACAAGCCTTTCTCAGGACGCACGGAAATATCCAGCGATTCCCATTTGTAGCCGCCGACTGCGCCCAACAAAATGGCGTCAGCCTGCTTTACCAGATCGATGGTTTGCTGGGGGAATGGCGTGCCATAAACATCATAAGCCGCACCGCCAATCAAGCCGTTTTCAAAAACCAGACCCAGATTCATTTCTGAATTCAGGTATTCCAGAACCTTAACCGCTTCGGCGACGATTTCCGGACCTATACCGTCACCCGGTAAAACTGCAATTTTCTTTGTCATTAACTTTAAAACCTTTCCATTCTTCGTGTTATACAATCAGTCCGCAAACAGCCAGGGCGCTCTTTTGGCGCGCTCGGCCTCGTAAGCCTTAATTTTATCGGCGTGTTGCAGCGTCAGGGCGATATCATCCAGACCGTTCAGCAACCGGTATTTGCGCGTTTCATCGACATTAAAACCGATTTCCCTGCCGCCAGGCGTGGTTATTTTTTGCACTTCCAAATCGATGGTTAACTGGTAGCCCGCGACCAGCTCTTTAAACAGGCTATCGACCACATCGGCGGGCAAAGCGATCGGCAATAAGCCGTTTTTAAAACAGTTGTTGTAAAAAATATCGGCAAAACTCGGTGCGATAATGGCCCTGAAACCGAAATCTTCCAGCGCCCACGGCGCATGTTCGCGCGATGAGCCGCAACCGAAATTCTCCCGGGTTAACAAGATTTCTGCGCCCTTGTATTCCGGCTTGTTCAGCACGAAGTCCTTATTGACAGGACGGTTGGTGCAATCCATATCCGGCTCGCCATGATCCAGATAACGCCACTCGTCGAACAGATACGGGCCGAAACCGGCACGGCGTATCGACTTTAAAAACTGTTTCGGGATAATCGCGTCAGTATCAACATTGGCTCTGTCCAAAGGGGCGACCAGCGCAGTAATTTTTGTAAATGCTCTCATGCTTACTGTCCCTCCCAGGCTGATGAACTGACATCGACAAAATGCCCTGCAATCGCTGCCGCCGCGGCCATTGCCGGGCTGACCAAATGCGTGCGGCCGCCGTAACCCTGCCTGCCTTCAAAATTCCTGTTGGATGTCGATGCACAACGCTCGCCTTCTTCCAGCCGATCCGCATTCATGGCAAGGCACATGGAACAGCCCGGATCACGCCATTCAAAACCGGCTTCAACAAAAACCTTATCCAGGCCTTCTTCTTCCGCCTGACGCTTCACCAAACCGGAACCCGGCACAACCAATGCCAGTTTAATATTGGCCGCTACTTTTTTGCCTTTGGCTACAGCCGCCGCGGCTCTGAGGTCTTCAATCCTGGAATTGGTGCATGAACCGATAAACACCTTGTCCACGGCAATATCGGTGATCGCCTGCCCTGCTTTCAGGTCCATATATTCCAGGGCGCGTATCATGCTTTGCCGTTTGACGGCATCCGGCTCCAGCGCAGGATCAGGAATATTTTCATCCACCGCAACCACCAACTCGGGCGATGTGCCCCAGGTCACTTGCGGCTTGATGGATGCCGCATCCAGCTCAACCACTTTATCAAACACGGCATCGGCATCGGAATGCAGCCGTTGCCACATGCGCTCGGCCATAAACCTGTCGTTGCCTTTGGGCGAGTACGGCCGGTTCCGGTAATAATCGATAGTGACCTCATCAACCGCAACCAGGCCGGCGCGTGCGCCCGCCTCTATCGCCATGTTGCAGACCGTCATGCGGCCTTCCATGGATAAGGCGCGAATCGCAGAGCCTGCAAATTCGATGGTATAGCCATTGCCGCCTGCCGTGCCGATCTTGCCGATAACGGCCAGCACAATGTCTTTGGCGGTAACGCCGGGACCCGTATTTCCGTTAACCTTGATCAACAGATTTTTGGCTTTTTTCTGGACCAAGCACTGCGTGGCCAATACATGCTCGACTTCCGAAGTGCCGATGCCGAATGCCAGCGCGCCGGAAGCGCCATGCGTTGAAGTATGGGAATCCCCGCAAACCACGGTCATGCCGGGCAACGTTGCGCCTTGCTCGGGACCTATCACATGCACGATGCCTTGCCGCTCGTCATTCATGGCAAATTCGGTAATGCCGAATTCAGCGCAATTTTGATCCAGAGTTTCCACCTGCAACCGTGAAACCGGATCAGCAATGCCTTTATCGCGATCCGTAGTCGGTACATTATGATCGGCCACCGCGAGATTCCGTGACTGTCTCCACGGCTTCCTGCCCGCCAGACGCAGGCCTTCAAAAGCCTGAGGCGATGTCACCTCATGCACCAAATGGCGATCTATATAAATAAGTGAAGAACCGTCATCTTCCGTATAGACGACGTGGTCTTCCCATAATTTGTCATATAAAGTTTTACCCGACATAGCTCTTTCGTATGGTTATGCCGCCTGCGCGGCTGGTTAAATGTGTGTTCCTAGCCCAAAATGGCGAAAACTTTTGCGGTAATTTCATCGACACTGCCGACACCGGCAATCGAGCTGAACTTTACCTTTTGTCCTGCGGCTGAATAATACCCAACCAGCGGCTTGGTCTGTTCATGATAAACACTGAGCCTTTTGCGCACGGTTTCTTCCTTATCATCATCCCGCTGAATCAACGCTTCTCCGGTAACATCATCGATGCCATCCGCTTTAGGCGGATTAAAATCGACATGGTAAGTGCGCCCGGATTGCAAATGCACTCTTCTGCCAGCCATGCGCTTTACAATTTCCTCATCCGCCACAACGATCTCGATCACCGTATCAATCGTAACGCCCATCGCCTCCAGACCTTCAGCCTGGGCGATGGTGCGAGGGAAACCGTCCAGCAAAAATCCGTTCGCACAATCCGGCTGCGCGATGCGCTCTTTGATCAGGCCCAGAATAATGCCATCGGAAACCAGACCGCCGGCATCCATCACTTTTTTTGCTTCAACGCCCAGCGGTGTTCCTTCCCGTACCGCGGCCCGCAGCATATCACCCGTTGAGATTTGTGGAATACCGTATTTTTCGGTAATAAATTGAGCCTGAGTTCCCTTGCCAGAACCCGGGCTCCCTAAAAGGATGATGCGCATAAAATAACTCCATTGTGTCGCTGGGACAGATTTTGACTCTGCATGACTCACGTTAAGTAGTCACAAAAAGCCCGATAAACGTAATTGATTATTTTATAACACAACACATTTAATCTCTTGTAAAAATGCGTTTACTTCCCTACTCTTGTGTCATTTATTGCTATTCAAGAGAACTTTCGATGTGCGCTGAGGATTTAACAACTTCAAACGTATTCATAACCGCAACGCAAGCCTGGCTAAAATCCATCATCATTGAATACAACATCTGCCCGTTCGCAAAACGTGAACTGGAAAGGGAAAGCATCCGTTTTTGCGTCGATCAGGACACGGAAATTGAAAACTGCCTGCTGAATCTGATGCTTGAATGTGACCGGCTGGATACTGACGAGAGCATTGAAACCACACTGCTGATCTACGCCAATGCTTTTACGGCGTTTGACGACTACCTGGACTTCCTTGAAATAGCCGAGACCCTCTTAAGAGACCAAGGCTATGAAGGCATTTACCAGCTGGCAAGCTTCCATCCCGATTACTGTTTTCAAGGCGCTGACCAGGATGATCCTGCGAACTACACCAACCGTTCACCCTACCCCATGTTGCATCTGTTGCGGGAAGCCAGTATTGAGAAAGCAGTAAGCGCCTACCCCGATCCTGAAAACATCCCGCAACGCAATATTGAACTGACCCGTGAACTAGGCCTCGCCAAAATGCGGGCTTTATTGGCCCAATGCTATCAAGCCAACAAATGACGGACTTGAGGCGAACGGTTACGGCTGTTTAAAGTACGAATATGAATCACGGCCGGGTTCTTCCGCAGACACGCCTTCCGTAGCCGCCTGCTGATCTTCAGCCGTCGTTTCAGTTTTTTCGCTTGCAGGCACATCTTCGGCAGCGGCTTCGGTTTTTTCATCCGCAGGCGCTGTGTATTCAATCACTACTTCTCTACTTTCAATAACCTCGATAAAAGCTTCTGTATTTTCATTTACAGGTGCAACTTCAACAGCTATCTCGTCATTTTTTTCAGCAACAACTTCCGGTTCTTTCGCTAAAGAATCCATAAATGCCAGGAACCATTCTTTTCTTTTAATGCCCTCAAGATCAGGATCGTTAAGAATATCGGCGGCTTCCGGCAAAAAGCCTTTTTCTTTGGAATTTTCCAGCGCATTCAGGCAAGCGTCTTTATCTCCGCGCAGACTGTAGATGCAGGCCAGGTTGTAGGAAGCCGATCCAGCCTGAATAGCATTCGCTTTTTCAAATTGATTTTTGGCCATTTCATACAAGTCGTCATTGGGTCCGGCCGCTTTAACCCTGGCCAGTTCCATATAAGCAACGCCGCCATCTATTGCCGCGCCAAGATAGGCCGGATCGATGGTCATGCAAAAAGAAAACTTTGCTATGGCATCCTGATAAAGCTTGGCCGCCTCGCTGCCTGACTTGGTTTTTGCCTGATGCAATAAAGCAAATCCCCAATGATACAAAGCCTCAGCAATCAATGGCTCGCCAGCTACAACTTCAGCGTAGTCCTGATAAATTCTTTTAAACAGCTGGTCAGCCTTATTGCTTTCGCTGTTACGAGCCTCAGCCGTTTTCTTAATGGCTGCGCTCAATTTGGGCCTCTTTGTTATCGAATCAAAAAACGACATGACTTATTTCTCCAGACTCAGTGGTTTATAATTGCAAGTTGCATCATTATAGCGGCAAAATACAGAACAAACATATTATCGACATTAAAACCAAGAAAAAACATGAACGAATCAATCTCTTGCGACCTTGCCAAGGAAAAGGTAAATCTGGAAACGTCACAAATACCCTGGAAGGAATTACAACGCTTTTTTGCCAACGGCGCTGCCGTATTTGTTGCACCGGGCCTGGATTTAGTTGAAGTTGCCTATCAATTTTCTATCGACAACAAAGAACAGGTTGCGCTGTGGATGCAAAGCAATCAGGTTGCACTGGTATCCGACCAGCAAGCCCTTGACTGGTTTGAGGCGGATGCCGAGGTATGGGCTGTTGTGGTAAAGCCTTGGATACTGGTTCAGGAATAAGTCACGCCGTTTAAGGCACATCTTGCCTTAAATCCTTCCTCGCGAACCCGACCTGCCTTTACCTTTAGCATCACCCCGTTTATTGCCGCCAGCCGGTTTGGCACCACGAACCGCCGGTTTTTTAGTATGCCGGTAATCCTTCTTGCCGGTATTTTTATTGGGCGCGTTCTTTTTCGGCGCATCGTTTACCTTTAGCGACACCGGCTCATAACCGGTATCGGCAACGCGTGGAATCTGCCGCTTGAGCAGCTTTTCGATGTCCGCCAGCATCCAGGCCTCTTCGGGGCACACCAACGACAAGGCCTCGCCGCTTGAACCGGCGCGTCCGGTACGGCCGATCCGGTGGATATAATCTTCCGGCACCTGCGGCAAATCAAAATTAACCACATGCGGCAAGTCATCAATATCCAGCCCGCGCGCCGCAATATCGGTGGCAACCAACACCGACACCTTGCCGGTTTTAAAATACTCCAGCGCCTTGTTGCGCGCACCCTGGGTTTTATCGCCATGCAGCGCCGCAGTGCGGATGCCATCCTCAATCAACTGTTTTTCCAGCCGGTCGGCGCCGTGTTTGGTGCGCACAAACACCAGCACCTGCTTCCAATTATTGCTGCCGATCAGGTAAGACAACAGTTCGCGCTTGTGCTCGCGGCCGATGCCGTAAACACGCTCCGAGACATTTTCAGCCGTCGCGTTTTGCTTGGCGACTTCGACTTCAACCGGATTGTTCAGCACCGACGCAGCCAGCGATTTGATGGCATTGGAAACCGTGGCAGAAAACAGCAGGCTCTGCCGCTTCTTGGGGATAAGCGCCATGATTTTCTGGACGTCCGGCATGAAACCCATATCGAGCATACGGTCAGCCTCATCCAAAACCAGTATTTCCACGTTGGACAGATTGATGTTTCGCTGCTGCACATGGTCTATCAGCCGCCCCGGCGTTGCCACCACGATGTCGCAGCCCCTTCGTAACTGCCGGGTCTGAATGCCGATACTCGCTCCGCCGACCACCGCTTCCGCATGCAACGGCAAATGCGCGCCGTAAGTCTTTACGCTTTCATACACCTGCGCGGCCAGTTCACGGGTCGGCACTAAAATCAGTGCGCGGACGCGGCGCGGCTTCTGGTGCGGATCATGGCTTTCGGCCAGCCGTTGCAGTAACGGCAAGGTAAAGCTGGCGGTTTTCCCTGTGCCGGTTTGCGCGCCTGCCAGCACATCCTTGCCTTCAAGGATCAAAGGAATGGCTTTTTGCTGTACCGGCGTAGGGGTGGCGTAACCTTGATCGGCTACGGCTTTAAGGAGTTCCTCGGTTAAGCCGAGTTGGGCGAAAGACATTAAAAACCTCTACTAAGATAAACTTGTTCCGGATCAAAAACCCCGGTTAACCGCCGGTCATATTCATATGCCGCAATATGACCGGCTGCTCGTGGATATTAAATTCATGTTTTTCCGGCTTGATCTGCATGGCATCGACAATGGCCTGCTTCAGCACAGCCATGTTGCCCGGATTGGCCCGGAGCACTTTCTTTAAATCGACCGAATGTTCATTGCCCAGACATAACAGCAGCTGCCCTTCAACGGTTAAGCGCACCCGGTTGCAACTGCTGCAAAAATTCTCGCTGTGCGGGGAAATAAAGCCGACGCGGGTTTGGCTGCCGGCAACATTAAAATAATTTGAAGGCCCGCCGGTTTTTTCAAGTGTCTCGATTAAAGAAAAATTCCGCGCCAAATCTGCCTTGATCAAGTCGCTAGCATAATAAGCTTCTGAACGGTCATGCCGGCTGACAACACCCAGCGGCATTTCCTCGATAAAGCTGATATCAATGCCGTTATCGACCGCGAATTGAACAAGGTCGTTCACTTCCAGATGATTTCTGTCCTTGAGAATAACCGCATTGATTTTTATCCGCTCAAATCCCGTTTCTTTGGCCGCCTGAATGCCTTTAAGAACCTGATGCAAGTCACCGGTCCGGGTTATCGCCTTAAACTTGTCGGCATCCAGCGTATCCAGGCTGATATTGATGCGTTTTACGCCCGCCTCTTTCAAATCCGCCGCCATCGTTTCAAGCTGGGAGCCATTGGTTGTTATCACCAGTTCATGCAGGCTTTCAATACTGCCTATGTTTTGCAACAACTCCAGCGCGCCTTTCCTGACCAACGGCTCGCCGCCCGTCACTCTGATTTTTTTCACCCCCAGCTCGGCAAAGGCTTTAGCCAGCGTATAAATCTCTTCCAGCGTCAAAACCTGCGCACGCGGCAAAAACGTCATGTCTTCGGCCATGCAATACAGGCAACGAAAATCACAGCGGTCGGTGATGGAAATTCTCAAATAATCAACCGTTCTGCCGAAGCGATCGATCAGTTGAGCGGGGGTAGACGGATGGGGCATTATGATAGCGGCAAAAAAATCCAGAACGCGAATATTACCATATTATTAATAACATTCTCGCATGAAGCGCTGTGTGCGGATAGAATAGCCAGACTTAAACTCCGGCTATTGCGACTGATTTTATGAAATTTAACGTCTTTTTTATCTGTCTTTGCCTGTTTGCATCATGCACCGGCTATGCTGCTGAAAAAACCACCATCCGCATTGGCGTTCAGGCTTCCGGCACGGTGGATTGGGAGTTATCGGCTTTGCAGGATAATCCGCAGGCTGATTTTCAGCTGGAAATACAGCATGTCGCCAATGCGGAAGCGGGAAAAATTGCCTTGCAGTCCGGCGCTGTCGATATGATCGTCTCTGACTGGATATGGGTTTCCAGGCTCCGCGCCACAGGTTCCGATTTCACCTTCTACCCCTATTCAAATACGTCCGGCGCCTTGGTTGTGCCGGGAAACAGCCCTATCCATTCAGTAAAAGACCTTAAAGACAAACGCCTTGGCATTGCCGGAGGCGAGCTGGACAAGAACTGGCTGTTGCTGCAGGCATTGGCCGGGCAGGAACAACTGGATTTGAATGCTTCGGTGGAAAAAACTTTCGGCGCGCCTCCATTGATCACTGAGCAAATCAAGCAAAACCGCGTTGATGCCGTCCTCACCTATTGGCACTTTGCCGCGAGACTCGAAGCGCAGAGCTATCGTCAGGTTATTGACGGCAAAGGCATACTAAAAGGCTTAGGCATTCAGGAAGATGTCCCCAGCCTGGGTTATGTGTTCAAGCAAAGCTGGGCAAACAGCCACAAAGAAGCTGTTAACAACTTCTTTAAAGCCAGCAAACAGGCTAAAAACCAGCTGTGCACCACTGAGGCCGCCTGGCAAAAAATCATCTCTTTGACCCAGGCAGATGATGCACCCACACAAGCCAAACTGCGCCAGCGCTATTGCGAAGGCGGCATTGAGCATTGGAGCGAGCAGGAGCAACTGGCGGCAGGGCGTATTTATACGATGCTCCGCAGCTTAAGCAATAACCAGTTAACAGGGCAATCGGAGAACCTGCAACCCGGCACTTTCTGGTCAATTGAATAACAAAGACTCGTTTTGATTAGCCTGAAGAAATTTTTACCGACCCTGTCCTTACTGGCTTTCTTAGGCCTGTGGCAAGGATTGGCCGTCTATTTAAACAGCAACACGCTGCCAACGCCTAACACAGTGGCTAAAGTTTTCTGGCAAGGCTGCGTATCGGGACAGCTCCCTTTTCATCTGGGCGTTACCTTGCTCCGGCTGGTGGTCAGCTTTTCTATCGCGATGTTGCTGGGTTGCGCCATTGGCATCATCCTTGGGCGCAATAAAAAACTGGATGCTTTCTTTGATAACTGGCTGGTCATTTTCTTAAACATCCCGGCGCTGGTCACTATCATCCTGTGCTACGTCTGGTTTGGCCTGGTGGAATCGGCGGCGATACTCGCCGTTGTCATCAACAAGCTGCCCAATGTCATAGTCACCATCCGGGAAGGCACACGCGCACTGGATCAGGATCTGCTGGACATGGCTCGCAGTTTTCATTTCGGCAGGCGCAAGACTCTGGTTCACGTCATCTGGCCGCAGTTGCACCCGTTTGTGATGGGCGCAACCCGTTCGGGTCTGGCATTGATCTGGAAAATCATTCTGGTGGTCGAGCTGCTAGGTCGCAGTAACGGCATGGGTTATCAGCTGCATTTGTTCTTTCAACTGTTTGATGTCGCCGGCATTCTGGCTTACACCATCGCGTTTGTCGCCGTCATTCAACTGATAGAACTCGTAATTTTGAAACCCCTGGACAAAAAAGCGCTGCGGTGGCGCCGATGACCGACATCCAGATCAACATCCACAGCAAAACTTACCCGGCAGTCGGGCAGGCGGGGCATCACCAAGCTATTGCTAACCTTAAACTGTCGCTCAAATCCGGCGAGTTTGTCTGCTTGGTCGGCCCGTCCGGCTGCGGCAAGACCACGCTGCTGAATATTGTTGCCGGCCTGGACAATGATTACGATGGCGAAATCTTGTGCCGCACCGGTTCCCTACCGGTTGCGACACTCCCGCCATCCTTGGCAGTCGTTGGCCAGCAACACGCGCCCCCCAGGATTGGCTACGTTTTCCAGAATCCGCGCCTGCTGCCCTGGCGGACGGTGAGGGAAAACATAGAGTTGGCGTTGGACGGCAATCAGGCTTCGGACAGCATTGACGCCTTGCTTGAAGTCATGCAATTGACGCAGTCGCAACATGTTTATCCTGAACGGCTGTCTCTGGGCATGAGCCGCCGGGTTTCAATCATCCGTGCGTTTGCCGTTGACCCTGATGTATTGCTGATGGATGAGCCTTTTGTGTCGCTGGATACGCCGACCGCAAGACAAGTCAGGGACCTGTTGCTGAAACTGTGGCAACAGCGCCCGCATACGGTTTTATTTGTCACCCATGATCTTCGCGAAGCCATCGCACTGGCCGACCGGCTGATCTTTTTGTCGGCCGCGCCCATGCGCGTCGTCAGCGAAATCGCCGTGCCACTCGCCAGAAGCGATCGCCACAATGAACATACTGTTGAATCATTTCGGCAACAGTTAATACACGATCATCCCGAAATAAAACAACTTTTGTAACGCATTTCAAGACCGCATTTTTGACGAAAAACAGTTGCGGAATCAATCAAAATACCCGATACTTCAACACTGTCAGGCTTTGTTTGTGGAAACTGATCAGGCTTGCTGTACAAACTACCGGAGGTTAATAACATATGAAAAAAACAATTATCTTGGGATTGGCAACTGCTGTTATTGCATTAGGTTCATTAACTGCATCTGCTGGCAGCGATAGCCAATACCCTGCTTCAAATTTCCAACCTAAAGTCATCTATATCGACAAAGATTCAGCTAAAACTTCGACTAAATCTGCACCTAAGAAGCAGTCAGAAACAAAAGCTGAGTTTGATCCTAAATACCCAGCCGCATACTTCACTCCGAAGGTCATCTATCCATAAAACAGGGATGGCATAACCTATATAAAAAAGGTGCGCCGATTACGCACCTTTTTTTATGTCCGGCGGCGCCTCTACCCTTCCAGACATACGACTGCATGGAGCAGTTGCCGAAAAAAAGGGGAACTGATATTTCTATCAATTCCCCTTTTTTTGTAGCCCCTTTAAGTTATCTGCTTGAACAAAGCATTACAGGTAATTAAACAACGATAAATGCTGTACCTTGCTAAAAGCCTGCTGGGCTCCCTGCAACGTTGTCTGCTGTAAATTAAATTTACTAATCGCTGAAGCATAATCCAAATCTTCAACTGAAGATAATGTTGAATTCATACTCATAACATAATCGTTATTAACCCCTTCCTGGGTATCCAAGGCGTTCAGCCTTGCTCCAACCGAAGATTGCGTCGTCAACATCTTATCCAGTGAATTAGCAAGATCAGTCAACGAATTCACATTTGGCGTACCCGCCTTCATATCCGCAGCAAATTTAGCAACCGCTTCAAAAACATTAGTAGCTAAGCCAGGTATTGGAACGGCATTTGCCGGTATTCCAAACACAGTGTCACCGGGATCCCCATCAGCAATCTGGCGGGTTGTACTGATTTGAATCTGACGAAAATTCCCATCACCTCCATAGACATAAGTGCCGGAACCTGGCACTCCAGTTTCTACGAATGGTGTTTGATCAGACTTAAACCCGGAAAAGATAAATTCGCCATTCGAGTTTTTGGTGTTGGCAAGACCAACCAACTGTCCATTCAGCAACTCCATCTCCTGAGCGACAGCTTTGCGTTCGCCCAGCGAATTAGTCGCATTCAAGCCCTGTAAACCCAAATCCCTGAGCCTGTGCATCACCTCAACCGAGCTCCGCAGCACCACCTCTTCCAGCTCAATCCGCTGCCTAGCGGTCTTGATATTGCTATTGTACTGCTCGGTCTGTTTTATGGTCTGGTTAAGATCGACGACTTGCACCGCAGCGGCAGGGTCATCAGAAGGCTCAATTATCCTCTTGCCCGTAGATAACTGGATCTGTGTATGATTCATCTTTGCTTGCTGGTCAATCAACGAATTAACGCCTAACTGTTGCGACCAAGTACTTGAAATACGCATGCTAATCTCCTACCGCACAGCTGAAATTAATACATCGAACATTGACTTGGCGGCAGAAATCGCCTGCGCCGATGCTTGATAGGCATTCTGGAATTTAATCAGGTTTGCCGCCTCTTCATCCAGGTTAACGCCTGCCATGTTTTCTCTGGTCTGCTTTGCCTGATTGAATAACACTTGCTGAGCATCACGCCCCACTTTTGCCGAATGCGTTAAGGTAGCAACTTTGGATATCAACTGGCTATACGCATCATTTAAAGTGGACTTTGCGCCAAACAACACGTTTTTTTTCTCAAGACCCGCCAATTGTAAAGCGACTGCATTATCACCGGGTATCGGCGGCACTCCTCCAGTACCCGCAGCAGCAATTTTTCTTGGATCAGTGATAACGCTCTGAATATCCTGCCCGGCACGATAGGTAGGCCTGATCAAGAAACTGGATACGCCTAATGGCAGCGCTGTCTGAGTAATGGTCATACCCTCAACACTAGCAGGCAATACCCCTCCTATAGGAATAGCCGTATTATCGCTCAAACGGGTCAATGAATAGATCCCGGCATTAAAATCCAGACGATAATCACTGGGCTGTAAATTACCAGTAGCAGCCGGATCATAGGCCGCAGTAATCGTCCCAGTACCACCTGGAAAGGGCACTACCGGCACAGCGGTAGACGATCCGGCAAACTTGAACATGTCTATACCTGCAACCCCGTTCAAGTCGAATCCTGTTTTATGCAACTTATTAAACTCAACAGCAAACCCCGCCGCCACCAAGCCCAGCTGATTCTGGGCAGGGTCCAATACTTCGTCGCGAAATCTGATCGCCCCCCTTAAGGCGCCACCGGTAATGCTTGAGGTAATATCCTGCCCGTTGATAGCAACCAGTTTATGGCTGCTATCGGTAGTTGAATCTAGCAATGACAATTTAGCTGTTTGTGTGCCTAGCACCAATGACTGCCCATCGCCTATAAATACGGACATGGAACCGTCCGCCATAATAACAGAGGCGGTATTGACCTTTTCTGAAATTTGAGCCAACAATAAATCGCGCTGATCGAGCAGGTCATTAGGCGGCTGACCGCCATTGCCCCGGCTTGCATCCGTCACAATCTTGACATTTATATCGGCAATAGACTGGGCGTATGCGTTTATGTCCGTCACCATCGCTCCCATTTGTCCATTGTTCTGAGTGCGAAAAACATTAAGCTGGTCAGTCATCAGATTAAATTGCTTCGCCAAACCATCTGCTTCGGAAATCATGACCTGCCTGACAGACACTGCCGTAGGATTATTGGCAACCTCATTCACTGCATTAAAAAATGCTTTTAACGCGGGCGGCAAGCCTGTCACTGTATTGGAAACGATATTGTCCACCTGAGAAGCCTTTATCGTATAACTCTCCGCTTCTGAGAGCAAAGAGGTACTTGAATTAAGCTGATTAGTGACAAATTGATCATAACTGCGGGTAACCGTATTAACATTGACACCCTGACCAACATAACCATTTCCCGTTAATTCCGGTCTTCTGGCGCTTTGTTCTGCACGTTGCCGGCTATAGCCCTCGGTATTGACGTTGGCAACGTTATGGCTAGCAGTTTCCAACGCACGCTGGGCAGCCATCAATCCTGTCAATGATGTTGTTAAAAATCCCATGATAGCGTCCTGTTCTGAGGGTTAAATGCCAAATTCACGTTAATCATTGATTCATCGCCATTACGATATCAGGCTCAAATTCTGTCATCGTGCTGCTTTGATAAATATTCATGACTTTGTTGGCATATTTCGGATCGGTTGCATAACCCGCCCGCTGTAATTCGTGCATGTATTGTTCTGCATTACCCACCTTCTTTAATGCATCACCATAGCGTGGATTATTTTTTATAAAATCCACATAATCCTTAAAGCTTTCCTGAAATGAATCGTAGGCTCTGAATCCCGCGTTAACTTTTTTAGCAACGCCCTGATCAAACTCCAGTGTAGACACTTGCGCCTGCTTACCCTGCCAGGACTTATCCGCTTTGATATTAAACAAATTGAAACTGTTGCTGCCATTGCTGTTTTTTATTAATGACCGTCCCCAACCCGTCTCTAGCGCTGCCTGCGCCAAAATAACCTTAGGCTCCACGCCCAACTCCTTGGCGGCCTGGACAGCTAGGGGATGCAACTGCCGGACAAAATCTTCTGCTGACTGTATCGGCAGGGAGCGATCGTTCTTTAATGGAGCAGCCGCCTCAAATGGATCAGTGTTTTGAAGCGCTGCTATCTCATTAAGCGGACCGCTACTGTCCTGCATATAAGCATTGATATCAATCGGGCTATCAGCTTTGTTATTTGCCTGTTTGTTAACTGCACTGCTCGAATGCCTTACCGCACTGTTAGGAGTGCTGGCCGATTTATTCAAATAATCTTCAATATCCTGCTTTTCGTTGTTATCGGGTTTCTTAGGACTCAGTTGCTTTACGATTAAATCGGCAAGTCCAACACCCGGCGAACCGGCCAAATGCACAGCCAACTGCTGATCATACATGTCGTTATAAAACTTGCTTTGGTCATTATCCATAGCGCCATCGGCCAGCTTTGCTTCACGCATACTTTTAAGCACATTGTTCAGAAAAATTGATTCAAATTGCTTGGCAACTTCCTTCAATGCTTCCGGCGACTCTTTTCTGGCCTCGGTTTTTAATTTAGCCAGGCCATTAAAATCAGTGTAAACATCGGCTTTTTGTACGTTCAGCATAACCGCCTCCGGCTAGATAACAATCAACTCGGCGTGTAAGGCTCCGGCCGATTTAAGTGCTTCAAGAATAGCCACTAAATCACTGGGCGCGGCACCTACATTATTGACCGCATGGACAATTTCATCCAAAGTGACGCCAGGATTAAACACAAACATGTGATTTTTTTCTTCTTCAACCTTTATATTGGATTGTGGTGTAACCACTGTCTGACCTCCGGAAAATGCGTTCGGTTGACTGACTTGCGGATTTTCGCTGATAGTCACCGTCAAGCTGCCATGAGACACCGCAGCAGGCTGCACCCTGACTTTGCCGTTAATAACAACGGTTCCGGTACGCGAGTTAACAATGATGCGGGCCGGTGCATCGTCCGGGGAAACAGCCATATTTTCGACCATAGACGCAAATATGACTTTTTGCCCCGGATCCGCTGGCGCATTAACCTGTACAGAAGCCGCATCCAGCGCCTTTGCTGTATTTGGTCCCAATACACTGTTAATGGATGTTGCCATGCGATTGGCCGTAGTAAAATCTGCAGTGTGCAGATTAAAAGTCAACATATTGCCTGCCGCAAAAGGGGTGTTAACCACACGTTCAACAGTTGCCCCGCCTGGAATACGGCCCACATTGGGATTGTTGACCGTAACACTTGAACCATCCTGGCCTGAAGCGCTCAGACCGCTCACAATCAGACTGCCCTGGGCGATGGCATAAACCTGCCGTCAGCGCCTTTCAACGGACTCATTAACAACGTACCGCCACGCAAGCTTTTTGCATCGCCAAGAGAAGAGACGGTGACATCAATCTGCTGGCCGGGCTTGGCAAATGCCGGCAGCTCTGCCTGAATAGAAACCGCCGCGATATTTTTTGTCTTGGGGTCAATTCCAGGCGGTAACGTCACGCCCAAACGACCCAGCATGCTACGCAAACTTTGCCCGGAAAATTTACTGGATCTATCCCCCGCCTGAACCAGTCCAACCACCAATCCAAAGCCTACCAATTGATTAGTACGCACACCTTCGACGGAGGCAATATCTTTTATGCGTTCAGCATAAACCGGAGCACTGCAAACAGCGCCAAGCATAGACAGAACCATTAAATACTTATGTATTGCATTCATATCCAAATCCTTGTCTTAGAATGGAAACCATGGACTGTAGAGAACCCTTGAGAACCATCCCATCTTGCTGGAATCAGCCATGGCGCCATTGCCTGTATACATAATGGTCGCATCGGCCACTTTATCAGAGGAAACCGTGTTGTTTGGGTCGACATCTACAGGTCTAACGATTCCTGATAATCTCACGTACTCATCACCCTGGTTCAAGGTCACCCGTTTCTCGCCTCGCACCCTTAAATTGCCATTCGGCAGTTGCTCAACGACCGTTACAGAAATGTCGCCAATCAAACTATTGCTTTGATCGGCATCACCTGCGCCTTTATATTCATTTTTTAATTGCACTTCGGTGGCAAGATCCTTACCCGTCATGGTAGATACCGCCATACCAAATAGCGAAGGGGCCTTAACTGAAATTTGATTATCTTTTTTGGAATTAAGATCGACTTTCTTTTTTGCCTGGGTGAGTTCGTTGAATTTAATAGTCAGAATGTCCCCGACCCTCATTGCCTTGTTATCCTCAAACAGACGCATATCGTAACCGGCCTGATAAATTGACCCACTACTCTGCGCAGGCGGCCTTAAATCTGCCGGTGCAACCGGAGCAAATGCAGGATCTCTTTGCGGCAATGGAGTGCAAGCCTCCAGCAATAATAGACATAGCACGACTGCCAGGGATGGCGAACGTGTCGCAATCGCTATAAAACTGAATTTGTGAGCAATCATGCCTTCACCTCACTACAATTGTTGCGTCACGAAGGACAGCATCTGGTCAGTTGTTGAAATCGCCTTGGAGTTCATTTCATAAGCCCGCTGCGTTTCAATCATATTGACCAACTCTTCAACCACATTGACATTGGACGTTTCCAAAGAGCCTTGAAGCAATGGTCCGTATTCTGCCTGGCCCGGTGTTCCCAGTATCGGCGCGCCGCTGGCTGCAGTTTCCCGATAGAGATTCTCACCAACAGCCTCCAATCCCGTAGGATTGACAAAATTAGCCGTCTGAATTTGTCCCAACTGAACGGGTGTAGCATTCCCCGGCTGCAAAACGGATACCGTACCGTCAGTGCCAATAGTGACACTGGAAGCATCCTGCGGCACAGTAATAGCGGGTTCCAGCGTCAGGCCGCCTGAAGTAACAAGTTGCCCCGTCGAATCTAATTTTAAGGAACCATCACGGGTATACTGAATGTCGCCGTTCGGCGTTAGAATTTGCAGAAAGCCCCGGCCATTGATAGCGATGTCCAGCGCATTTTCCGTTGCCTGAACATTGCCTTGGGTGTGAATTTTTTCGGTTGCAACTGTCCTGACACCGGTTCCTAACTGCAACCCTGTCGGTAATTGAGTATTTTGAGTGGCTTGTGCACCGACCTGACGAACATTCTGGTACATCAAATCTTCAAAAATTGCCCGGCCTTTTTTAAAACCCGTCGTATTTACGTTAGCCAGGTTATTGGAAATAACGGCCATTCGTGTTTGCTGGGCATCCAGACCGGATTTAGCCACCCATAATGCGCGTTCTGTCATGATATTCTCCTCAGTGCCAATTTATTGTCTTACTGGACTTAGTCAAAGCATTATTTATGCCATTTGCATTAATTTGGCGCTCACTCCGGAGTTTTGGTCTACATCCTTCATCACTTTGGTTTGCAGCTCAAAGTTTCTTGCCAACTCAATCATGTCCACCATCGCGTTAATCGGATTAACGTTACTGCCTTCCAAAACGCCCGCCGCCAATTTAATATTGGCATCGGCTGTCAATGATTGCCCATTTTTAGCGTGCAGCAAACCGTCATTAAGCTTTTCCAGATTATCCAATGCAGGGTTAACCAGTTTAATCCGGCCAACCTCTAATAGGGCAGTCGCATTCCCCGAACCCATTGGAATAATGCTGATAGTGCCGTCGCCGCCTATCGTCAGTTTTTCTGAAGGGGGAATGGTAATAGGCCCATCCTGCCCCAACACCTGCAAACCGGCTCCGGTCTGCAATAAACCTTCCGGCGTAACACGCAGATCACCGGAACGGGTATAAGCTTCTTTGCCATCTGCGCCCTGAACGGCGATAAAACCTTCCCCATTAATGGCAACATCCAGATCACGTCCTGTCGTCTGCATTGCGCCATGGGAAAGATCGGTTCCCGGCCTTTCCGTCATGGCGTAAACCCGGGTAGGATAGCCTGCGCCGAACACGGGCATACTGCGAAACTGTTCCAAATCGGATTTGAAACCGGTTGTTTGCGTATTCGCCAAATTATTGGCGTTTGCCGTTTGAGCCAATAGCGTCTGCTTGGCTCCGCTCATTGCAATATATAGACTTTTGTCCATAACAGCTCTCCTGCCCTAACTATTAACGAATATTCAGAATCGTCTGAATAATGCTGTTTTCAGTCGAAATCGTCTGCGAGTTGGCTTGATAGGATTGCTGAGCAACAATCAGATTAACCAGCTGCGCCGACAGATCGACATTGGACTGCTCCAATGCGCCCGACTGAATCGTGCCAAAGTTACCGGTACCGGCTTCGCCCGGGATAGGCACCCCTGAGCTTGAGCTTTGCCCCCAGGATGTATCACCCAGTTTTGATAAGCCTTGGGGATTAGCAAACCGGGTCAGCGCCACCTTGCCTAAAGGCGTTGAACCGCCGTTACTGAAACGAGCGAAAATAACCCCCGTATCATCAATGGCAATACCGGTTAATTTGCCGGCCGCCAGCCCGTCTTGCTTTAACGCATCAACGCTAAAGACTTGGGCTAAATGCGTGGAACCCGAATAATTCATCTTAACGGTGACAGGGCCCGCCGATGAAGCGGGTGGCGTCCAAGACACTAATTGAGCCTGTCCATTGGTTGGACTTGTTAGTTTACCTGTTGAATCGAAGGTCAGCACAACCCCGGCATTCGCAAGACCGGCAACACCATCTTTGACAGCAGCAGTACTAACGCCAAACCCGGTGCCTCCAGCCGCAGTTGTTATAGCCACAGGGGCTGCAGGGTTGTCGGTAATATAGTTATAGGCATACCAATCTCTTGTTGCACCTAGCACAGGACCCGCCCTAAAGTACGTTGTCATAATATGGGACGTCCCTAATGAATCGAAGACCGTTACCGAGGTTTGCTTGGTATAGCTAGTAGGATCTGTCGGGCTAAATGGCGTAGTCGCAGGGATAGTGGCGGTGGCATCCAAATTGACTTTTAAGTCAACATTTTGAGTAGAAACCGGTAGGCCTGCGCCGATATTTAGCGACACGGTTTTCAATACCCCTTGGCTAAACCCGGCCGCGACTGTCGTGCCATTCGGCGCATAAGCCAATAAAGCTTCCCCTTGTGAATTAACCACAAGCCCATTACTGTCTACTTTAAATGCCCCGGCGCGGCTATAAACAAGGGAATTAAGATCTGTTGGATTTTTTGCCAAGGTAAAAAATCCGTCGCCGGTAATCCCCATATCCAGACTGTTTTCAGTGTAATCCATGTTGCCTTGGTTAAACTGCTGGGCAACTTCCGCCACCCTGACGCCGGCACCCGGCTGTATTTTACTCACGCCGGCAACACTGCTGGCATACACGTCAACAAATTCAGACCGCGACTTTTTAAAGCCTGTCGTGTTGGCATTGGCAATATTATTACCGGTTACTGATAAATTGTTGGCTGCGGCATTTAACCCGCTTAATGCTGTTGTAAAACCCATCACACACCTCCGCTATTAAAGAATTTGTTTTATCTGGTTAAAACTGACTGAGTCCAAACCAGCTAAATTGACCTGTACGCCTTTCGTGCCACTAGCCATGGATACGCTTTCAACGCGTGATTCTATCTCTGGTGTAAGCATGGTATTTTTTCCATCTAACAGCGCTTCCGCCTGTATCTTATAAACCCCCGGATTGGCGAGATTCCCCCCTTCATTCTTGCCATCCCAGGCAAAAGGCACTGTTCCTGCAGAATTAGCGCCCAAATCAATAGTCCTTATGATGCTGCCTGTTGCAGGGTCTATGATTTTCACCTTAACATTTGCCGAACTGTCTGAAAGATCGATTTTGCCTTTAATATCGCCGCCTGCCGCCAAAAGCCCCCTATCGGATGGCGCTGAAACCTTGCGCCCCACCAGACTGGCAGCCTGCAAAGCCTGATTTGAACTGATTGAAGATGCAAAATCCTTGAATGACGCTTGCAAATCCTGAATCCCGTTAACCGTCCCAAACTGCGCCATTTGCGCCAGAAACTCGCCATTTTGCATGGGCTTGGTCGGATCCTGATGGGTCATCTGCGTAGTCATCAGTTTTAAAAACTCAGCCTGACCCAGGCTTTTTTTCTTCGGCGCGTTACCCTCAATGGTTGCCAGTCCCAAATCTTTGTATGTATCTGTTCCAATATTCATTGTTACCCCCTTACTGTCCCATTCTTAGTGTTTGAAGCATCATTTGTTTTGCCGTATTCAACACTTCCACATTATTTTGATAGGAACGTGATGCCGACATCATATTGGCCATTTCTTCTACCGTATTCACATTGGATTTGTAGATGTAGCCCGCTTTATCCGCCATAGGATGATTCGGAGCATATTCCATAATCGTAGGCGCCTTACTCTCAATCACTCCCAGCACGCTTACCTTGCTCCCTGCATCCTGCTTATCCATGACGTTGCTTAACTCGGCGGCAAACACCGGCTGTCTGGACTTATAAACACCGCCTTCGCTACTGCTGATACTGTTGGCATTCGATATATTACTTGCAACCAGATTAAGTCTCAGCGATTGTGCATTCATGCCGCTACCGGCAATATCAAATATTTTTGTAGTCATCTCTATTGCCCTCTCACAGCAGCCATCAAATCAGATAACTTGCCATTAATAAATCGTAAACTGGCCTGATATTGCACCGCATTTTCAGCATATTTCGCCTGTTCGACATGAGATTCGACGGTGTTACCATCCAACGAAACCTGATTAGGATTGCGATACATCAGTTGAGCGCCTAATAATTGCTGTTCCGGCACCAAATGCCCGGCATGCGTGCGCTCCATAACCGGATGTGACGGCATGGTTTGTTTTAAAACCGACTTAAAATCCAGATCACGGGCTTGATAGCCTGGAGTATCTGCATTTGCCATGTTGGAAGCCAACACTTCGCTGCGCTTTTCCCTCAGCACCAAAGCCTGAGTATGATTTCCAAGCGCCTTGTCAAAATTAATAGCCATGATAGTTACCTCATAATTATTCGTACAAAAACAAAAGCACGGCACATGCCATTAATAATTTAATACAAATAAATCATCATGTTATAAAACGCGTCGTAGCTTATTTTCTTTACGTAAGCGTTTATAGATAGAAAGCTGGGGATTAGTCGGCAAAAAATGGCCGCTGAATAAAAACATTTTATAAAACAAAAGGATAACAGAAGACAAACTTATGCCTGTCGCGCTTATGTCCGCGGAAGCGTCAATAAATTGCCACGTCGGAATGAATAAGACTTTAGCAACCCGGATCACTACCGTTCCCTGGCACACATAAATCCACATGGCTGCGGCAACCGCTCCTGAGGCAATAAATTCACCCTGTAACTTTGGACTCCACTTACTTGGCACCGATCATGCTTAGTAACCTAATAAGTCATAAAACCGGCATTAATTAACAATGATTAAACGCATCTTCACTATTTTGGCATTGGCCTTTATTTTTTTTACACCTGGTCATGCAGAACAGCCCTGGCAATCACACGAATCTATTAGTGAGGTCGTTAAAGATTATATTGCGCGAAATATCCATTTCTCGGGTGAGTATGAAATCAGCTTGATGCCTCTGGATAGTCGATTAAATTTGCCGCAATGCGCTGGACCGCTGGAGACATTTACAACAACCGGCGTAATTAAAGCAGGCAGAAATGCAATAGGCGTGCGCTGTAACACAGAAAAAAAATGGTCAATTTTTACTTCTGCCAACATTAAGGTTTATCAAATGGTTGTCGTCTTATCTAGGCCAATACAGCGAGGTGAAACCATTACCCGGCAACATTTTTCTATCGAAAGAAGAGATGTGTCCAGTCTCAGAGAAGATTTTGTCACTCAAGCTGAGCAAATTGAAAATAAACAGGCTGTACGCCCGTTAAATGCAGGCGACATTCCTAGCGTGAGAAATTTTGCCGACCCTAGACTCATCAAAAGAGGAGATAAAGTGATCATCAGCACGGGGAAATCAGCTTTTACCATTAAAATGAATGGGATAGCGATGACGGATGGCACTAAAGGACAGCTTATCAGTATTAAAAACCAGAACTCAGGCCGCGTTATTAATGCAACAGTCGTCGAATCTGGGCTGGTTTTTGTTAATTATTAGGCACACTCTTAAAAACAGTTAAATAAATACTAAAGTTTTTCGCTGCACTGCCGATAACAGTTCCAGATAAAAAGATAATGAGGAATTTGGAATGACTATCAACTCAATAACAGGCAGGACACCCAACTTAACAGCCGCCAAAACAGCGCAAAAAACTGAATTGGAAGGCGAAAAGAAAGTTGCTGCTAAAGGCACCGAAAAAACTGACAGCGTTGCAATCACTACTACAACGCAAGAAATTAAAAAGGCCTTTGGATCATCATCTGTAGATACTGATCGGGTTAACGCCGTAAAGAAAGCTCTTGCTGACGGAAGTTACTCGATTAATGCCGAGAAAATTGCAGGAAAGATGATTCAATTTGAAAAATTGATGTCCAAAAACAACAGTACATGACAATGATAGAAAAAACATATCCGCTCATAGAAAAACTAATCCTTAATGCCCTGCAACTGGCGCATCAACTTCATCAGGAACTGAACCTGGAAGCTGATACCTTAAAAAAAACGCAGGAGGCTGAACTGATTCAAAATATCGCCGCCAATAAAAAACAACTGGTTGCGCAACTGGAGCAGTTCAATACACAGCTTGGCCAGATTCTGGCGACCGAAAAGCTGCCTAATGACCGAGAAAGCCTTAAAACATATTTCCAACGCGCTGAAGCGGCGGGACTACCAACCGCTGAATCGGTTGATGGCTGGTCGCAACTCATGCTTATTTGCTCAGAATGTAAAGCCCTGAATGAGCAAAACGGCATGAGCATCGATCTTCTATCGCGTCGCACCAACCGTTCACTGCACATCTTGAAAGGTAAACCGGAATTTGCAAACACATACGGCCCTGACGGCTCAACCCAAAGTGATCTGCATTCCCGTTCGCTGGTTTCTGTATAATTGCGTTATTTGAAAAAAGACATCAACCGGAATAACCAGAAAACGAAAGAATTAAATGCCCTGTTTATGATAGAATTGCCACTGCTGTGCCCCGATAGCTCAGCAGGATAGAGCGGTCCCCTCCTAAGGGACAGGCCGGTGGTTCGAATCCGCCTCGGGGCACCACATCATTAAATCTAAAAACACCGCTACACAAACTTATACTCTGTTTTTTCATTCTGTCGTCAATAATGCCATATAGCCGCAAACGCAGGCGTATATTTTGGCAACCCATATATTTTTATATTTTCTTCCCGGATCTTGTTTCCAGAGCCAGCGGAAGATTGCGTGCAATTGCCTCAACCAGACCGTGAATATCCTCTGCTGATAGATGCCGCGTCAAAGTGAATCGGACACCGGACTTTCTCCGTGATACGGCAGGATAAACAGCGTGGTTCGTATAAAAACCCTCATTCATCAAGCGTTCGACCATATTGGCGGCGACGTCGGGATGCCCCAACTTGATATAAAAAATGGGGGACTTGGACAAAGCCGCCAAAGGCAGGCCATATTTCTCAAGCAAACGATTGCACAGGGAAACGCGTTCTTGCAATTCCTTTTGCAGCAGGCCTATCTCGGGAGAAAGATGAATGCGGGCCGAAGCAAGAGCGGCACCCAGCATAGGCGGCTGGATAGGACCCGAAAAAATCATGGGCCCTCCGCAATTTTTAACTTGACGATGCATCCGGGCATTCGGAAAGATAAGCGCGCCGCCTCCCGCCGCAAAAGCCTTGCACAGGGACGTTGCAACAACCATGCGCTCCTGAATGGGCAGGCAGTCGAGGACGTAGCCCCTGCCGTGTTTGCCAGTCCAGCTCATGCCATGGGCATCGTCAAAATAAAGATACAATTGCTCATAGCGTTTTAACAGTTTTCCTAATTCATCTACGGGAGCCAAATCTCCAAACATGCTGTAGACACCGTCAGTCAGGTACCAGACATGGCGATATTTCTTGCTAAGCGCATTAACTCTTTCCTCAAGCATCTCCAGGTCGCCGTGGAGCAGGGTTTCGACTGGAACGCCTTGCACCTGTACCAGTTTTGCAGCCGTCTGAACACTGTTGTGAACCATTTGATCGAGGATAATGGCATCGCCTTCCTGAATCAGGACCGGCAAAGCGGCGATATGCCCCAGTGTTGTTGTAGGAGTTGCCAAAGCATAGCCTTCAAACAATTCCTCCAGCATTGCTTCCAGCTCCGTATAAGGAGTTGCGGACAGGTAGGTTCTGGAAACGGCAAACTGCGTACCATATCTTGTCACTGCATCAATAGTGCCCTGCTTAAGCCGGGAATCCAGCTCTAAACCCAAGTAACTGCATAGGGCAAAATTCAGCAGATGCTTGCCGCCTAAACAGATGGTTCGTCCATCGTAAAACTCGTCTTCAGTCGTGCGTTGCGCCAACCCGTGGCTGACGCCTTCGCTGACTATCTTGTCAATGGCGGCTACCCAGTTTGATTTAGTTTCCACAAAATATTCCTAGCTGATCGGCTTTAACACTATTATCTGACAAACAGCCAACTGAAAACTCTGGCGTAATCCGAATAAATACAACTTCCCTGCAATAAATTTATTATTTTTACACGCTGTTAGATTGCTTCTGGTATATTCTGACTGGCCGTATGGATTGTCTCTAAAGCCAGTTAAACCGGCTTTCGTAGGCAACATAATAAAAATATTCATTTT
>JBAZWN010000013.1:0-76048 GCA_041660285.1 Methylobacter sp.
TCCTGGTATGGCGGTTTCTCGACATCGACCAGCCGAAATGGGAGCTGTTGCAGAAAATCGATTTTATCGGCATCGCCCTGATCGCGGTTTGCCTGGGTTGCATGCAGTTCGTACTGGAAGAAGGCGCACGCGACCAGTGGTTTGAAGACCATCTGATTGTCGCCTTGACGATTGTCGCCGTCATCAGCGGCATCGCCATGCTGGTCTGGGAATTAAAAAACCCTCACCCGATTATTAATCTTTACGCATTCCATAATATCAATTTTGCCGTAGGCTGCGGCTACAGCTTTGTCTTAGGCATAGGGCTTTATACCATCATCTATTTGACGCCCATTTACCTGGCCAGCGTTAAAGGGCTTAACAGCCTTCAAATCGGCTACTACTTAATGGTGGTCGGCATATTCCAGTTGCTTTCGGCGTTCATAGCGGGACCGTTGGAGAAAAAAATGGATTTGCGCTGGATGCTGTGTCTGGGATTCGGCATGTTTGCCTTGGGCTGCTGGATGAATGCGGGGTTAACCGCCGAATCCGGCTACTGGGAATTCTTCTGGCCCCAGGCTGTCCGGGGCACGGCGCTGATGCTCTGCTTCCTGCCCATCAATACATTGGCATTAGGCCTGTTGCCTGTGGAGGAAGTGCAGAACGCCAGCGGGCTTTATAACCTGATGCGCAATCTGGGCGGCGCCATCGGACTGGCCGTCACCAACACGCTGATGATTTATTTAACCAAAGCCCATTATGCGACCCTGCGCGAATCCATCACTGCAACCAGTTATCAAGCCCAGGAAATGCTGGAGGGTTTAACAGAATCAATGAACCAGGTTAATGCAGCCGACCCTCATCTGTCCGCGTTAACACAAATCACCCTGCTGGCCCGGCGCGAAGCGGAAGTGATGACGTTTAACAACCTGTTTGAAGGCATCGCCGTTATTTTTCTGGTCTCGCTTGCTGTCGCGCCTTTCCTGAAGAAGGTGGATAAAGAAAAAGTTGGCGCAATCCCAATGGAGTAATTCAAAAGACAACTGGTAAAAAGTCAGGATAATCGATTACCATCAAACATTCTGATTTAGCCGTATCACACAAACCCGGAGGTAAAAACCATGAAACTCTATTATTCCCCAGGTGCCTGTTCGTTATCGCCCCACATCGTCGCCTGTGAGGCGGAACTTCCTGTTGAGCTGGTTAAAGTTGATCTGCAAAGCAAGCGCACTGAAAGCGGCGAAGATTTCCGGCTGATCAACCCTGACGGCTATGTGCCGGTTCTGGTACTTGACGACGGCAACAAGCTGACGGAAGGCCCCGCCATCGTCCAGTATCTTGCCGATCGGGCGCCTGCTAAAAAACTGGCCCCAGCAGCCGGTACGTTTGAACGCTATCAGTTGCAGCAATGGCTTAACTTCATTTCAACCGAGATTCATAAGGGAGGATTTGCGCCTTTGTTTAATCCTGCTGCACCGGAAGCCGCCAAACAACTGGCAATTAAAACCCTGGCCGTCCGCCTGGAAAGCGTCGCGCAACAGCTTTCGACGCAAGCGTTTTTGCTCGGCGAACAGTTTACCGTGGCTGATGCCTATCTGTTCGTCACGCTGAGCTGGGGAAAATATGTTGATGTTGACATCTCGCGCTGGCCGGCACTGGCAGATTACGCCGCCAAGATTTCTGCGCGCCCTGCGGTACAAAAGGCCATGAAAGAGGAAGGCCTTATTTAATCACGCAACATTATTGAACATGGCGCATCACCCTAATCATTCTCACCATCATGACCACGACCACGGCGGGCACTCGCATAGCGGCGGACACTATCACGACAACCTGAACAATCACGGTCGCGCCTTCGTCATTGCCATCATCTTAAACACTGCTTTTGTCGCGGTTGAGTTCAGCTATGGCTTCATTGCCAATTCGACGGCGCTGATGGCCGATGCCGGACACAACATGTCCGACGTGCTGGGGCTGCTGCTGGCATGGGGCGCAGCAATCCTCAGCCGCAAAGCGCCAAGCGGGCGTTACACCTACGGTCTGCGCAGCACCTCAATCATGGCAGCGATGGCAAACGCCATGCTCCTGCTGGTGGCAAGCGGAGCCATTGGCTGGGAGGCTATCCATCGTTTCGCACAGCCTCCCGTGGTGGCCGGATTGACGGTTACGCTGGTGGCGGGCATCGGCATCGTCATTAACGGACTGTCCGCGTGGCTATTCGTAAAGGGAAACAAGGGCGACCTGAACATTCGCGGCGCTTACCTGCACATGGCGGTCGATGCCCTCGTCTCATCAGGCGTAGTCGTTGCCGGTGTGGCGATAATATTCACCGGCTGGTACTGGCTTGATCCGGTCATCAGTCTGGTCATCGTGGCCGTTATCCTGATTAACACCTGGGGCCTGCTGCGCGATTCGGTACAACTGGCATTGAATGCCGTCCCGGCGCATATCGACGTGGCCGAAGTGGAAACCTACCTGCGCCAATGCCCCGGCGTCTCAGACGTTCACGATCTACACGTCTGGGGAATGAGCACGACCGAGTGCGCCTTGACCGTCCATTTGGCGATGCCGGAAGGCCACCCCGGCGACGCTTTCCTTGACGACATCATACGGACGCTGAAAGAGCGCTACTCCATCCAGCACAGCACGCTGCAAGTGGAGCACGGAACGACCAACCATACCTGTGCGCTGCATCCAGACACAGAGGTTGTCCACGATCATTGAGATTGGCGGAACTGCTGGATTGAGAGTCTTAAGCTGGGCGGGATATGCTATCCCGCCCACATCATTTAATTTCGATAAGTATGTGAAACGTTACCAACGGGGTTGCAAACCCCGTCTGGCATAGGATTAAACAGCTTGTTATATGTTTTTTAGCAAAATATCACCGTAACCCCAAATAACGGTACCTAACACCATTGCAAACATGTTAATAATTGATACAACTGAATAAAAAGTCCAGTATATTTTTGGCAATTCTAACGGGACACAATATGCGTCCCTGGCAAAATAGGTTTGAACCGATTGCAGTTTGAATTGGACCCACACGGCTAAAACGACTACAACTGATCCACTTCTTTGAAACCAAGCGAATTGTGTTTCACTAGCCGGAAACAATGGGCATAGAGCCGCATATACTGAAATAGCCAGCGCAACGAACAACCATAACCCACACTGGATCAACATTGTTTTAAGAGATTCTTTTGTATGAGTCATCATTTCGATTCCAAAACACATAACAAGTGATTATATAGTTTTTATATATATCATCCCGATGCTAGATAATATACGTATTAATGACCGTCTGTTGTCTGGCACTAACCAGCCGATCAAACAACCGTTGTAAAAGGCAGATTTGGGTCGACACCGGCCTGTCTGATGCGCCCTAAACCCGGCATCCGCTAATTCGGATGTAGCCTTAAAAAAGAAAAAGCCTCCGATTAAAGAAAGGCAACCAGCCCTTCGGTAATAAAAATCACCAGCACAAAAATAACCGGATAATTGTCCATCGCCTTTTTGAGCCGCGAGTTTTTCATGCTGTCCATGAAAGGTGCGATCAGGATTAAAAACCCCGCTACGCCCAAGACCGACTTAATAGTCATTAACATAGTTGTCCTAAACATACTGCCCTGCGCACCAGGCTGACGACCATGCCCACTGAAAATTGTAGCCGCCCAGCCAACCAGTGACATCCAGCACTTCGCCGATAAAATAAAGCCCCGGCACCTGCTTGCTTTCCATGGTTTTGGAGGAAACCGCATCGCAGTCAATCCCGCCGGAAGTCACTTCAGCGGTGCGGTAGCCTTCAGTGCCATTGGGCTTGATCGTCCACTTGTTAAGCTGGCCTGCAACCTGCTGAATCTGTTTGTCCGACACATCCTGCATCGACAAATCCAGCAAATCCTCAGGCAGAAAAGCGCTGATCAGCCGCTTGGGCAAATAGCCTTCCAGAATGGTTTTGAGCTTGTTTTTGATCTTTTGCTGACGCTTAGCTTTCAGCTCCGCTTCCAGGTTTACCTGCGGCAGCAGGTTAATCACAATCTCCTCTCCTGCGCGCCAATAGGATGAAATCTGCAAAATGGCCGGGCCGCTCAAGCCGCGATGCGTAAACAAGACATTCTCGCTAAAGCTCTGTCTGTTATTGCTGACCACGCAAGGCACGGCAATGCCGGATAACGCCGAGAACTTTTCTTTATCTTCCGACTGCAAGGTGAACGGAACCAGTGCGGCACTAGTAGGCAACACATTAATGCCAAATTGCTGGGCGATTTTATAGCCCAGAGGCGTCGCGCCCATCTTGGGTATCGACAAGCCGCCGGTCGCAACCACTAATGACTGGCAGGCAAAATTGCCGTCGCCGGTTTTAAGCTGGAACCGGTCAGCCAGCCGTTCAACCGAATCGATGCGGGTATTCAACTGCACAACCACGCCGGCCTTGCCGCATTCTGCCAGCAGCATATTGAGAATATCTTTGGCGCTGTCATCGCAGAACAACTGCCCGTGATCCCGCTCATGAAATGGAATCTGGTAGCGCCCGATTAAGGCCAGAAAATCCCACTGGGTGTAGCGGCTCAGCGCCGACTTGCAAAAATGCGGGTTGTGCGAAATGTAGTTATCCGGCTCGATGGAATAATTGGTGAAATTGCAGCGGCCGCCGCCAGACATCAGGATTTTTTTTCCGGCCTTGTTGGCATGATCCAGAACCAGCACCTTGCGACCGCGCTTGCCCGCCTCGATTGCGCACATCAGGCCCGATGCGCCCGCGCCGATAATAATGACATCGGCCTCAGCCATGGTTTTCCATCAAATCGCTGTTATGGACGGCGCGCGCAGATAAACCGGTTTCTCCAGTAACTGTTTTTAAGGCTGGAAACCAACACTTTTCCCGTGCGCTGACTGGGCGCATGGACGAACTTATCATCACTGACATAAATGCCGACATGGGAATACGGCTTACCGTTAGTATTGAAGAAAACCAGATCGCCGGAGTGAATATCATTTGCGGCAACCTGCGTCAGCGATTGAGCCATGCCTTGGACAGTTCGCGGCAACGATACGCCCTGATGCTCATAGACATGTTTAACAAAACCGCTGCAATCAAAGCCTTCCTCCGGAGAGGCCTTGCCGTAGCGGTACGGGGCGCCCTGCAAGCTCAGCGCGTAATCGACCGTTGCGGGGTATTTTGCAACCTGTTCGCTGGCGCAACCGGAAAATAGAACTACCGCAATCAGCAAGACAAATCTGATAAAAAAACAGCTATTATTTTTATTGGCGGAAATGTTCATTTATTCATAACCCCCGTTAATTACTAAACAGCCAAATGGCAGCGAATAAAAATAGCAATCGTGATCCCAATGAAAAAGGCTGATACTCTAACTTCTATTTTTTGCCTTATCATACACATCATTATTTTCTCTTTTGCCTACGGCAATAACGAAAACAACTATTTCCTGATTATCAACCTCATAGACTAGCCGATAACCTGCCGTGCGTAGCTTGATTTTATAAGCGCAATCAAAATCACGCAATTTGTTGGCAGGAACACAGGGGTTTTCCAGGCATTTCCTCAACTTACTTTTAAACTGGGATTTAATACTGTTATCCAGCCGATCCCATTCCTTTTTTGCGCTGGGCAGGAATTTTAATTTATAAATCATCCAGCACAACTTCAATGGCGTGTGCTTTTTCTGATTGCCTTTCCTTTACTATCTTGCCTAACTCATAATCCTCCAATCTTTCCATAAGCAACTCATATTCCTCAGCAGGAACAAGATAAGCCGTTGGATGATTGTGATTTAAAATAGCGACAACCTCGCCATTGGCTTGATTTAACAGAGCTGTTGGATTTTTCTTTAATTCAGAAATACTTGCAGAAAATGAAGCTAATATCGGTTGCATAAACGCGCCATAAAGATACTAAAATTAGTGCTTAGTTTAGCTCTTTATTTGAGATATGCAATATTGCCTTATTCCCACGCGCGTGTGGGAATAAGGAATTACACTACGGCTTATCAGCCTTGTCTTTCGACTGCTTCATAAACACGTATCCCGCCAATGAACCCCATAACAGCATATAAATGCTATGCAGCATAACCTCAAAGCTGAAGCTGTTGATGTTTCTGGTGTAATCCCAAATGTCATCAGCCAAAACCAGGGCCAAGACAAGATAGACTGCAAACTTGAATTTTATTTTATGGGCATAAAAAACGCTGATGCCAAAAATGACAAAGCCGGTAAAAAACCTCAGGCCGCTGTGAATTAACATTTCCAGATTGAACGGGTTGAGCTTAAACGCCGAATCTATAAAATACAGCAGAATAAGCCCTGAGATGATGACGATACTGGCTAATTTCATTATGCCTTCGTCCTTCTTATTGCTGGCCTGATTTACGGGCGGCTTCGTTAAACATCATGCCTTGCAATGCATTGCGCGTGGTTTGCATGCGCATCTGCTTCAAATGGCGGTCTGCAATGACATCAGGCACTTTCTCGGCCAAATAAACTTCGCGCATTTGGGATAAAACCGATTCGCACTGTTTCATGATTTCGTCTGTCGCCCGGCGGCTTTCCTGTTCCTGATAAACGGGCTTTTTCATTTCATCGACAACACATTTTTTATACTGGTATTTGGCATCCTGGATTTTCTTAATGGTATCGTCAGAAAGGGTCGTGTTGTGCCATTCATTTTTCGCATCATCAGCAAAAGCCGTTACTGCCGACAACAAAAGCGTTAAGAAAAGAATCTTTTTCATGGTATTTCCCGGTATTATTAATGGAACTCAGAGCACTTGATTTTACTCGAATTGGATCAAAGAGAGTAACATTTCACCGCTTGTTTCCTAAAGAATTCTCAGTCACAACATCAACACACGCCAGCCGGAGTTTATTCTCAGGTATAATAGTTGACTTAATTTTTAATAACTTACCGCTTTTATGTACAAATATGATGGTCGGGTTGTCCACCAAAGTCACGATGACGACGGCATTTTAGAAGTTGTCGAGCGCGATGGCGTCAGGTCGTTGCATTTCGGTTCTTCTTCCCGGCAAAGCAGCATGCTGTTGACCGACCCGGATAAACTGCAATTGGATTATGTGCGGGCAATGACCAGCTGGCTGTTATTCAAACCCACTCTTGATGACGAGGCTCTGATTATCGGCCTGGGCGGTGGCTCATTAACCAAGCATTTACTGCATCATTTCCCGGAATGCCGTTTAAGAGTAATAGAATACAGGGAAAGCGTGGTTAAAATCGCGCGCAGCCATTTTGGCTTGCCTCTGGACCCGCGCCTGAAAATTATCATCGACGACGGCGCGAAATATGTTCGCCAACGCACGGAGAGTCAAAGCGAGCAATACAGCCTGATGTTTGTTGACGCCTTTGACCACGAAGGCATGGCTTCATCCATCTGCAATCATGCGTTTTTTGATGCCTGCAAAGCCTTATTGAAAAAAGACGGCATGCTGGTTATCAATCTTTGGGGCGGCGTTAATAAACCCTTATTCCGGCAGGTTGCCCTGTGGCTGGGGCGTACATTTGACTGGAAAATCCTGTTTCTCCCCCTTAAAGACCGGGGCAATATCATCGGTTTGGCTTTTAATGAAGAAGCGCCGCTTCATGCCATGAAAGATTTGAGAACCAGAGCCATCATCCTTGAACAACACTACCAGATTGAATTTATATCCTTTTTAAAAGATATTGCAAAACACAATTCCAGCGTAATTCATAACTCGATAAAACTATAATGTCTTCAGCCTTGCAAACCGAACCCAACCTTTTTAGCTACAGGAAATACTGGGCGCAGCGATTTGGCACTGCCCCTGTCTTGCCGATGAGCAGAGCTGAGATGGACGAACTCGGCTGGGATGCCTGCGATGTGATCCTGGTGACCGGCGATGCATATATCGATCACCCCAGCTTCGGCATGGCGCTGATTGGACGGCTGCTTGAGGCGCAAGGATTCAGGGTTGGCATCATCTCCCAACCGGACTGGACCAGCGCCAAAGATTTCGGCAAGCTGGGACGGCCCAACCTGTTTTTTGGCGTGACCGGCGGCAATATGGACTCGATGGTCAACCGTTACACGTCGGACAAGAAAATCCGCTCCAACGATGCCTACACACCCAATGGCGTGGCAGGCAAACGGCCTGACCGCGCGGTCAACGTTTACTCGCACCGCTGCCGCGAAGCCTACAAAGATGTGCCGATTATTATCGGCGGCATCGAAGCCAGCTTACGGCGCATCGCGCACTATGACTACTGGTCGGATACGGTCAGAAAATCCGTGCTGCTGGATTCCAAAGCAGACCTGCTGGTTTACGGCAATGCCGAGCGCCAGATTGTGGAAGTTGCCCACCGGCTGGCCAATGGCGAAGCCATCTCAGACCTGAAAGGCATACGCGGCACCGTGCACTTCGTCAAACAAATACCGGAAGGCTTTGCGGTTAAGGATTCCACCGATATTGATCATCCGGGAGCAGTCATGCCGCCGCAAAATCCTTATCAGGAAGAACCTGCTTGCGATAAAAAACCGGATGCTAATACTGGCGAAAAAGTGGTTCACTTCGACAGAGGACTCATCAGAGATCAACGGGCAAAAACCGTTATCCGCCTGCCCACCTACGAAGCCGTTAAAGACGACCCGATACTTTATGCCCATGCCTCGCGCGTCATGCACGGTGAAACCAATCCCGGCAATGCACGTCCGTTAATACAGCAACACGGTTCACGGCAGGTGTGGATCAATCCGCCCCCTGTTCCGCTGACCACCAAAGAAATGGACGGCGTGTTCGGCCTGCCCTACTCCCGCGTGCCGCACAAAGAATACGGCAACGCCAACGTGCCCGCCTTTGAAATGATCCAGCATTCGGTCAACATCATGCGCGGCTGTTTTGGCGGCTGCACGTTCTGCTCGATCACCGAGCATGAAGGACGCATTATCCAAAGCCGCTCGGAAGATTCGATCATTAAAGAAATTGAGGCCATCCGCGACACGTCGCCCGCTTTCACCGGCCATATTTCCGACTTGGGCGGCCCCACCGCCAACATGTACCGGCTAGCCTGCAAAGACCCCAAAATTGAGGCCGCCTGCCGCAAGCCGTCCTGCGTTTATCCCGGTATTTGCCCTAACCTGAATACCGACCATACGCCGCTGATTAAACTCTACCGCAGAGCCCGCGCCTTGCCCGGCATCAAAAAAATCTTCATCGCCTCCGGCCTGCGTTACGATCTGGCCGTGGAATCACCGGAATACGTCAAGGAACTGGTCACTCACCATGTCGGCGGCTATCTTAAAATCGCCCCGGAACATACCGAAAAAGGGCCACTATCCAAGATGATGAAGCCGGGCATGGGTACTTATGACCGCTTCAAGGAAATGTTTGATAAATACTCCAAGGAAGCCGGTAAAGAGCAATACCTGATCCCCTACTTTATCGCCGCCCATCCCGGCACCACCGATAACGATATGCTCAACTTGGCGTTATGGCTAAAGCGTAATGGTTTCAGAGCCGACCAGGTGCAGGCATTTTTGCCTTCACCCATGTCCACCGCCACCGCCATGTATCACTCTGGCAAAGACACACTGCATAAAGTCAGCCGTGACGCTGAAGACATTCCCATACCCAAAAGCGTCAAACAGCGCCGCCTGCACAAAGCCTTCCTGCGTTATCACGACCCCAAGAACTGGCCGTTATTGCGCGAAGCTTTAAAAGATATGGGCCGTAGCGATTTGATAGGCAATGGCAAACAGCATTTGATCCCTTCTTTTCAACCCAAAGGCACAGTTGAATCCCCCGAAAAAATTCAACGTTTTAAAACCAAATATACCGGCCTGGACAATAGCCGTGCGGGAAAAAACAAGCCTCATTTGGCCAACAAAAATAAAACGGGAAGGAAGCAAAAATAATCCCTGAAAGGACTAGGCAAAGCAAAATTGTTGTGTATAATACCCGCTTCTTTGCTGGTGTAGCTCAGTCGGTAGAGCAGCTGATTTGTAATCAGCCGGTCGCGGGTTCGATTCCCATCGCCAGCTCCAAGAATATCAAGGGTTTAGTTAGAAATGACTAAGCCCTTTTTTATGCCCGCCTATTTTAATAGGCCTATGATCGGCATTTCAAAAAATCTCCCATCAAAAATAAACCCTAAAAATATATTTTTTCATCTGACACTTTCACTGGTTGAAGGAAATAAAGAACGTCAAAACTTGCCAGCAGTAATTTTTATCTTGTTGTTTTTAACGTTTATACTGCCTCACTTAACTGGAAAAATCGATGCCGAAAGTGGAAAAGTTTGAATATTTTTACAGCCTAGCCCTGCAATCACCTATATTCGGCTATCAATTCCAGTATCAACGTATCGCAAGCACCACATCCTGAACAGGCACCTGTTCTTCTTGATATTCTGTCCAGATCGTTGATTCCATTATCAATAAGCTCCCTAATTTTCCTCTTAGTCGTGCCGCTACAATAACAAATAACGTCCTTTTTTTGGTCTGGCCTAATGTCATTCATATAAAGCTATCGGTGCCCATCGTCTGTTCTTAATAGAGTGATATGATCCAAGGTTTTTCTATGTCAGTGCAAGCACCTGAAGATATTTTGGATAGGTTGATTTTTAAAAGATTGCTTTTTAGGGGGAATATATACAGGCTGTTTTAATAACCTATCTCATTTGAGCTTTAACTGATACCATCCGGTACAGTTGTTGATTCAGGGCATCTCTAATAACCATGAATGTTAATCACGGCAGCGTTATCGCTTACATTGTTCAAATTGATGAACGACGCATTTTTCCAGGGAAAGTCACTTGGGAGGACGGCGTCATTACCCGTATTTGCGAACTGGATAAGCCGAAATCGGATTCAACCTATCTACTGCCTGGTTTTATTGATGCCCACATCCACATCGAAAGTTCGATGCTGACGCCCGCGGAATTTGCCCGTATTGCTTGTCGGCACGGCACGGTGGCGACGATTTCAGATCCGCATGAAATTGCCAATATCCTGGGATTAAACGGCATCCGGTTTATGATCGAAAACGCAGCATTAACACCTATGCCGATTTTTTTCGGCGCACCCGCTTGCGTTCCTGCTACGCCGTTCGAAACAGCAGGGGCGCGCCTTGAAAGCGAGCAGTTGGAGTTGCTGTTCGCAAGCAAGTCGGTCACTTATTTGTCGGAAATGATGAACTACCCCGGCGTCTTGAATAATACCCCAGACATCATCGCCAAACTGCAATTAGCCCGGCGATACGGTTGTCCGATTGATGGGCACGCGCCCGGCTTGACCGGACAGGATGCGACTCGCTATGCGCAAGCGGGCATTTCTACCGACCATGAGTGCTGCACGCTAGCGGAAGCCGAAGCAAAACTGGCCGCCGGGATGCATATTCTGATCAGGGAAGGATCGGCTGCGCGCAATTTTGACTCCTTACATCCTTTAATAAGCAGTCATCCGGACAAAGTCATGTTCTGCAGCGATGACAAGCACCCGGACGATCTCATTGCAGGTCATATCAATCGTTTAGCGGCGCGAGCTGTCGCTAAAGGCCATGATGTTTTCAACATACTGCGCTGCGCGTGTATCAATCCGATAAGCCACTACAAGTTACCGCTCGGCCAGTTAAGGGTCGGGGATCGGATGGATGCAGTCGAAGTCAATAATCTACAAAACTTTTCTCCGCTCAGAACCTGGATAGCGGGGCGTAAAGTCGCGGAAAGCAATAAGAGCCTGTTACCGAGTGTTAAACCGGCTCCTATCAATTTATTCAATGCATCGAAAATAACGCCCCGCGATCTCGAAGTTGAGCATGTTGGCCAGAAAATTCGGGTCATTAAAGCATTGGACGGCGAATTACTCACCGAAGAGATCCTGCAAATTCCGAAAGTACAGAATCAAAAAATCGTAGCCGACCCTAGCCGCGATATTTTGCTATTGACGGTTGTTAATCGCTATCGACCGGCCAAGCCGGCCTTAGCTTTTATTCAAGGCTTCGGCCTGCAACAAGGCGCACTGGCATCCAGTGTGGCGCATGATTCACACAATATTATCGCGGTTGGAACCGACGCCGATTCGATTTGCAAGGCGGTCAACAGCATCATCACGGCAAAAGGCGGGATTGCCGCAGCCACTCTCAAAGAGGTTGAATTACTGTCTTTACCTATTGCCGGACTCATGAGCGATCTGGATGGCGATGAGGTTGCAAACCGCTATGCCGAACTCGATCGACTTGCCAAGCAAATGGGCTCTCATCTTCATGCGCCTTTTATGACCTTGTCGTTTATGGCACTGCTGGTTATTCCGAATCTAAAATTAAGCGATCAAGGTTTATTCGATAGTAGAACCTTTCAATTCACCTCCCTAACGGTATGATCGCCATGGCCTACCGATTTTGTCAATCAGCGTCATAATTAACCATGTAAATTATTTTTACATGGTTTTCTAAGGTTTATCTGTTGGTGGGTCGGTAAAAACCAATGCTGAAAGTGGCAACTTTTGCACGCTGATTTCCAACTTACCCAGCAAACGCGATTAAATTGAAAATGGAGGATATATAGTGAACACCATAGATACTTGATAACTATGGTTCATGATGAACTTATCAGCTAAATCAATGGATAAGGATCAGGGAAATGATTATTTGGTATTCTACTTGGAGTTTTGCAGATAAAGCGCCAACCATGATGTTCTGTAACACGCCGTGTTTAGCATGTTACAGAACCATAAAGTCATCGGCCATCTAACGAAGGAATATCCCGTCGTTGCGTGGCTGCAGATCTACTAGCCTTCCAAGACAGCCAAACGTGCCTCAAGAATTACTTCCAGAGACTCTAAGGCTTTGGTGAAACCGTCAATGCCTTCCGCTAATTTGTCGGAAGCCATACGGTTTTCAGCATGCATGCGGTCAAAGGTTGCCTTATCGATATGTATTTTTTCAATAGAGGCATTGGCTGCATTTTTAGGATCTAATTTACGCTGCAAATCACCTTCAGTAGCCTGTAGTTCAGCTAACAAAGATGGTGCAATAGTCAATAAATCACAGCCGGCCAATTCAACGATCTCACCGATGTTACGGAAGCTAGCGCCCATAACTTCAGTTTTGTAGCCGAATTTTTTATAGTAATTATAGATATCTGTAACCGACAACACACCTGGATCTTCAGCAGGCGCATAAGAATCACGACCAGTATCTTTTTTGTACCAATCAAGGATGCGTCCAACGAAAGGTGAAATCAGGGTAATTCCATTCTCGGCACAAGCGATCGCTTGATGAATACCAAACAATAAAGTCAGATTACAATGTATGCCTTCTTTTTCCAGGATTGCTGCAGCTTGGATACCTTCCCAGGTAGCGGCGATTTTAATCAATACGCGCTCACGTGAAACGCCTTGCGCTTCATACATCGCAATCAATTCACGGCCCACACGAACACTAGCTTCGGTGTCGAAGGAAAGACGCGCATCTACTTCAGTAGAAACACGACCAGGAATTACTTCAAGTATCTTGTGCCCGAAAGAAACGGCCAGGCGTTCGAAAGCAAGGGTAGCCACTTGTGCCGCAGACGCATCTTTACCTAAAGTGCTTCTGGCGCTTTTCAAGGTATCATCAACGATTCCTTGGTATTGCGGCATTTGAGCAGCGGCAGTAATCAACGAAGGATTTGTTGTCGCATCGCGTGGTTTGAAAGTTTCAATAGCCTGAATATCGCCGGTGTCGGCAACAACCACGGTCATTTCTCTCAGTTGTTCAAGTAAAGTCTTTGCCATAAAGGGCTCCTGTTATTTAAGTATTAAAAAAATCGGGACATATGCACATCATATCTAAATATGTTTAGAATACATATACATAAAAACCAAGTTAAATATGAACATGGGGATTGATGATAGCAGAGGAATTGATCATCAGAAAAATATACGTTCTCGAAAAACGTTACTTTAATGAACTACCTTTATTCGCAGAAACAAAAGAGGAATCGACAGTATGTAAGCTAACTTGACCGTCAGCTGAACCAACGAAGCTTTCTCATTTCTTTATTTAGCTGCCAAGAGATACCTCATGATCTTTCCTCTTAATAGCTATAGATCAGATCGGCCGACCTTTATTGCGTCTCTAGCGTCCTCTTACGATAGACACTTAATCCACTCCTGAGAAGCAAATCAATTGCATACCAAAGCTGTCACACACTTGCTAAGCTTTCTCTAGCGGATATGCTCTTTTTTACCATGTACTTAGACACCCCGCTTGCTACTGGCAATACGGCCTGTTTTTCCATGTATTTGCTAACTCCGCTTGCCTTTGGTGCTTTTCTCGCTGGCATGGACTGATGACTTGCTAAGTATTTTGCAACTCCGCTTAGAATTGGCGCTTCTTTTCTAGACAAAATCTGTTTTGCCATGTACTTAGCAACGCCACTTACCGCAGGTTTTTCACTCGCTAATATGGCCTGTTCTTCTATATATCTAGCAACACTGGTTGCCGCAGCCGCAGCCTTTTCCATAGCTTTTTGTTTTTCTAATTTTCTTTCTTTCTCTTTCTCTATTTCTTTTTCTAATTCTATTTCTTTGGCTTGATCGAGTAAGTGCTGCTCTTCCAAATGCCGAGCGATTATAGCTTCCGCTGCCGCCTTTCTAGCTGATATGGCTTCATCATCCAGATATTTTGCAACTCCGGTTGCCACTGCCGCATTTCTTTCAGAAATAGCCTTATTTACTAAATACCTAGCTACTCCACTGGGGGGGAGTGACAATGCCTGTTTTTCCATGTACTTAGTGACACCGCTTGTCACCGGCGCTTTCCTAGAGGATATCCGCTGCTTTGCCATGTACTTAGCAACTTTGCTTATCGGAAACTGATCCAGTTTCTCCAAATATTTAGCAACACTACTTGCCACCGTTACTACTTCCTCCTGAGATTCCATGTTCTCATCAGCCTCGATAGCCAACGACATTTCTTCCATATTTTTCAAGTACTTAGCAACGCCACTTGGCTCTGGTACTACTTCATATCTTTTCAGATACCTAGCAACTCCGGTAAGGCCGCTAGGATCTCTGAAATCTACGTGAGCATTATTTCGGCTTTTTGCCTCTTTTGAGGAGCCGAAAAATCCAGACACTAATTTGGTCAAGTAATGTTGATCCATTTATTATCCTCGGTCGCGCAAATACTTTGCAACGCCAGTTGAACCTGTTTTTTCTTTTGTAGCAACAACTTGTTTTTCCAAGTATCTGGCAACCCCGGTTCCATCTGCTTTGCCTGTTTCTTTCAGATACCGGGCAACTCCGGTAAGGCCAACATAACTGCTAGTACGGCTAGCTGGACTCTTAGCACCTTGTTTGGACTGTCTGGTGAAGAAAAAGAAGCCCGCAGCTGCAAAAACCGCTAAACCAATCAAGGCATTCATATTTGATGACTCGGTTGTGCTAGAAGCGGTGCTGGGAGTAGTAGATGTTTCAGCAGCAGTGCTTGCTGAAGTTTCTGCTTGTCTGCTTTGTACGCTTGGTGCAGTAGCAGTTGAAGGTTTGTTTTGCTTGGAAGCTTTATTGGCGTCAAGATCCTGAAACAAAATCGCAGGCTTAAAGTCTGCTGCTGGATATTCTGTTTCTGCTACAGCCACGGTGCTGATAAGCAGCAGCCCCGCAAATACGCCTTTCGTCAAATTAATCTTCTTCACGTTATTCCCCTAATTAGTCGTTATAAGCGAGTTAAAACTCCTTCGAGGATGGACTAAAGCCACATCCAGAAAGGAGCCTTCCCATTTTATAAAATATCTACACGTTATTTTTATTATTTAAGCACTGCTTCTACTTTTTTAACAACATTTTCAACTGTGAAGCCGAAATGTTTGAATAGTACGCCACCAGGTGCGGACTCGCCGAAGGTATCGATACCAACCACCCCCCCTTCCAACCCGACATATTTGCGCCAGAAATCGCTTACGCCAGCTTCAATCGCCACGCGCTTCACGCCTGGAGTCAATACGCCGTCCTTGTAAGCTTGGTCTTGACGATCAAACACATTGGTAGAAGGCATAGAAACAACTCGCGCTTTCACGCCGCTTTCGGCCAATACCGCTTTTGCCTTTACGGCTAGGTCAAGTTCAGAACCACATGCAATCAGAATCACATCTGCTTTACCACCAGCAGCTTCGGATAGCACATAAGCACCGCGACGCATGTCCGCAATCTGTGCACTGTCATGTTCAAAAAATGGTACGTTTTGACGGCTCAATACCAAGCTGGACGGGCCATTTTTACGTTCAACAGCACAAACCCAGGATACTGCGGTTTCTACTGAGTCAGCAGGACGCCATACATCCATGTTGGGAATGTAGCGCAAACCTGATGTATTCTCGATTGGTTGGTGCGTCGGGCCATCTTCGCCTTGACCGATAGAATCATGAGTCAGTACGGCAATGGTGCGTTGTTTCATCAACGCCGCCATACGCAGAGCGCTCTTCGCATAATCGGAGAACATGTGGAATGTGCCGCCAAATGGAAGCAGGCCGCCATGCAGTGCCATACCATTCATAATGGCAAACATGCCAAACTCACGTACACCGTAGGAGATGTAGTTACCTGTCTCTTTAGCGTCTACGTGCTTAAAGCTTGAGCAGCTGGTCAGGTTAGATCCTGTCAAGTCAGCAGAACCGCCAAGGAATTCAGGCAGGATTGGAGCCAAGCCGGCAATCGCATTTTGTGATGCTTTGCGTGTAGCAATGGTTTCAGCCTTGTCGTTTACCGATGCGATGAAAGCATCAGTTGCTGACTTCCAGTTAGCTGGCAATTCGCCTGCCATACGACGTTTGAATTCAGCAGCCAACTCCGGATGCGCAGCAGCATACGCAGCAAATTTTGCATCCCATGCAGACTCAAGCTTGGCGCCTTTGGCTTTGGCGTCCCAACCGGCATAAACATTAGCAGGAATTTCAAAAGGCGCATGGCTCCAACCGATGTTTTCACGGGTTGCAGCGACTTCCTCGTCACCCAGTGCAGAACCGTGGCAATCGTGACTGCCGGACTTATTAGGCGAGCCTTGACCAATCACAGTCTTGCAGCAAATCAGAGATGGCTTGTCTGTAACTTTCTTGGCGGCTTCGATAGCGGCGTTGATTGCGTCAGAATCATGGCCGTCTACAGACTGTACATGCCAGCCGTAAGCTTCGAAACGCTTAGCAGTATTATCGGTGTACCAACCTTCAATATGACCATCGATAGAAATACCGTTGTCATCCCAGAAAGCAATCAAATTGCCCAGACCCCATGTACCAGCCAGCGCACAAGCTTCGTGGGAAACGCCTTCCATCATGCAGCCATCGCCCAAAAATACATAGGTATGGTGGTCAACGATCTTGTGCCCAGGACGGTTGAATTGATCCGCCAGCAACTTTTCAGCCATGGCAAATCCAACACCGTTGGCAATACCTTGGCCTAATGGGCCTGTAGTAGTTTCAACACCTGGCGCATAACCATACTCAGGGTGTCCTGCGCATTTTGAATGCAATTGACGGAATGATTTAAGCTCATCCATTGGCAAATCATAACCTGTCAAATGCAATAATGAATATATCAACATCGAACCGTGGCCGTTTGATAATACGAAACGATCACGATCTGCCCATTCAGGGTTAGTTGGGTTATGTTTCAAGTGGTCGTTCCACAACACTTCGGCGATATCCGCCATACCCATTGGCGCACCTGGATGACCTGAGTTTGCTTTCTGTACGGCATCCATGCTCAAAGCCCGTATGGCGTTCGCTAATTCTCGACGCGAAGTCATATTTTTCCCCTTACTATTTGGTAGATTACTAAATGGTGACTTTTCAGCCTGATTGACTTTGTCACGAATGTTCTTTCGATGCTTGACACCGGATAGAGTAGAACGAGTGATCATGACCACTCGTCCTGTGCCGCTATTCTAAATTAGCGTGTCTTTCTCTCATTATTTCTTCAGGAATTCCTTTTTCATGAATTATATGCGAAATGGTTGCTTCCAAGAATAATAAGGTAGATAGCTCAAATACGGTACCCATTGGCATACCTAAAACTTTACCATACTGCTCTGATTGGCCGATTTGGAATACCGCATCTGCCATATCACCAATGGTTGAACCGCTTTTCGCAGAGATCAAAACAATTTTGGCGCCTATTTTTTTAGCGCTTTTAGTGAACGCCACTAATTGCTCAGTCTCTCCAGAACCGGAAATAATGATCAATAAGTCACCGCTTTTAATACTCGGCGTCACAATCTCGCCCACGACACTTACATCGTAACCGCCGTGAACCAGCCTCATTGCAAAAAAATTACCAACGAGTTTTGAACGCCCAGCACCCGCGATAAATATCCGCTTGGCGCTATCAAGCATTTGGGTTAACTTCACATCATACGTATCATCTGTAGCTTCAAGAATACCTGAAATCTTTTCTATGATAAGTTTCTGATGCATGATTATACCGCGTCAACCAATTCGCGAATTTCACGTGCCGCATCAGCAGGTGAAGCAGCGCCATAAATTGCAGCGCCAACTACGATGATGTTTGCGCCTGCGCGAACCACATCTTGTACAGTTGAGGCTTTAATACCGCCAGCAACAGAAATTCTGACGTTCAAGCCTAATCTAGCAATGTCATTCAAGTCAGAAAATGGGGTGTGGCCGGCTGCCTGAGCGTCAAGACCAGTGTGGATACCCATAATGTGAGCGCCCAAGTCAGCAGTAGCGCGTGCGCATCTAACTTTATCGTCAACATTAATAAGGTCGATTTGAGCTTCTGCGCCGTATGCGTTTGCCGCTTTAATCACGCCTGCGCAAGTTGCAAGACCAGATACGCCAAGAACTGTACAGATATCAGCGCCAGCTGCATAGAATGGAGTCGCTTCGTATTCGCCTGCGTCCATAGTTTTTAAATCAACTAACAACAATCTTTCTGGGAATCTTGATTTTAATTCTTTAACCAGATTGATGCCATTGTGTTTGATGCATGGAGTTCCGATTTCGAAAATATCAACATAAGGCGCTACTTCTCTAGCCAGTGCCACTGTTTGATCGAAATCTAATGAATCTAATGCCATTTGAATTAATGGTTTTGCCATGATATGTGCTCCCACGGGTTATGTTATAGTTATAAAATTAGTTACATATTTTTACATGTGCAACTTTAAAGTAGAAAGGGGGCGGATGTCAATGTTCAATGTCCTGCGTTGGGGCCTAGATAAAAACCGAACAAAGCCGGGGCTTGCGCCATACGCATAGAACTTACTATCATGCCGCCTCTTCAAGCAACCTCCAGCCATTTTAAACAGCCGACAGAGAAAATCACACCCTGGATGTTTAAGCGCTAAAAATTAAGCAATTTGTATTAAGTCAGGCTTTGGAAATAAACATCATTCGTACACTTTCTCAAAGCAAACTAACACAGCCAAATATTATACGAGAAATAAAACCCGATGGAACCATTTACCAATATTCGCGCCCTCATCATCGATATGGACGGCGTTTTATGGCACGGCAATCAACCGGCACCAGGACTAAAAGATTTTTTTCAAACACTGCGCGAACAACACATATCCTTCATTCTGGCGACTAATAACGCCAGCCTGACACAGCAGCAATACGTCAACAAACTCGCGCACATGGGCGTTTCAGTAACGAAAAATGAAATCTTGACCTCCAGCATGGCAACGGCGCTATATCTGACTGAACACACAGACCCAGCTTCAACCCGGGTTTTTGTCATCGGCGAAGATGGCGCCAAACAACCGCTCCTGGATTGTGGCTTTACGTTAACGGAGTTGTATGAAGTCAAAAACGACAATGATCCCAACATAGGCGCCGACATTGTTGTCTGCGGCAAGGATGAAACCTTGTCGTGGGACAAACTGGCGACGGCCACGCTCAACATTCGTGCCGGAGCGAAATTCATTGGCACCAATGCAGACATTACGCTACCAACAGAGCGCGGCCAGATTCTTGGCAATGGCGCCATTCTGGCTGCATTGCAAACAGCCACTGGCGTAGCACCGACCATTATCGGCAAACCGGAACCCATTATTTACCAGCAAGCCCTTATACAACTGGGCACAACTCCAGCTGAGACAGTGGCCATCGGTGACCGCCTGGAGACCGACATTCTCGGAGCCATTCGCACAGGTATTCGCAGTCTTCTGGTTCTGTCGGGCGTATCTACAAAAGAGGATCTGAAATCCACAGATTATCAACCAACCTGGGTCATGCCTGATATTCGCGCAGTGACACAAGCGTTAAAAAGCTGACCTTGCCTCCTTAGCCAAAACTTTTAAAACACCCTCTCCCATAATGATGCTTTCCCTGCTCTAATCTCCCTCGAACTCTTCACTCATCAGAAATTGCCTGAACCAATCCCGGCAGCAAGACAAAGATATACCGCATACCAGGATGCCTATATAAATAGATCCTAGCGGAACAGCAACACATCTAATTCACGAAACATCACAAACAAAACCGCACAGCTTGCGCCCCGTAAAACGCATCATAACGGCTAAAAACCCTTACGCAATAAGCCATAGCAGTAAACTCAACAAAAAACACTTGTTCTTTATTTGTTTTTTATTTGTTCTTTATTTGTTCTTATGCTAATTTTTAACAAAACAAATAGAGAACAAACATGCTCAACTCACTCACAAGAAAACAACAAGAAGTCTTCGACTTTTTATTACAAAATCAGGATCAGTTTGCTCATCCACCAACTCTGGAAGAGCTTTGCACGGCTATAGGCCTAAAGTCTCGAGGTTCACTGCACAACCATATCAAGGCTTTGATTAAAGAGAATCTGATCGAAGAACCCGGCCGCAAGCAGCGAGGCATCCGGCTGACAGAATATGCAAAAGAAATGATCAACCGCCCCCCCGATGACCAAAACGTACTGCCTTTTGTCGGCTTTATAGCCGCCGGAAGACCCATTGAAGCCATCGAAAACATTACTTACATGGCAATTCCGGAGCAGTTAAAAACACAAAAGCCCTGCTATGTCCTGAAAGTCAAAGGCGACTCCATGCTTGAAGAAGGAATCTATGACGGCGACTGGGTAATCATTGAGCAACGCAGTCATGCCCGTAATGGCGAGATTGTGGTTGCCTTGGTAAATAAAGCCGAAGCTACATTGAAATTTATTGAGCAGTACCCGCACGAAGTATTACTTATCCCCGCCAATTCCAAGATGGAAGCCATGCGCTACCATCCTGAACAGGTGGAAATTCAAGGCGTATTAGTAGGTCAAATGCGCAGTTATACCAACAATCATTAGGAGAAATATCATGTTACAAAACAAAATACATATGCGCGATCAAATAGCTAACCGGGTTGAACTCATTATGGAAGATGGCAAATCTCCGTTCATTGAACGATTGGAAGAATTTGCAACATCCATAATATTTATGGCGATTATTATTTTTCTTATTCGTGTGTAATGTAACCGTCCATTAATATAGATGTATTCCACAAAAACTGCACCCCCTTTGTGCCTTCCGAATTTACCGGAAAACACCAAAGGGGAGCTTAACTGATAACCCCATTAAGGGAATATCTCTCGACATTAGCTTGTTATAATAAGAATTTTCCCCATTCTTATTTCCAAGGTTGCTACAGATGTCCATTTCACCTGCCGTTCTCGAAAATATAATCCGTGAAGCCGGATCGATTGCCTTAAATCATTTTAGAAACCTTAAGCATTTGGAGGTCACCAAGAAAAGTCCCCGTGACTTGGTCACGGAAGCAGACGTCGCAGTTGAGGCCTTTTTACAAGAGAATCTTGCCAAGCATTACCCGCAGTTTGGCTTTTGGGGGGAAGAAAGCGGGCAAAGCGCCAACCAGTCCGCCCGGTGGATCGTCGACCCTATCGATGGAACGCATTCATTTTCAAAAGGTCAATACTTTTGGTCCATCAGTGTCGCCTTGGAGATTGATCAGGAACTTATATTCGGAGCAGTCTATGCCCCTGCCCTGGATGATTACTACGCCGCAGAGAATGGCAAAGGGGCCTGGAAAAATGGCGAACCCATAACCGTTTCGTCCGAAAGCGATCTTGCTGATGCGATGATTGCTACGGGGTTTGCCTGCCTGCGCTCTTACCTGAAAGAAAACAATCTCCAACGGTTTTGCAGAATCGCCGAGATAACAACCGGGCAGCGCCGTTTTGGCTCTGCGGCCTTGGATATATGTTTTGTTGCGGACGGACAAGTCGATGCTTATTGGGAACAGGAACTAAACCTGTATGACGTCGCCGCTGGCGTTTTAATTGCACGGGAAGCCGGCGCCACGGTTACAGATTTCCAGGGCAACGAAGGGATCTTTCCGAAGCAAATCCTGGTGACAAACGGAAAGATTCTTGATCAAATTTTACCGCTAATGTAATGCTTTTTTGACAGATGGCCAGAACAGGCCTTATTCCGTTTAATTCCATTGGTCGGGACGATAGGATTTGAACCTACGACCCCTTGTCCCCCAGACAAGTGCGCTACCAAGCTGCGCTACGCCCCGACATATGAAATAAACCGTGTGGAAAGGATTGAGAAGACAATCCCTGAATAGTACTGATGGTGCAGTTAATTTAGCCTGCACCACCGGGTATCAAGAGCTACTTAAGCAACTCCATAATATCTTCCAGCTCACTCACCATCTGATGAATCAACTGCTTAGTGAGGTTTGAATCTTCTTTAGCGTTATCGCTGCTCAAATGAGCCCGGGCTCCGCCGATAGTGTAACCTTGCTCATACAGCAGAGACCTTATTTGACGTATCATCAACACATCATGGCGTTGATAATACCTACGGTTGCCACGTCTTTTTACCGGACTAAGCTCTGTAAACTCCTGCTCCCAGTAACGGAGCACATGAGGCTTCACGCCGCACAATTCGCTAACTTCACCTATGGTGAAATACCGTTTTGCCGGTATGACCGGAAGTTCATTATTATTACTGGGTTCCAGCATATGCTTCTACTCGGGCTTTTAGTTTCTGACCAGATCTAAATGTTACCACTCGACGAGCCGTTATGGGAATTTCCTCGCCTGTTTTTGGGTTTCTGCCGGGGCGACTGCTTTTGTCTCTCAGTTCAAATTTCCCGAAACCGGAAATCTTGACTTGCTCGCCATGTTCCAGAGACCCTTTAATTTCCTCAAAAAATATTTCTACCATATCTTTTGCTTCGCGCTTGTTTAAGCCAAGCTCGTCAAACAGCCTTTCGGCAAAATCCGCTTTAGTTAATGCCATTTAATCAATCCCTCAGCTTTGCACTTATATTGTTCGCCAACGTTTCTAACAGCTTGCTAAATATAGCATCTATTTCAGAATCTGTTAGCGTTTGTGAATCATCTTGTAAAATTAAACTTAAAGCAACGCTTTTGTTGCCATCTTCGACGCCTTTTCCGCGATACACATCAAAAATTACCACATCTCTTAAGGTTTGCTCTCCACTGCCTTTAATGCAGTTTATTATCTGACTGGCGGATACATCTTCCTTAACGATTAATGCCAAATCCCGACGCACGAATGGGTATTTTGAAAGCGGCTTAAATGTCGGGAACTTTTTGTTCAACAATAAGCCCTGATCCAATTCAAATAAAAAAACCTGTGTATCAAAACCCAATTGAGCCTCTAACGTTGGATGCAGCATGCCCAGCCAGCCTATGCTCTCGCCGTCCTGCGATAAGATTTCAGCCGTTTGCCCCGGATGCAAGGCAGCTTGCTTTGCTGAGACAAATTGCACGTCGCAGCCTGTCAATGAGAACATAGCCTGCACATCGGCCTTAATGTCAAAAAAATCGACTTTGCGGATTTTCTCACCCCATTGCTCAGCATAAGCACTGCCTAAAACCAGTCCTGCCAGCATTTTTTGCTGATGCATTTGCCCGCCTTTATTGACAAAGCGCAGGCCGGTTTCAAAAAAACGAACCCTGCTTTGCTGGCGGTTGGTATTGTGCAAAGCCGCCTTCAACAAGCCGCACCACAACGTAGTGCGCATCACCGACAAGTCCGATGAAATCGGATTTTTCAGGCTGATAAATTCATCATCGGGAGCGATGGCTCTTTGCACGTCTTCATCGACGAAACTGTAAGTAATCGCTTCCTGATAGCCCCTGTCAACCAGCAGATCCTTAATCCGGTCCAGGTCCAACACGACCTCGGTTGCCTTGCTCAGTTCGGAGCGCATTAGCAAACTGTTGCTCGGCAGATTATTATAACCGTAGATGCGCGCCAATTCTTCAATCAAATCGGCCTCAATCGCTATATCAAAGCGAAATCCCGGCGGCGTGATGTTCCAGCCATCCGCTTGAGTTTGCACAGCCATGCCCAAGCGCTGAAAAATATCGATAACCTGCTCATCCGCCAGGGCAATACCCAGTATTTTTTCTATGCGCTGCCGTCTAAGCAAGACTGCCGGACGTTGCGGCATCGCCGATTCGGTTTTCACCTCGGTAACCGGACCGACACTGCCGCCTGCGATTTCAACAATCAGTTGTGTCGCGCGCTCTATCGCTCTTTCCTGCAATGTCGCATCAACGCCGCGCTCAAAACGGTGGGAAGAGTCGGTATGCAAGCCGAATTTGCGCGCCTTGCCGGCTATGCTTAGCGGGCTAAAAAATGCGCACTCTAAAAACACATTTTGCGTTTCGTCGCTGACGGCGGACTCGCTGCCGCCCATTACACCGGCAAGAGCCAGCGCCTGCTTATCATCGGCGATAACCAATGCTTCATCATCAAGCTTGATCACCTGCCCGTTTAATAATGCGAGCTCTTCATCGGCTTTGGCCCGGCGCACATTGATGCTGCCGGTTAATTTTGCGGCATCAAACGCATGCAAAGGCTGCCCCAATTCGATCAACACATAGTTGGTTACATCGACCAGAGGCCCAAGGCTCCTTACGCCGGAACGGCGCAAACGCTCCTGCATCCATAAAGGTGTTTCCGCTTTAGGGTTCACCCCTTTAATCAATCGCCCCAAATAGCGGGGGCATGCTTCTGTCGCTGCGATGGAAACCTTGATCGTGTCCTGATGACCGATTGCAGCCTTTTCAACCTGAGTCGCAGACCAGTTCATTTGATTCAGCACCGCAACTTCACGCGCAATGCCCTCGACGCTCAGGCAATCGGCTCTGTTCGGCGTTAAATCAACTTCAATAATCGAATCATTCAGCGACAGGTATTCGCGGATATCCGTGCCGACAGGCGCATCTGCCGCCAGCTCCATTAAACCATTGGCATCTGCGGCCAGCCCCAGTTCTTTTTCCGAACAGAGCATGCCGAATGAGTCTTCGCCGCGCAATTTTGATTTCTTTATTGAAAAATCGCCCGGCAGTACAGCGCCAATCAGTGCAGCGGGAATCTTCAAGCCGACACGGACATTGCTGGCGCCGCAAACGATTTGCAAGGGCTCTGCTTCACCCACATTGACCTTGCAAACCCGTAGCCGGTCAGCGTCCGGATGCTGGTGCATGGATAAAACCTCGCCCACCACAACGCCGCTGAATTTAGCCGCCGCGGGTTCTACAGAATCAACCTCAAGACCCGCCATGGTCAGTTGTTCGACCAGCTGTTCTGTGCTTATTGCCGGATTGACGTATTCTCTTAACCAGGCTTCACTAATTTGCATGACTCAAGTTTTCCCGTGTAACGACAATTTATTTAAATTGTTCCAAGAATTTAAGATCATTTTCAAAAAACAATCTCAAATCATTAATGCCATAGCGCATCATCGCCAGACGTTCCACGCCCATGCCGAATGCGAATCCTGAAAATTGCTCGTGATCGATATTCACCGATTTGAAGACTTCGGGATGAATCATGCCGCAGCCACCCACTTCCAGCCAGCCGGTTTGCTTGCATACGCGGCAACCTTGACCGTCGCACATCACGCACGAGACATCGAATTCCGCCGAAGGCTCGGTGAACGGAAAATAAGACGGGCGGAAACGGACTTGAACGTCTTTTTCGAAAAACGCCCGTAAAAACTCAAAAATCACGCCTTTTAAATCGCCGAAGCTGACATCGGTATCGACCAGAAAACCCTCAACCTGATGGAACATAGGCGTGTGCGTAATATCCGAGTCGCATCGGTACACCCGGCCAGGGGCAATTACTTTCAATGGTGGCTTTTCACTTTCCATTGTCCTGATTTGCACTGGGGAGGTATGCGTTCTTAATACGGTATGCGCATCAAAATAAAAGGTATCATGCATCGCCCGCGCCGGGTGGTGCGCAGGAATATTCAGCGCCTCAAAGTTATGATAATCGTCTTCGATTTCAGGCCCTTCAACGACTTGAAAGCCGACACCGGCAAAAATCTTGGAAATTCTTCTCAGCGTGGTCGTAACCGGATGCAATCCGGCAACGGACTGGCCTCTTCCCGGCAAGGTAACATCGACGCGTTCACTGGCCAGCCTTTCTTCCAATGCGGCGTTTTGCAGCGCATCTTTTTTGGCTTCGAGTTTTTCTTGAAACTCGTCTCTTGCTTCGTTGATGACTTGTCCAGCGGATCGCCTCTGCTCAGGGTCAAGTGAGCCGAGCTCTTTCATCTGCAGGGTAAACAATCCCTTTTTGCCGAGATATTGAACACGAACCTGGTCGAGTTGATTAAGGTCTTGTGCGTCGCGAAGCTGCTGTAATGCCTGCGCGAGAATTTCTTCTAGGGTAGCCGACACTGATCTGCTCGCTGTGTAATTAGATGGGGATTTATTGGTGATCCCGCCTCTCTCCCAAAGGAGAGAGGGGAACAGAAAGATTTCAGTTAAATGAAATCTTTGCCTTTCTTAAAGTTTGCTTTGATTTGCTTTAGCGATTTTCGCTATTTCGGCAAATGCTTCAATGTCGCGTACTGCGATATCAGCTAAAACTTTACGGTCAATCGCTACATTGGCATTAGTCAAGCCATTGATAAAGCGGCTGTATGACATTCCACTCAGGCGAGCGGCCGCATTGATACGGACGATCCACAGTGCGCGGAATTGACGTTTTTTCTGCTTGCGGTCACGGTACGCATACTGACCGGCTTTGATTACCGCTTGTTTAGCAACACGATAAATCCGGCTGCGTGCGCCATAGTAACCTTTCGCTTGCTTTAAAACTTTCTTGTGTCTTGCTCTGGCTGTTACGCCGCGTTTTACTCTAGGCATTATCTTCTCCTTAGATTAACTATACGGCATCATACGTGCAACCATGCGCACATCTGACGGATGAATAGTTGCCGCAGCGCGTAACTGTCTTTTTCTCTTGGTCGATTTCTTGGTCAGAATATGACGTCGATGCGATTGACCGCATTTAAAACCGCCGCCGCCTGTACGCTTGAAACGCTTGGCCGCCCCACGGTTAGTTTTTATCTTTGGCATTTGTTTGCTCCAATAATTAATAATAAAATCCCTGAGAAATAACCCAGCAAGGCAAAATGCATGGCCCTGAAGAATTATCAGCATCATTTTCATGACGCTTTAAGCAGCTCACCCTGTGCTGCTGCACAACTTCAAAAAGAAGTTATTTTCTTGAATAGCCGCCGACTATTTTTTCTTTTTCGGCGCCATAACCATAACCATTTGACGCCCTTCCATTTTAGGAAACTGCTCAACGGTTGCCAGCTCTTCCAAATCTTTCTCTATCCGTTTCAACAGGTCAACACCGATTTCCCGGTGCGCCATTTCGCGTCCACGGTAACGCAAAGTGATTTTGGTTTTATCACCGTCATTCAAGAACTTTACTAAACTTCTTAACTTGACCTGATAATCACCCTCATCGGTTCCAGGCCGGAATTTGATTTCCTTGATCTGAACCTGTTTTTGTTTCTTCTTGGCAATGGCCAGTTTTTTATTTAATTCAAACTGGTATTTACCGTAGTTCATCACCTTACAAACCGGAGGATCCGCATTTGGCGATATTTCTACTAAATCCAAATCTGCAGCATAAGCAATCTGTTTGGCTTCATCTAATGTGATAATACCCAGCGCTTCACCATCTGCACCTGTCACCCTCACTCGTCTAGCAGTGATTGCGTCGTTCAGGCGCGTTTCATCTTTTTTAGCAGCGATATTCTAATCCTCCAAAACCATTATTACTTTCTGTCCGCAATCTCTTTTTTCAACCGTTCGGTAAACTCACTGATCGACAGACTACCTAAATCTTCACCTTTTTGCGTACGCACCGCGATGGTTTGTTCTTCCAGTTCTTTATCACCGATAATAAGAAGATACGGCACACGCTGCATAGAATGCTCGCGGATTTTAAACCCGATCTTCTCATTTCTCAAGTCTATTTTCACTCTGACGCCTTGTTTCTCCAGCTCTTTCATCACTTGCGATGCATATTCCGCATGCCGATCCGTGATATTGAGCAATACGGCTTGCACCGGAGACAGCCAGACCGGGAAGGTTCCGGCGTGTTGTTCGATCAAAATGCCGATGAACCGTTCCAGCGAACCCAATATGGCTCTGTGCAGCATTACCGGCACTTGTTTTGAACCGTCTTCGGCAATATAGGTCGCGCCCAATCGACCCGGCATGGAAAAATCCACCTGGATCGTGCCGCACTGCCAGACCCGTCCAATACAGTCTTTTAATGAGAATTCAATTTTAGGCCCGTAGAAAGCGCCTTCACCCGGCTGCAAATCCCATTTCAGGCCTTTATTATTGAGAGCCAGCTCTAGCGCGCCCTCCGCCTTATCCCAGACTGCATCGTCACCGACCCTGTTTTCAGGTCGGGTAGACAGCTTGATAATAACTTCTTCAAAACCAAAGTCTTTGTAGACAGCGTACAGCATGTCGATAAAGGTCGATACTTCATCCTGGATCTGGCCTTCGGTACAGAAGATGTGCGCATCATCCTGTACGAAGTTCCTGACCCGCATCAAACCATGCAAGGTGCCGGAAGGCTCGTTCCGGTGACAGGAGCCGAATTCCGCCAAACGGATCGGCAAATCACGGTAGCTTTTAAGGCCTTGATTATAAATCTGCACATGGCAGGGGCAATTCATCGGCTTGATCGCGTAATCACGATTTTCAGAATGCGTGGTAAAAATCATGTCGCCGAATTTTTCCCAGTGGCCTGACTTTTCCCATAAAGAACGATCGACTACCTGCGGAGTCTTAACCTCGCCGTAACCGTTTACCCGCAATTTCTCACGGATGTACTGCTCGACCTGCTGATAAATGGCCCAGCCTTTTTCATGCCAGAACACCATGCCGGGAGCTTCTTCCTGGGAATGGAACAAATCCAGCGCTTTGCCCAATTTCCGGTGATCGCGTTTTTCCGCTTCTTCCAAACGATGCAGATAAGCATCCAATTCTTTCTTATCGCCCCACGCCGTACCGTAAATACGTTGCAGCATTTCATTATCGGAATTACCGCGCCAATAGGCACCGGCAATCTTCATGAGCTTGAATACTTTCAATTTTCCTGTGCTTGGCACATGAGGGCCGCGGCACAGGTCGGTAAAACCGCCCTGCTCATACAAAGACAAATCTTCATTGGCCGGAATCGACTCAATAATCTCCGCCTTATAGGCTTCGCCCAGGCTCCTGAAAAACTTTACCGCTTCATCCCTGGATAATACCGAGCGCTTGATAGCATAATCCTCGGCAACCAATTGCTGCATTTTTGCCTCGATTGCAGTCAGGTCTTCCGGCGTAAAAGGCCTTTCGTAGGCAAAATCGTAATAAAAGCCATTTTCGATAACCGGGCCGATGGTGACCTGCGCTTCGGGGAATAACTGCTTGACGGCCTGAGCCAATAAATGGGCGGTCGAATGGCGGATAACATCTACGCCGTCTTCATCTTTTGCGGTGATGATTTGCAGCGTGGCGTCATGGTCGATCAATGTGCTTGCATCGACCAACTGACCATTGACCTTGCCCGCCAATGTCGCCTTGGCCAATCCCGAACCAATAGACAGCGCAACATCCATTACTGTAACGGATTGTTCATACTCACGCTTGGAGCCATCAGGAAGGGTAATTACCGGCATTTTTAATCTGTGTTTAGTTTCTGCAATAAAAAAAGCACTGCCTTGCAGTGCTTTATAAATCTGGTAGGCACGAGTGGACTCGAACCACCGACCCCCACCATGTCAAGGTGGTGCTCTAACCAACTGAGCTACGCGCCTGAAGCCTGTGTAACCTCAGACCGACTATTATACCAACAGATTTTTGTTAAGCAACTCCTAAACCAACATTTGATCTTGAAGCGCCTTGATCTCATCCCTGACTCTCGCCGCCTGCTCAAATTCAAGATTTTTCGCATATTGATACATTGCATCTTCCAGTTGTTTCAGCTTTTTACCCAACTGCTTGGGCGTCATCGCCTTATAACTCGCCGCGGCCTCTGCCACCTGCTTATCCGCCTTACCGGCAGCCGGCAGCCCTGAACCGGGAATCGACACCTGCATAATATCGGTTACCGACTTATAGATCGTTTCAGGTTCTATATGATGCTCGATATTGAACTTGTGCTGTTTTTCACGGCGGCGCTCGGTTTCATCAATCGCCTGCTGCATCGACTTGGTGATTTTATCGCCGTACAAAATAGCCTTGCCGTTAATATTTCTCGCCGCCCGGCCGATGGTCTGCACCAATGACACAACCGACCGCAGGAAACCCTCCTTGTCGGCATCCAGTATCGCAACCAGTGACACCTCCGGTATATCAAGGCCTTCGCGCAACAGGTTAATGCCCACCAGCACATCAAACTGCCCCAGGCGCAAATCCCGGATGATCTCGACCCGTTCCACGGTATCGATGTCGGAATGCAGATAACGCACCCGCACCCCGTGTTCCATCAAGTATTCGGTCAAGTCTTCCGACATCCGTTTGGTCAGCGTGGTCACCAGCACGCGCTCTTTTACGGCGACGCGCTTGTTGATTTCCGACAGCAAATCATCGACCTGGGTGGTCGCAGGACGCACCTCCACCACGGGATCAAGCAAGCCGGTCGGCCTGACCACCTGCTCGGCAAAAACGCCTGAATGCTCCCGTTCGTATGGCCCCGGTGTTGCCGACACATAAATGCGCTGCGGCGCTCTCGCCTCAAATTCTTCAAACGTCAACGGCCGGTTATCCAGCGCGGAAGGCAGCCTGAAGCCGTACTCGACCAGCGTCTCCTTGCGTGACCGGTCGCCCTTGTACATGGCGCCGATCTGCGGCACGGCGACGTGGCTTTCATCAATAATCACCAGCGCATTGTCGCGCAAATAATCGAACATCGTGGGCGGCGACTCGCCTGCACTCCTGCCTGACAGATAGCGGGAATAGTTTTCAATGCCGGAGCAATAGCCGACTTCCAGTATCATCTCAATATCGAACAGCGTCCTTTGCTCCAGCCGCTGCGCCTCCACCAGCTTGTTTAACGAGCGCAACTGCTCCAGACGCTCCTTGAGCTCCACCTTGATGGCTTCGACCGCCGTCAATAACTGCTCTCGCGGGGTCACATAATGGCTCTTCGGGTAAATCGTATAACGCGCCAGCCGCTTCAAGACTTCGCCGGTCAGCGGATCGAACAATGACAAGCGTTCCACTTCGTCATCAAACAACTCTATCCGTAACGCCTCGCTGTCCGACTCGGCCGGAAACACATCGATCACCTCGCCGCGCACCCGGTAGGTGGCGCGGCGCAGCTCAACGTCGTTGCGGGTGTACTGCATTTCCGCAAGACGGCGCAGGATGTCGCGCTGGTTAATCATGTCACCCTTGACCAGATGCAACACCATTTTGAAGTACGACTCAGGCTCGCCCAAACCGTAAATCGCCGAAACCGTTGCGACGACTATCGTATCTTCCCGCTCGATTAAGGCCTTGGTCGCCGACAAACGCATCTGCTCAATATGCTCGTTGATCGCGGCATCCTTGTCGATGAAGGTATCAGATGCCGGAACATAAGCTTCCGGCTGGTAATAGTCGTAATACGAGACGAAATATTCGACGCTGTTTTCCGGGAAGAACTCCTTCATCTCGCCATACAACTGCGCCGCAAGCGTCTTGTTAGGCGCCATAATCATCGCCGGACGCTGTACCTGATTAATCACATTAGCGATGGTGAAGGTTTTGCCGGAACCGGTAACACCCAGCAGCGTCTGATGCACTTCACCATCACTCAAGCCTTCGACCAACGCTTGTATAGCGGTAGGCTGGTCGCCGGCAGGCTGAAACCGGCTTTGGATTTTAAACTTCTTTTTCACTGGCACTTCTCTATAAACATCACACACTAGACGGTGGTTAGCTGCCTATTATATAGGGTATAATTATTTTTATCTTTGACATTGATTTTTCACGGGGAAACATGAGCATCAAACTTTCTAATAGGGTCCAGGCAGTCAAACCATCACCTACTTTGGCGATCACCGCCAGAGCCGCTCAAATGCGCGCTGCCGGTAAAGACATTATTGGACTCGGCGCAGGCGAACCGGATTTTGACACTCCAGAACACATTAAAGCCGCGGCGGTTAAGGCCATTGATAACGGCTACACCAAATACACCGCAGTTGACGGCATTCCCAGCCTGAAAAAAGCCATTATCGCCAAATTCAAAAACGATAACGGCCTTGATTACCAGGCCAACCAGATCCTGGTTTCCTGCGGCGGCAAGCAAAGCTCGTTCAACCTGACCCAGGCCCTGCTCAACCACGGCGACGAGGTCATCATTCCCGCGCCATTCTGGGTCTCCTACCCTGACATGGTATTGCTGGCCGACGGCGTGCCGGTCATTATTGAAACCACGCAGACGCAGCATTTCAAGATTTCGCCGGAACAATTGCGCGCGGCCATCACCGACAAAACCCGGCTGATCTTCATCAACAGCCCGTCCAACCCATCGGGCATCGCCTATTCGCTGGAAGAGCTTAAAGCGCTGGGCGACGTGCTTAAGGATTTCCCCAACATCGTTATCGCAACCGATGACATGTACGAGCACATCCTGTGGAAGAAAGGCACTTTTGTTAACATCCTGAATGCGCACCCTGAATTTTATGACCGCACCGTGGTCATGAACGGTGTATCCAAAGCCTACTCCATGACCGGCTGGCGGATCGGCTATGCCGCAGGCCCGGCGGATTTGATTGAGGCGATGACCACTATCCAGTCGCAAAGCACATCGAACCCGACATCGATCTCGCAACATGCCGCCGAAGCCGCGTTAACCGGCGACCAAAGCTTTATCGACGACATGTGCGTTGAATTTAAAAAACGCCACGATTTTGTCGTTAGCGAACTCAACAGCATTAACGGCGTAGAGTGTCTGGAAGCTGATGGCACGTTCTACGTGTTCCCTAACGTGGAAAAGCTCATAGCCCGACTGGATAATATCAATGACGACCTTGAGTTTTCCGAATACTTGATCGAAGAAGCCGGCGTCGCCTTGGTGCCGGGTTCCGCGTTTGGCTGCCCCGGCCATATCAGAATCTCGATAGCCACCAGCATGGCGAATCTGCAAAATGCTTTGGAGCGGATTAAGAAAGCGATTTAATCCGAGTAGAGTGCGCAAGAGGAAGAAAAGTGAATTTTACTGCACCCGAATTTAAGCTGGAAGCTTTCCATTGCCCGGTATGTGGTACATATGCACACATGAACTGGTATGAGCTTTACTCCGGGCAAAATGATGCTGATATCCCCTACTGTGTCGCTGTGTGTTCTAGGTGCAAAAAAACTAGCTTATGGCTAGTAACAGAATACATTGAGACCAAATTTAGTCAACAAGCCAGACAGGCAGAGCTTATTTTTCCTGACAATGGGTTTGCCGCATTACCAGAAGAAGATATGCCGACAGATGTGAAATCCGATTATATTGAAGCAGCTAAGATATTTTCTCGGTCACCTAGGGGAGCGGCTGCATTGCTTCGACTAGGTCTTCAAAAGCTATGTAAGCACTTGGGACAAGAAGGTAAAGATATAAATAAAGACATCAGAAACTTAGCTGCCCAGAATATACTTCCGCCCCTAGTGGTTAAAGTCGCTGATACGGTAAGAATTACTGGAAACAATGCAGTTCATCCGGGCGAAATGTCAGATGAAGATTTTGATCATGTCGCATCAAAAATGTTTGATCTTTTGAATTTCATTGTTAAGAAAGGCATATCTGAACCTAAAGAGCTTGAGGCGTTGTATTCCTTAACACCGGAAGGGCCAAGAAAAGAAGCTGAAACTAAAGATGCTAAGGCTAGGAAAGAAGATATTTAACAAAACACTATGCGCCTAATTTTCCAGCGAGCAGCCAAGTAGGGTACGCAACGAGTACCCTACTGACTTACCAACTCCCCGTATTCTCCATAGAAAGCCACGGTTCTGCAGGCGCAAGCAGTGCGCCTTTTTGCAAAAGCTCAATAGAAATCTTGTCCGGCGAGCGGACAAACGCCATATGCCCGTCACGCGGCGGGCGGTTGATGACCACGCCGGCATCCATCAATTTTTGGCAGGTCTCATAAATGTTATCGACTTCAAACGCCAGATGGCCGAAGTTGCGCCCGCCCTGATAATCTTCGGTATCCCAGTTGTACGTCAACTCTATTAACGGCGCGTGCGCTTTTTTGGCTTGGTCTGCATCCTGCGGCGCATGCAGGTAGACCAGCGTAAAACGCCCGGCTTCGCTCTCCATCCTGTGGTTTTCAACCAAGCCCAGTTTGTTGCAATAAAAATCGAGTGATTCATTCAGGTCACGAACCCGGACCATGGTATGTAGATAGCGCATAGTGTTACTCCTTACGAATACTTCGCTTTGATTTCGGCATGCCTGTAACAATCGATGGTGTGATCGTTGACCATGCCGGTCGCCTGCATATAGGCATAGCAAATCGTGCTGCCGACAAATTTGAAACCGCGCCGTTTAAGGTCTTTGCTCATCGCATCGGATTCCTGCGTAGCGGCGGGAATGTCTGCATGGCTCTTGCGCGCATTGTGCAGCGGCCTGCCGCCGACAAACTGCCAGATATAGCCGTCGAAACTGGCAAACTCCCGCTGAACTTTTAAAAAAGCCTGCGCGTTGATGACAGCGGCATTAACCTTCAGCTTGTTTCTTACAATGGCCGGGTTAGCCAGCAGCTCGCTGATTTTTTTGTCATCGTAACCTGCAACCATTTCAGCATCAAAATTATCGAAGGCCAGCCTGTAGCCTTCGCGCTTGTTCAAAATCGTTGACCAGCTCAAACCCGCCTGAGCACCTTCAAGAATCAGGAACTCAAACAGCAGCCGGTCGTCATGCACCGGCACGCCCCATTCAAGATCGTGGTACTGTTCTTCACTTGGGCTTGCAAGCGCCCATGTGCATTTTTTCATTGGTGTTCCTGACATATTAAAACCATGTGGATTCGCGCGATGAGCCGGAAATACCTGTTGTTGACAATATCCGCCTCAAACCGCATTATCGAGCCAATTTATCTACCGGCTATTCTAACCTATGAGTAATGACACCCTGCAAATACGCCGTATCGCTATTGATACCTATCATGAAAACGTCGCTTATCTGAACCGCGAATGCGGTATTTACCGGGCAGAAGGTTTTCAGGCGCTTTCCAAAATCCTGATCAGCGCCAACGGCTCCAAGGTGCTCGCCGTTCTCAACGTAGTCGATGACAGCTCCATTGTTCAGCCGGGGGAACTGGGGCTTTCCGAGCAGGCATTCACGCAGCTCAATGTCGCTGAAGGGGGGCTGGTCACGGTAAACCATGCGGAACCGCCAAAATCCATGGACGCGGTGCGCCGCAAAATCGGCGGCGAACGCCTCAATCAGGATGACTTCAACAGCATAACCAATGATATTGTTGAAACCCGCTACTCAAAAATGGAAATGGCCGCATTCCTGGTTGCGACCGGGCAAAACAATCTTGACCGTGACGAGCTGTTTTTCCTTACCCGCGCCATGCTGAAATCCGGCGACACCATGAACTGGCATGAATCGCTGGTCGCCGACAAGCATTGCATCGGAGGCATCCCCGGCAACCGCACCTCCATGCTGATCGTGCCTATCGTTGCCGCGCACGGCATGCTGATACCGAAAACCTCCAGCCGCGCCATCACCTCGCCGGCGGGCACGGCCGACACCATGGAAATGCTGGCCGAAGTCAACCTGACGCCGGATCAGCTGCACGACATCGTGCGGCAGGAACGCGGCTGTCTGGCCTGGGGCGGAACGGCCAGGCTCGCGCCGGTCGATGACATGCTGATTTCTGTTGAGCGCCCTCTGGGCATTGATTCGCAAGGCCAAATGGTGGCGTCGATTCTGTCCAAAAAGCTGGCCGCCGGTTCCACGCACCTGATTATCGATATCCCTGTCGGCCCCACCGCAAAAGTGCGGCACATGGGGCAGGCGTTGGCCTTGCGCAAACTGTTTGAATTTGTCGGCGACCGGCTCAACATCCATCTGGAAGTGATGATTACCGACGGCCGCCAGCCTGTAGGCCGTGGCATAGGCCCGGCGCTGGAAGCTCGGGACATTATGCAGGTGCTGCAAAACGACCCTGATGCGCCTGCCGATTTGCGCCAGAAATCTTTGCTGCTGGCCGGCAGGATTATTGAATTTGATCCCGATGTCCGCGGCGGACAGGGCTACGCAATTGCCCGCGACATACTCGACTCCGGCCGGGCCTTGGAAAAAATGGATGCCCTCATCAAGGCGCAAGGACCCAAAGTGATCGACCTGCACCCCGGCAGTCTCTGCCATGAAGTTTTTGCCGATTCCGACGGCGTAGTCACCGATATCGACAACTTCCAAATGGCGCGAATCGCCCGCCTTGCCGGTGCGCCGATGATGAAAAGAGCAGGCGTCGACTTATTAAAAAAAGTGGGCAATCCGGTAAAAAAAGGCGATCTTCTATACCGCATCTACGCCGAATTTCCTGCCGATTTCAAATTCGCCCAGGATTTGGCCGCTCACAATAACGGCTACGCCATAGGCCGCGAAGAACAAATTATTAAATCAATGATTGCCTTCTAGCCCGGAACAATCCCAACCCATGATGATACTCGCCTTCCCCGACTATTTAACCCAGGCACAGCGCCTTGCCGCCCGCCTTAATGCGCCGCTGGCCGAAGTAGTCCTGCATCATTTTCCCGACAGCGAAAGCTTCATCCGCCTGCCGCCCTCATTGCCCGAGCACGTTATCGTTTGCCGCAGCCTCAACCAGCCCAACGACAAGCTGATCGAACTGTTGCTGTGCGCCACCACGGCGCGGGAATTGGGCGCCAAACGCCTCACGCTGGTCGCGCCTTACTTAAGCTACATGCGCCAGGACATCGCCAACCAGCCCGGCGAGGCGGTCAGCCAGCGCATCATCGGCAAAATGCTTGCAGGCCTGTTTGACGACGTGCTCACCGTAGACCCGCATTTGCACCGCATATCGTCGCTGGATCAGGCGATTCCGATAAAAAACGCCATCAGCCTTACCGCCGCTGATGAAATCGGGCGTTTCCTGAAACAAACGCTGGATTATGCCGTGCTGCTGGGGCCGGACAGCGAATCGGAACAATGGGTCGCCAATATCGCAGGCAAAATCGGCTTTGACTATGCCATTGCCCATAAGGAACGGCTCGGCGACAAACAGGTTGAAATAACCCTGCCGGATTATGACTATCGCAACAAACCCGTGATCATCATAGACGACGTCGCCAGCACCGGCAGAACCATTGCCCAAGCGGCCAGGCTGCTGCAAGCCGCAGGCAGCAAAGACATTTACGCCGTCGTCACCCATGCCCTGTTTTGCGATGACGCAGAGGCGCATATCCTTAAAACCGGCATCAAAGCCATCTGGAGCACGGACAGCATCGACCATACTACATCCTGCATTAAACTGGACACCCTGCTTGCTGACGCGGTTAAAACGATTATTTGATAAAGCGTTGACAGGCAATGGAGCAGTTACTAGACTGGGCCACTTTTTACAAAATCATAAACTGCCGGCAGGCTATGGTTTGACCGCACAACAACTTTAAGAGAACTCGCTATGCGTATTAAAAACTGGCTAATCACTGCTTTATGCCTTGTATCACCATCACTCTACGCCCATACCGGCGGTCTGGTTGAAGCCAGCCTGATGACAGGTTTACTGCATCCTTTGACCGGTATCGATCATTTGCTGGTATTGATGGCGGTCGGTTTGATTGCCGCCAAACAGGGCGGCAGAGCCCTGGTTGCATTTCCATTCACTTTTCTGGCGCTGATGGCTGCCGGTGCTTTGCTTAATGTTTATGCGATTCAACTGCCTTTTGTCGAACCCTTAATCACCGTGTCGATCATAGCGTTCGGTTTGCTGGTCAGCGTCAATCAGAAACAGCGCTCGAAAATACTGTTCATGGCTGTTTCATTTTTTGCCGTATTTCATGGCTATGCCCATGCGGCGGAAATCCCTGCCGATTCCAGCGCCACACTCTATTTTTCGGCTTTAATGCTAATGAGCCTTGCTATTTGCCTTGGCAGCAGCGTAGTGGGGCTGTACACAGGCAAGCGCGTTCATTATTTGTTTTCATTGGCATGCTTGAGCAGCGGCTTATACTATTTAGCCGCCGGCTAGACAGGCGCTAATCACATGGCCGCATGAATGCGGCCATGTGACTCATTTACGCTGCTATTGATCCACCTTGGCTGCAAAAGTATGCACCCATACCAGCGCGTCGGCTTCCCAAGTCATTCCGGCATGCATTTTCAAGATAATGTCTTTATACATATCAAGGCTTGGATAGCCTTCCGCTCTGGCGTCTTCATCAGTCATATCGCCCAGGCGCTGACGTTTTAAGTCGGTAACAACAAAAGTCATCCCATCCAGATCGAAGGTTTCGCCGGGCCACCCATACACGCCATCACGGCGCTGCTGTGTTTTCATTCCGGCTTTTGTCGCTTCCACCAATTTGGCATGAGTGACGAGGCGGTCTATCGAACAGGTTTTCTCAGGGTAGGCTTCCATTATTGACTCTCTCTAACACAAAAGCCTCATTGTACACCAAGCCGGAAGCAGGGCCACTACGCTGCACCAGTCATATTTTTTTATCTACCCTAAATTATTTTCAACCTTGGCCGCTAACCATGCATAAGTAGATTTTTTCCCAGGGGCAGCCAATGATAATAAAAAATTCCGCCATCCAATTAAACAGCCAGCACCAATCTTCGAAGAGCGCCAAGGAGTCTGAGTCGCTGCGATTCTGGAAAACCCAGGAGCAACCGAGAGATAGCGGTCGATTGAGTAAAAAAGAACAACTGGCGGATACCGTCAGCCTGAGTAAGCCAGCCCAAACACTCAAACCTGAAAAACAATCGCTAGATCTCAGTGAGGCGCCTGATGCTAACCACAGCGTCATGCTGCTGATTGTAAGAGCGATGGTTAAAAAAATAACCGGCCAGGATTTCAAGCTCTTTTCACCGAGCGAACTGACAGCCAATACTGACACTGAAATACCATCTGGCGCTAAAAACGTTGAAATAGAAACAACGCCTCCACCTCCTGCACCCCAACCGCAATCTGTCGGCTTCGGCCTCGTTTATGAACACCACGCCTCCTATCAGGAAACTGAAAACACCAGCTTTTCCGCTACCGGCTCCATTAAAACGCAGGATGGAAAAAGCATCGAATTTTCGGTCAATTTGACCATGAGCCGTGAGTTTTATATGGAAACAAGCCTTTCCATCAGGGCTGGTGATCCCGAAAAGAAAGTCGACCCCCTGGTTATCAATTTTGACGGCAAAGCGGCGGAACTGACGCAAAAACGCTTTGCCTTTGATATTGATGCCGACGGAAAAACCGATCAGATTGCCATGCTGAAACCAGGCAGCGGTTTTTTGGCGTTAGATAAAAATCAGGACGGCATTATCAATAACGGTTCCGAGCTTTTTGGTCCCAATACCGGCAACGGATTTTCGGAGCTAGCTCAATATGACAGTGACGGCAATGGCTTTATCGATGCGGCCGACCCTGTCTATAGCCGTTTAAGAATCTGGCAACGACACGAAGACGGCAGCCAGCAGCTCCTCGCTTTAGGCGATAAAAATATAGGAGCCATCTACTTGGGACACGCCACCACGCCGTTTCAGTTGCGCACCGCCGACAACCAATCGCTGGGAGAAGTTACCGATTCCGGCGTTTATTTGACTGAAAGCGGCAAAACCGGAACTATCCAGCAAATTAACTTTACCGCATAAAATATAGGTATTCATACTAATAACCACCCCCTGCATATTTTGTTAATATGCAGTCGACAAGAAGTTCTGGTTTTCATGCTTTTTGTCGTATTGACTCTATCTTATAAAGGCCACCTGGAATTAAAACTCCCACTTTGAGGTGGCCTTTTTTTTGATTATCAATAAAGCTCCGCCATTTTGAATGGAAAGGAGTCCAGGATAATCCAGATTCTAAAACAGATAAGTTAACGTCCTTTAACCTGATTTCCGTGATAATCCATTTCGGCAATCAACTTCATTTTTGCCGAATTATCATCAATACCCAGTTTCTTGAAGGCCGCTTTTATGCTCATGTTTTTAACTGCATCGATGGAACCGAATCTAAAACTGAACAGCTTGTTTTTCTTTCCTTCAGGAAAACTGTTCATGATTTCATTAATTCTATCGTCAATGATTTTTCTTGCTGCTTTCAGTTCCGCCGCAAGTTCAGGCTTCAATCCTGCAAAAATTTCCTTTTCCGATGACGGCACATTTTCAACAACTACAAGCGGCTGAACCTTTTTACGAATATCCGCCAGTTTTTTGCTTTGTCCATGCAGCAGGCCGCGCTCACTGACGCTTACTTTCTGCCGTTCCATTACTTGCTCTACCCTGTATATTCAAAATGGTTCTCTCCACCACAAACACTGAAAAAAATCTCTACTTTACACAATAAATAACATACCTACAGTGGACGCAATATATTTATAAATTTTTGTTGAAATTTGCTTAATTTTGGTCCAAAACGCAACAAAATTTTTCGACCCGATTGCGCCTAGGGTTCTAGCGACTCAGCTAAAGAATTCATTGTTCGTCTCACCGCCCCTATTTCAACTTCCTTGCCTGCTCAGCTTCTATTTTCGACACAAGCCCAAGAGCATTTCCATCTAGATCGACACGCACCGCATCCTCAGCAAGACACTCCCTATACGCCAAGTGCGTCTTACCGGAACAATGTGTTTTTCCTGGTGCCATTTGTCTTTGCCGTAGACTTTAAACCTAGTGAAATCAACAATCACATGACTGCCAGGCTGCATCGCCTTGGCCAGGATCGACCGGAGCAAGACCTTGCCACATTTGGACCCGCTGCTGAAATCAGGAATGTCAATATCGGCATTGAGGACACACCGCAAGTGATGTCATCAAGCCTTGGGTTTGTCGTAACGGCATGGAATACTTGCCGAAGAAGCAATGCAGTTTGGATCGCGTATTCAGAATATTTCTTGGGGCCTCCTCGCGCTCCCGTCTTGGCAGGATGCCATCCGTCTATAGTTCATTCTTGAATGCGTGCATTACGTCAATTTGAATGATTTTACCCAAGACAGCATCTTCGGAACCGGACGTAGCCGATATTTCACCGTGCTACGCTATATTTTTCTTTATCGCGCACTTCAACCCACGCAGTTTTGCGATGGAGTTTTCTAATCGGTATACATCTTGTTCGTAGGTTAACGATACAGGGCTGATTTCCAGTGCGTCGTAACTGACTTTCGTTGCTTTATCTTCGGATAAGTAAGTTGCGCCGGGGATGTTGATGTTTTCTTCGCCTTTGGCTCCACCGCCTATCGTACCCAAGGCTTGCGGGATGACGTTATTAACGTAGTCGCCTTCGATATGGACATTTTCAATCGCGCTCTTACCTTTGTCGAACGTGAAACTGCCGGCTTTGTGTTCTTTGAGTAAGGTGCTGATGACGTCTTGCGGTCGTAGCGACACATCGGCAGTGATATTGACTCCTTTGATGTTGCGTAAGAAGGTGCTTTTCAATCGTTCCGCTTCGCGTGCAAGATTGGCTTTGATAAAGAGCACCATCTCGTTAACTGCCTCGCCTATACCCAAGTCACCAACTTCTTTGGAGGTTTTATACACCCCTTTGGCAAGCTCTTCCAAGCGTTTCTTATCGAGCTGACCACTGGCCGAAACCAGCGTGGGGGCAACATAGTTTAAATATTCGATCATGCCGTATAGGCTGTAGTAGTTATCTTTTTCGGGGTGCTTGTATTGGGTTTCACACAGCCCAATGCCAATGGAATCATAAGAAGTGACATCCAAGCCCCAGTAGCCGTCTATATTCAAGTTAATACCAAAGAGCGTTTTGTCTGTTTCCAGGACACCTGGCCACATAAGAATATCGCGCAGCAAAAGCGTGATAACACCATATGCATTACCGTTTGCAATCGATTTCACATCGGCGATACCAGTGGGTGATGTAATCGTGTTGATCCACCAGCGATCCAGCCCCTCGCCTATCGCCTTCATCTCGTCACTGCTCCAGAAAGACATATCTACTGTAGTCTTAATCAGAGACTGAATCGTTTTCTTGAGATTATCCGTAACCTCCTTCGACAACTCGACATAGTTTTCGCCCTTGTAAGTTTCAATATTAAGCGGAATCTCGCTATCAAAGACACGCAATGAACCTTTGATTGTGCCCGATGCGGCATCCAGGTATTTTTTAGTCATCGATTCCCGTGCCTGTTTTTTTGCACCCGCAATCATCGTTGCTTTATGTTCATCATAGGCTTTCGCTGCGGCAAGGTACTTTGCTTTAGCCTCTTCGTAGCGGGGATTATCGATAGGATGTTTGTCTTCATAAATTTTCCTTGGCGTCTCGCTCATCACTTTATGAGCTTCATCACGCGCCTTTTCTAAATCCAACAGTTTAATTTGATCTTCCGTAAGCTCCTTTTTAGGCTCATCTTTGTCGGAAACACTCTTGGACGTATCCTGATACTCCAATTTCAGATTTTTAATCTCAACAGGGACATCGTTCTCGACATATCCTACAAACGCGTTGTAAGGCGTAGTAAGCATATAGCTATCGAAATCGCCATCGCCCAATTCCATATTGCCGTTGACAGACAGATCTGACGTAATTTTTAGATAATCGCCTGGGGTTGTCTGGCTTGGATGACGCAGCGAAACATTTTTGATAGTCGGCTTGACTATGGTGATGTGTTTTTTGCCTTCGGGATCAATAACGATGGTTAGTTTTTCGACTTTTACTGCATCCGGATCCGGCAGCTTAATATAATTTTCGCTCTTGCCTTTAGCGCCGGTCGCGATCAAATCCACATCAATTTTTCCGGCACGGATGTCGGTGATCGTGATTTCTTTTGATTTATCGGCATTGAGTTTTACTATGGCGGATTGCGCACCTAACGCCTCAGGCCCTAATTTCACGGTGGTTGTGCCGGTTTCCTTGCCAAGCGTCTCCTTGCTGGCCAAGGTAATCTCACCGGCGCTAAGTCCTTTGGCATCTATGACCTTATTGCTATCCGCACCGACTGTAATATCAACGCTTTCCGCGACCAGCGCCTTATTGGTTACGCTTTGCAGCGTCGTCACCGTCACCGCGCCCGTTTTCGCATCTTTTTGGCTAATCGTTAATTTAGGAAAACCACCGGAAATTTTGCCCAGATTAACGGTGATGTTGCCAAGCTTATCGTATTTGAATCCCAGGGAAGCGATATCGACATCGAGCGCAGAGCGTGCGGAAACACTGTCCTTTTCGGCAAGGAAACTACCATCCTCAAGGGCTGCGTAGATTTTTTCGAAATGCGCGGAAATCGCATCATCCTTGCCTTGTGCCGCTTTAACCCAACCGCCTTCTTTGCCGAACACATCGAACGCTTTCCAAGACGAAAAACGAAAACCTCCCGCTCGCACATTCGGAATATGCAAAGGCTTTAAAGAATCAAACACCACGTCGATGCCTTTTTCCTTGTTGTGGTACTCCAAACCATACACGCTCAGCTCGTCAATATCTAACGAATCAAGATAAACATCGTATTGCACTTCGTTCTTTTCATTAAATTCGATGTAGGCCCGTAATTTGACATCGACATCATTCATCGTCGAAATCGCCGCCTTATTTTTCGACCTGGGTATTTCAATTACATGGCCATCTTTCTCGATGTGCAGTTCTGGCACTTTAATGCGTTTTAATGGCAGACGTGCTTTGTAATAGCCCGGTTTGTCGTCTTTCGGCTCGACATAATCAATGCTGATTGGCAAATTGCGCTTTCCTAACACATCAACTGCGGCAGTGGTTTTGCCCGCTTTGATAGTTCCGCCCACATCCAACCCAGCCACACGCGTGCTGCCAAAGAACTTGAGGAATTCTTTTAAGGTGTAGACTCGTCCTTTGCGGTTAACCGCATCCAGGGTGATGGCGTCAAAATTGCCACGATGGAGCGCAATCATCTTTAATACGCTACCTTTGACCAGCGATTGTTTGTAAACAATGCCGCCAAGCCCCCCCTTACCCGTGTGAATTGAGGCATCCTCATCAATGGCGCTCAGCTGCGTTCCCTCATCGGCCAAGGTCACGCGCAAGCCTTTAATATCGATGTTCTCAATACTCACGTCATCGCTCCTGGGTAGAGCGACTTCTTGGATGGTTCTTTTCCCGGCGGGTTTTGCACCTTCCTCGTCCGACACCTCTATCATGCGCAAGGTAACGCCTTGTGCGGCGATTTTGTCTAAATGCAGACTGCGAATTTCGATCACCGTCGGTTTCGCGGGCGTTTCTCCTTGCTTTTCCGTGCCAAGATAAACGACCACATCCGCCAAAAGATTGGTGACTTGCACGGCCGTGGTGTCGGGTTGTGTGGCTATCTCTAATGTTGGCGATTTTATATCTAAACTCGGCAGCCACGCTAAAGGGATATTGAGCTGTGTAGCGATGCTGTTTTCGGCTTTTTTGTAGCGCAGATCAAGCGCGGCGGATTGCTTTATGCGTGGCTCCCCAACGATGGTCGTATCAACGCCAAATCCGACTGCCGTGCTGGCCTGCTTCGCCGGATCGCTATCCTTATAAACGCCCAGCGCCTTCACATCCTGCATTTTCAGATTAATGTTACCGAGCTTGGGATCGTAATCCCACAGGCGCAAGCCCCATACTTGCACGGGCACGTCAGCGGGAAACTCCAGCAACGGATCAGCCTTACCGGCTTTCACCGTGAGGCCATTGAAAGTCGCCTTGCCAACGTAGAGATTGTCCAGCACGTAGGAATAAGGTGCGTGCGGATCTTTATTGAGCGGATTTTTCGCAAAGTCGAGAGAGACGGAAACATAAATATTTTGCAGGTCCGGCTTACCCGCCTCGATCAATAGCGAATCGGTTTTAAAGGCAAAGGCCGAGGCCGTGATACGTGGCAAATGCAAGCCGCGAATCCCCATACCTGGATCATTACCATGCTGGGCAACACCTACCCCACTGGCTACAAAAGAAGATTGCACAGCGGCGATATTGATGTTCTCGATGCCTTCGAGTTTAGGATCAACAAAACCAACCGATTTCAAGGAATCGTTGATTAAATCGCGCACATAATTACCGCCATGCAGGGTAATACCACGCAAGTCCATTTTGACATCAACACTTTTATATTTCGCCTCGAACTGCTCTATGCGGCGCCGCGCTTCGTAGCGTTTAACGGCATCACCGCTTTCGCCTAGCGCTTTCTTATCCTCAAAATAAGTTTTATCAATATACTCGAGATCATCGCTCAGACGCGCCCGCTCTGCCGCGAACTCTTTAAAAGTCATGTCATTGTAAAGTGGGTTAGTTGCTTTCGCTTGCGTAAACCGTTGTTCCAACTCTTCGTTCAATTTACGCAAACCACGGTAAATTTCCCGTAAACGCGCGACCTCCGCATCGCGGTTTTCATAACTCACGCCTTTTTCTGCCGCGATACTGAGTAATGTCTTACGTTCAGCTTCCAAAGCTTGAATTTGCTTATCAAGGTCGCACTCCGCCACCGCCGCTTTCGCTTCGAGCACTTTCTCATCTATGACGCGGATACGCTCTTTTAAGCTATGAAGTATATCTAGCACCCACAAATCATTAGACTCAATAATCAGGCCTTGACGAGTTAGTTGTTTATCCTTGTCCAGCTTCTCGACAGTAATATCATCAAGAAAGCCCGCCGCCGTGTCGTACATGTTGCGCACCTTCAGGCTCGTGAACGTGACGCTGGCCTCAAGCGCAGAGAAATCGCGTTTGAGCACTTCGCCTAACGCATTTTTATATTTATGCGCTTTCACACCTTTGAATTCTTCGGTCATCGCCATGACGGCGTAAGGCAATAAGGTCAACACATTCGGCAACAAATTGATCAAGGCGCTGAGCATAAAATCGGCATTCTTCAACAGGCCTATAAAGAGGCCTTTAGCCGCAGCCAAATTATTTTGCTTCAACGTAACTCTAAAGCCGGTGACGCCGATCTGGCCGATCGCCAAGGTGCTCGTCGGCGCCACCATCTCAAATTGATTTAGGAAAAGGTTACCGATATCTAATTGCAAGTCGATGGCGTTATCAGATTCGCTGGTATCTTTAGTCCAAGATAAATGCACCGCTAAACCTTGCAAGACACCGGGGCCGCAGCGATAAAGTGTGCCGTTGCTGAAAAAGTTAATCCCTTCTACTGGCAGCGCCGCCGCATAAACATTCGCCTGACGAATATCATTGCGGATACTTGCGAAGATTTGGCCGCGTCGATCGCCACCCTGTGTCTCCGCCAGGTTGGCCGACAGCGTACTGGAACCCGCATGCGCTTTTACGGCCTCATCCAGCCAGGTCGTGTTGTAGTATTGATCATTCTCGTAGACCGTCGAGCCAAAGCGCATGCCGCCAAGCGAACCTAAATGTTCTGAGGTGCCTTGCAAACGTCGCAGATCGAACGTGCCACGCTGTTCACCAAAGACACTGCCTGAATCCCACTTAAACAATGTCCGGGTAATGATGTACCAAAGTCGGCCGTCATCATGTGCGAGCGCTTTGACTTTATCATCATGGTACTTGAAACCATCACTGGCAACGAAACCATAGCTCTCGATCACGGCCAAGATATCACCAGTCAACTCTTTCTCGGTATTCTTAGGCACTATGACTTGATCGGTAACATCCTTCTCTATACCACCGCGCACCGCGATTGCCAGCAATATCGCAAGACGACGCGTGTCATTAAAATTACGATCTGATTTTAATTGCTCAAGCAAACGTTGCTTGTCAGTGATGCGCGTACCGCTTGGATCAGCGGGCGATTTACCCTGTGTTTCTGATAAGCCTCGATCAAAACCGAATTTACGCCGCACCAAATCTTCGTAATACAACTGACTACTCATTAATGCGGCGTGATTGACCGTTAAGCGATCAGCAAACGGCGCTTCGCCCCAATTCCACGGAAAGAAGGCAAAATCCCAGTTGTGCGGTAGCCCCTGGTAATATTTCTTGTACTTTTCCTTGTAATATTTTTGCGCATCCGCATCGCTTTCTAAGGCACCCGCAAAAAGGGCGGTATCTAAGAATGCACGGCGTTGTTCTTCAGGCAAGCCTTTTAGGATGTCGTACATACGCACGGCTTGTTCGTGATTGACTTCGTTGGTGTCGGTCAATTTTTCCATCGTATTCAGAGACAACCCCGTGTAGGGGTCCATCTTTTTTTTGACCGTTGAGAATAAATCTACAGACTCGTACTTATCATAAAATTTAATCTTGCGCTCGACCGTGGGCGCAAGAAGATGAAGGGTATGAAACTCAGCATTATTGGCGTCACCAACGTAAGCTTTCTTACTCTCGATGGTGCTAACCAATTCTTTGGCAGTCGCGACGATATCTTTGCCTGTGTATGGTGAGAGCGCGGTCAACAAATAATCAAATAACTCGCTATTTGCCGCATAGACGTCTTGTTTCTCTTTTTCTTCTTGGTACCAACAATCGATGATGGTAAAGCTCTTGTTTGTGGGTAATTGCATCAGCTCTGCTGCAGAGCAAGTGCCCGCCAATACGGTCGCTGGAAGACTCTTTAAAAATAAAAACCGGATTTCCGGATGATCGGCGAGCCAAGGCTTCTGCGCTGCTTCGCCTTCCCAGTCTAAATGATCGTTCAATTGCAAATAAGCGCTGGCATAGTGCCCTTCTTCGAGAGTCTGCTTTAACGTCGCTATCCAATCGTCTTTAGGCTTGTTCTCTTTGCGTTGCACGATTCCCGTTTGTTGGGTAACGTGTACCAATTCGTGCGCGAGCAACAACTGGCCTTCGCGTGTCGCGGGCTGATATTCATCGGTACCAAAGACGATATGATTGTCTATGGTATATGCCTTAGCATTGATCGCTTGTGCGGAGTTCGCCGCTTGCTGATCGGTATGGATACGTACATGGGAAAAATCCTGCCCAAAACGGCTCTCCATAAAACTTTGTGTGTCCGTATCTAACGTCCGCCCTTGCCCTGTCATCACTGAGGCCGGTGACGAAGAAGCATTACCGGGGGCATCACAACTCGTAGCGTTATTTTCCGCTTTTCGTTGTACCGTCTTTTTAGGTTCCGGTGGCGAACTAAATAATTGTGGTAAGCGCATAACATCCACCGTAAGAAATACGCCACTGCCTTTGGGTAAGTTTTCCTCAAGCTGACCGGGAAGCGTACGCATTAACCACATCGGTGGTTCGCCCATGCCGGGGTTACTAACCAACATCGGCGTGGGCGGCAGTGCTTGGTTATAAAACGCGGATACATTAATAATGCCACCACCAAATTTTAATTTGATGTTGCCGCCGGTTACCGGGGAAAAGCCTTTATCCGCGCTATACGCGCTATCGACCCCGACGCTGAGTTTAATGTCGGGCGTATGACGCCGCTCGCTCATTAGTTTGAACCAAGCGTCAAAGTCAAACTCAGTTTCAAAGGTGTAAGGCGAGTAAGTGGCACTGGGTAGTTGATATTTAAACGAGGAAACCGGGAAATATTCGGAATAAGGCAACAAGCTCAACGGCATTAATAAATTGACATCTTGCAGCATGTCCACCGTCGAGGCACGTAGCTTAGGATCGAGCGCAATAGCGGAACCCAAGATGCCAGCGCTGCTCAAACCAAAGCCAACGACACTGGCTTTGACCTCAGTCGGTTGGCTATCCCAAAGCTTTAATTTGAGCGCGTCGGTTTGTTTCTCTTTCCATTCTTCAAACCCCGGTTGATCTTGTAATTGTTCATAAACAATTCCGGCTCCTTCCGTGAGCACCTTTTTAGATTTATCGTTCTCATCACGTTGTATGGGCGCATTATTGATAGGTGTGATTGTCGGCGTTGGTTGCGTTTGCGTGGTCTCTTTACTCGCTGGAGAAACTACATGTTCAGCAATCTTATCCGCTTCGCGCTCATATCGATCCCCAGGCGAACTTATACTTAGTTTTGCCTGTAGCGTTGGGGTACCCGCGAAACTGTGAGAGGCCGCAGAATTACCGATAGCGCGTAATTGTTGTGTGGCAGGATCAAGTGTCGGGCTTGATTCGGTTCGCGTAGGCACACTCGCCGACTTGCTGGCGAGAGCGTTTTTTTTAACGACTTGTTTACTATCGTTACTCACACTGTCACGCATCCACTTTGCTTAAGGTTTGGCCGGCATTGGTGAAGGAAAAATCCAAATCGTACATCGGTGTCGCGTCAGGACCGACATTAACGTCATTAGCCGGTACTGAAGGCACACAAGTAATCGTGCCGGTCGTTTTTTTTAAGACGACAGGATTGCCATTCTTATTAACCAACTGCGATAAATTCGATACCGATTTAACACTTTGAAACATCAGTGTCCCTCCAACATAGCTGGCCTTGGTATAAGGCGTGCTATAGCCCATGAAGGCGGCGCTGAGATCTGACTCCACCAACGCCTCCATGTTTTCGCTCGTGACAAACGGCCCGGAAACCGCTGTAGAAAGCGTATGCGAGGTCATCACGATACTTGCACCTGCCGCACTCGGCGCGGGCGACAAACTCACCTGCGCCCCTTTGACAACGATTTCGTCTGCCATACACTTCCTCCTCAACGCTATGTTGTTGAATCCAAGTTGGCACCCGTTGGTGAGTTGTCGGCCGCATGGACACGACCGTCAAGCCTCCAGGGATGGATTTACGGCGTACTCACCAACGGGTGCCAACTTGGATCACCTAACATCAGTTGTCTCACCGCTGCGATAACTCCTTGGAGAAACAAAACGCACAGTAGTCATAACCCAACGCTAACGCTTCGTCGATGCTGACAAAATAATGCCGCCTATCAATGCGAATTTCATTGAGCTGGCACGCTGCTGAAGTATTTTCCAAATCATGAAACTCTTCGGACTTCGTATTACCTAAATAACGCGTCGGTAGTTCTTCGGGCAAAACCTTACCAGGGCGCAGATCAAGCTGAATGTGACGTATTAAGGTTGCATCGCTGAGCTTTTCGATACGTGGATGTATGAAATAAGCGAGCAATACCGCCGCATCGCCCACACCAAGCAATAAGCCGCACTCGCGCAACGTGCCCGTTCCTAGTTCTGCGGGAAAGTTGGTTTGTATACGCAAGCGTGGTGTCGCTTGCACGCTCACTTCATTCTCGTCATTCAAATAAACAATATCTTGCGCATTTATTATTTGGCGCGCTACCTCGTGCACGAGGGTTTGTATACCGCGTTGCATCAGCGGTGGCGTGCGATCCCAGCTCTGCTCGCCTTGCCCAATCGCGATGCTCAGCGGCCCCCACTCCTGAGAGCCGCCTTTGAGCAACGTTGCCAACTCCTGATAAAACCTATCGGTTAGCATAAAGGCCTCTGACTTACCTGTTGCGTGAACGACACGCCATGAGCAACCACAACAATAAGAGAACCAGAAGTATCAAGATACCAATGATCCACCAAAGCTTGATTGGCGGCTTCTCAACCGAAATCGGTTGATCTTGGACGACAGGCACCACAGTCGGCGTAGACGCTTTCGCATCGTAAGTTACGACCTGACCATACATGCCATTATTAAAGTCTAAGGTTCCACCAATGACTTGAGCATTGCTAACTAAGAACTTCACTTCATCGGCGCTACCCGGTCCCATGTAACCATCGAAATGATCACGCGGTATAACATAGTAAATCTTGGTAATAACGGAACCGTTTTGTTTTAGCACCGCATTGTTAAATTGGCTATTATTGGGATCGACATTGACACGCACATACTCTGCCGCCGCCTTGGTACGGGTAAAAATATTACCGCCCATTGTTGTACCTACGGCATTAAAGCGGAACACATAACTACCTTGATACTGCGTGTTGTTAAAGCGCAAGGTGTACATACCATCATTCGCCGTAACATCGCCATGTGTGCCATCATCATACAGTTCAAGACTCGCTAACGTGTTGCGTGGTAATGAGTGAATATTACAGGCATCGAACAACTTCTTCGCAAGCTGCATGTGTGGCGCCGCCGGATCCTGATTTTGCGGCGTCGTACTCATCGCCAACGTCGACCCGGGTTGACTATTAGTCGTCGACGTTACGTTCGTTGGGAAGTAAACCTGATGTCCATCAATCTTGATATCTGGCAACTTGGGCTCGGTAGGGCGACACATATTGGCGTCAGTTGTTGTTAGAAAAGTACCCATACCCTTTTCTGGCTTATCAATATCCACCGTCACCTTAACAGGGTGCGCAACATCGTTGGTCATGGGCAAACTGCCCTGCTTTAAGTCCGCAGTCAAGATGATATCCATACCCGTACCATGTACGCCTTGCTCGACAGCAAAACGTGCACGAAGATTCAAGTCAAGTAACACGAACATGCGATTCGCGGTTAATGCCGCATTAGCTACCGTGCGCGCACGCCATGTGCCACTTTGCGGATCGTTCACGACGCAAACGCCAAAGCCCACTGTAGTATCGGCCGATGAAGCGGCATCACATGGCACATCCACCCATGTTCCACCACCGGTATCGCGTTGCAATTTGAATGCAGCGGCACTGGCCGGTGTCGTCCAAGAGGCAATGATCAAGAGACGTTGATTGCCTTCATCGACAACAAAATCATTCGCAGGGCTTCCTTGGTAAACGAAATTCATGCGATACAAATCATCAAGACTGCCGATGAAAGATTCTTTTAATAGATTAGGATCTGCGGTGATGTTGTAGCTGGTATTCAGTGAACCCGCGAAATGATCTTTAATTTTGCTTAACAAGGCTTCATCGACTATGCCACCACCTTGCCCTAAAGCAACCGTATTCACTTGCACATTGCTGTTTGTGCAAGATGACCACGTTGAAGCATTGCACGCTGTGTAACTGAGCTCACTGAGATCTAAGCTGCTATCAGGTCTGTTATGCAAACCATCGCTTAGTAGCAATGTTACGCGCTGTGTTTCTTCTGAAGCAGAAACACCGATGGTATTGAATGCGCTATTCAAACCACTGCCAATCGGCGTGCAGTTATTGAGCAAAGGATCGGCAATGCCACTGGTGTAGTGGCCAACGGGAAATGCGCCAACCGAGGCGCAAGCTTTCACTACCGATGTAACATTGCCCCCCCCACAACTCCACGCAAAGGCAGTCGTGCATAATTGATCGTTGAAGTAGGCGCTGTCCTGCAACATACCCATGGTATTAGCCATATAATCGGCCGCCGTTAAAGCGCTATCCCATTTACGATCCGTTCCACCGCTGGTGCTGGGATCTAACATACTGCCGGATTGATCGAGCACTAACATATATTCAAGTGGAAAACGATCCTTCAGATTCGCCCAGCTCGTTGATGGATTGGTATCATCGAAATTCACAGGCCACGCCGCAACGAGACTATTAGGTATGCTCACCGCACGTATGCCAAAGCCAGCAACCGCCGGCAAATCACTCACGCCCAACTCGCTGGCACTGACTTTGACTTCGATTGTCCACGATGCCCCTGAATCACTCACGGCAAGCGCACTGCCAGGATTCCAAGTACCAACGGACACACCGCCGACAAACTTTTCATGATTGGGACTGCCGCCGTTGTCGCGTTTAATATGCAATTGAATATCGTCTGCCGTTACCGCATGGTTATGACGTGGATCAAAATAAAGGCTGATCACATCACTGGCGTTATAGCCACTGTCGTTGACAGTCACGGTAAGAAAAATGGCATCGCTAGAACGTAAGACTTTGAAACTGCCCGTCATGGTTCCTTGAAGATTTTTGCTTTTCGCCCCCGTCCACTCCCCCATTGCCTCGGTGCCATTGATCGTAATAGCCGCGGAGGAAACTTCCGGTGGAGAAATGTTATAGCACGTATTCGACGCATCATTATTGACGGTTATGTTGCCACAACTACTCGTGCCGTTATCGGCAAACGAGTTAACAACAACGCTGTTTAACGCTATTAACCCGGCAATAAAATAGATCGACTTTGTTCTCGTCGTGTGTTTCGTAGAGTGCGTCTCACGCACCGTGCGCGCGGCGCACCTTACACATGCATAGCTGCTGATTTCCAACAACAGCAATGCAGCTCTCGATATAGTATTCATTTTAATTAACCTAAACATCACCCCTCCTTTAGACGGCTGCGCCTATAACAAATGGAATTGTCACAGTGACCGTATCCGACGATCCGTCCACCGTTGCAATCGAAATAATTTGGCCAGTTGTTCCCACTGGCGGTATGTTCCCTGCGCCATTGGCGCGAATATTCACTAGAACGTCGTCCTCGCCATTCGCAACCACAGTAAATGGTGAACCTGACACCGGCGTTTCATTCAAAGGCGTCCACCCTGCCGTATTCGCCACATTTGGTATCACATGTGCGGTAACCTGATACGTATGTGATTCACTATTGCTGGTGTTGCGAAGTTTGAACATGACGTAATAACCCAGCACTTGCGAGATAAGATTCTGCGCGATGACCAATTGGCCATTGAGATTAAAGCGCTCGCCAGCATAGAAATAAAACTCCGCGACTGGCGGCAGTTGGTTCAAGGTAAGCGTAATCGGCAATTGCGTTGAGCGTAATAATGGATTGCGCACAGAACGAATGATCACATCAAGATTTGCCGTCGCAAGACTACCACTCGGCGTCACTTTGACCGTCAGGCTCGCATTTGCCTCGGGTGGTGAAAATGTGAATTGTGTTTGACTTGGCACCGCTGTACCAAAACCGCTGTTCATATTAATCAACACTTGGAAATCTTCGTTGGCCTGGGGTGAAATGAAATTCGCGGCAATGTCATAGGTAAAGCTATATTCTTGCCCTGCTGTAAGATTCTCATACGGCAACACGGTTAAATACAAAGCATCAACGCTGCCTTCTGGCAGGTTATCGCTAATTGCGGACAACCATGCGTTGAGTTCTTCTTGCGCTAACACTGCAAAAAGCAAATCGCTTTTATTAAGCGCAAAATACAACCCAAGTATTGCGCCCTGTCCATTAAGGTAAGCGCGGTAATCGGCAATAAACGTCGTTGCCACACCGCCATCATTGCCGATGTCTTCCACCAAATCCAACCAGCTCCCTTGAGCATCATAAAGCCGCCAAAGGAAAGCGAGCGCATCGGCGTTATCCATCATGCCCGAAACGACTTGCACTTCACCTACCTGACACAGATGCATCAACTCCTGTAAGGACATAAGAATAAGCGTTTCTTTGCGTTGCGCATTCGGTGCGGCAGCGGAAAATGGCAAGGTATTGTTAACCAAACGATCAAAAAGCGTGGTGCGCAAACCATTGAGCATTTGCGCAAAGCGTGTACTGTCTACCGTCTCGCTGCCACGGCGTACATACAGCGGGATTTTTAGATTTTCCGCCAGCGTAATACCTAACCTACGTTGATCAATGACCATAGCATCATTGATCGCAGCAACACCACTCATCCGCTGTAATAATGCCAACGCCGCGTAAGAATGATTAGGCTCATAATTCACATCCGCCAGCGCCTGCACATTTTGCGCAACACACACCGCCCAGCGACGCTCGAGGCGACGCGCGGTTTCGATACCGATATGCGGATTGACGATACGCTCATCGGCATTCACTGTATCTTCTGCGCCGGTTTCTTGCTCCCAGACATCAAGGTAAACAAGATCGAAGCGATCCACTCCACCATTGGGCATAGTCAGCGCGGGCAATGTTGCGGCTTCAGGTTGCGTGAGATACGTCATCACGCCTGGGTTAATGACGATGTGGCCTTCCACCATGATCAATCCTGTATTGATCGTGAAATCATTGGCCGCGCCACTGCCGCTAATTTCAAAACCCATATTATTGGCAGGTACGCCATTGCCAATGAAATAACGCAACAAGGTTTTTACTTCGTTATTACGTATGTCGTCGAGCTCATTCAGATCAGCATCGAGTACCGGCACGCCTTGCTGCATACGCACGCCGATATAGTGGCGAGCATTAACCACTGACGTCCCCGTCAGCAAGCGATGCATGACATTCGTCAGTTTATAGGTGTCTCGTGAATAATCGCCCATAATCTTTTCCTATGCGATTTTGTTAAAAAACCAAACGTATGCGTCTGGTCAAAGTATCGTTTGCCCCTATATTCATAACGGGGTGTCGAACATAATCAATCATGTAAGCGGTGCCGTTGAGTTCGCCAAACAAAGCAAATTCGCGTAAAGGGAAAACCTGATCTCCACTAATTGGCAAATCGCCTGGTTGTAAGGTTAAGCTGATCTGAATACGATGATGCACGGTATTGCTGGGATTACCTGCCGCATCCAAATACGTCATCTGCAGGTCATTGACATTAATCACCACAGGCGATGCATCGACAAGAGATTGCGTTCCCGGCGAGGGTGGTGCAGTCGGCTGGTTATCCCATGCGACCAGACCACGTCCTAAAGCAAGATGACGCACTCCAAGCGCAGACGCGCCCAACATGAAGGCCGCCAGTAACTCGCGACATTGATCAACGATAATGTTAGAGCGCCAACCAAAGTCGATGATCTGACCATTATGTTTATGCACAACATCCCAGTATTTGCCATCGGGCAGTAATTTCATTTTTCCCACATCCTCAATTACGTATCTAATGACGACATAAAATCTTCGCCTGTCGCCATTGCGTTAGCTGAATCTGTTTTTAGCCACACATCACTATAGGCCGAAACAATGTACTGCGAATCTTCTTGCGGCGGTGAGTCGTAGCCGTAGATATAATCTACATGCACCGTGCGATTAGGAATAAATACAGCGCGGTCGGTAATCGGCATGAACTCTCTAACAACCTGGCGCAAGCGATCAATGCCTTTGTGCAATTCCGTATCATCCAGAGTTTCGCTACTGAGAAAGACCCCTAGGGTGTCGCGGCTGATGCGATGCGTATCATCGCGCTTGCCGTTATCGCCCATGTCATGGGTATAGCGCTGCGGATCTTCAAAGCGGTCACGCAATTTTATAAGCTGCTGATGTCTTACATCGCTAAACAGCGAACCGGCGTAGCGTTCGTCAAAATTTTCAGTCGAGCGGTACACGTCACTGTGATAAACAATGTGGCGATTAGATCGGTACAGCAACGTTAAACCATTCGGGTTATTAATCGCTAATGGTGCGCGTTGTTGATAGACAGCCTCACTAATCCGTTCGGGCGTGCTCCACGCATCAGTCGCATAATCAATTAATGTGGTACGCCAAATTGACCAACCACTATCAGTACGATTCGAAGCCCAAAAGAGCTCGACTTGCTGCAAGCTGCTCAATATCGCGAACGGTTCGCGATCATGATGATTATCGATAAGTGCTTTAGGTAATACATGCACCGGCGACCAATTGGCATTATTAAACAATTGATCTGTTTTCACACGCAGGGCAACTTGCCAACAAGAACCCGTCGCGCTTGAAACAGGGCGTTGACGTGACCAGAACAAATATAGGCGCGGATTAGGCAGGCTCGGCGTCACTAGCAACATGATGTCATCCTGCACTTGCGGATCAAGCGAAGCATCGAGCGGAAGCTCAATGGCCTCACTCCAGGCCGTACCATTATGGTAGTTGTATAACAACTGCCAGCGATTCGCTACGCGCTCTTGCCAACACAACCAGAGACCTCCGTTGCCATCCGCACTGACATAAGCTCGGCGACGTTGCACAGTCGTATCGTAGACGCCTACCTTCATGAATGGATTACTCGTTGCATCATCGAAAACACGAGGCCCAACTTCGTCCCACTGCGCATCATAGCGACGACGATAGTGCACTTGCCATTGCATACTGCTTTCATCATAGCTCGTCCAGAACACCCAAAGGTTGCTGCCTTGCGCGGCGCTGCTCGGGTATTTATTAACGCACTCATTGACAATCAACGCTTGGCTGGGCGCAAAACTCTGCGCACCGTGATTCACATCGTAAACCCAAACCGCGGCGCTGCTCAGTTCAACGACAAAGCGTTGCGGCCCATCATTGATCTCCCAAACATGCGAGCTAATGTTAGTCAATTGCGAGGTTTGATCGAGCGCTATACCAGCCTCGGTTAATGCAAACCATAGTTCGTTGGATATGACGCCTGTCGTCACTTCAGTGGCCAAGTTAGCCGTTAACAAATAGCTCGGCGAGGTCTTATACCAAATCTCCCAGCGGCCTTGGCGTTGCGTGTGATAGAACAACCAGTGCACGTCATTCTCATCGACGGCATGAGTGGCGCGACCCTCATAACAATAGTCGGTAGTGAGCAATTGTTCTTGTGTGGTCCAAACACCGTTATTGGCACATTGCAAAGTCCATAAATTCAAACGTGCGGGGCGATTACTCGCAAATACATTATGAACATATTCTTTGGTGTGGCTCTCCCAACCACTGATGCGTTTGATGGTCGCCTCGACTGTAGGCAGCAATCCCATGCGGCTATAGAGCCCTGGCGCGTAATTGATTTCTTTGCGTTGACTGATTAAGTCGCGCTTGTAATCGGTCTTCCAACCGATCCATTGCGCCAAAAGCGGCAAAAGCTCTCCGGGTGTTTTCTGTAAATGACGCAAGTGCGCAGAGAAATTAGCAAGACTGTGAAATTGATCCAACTGGCCACCGGTCAGTTGTAAGAAACGCGCAAGAAACTGTGTGTCCTTATCATAGCGATGATAAATAGCGGGCAATAGCTTGAGCATATAAGCGCCATAACCATTGGGCGCAGTAACCAGAGATGTGGCGCGATTAGCGGTGTTTATTTCGTACACCGGAGGATCGCCGACAAACGGAAAGAGTCCATAGTAATAAACTTGCTCAGCGGGCAAGCCGACATCGCTGGCGACATTGGCAGCCGTCACATCCGCAACGATCACCCCATCATCGGGTTGCTCAGGATAACGTCCTTGCCGACGCACCACGCGCACACCATCAAATGCTGGTGTCGATATCGCATACTGCCATGACAAATCGACACGATTGCCATCGGGATGTGCTACAGCGCTAACCTGCAACAGTGGCATCTTTAATACCCTCCTTCCATGGCGGAGTCAGGGATATAAATACCATTGGTATACACGGCTTCGGTTTGCGGATCTTCCACGGAAGAATAAGGAAGGCGTGGAATCTCGCTTGGCTTTAATTGAATGCGCCCAAGGCTGTCCTCAGAACCCGCCGCACCTTCGCGACGAAACTCATCAATGGCCACGTAATTCACGCCGTCTATCGCCTCAATGGCTTCATAGAACTTACTTAGGTAGATCACCTGACCGAAATCGACATTATCAAAAGCGAGTAGACTCGCCACTGCTTTTTCGACCTTCTTCTTAATATCCACTCGTGAGTAATAGCTATCGATACCAAGATGCGCTGAAAGATAGATCTTTACATAATCAACATCGGCGACTTCGATCATCGTCGATAACGGTCGTAGATCATTGAAGTAAGCAAGTAAGTTAGCCGCCAATATATCGCTCACCCGCCCACCACCTTGTGGGGCGACATACAAGGTCACTTGATTCCAATGCGTAGCTTCGGCGCGTACTTTGCCCACGCCTTTGAAGTTCAATGCCAAGGCTTTGTAGTCATCCGGCGTGACAGCACGACGAAAAGAGCGATAAACGCCCGGAGCATGACTTACCGCGTGCTCGATGGATTCACGTTCAGCACCACCGGTTGCTTCGGCTGCATTAAAGACTTTCGCACCAACGAGAGATAGCCCAGGGGCATCGGTAATGGTTGTGATTTTATTGGCGGCAAGATTGCCTTGTGTACCGCCACCTGTGCGATAGGTGACGTGGATCACTGAGCCAGCAGGGGGAATCGCGCCAAAGCCATTGCCGCCAAATATAATCGTCGCTTGATCTTGCGCATCGATTTCAACTTGGTAATCTTTGGCATTCTCTCGACTAAAAGCGAGTGACTCTTGTTGCACCCACTCACTGTCGATCACCCCACCCAGTTCGGTCCACAGCGTGATATCGGGATTCGTCTGCGTACCGCAGACCAAGGAACGTAAAATCAATCCCGTAAAACTCAGCACCAACCGTTGATTAGCACTGCCATCTGACGTACCTATCACATCGTCTTTCACTAATTTCCCTTGCTCGATCGAGAGGTAATAGTATTTTTTGCCGGTCGCACTATCGACGGTGAGTGTAGAGCAATCAATATCCAGATTGTCTCCTGTATATTCAAAGCGCACACTAGGGCTGTCTTTGCTGCTTTTGGTCGCAAACGCATCGCCTTTGCTAACGCGCACCACGCTATTCACATCGACTTTGAACTCAAGTGTTAATTTGGCCGCAGCGGGCGTAGCGGTCGCTAAACGATAGCCCACCAATTTCAAGTGCTCGATTATGCTGGAACGTTCCCGCGCAGTACCAAGAAAACTCTCATTAACCAAGCGATCTTGATGATAGGAAATAATGTCCCCCATATGGGCGAACAATTGCAGCAACACGTTGCCAAAGTCGGTCTCTTGGTTATAGTCCGTCCACTCGGGTAGTTTCTCAGGCGCGAGTTTGCGCAACGCATCAAGAAGGCCTTCATAATCACGCGCTGTATAGTCAATGATACGACCATAATTTGTTTTGGTGATTTCCATACCCTATCTCTAATCAGTTTTCTATTATTGCCGAATCGGCTTTTATATTGACCACCACATCGGCCTAGAGACTCGACATGAGGCATTAACAACGCTTACTTAAACTGAATCCTCACTGCTTGTTGTCTTAAATCGACTTTTCTTGTGTAAACAATTTCTATCAAAACATATTCTCCTTCTGAGGAAACATGCACCGCATCCGTGACGATCTCATCGGCCAACCAACGGGCCAATGCTTGACCGATAGTGAACTGCATTGCTGGCGCGAGCACAGCATCGTTAGGCTCAAAAACCAAGTTCAATAGCCCACAACCAAACTCGGACTGATGCACACGTTCACCTTGAGCGGTAAACAACACTTGAAGGATTTTTGCGCGTATCCGATCATCGCCGCCGATTGCCGTAATGGCGCCTAGCTCGTCTACCGCCAGTGGGAACTTAAATCCCTGTTGCGTTAATAAACTCTGTGTCGTCATCGTTATCACTCCATTTACGCTTTGGTGAAATCTATGGCTGACGCCTTAATTGTTAAGTTTTGTCCGCTAACATCAATAGTCATCGCCACCTTGGCCGTCAACGTCACCGCGCTATCGTTCATGTCAAACACGTTGCCAGTAAAATCCGTTAATTTAATGCCTCTCTCGGTCATTTCTATTTTGTTGCTGTTGCCATCGTCGATTTGCTGAAGCACGGTGATGCCATCTGCATTCAGAGTCAACACATTGCGCTTACCATCATCGCTGTTCTGCACTATCGTGATCATCTCTTCATCGTCTTTATCTTCAAATTGGATAGAATGACCTTTTAGCGTTTTAATTATCTTGCGTGTCACCGGGCTCTGAACTTCATCTTCCTCAACGCCCTCGGTATCATTAGGCTTAGGTAGTTCTGTTTCATCATCAGGTTTGCTCCAAAAGCCGCCTACCCACACCGGAAACTCTAAGTCGCCTTCTTCAAATTCAACCCAAACGCCGCTATCCACTTCAGGGATAAACAACATGCCCTGATTGGCGGAGCCGGCATAGGGCGAACAAGGTAACGCCCAACCTGTCACCACATCGGTTCCTAACACGCTTGGCACCTTTAGCTTCAAACGCCCAAGATTCTCTGGATCAGCGTTATCGACGACAAAACCACGGTACTTGCCGTAAAAGTGGCGCTCGATTTTGCGCATGAGTTGGATAACTGTCTTTTCCAGATCCATCGTTGTTTCCTACAGAATCCCTAACGCACTACCACCACCAAAATCCTCATTACCTGCCGGCATCAGTGCATTACGCTTCATACGCACCAATTGCTTGTAGCCACCCGCGATAAAAATATGCGTAACATGATTCACATAATAAATACCGCTATAGGTCTCCCCTATGCCTTTGACAGTGACGGGTTTACGGGGCATCAATACATGAGAATAATGATTGGCCGTCACTTCACCTTGCGCCGTCACAAACCATTCAGCACGATCATACAAACCACGGCACAACGCTTCCATTTCCGTCTGGCTAGCACAGCTATTGCAACCAACAAACACCTCTGCCGCATCCATCCCACTTTTTAGTACCCCCGCCGCATCGGTTGCACCGAGCGTGGTTTGCTCAGCGCTGAAAATATTTACTGTGGCAATTTCTTTATTTAAGCGGTCAATTTGATGCATACTGACGTTAACAGGCGACATAGCATCCACGTTAATCGAGAAATTATGAATATTCGTTTCATTTCCAAAATGCACTGCCAGCAAGGGTTGTGTCTCTTCATCAAGAGTAGTCGGGCCAAAATAGCCGGTGCTACCTTTAACATAACATTCATAGCCATTACGCAGTGCGAGGCGTTTTAGAAATTGTATATCCGTCTCGCGCTGAATAATGGTTGAAATCGCCTCGTCGTGCACGAAACCGGTATCTTCGACTTGCGGCGTCAACCCATAGGATTGAAATATTTCCGCGGCGATATCGCTGTCTTTCTTACTTGGCCAGTCTTTGAGCATTTCGATTCTATCCATCATCACGCTGGCATCCATCCCCCAAATCTCAAGATAGGCCTGCTCTGGGTTCGCCTGAAAGCGCGGTTTCACATGGGTGATATAACCGGATAACAACTCTTCGTTGTCATCATCAAACCCTGCCGTAATCGTCACAGGCGACCACACTTGCAACCGTTCATCATCCAAACAAGTCCACCCTTCCGCCGTGCGCAGCATTAAAACACGCAAGCGAAACATTGAGGCCAAATCGTCATCAAGCTCGACTTCAAGTTGCAATAAATCGCTATAGACTGTATCTATCTCTTCACCGTCGAACTCTATGCGCAGAAAATCGTGTGGCATTAACTCTTACCTATATACTTAGGTGGGATTAACACACCTTGTCCCAAGCGTACTTGTGTTTGCGTTTCCGCGATAACAAATCCTGCTGCGGCAATACAATCGGCAATACTTTGTTGATCAATGCTGTTGCGATTAAACGTGATCGAGAGGCTAAGCGCCGTCTCCAAAGCAGCCGTGTTGACGCTGATCACATCGATATCCGCGACATACCAGAAACGATAAATATGCTCGCTGTAATTAACATCAATCTGCCATAAATTTGCCTGGGGCGCGCTAAAGCGCAACCCGCCCGTTAATGTCACTCCCTGTGCTTGCAATGCCATGTCTAATGCCAATGGCAAATGTTGGGTCATGACCGCCGTGCTGAGCGCGCTTAGCACGGAATTTGCTAGAGTAAATAGCGGCGGGGCATCAATAATCGATGTTTTCAGCTCTTCCGAAAAAACCTCTTTTACGACCGATACTACGCCGGGCAATGCATCGAGATCACGACTAAGCTGCGCTAATGGCAATGGGTAGCATTGTGTCGTCAAATCAAAACGTATGGTGACACTGGGCAACTTATCCAATAATGCCAAAGGCGAGGCGAAGTCTAAATTTGCATCGCAAATACGCCACCAGTGGAGCGACTGACCATAATATTTGTATGCAAGATGGTCGAGGCGATCTCCTGCGTCTAAAGTATGTAAAAATTGCGCATCAATCTCACTGAAACGGCGTAACGCTTTACATTGGCGAGCCACCCCCTGGCGATCGGGAAACGATGCCTCAGATAATTTGTAATAGCGCGAACGTTTAGTCAGCATACTGGCCCCTATCCTGGCACCACGACGTTAGCCAGATCCGTAATATTCGCCAAGTTCAACACCGACATCGCTTCCTTGAGCACTTTCGAGTAGGTATAAGGCACGCTCTTACCTTCGATAACCGTCATGCTGACCTTGATCGTCGCGCGTGTCGGCGCTAAATGGGTGTTGAATTCAGTCTCGGTAATACTCATGCTGGTGATATTCACCGGCAACACACGGGTATAACCCCACATAAAAAGCACAATCGGCGGCTTTTCTTTATCTGTAAAGCTAAAGCCACCTTTCTTACCCAGCAAATCGACCAGACCACCTAAAATACTTTCGGATTTCGAGTGCATCATGAGTTCTAGCGTGGATAACTGCGGCAATATGCCAAACTCGCCGACGATTGCGTTACCGTCGCTGAGATCTTCGCTAGCGTCGAGGCGAATGTCGAAACTGATATTTTCTTCCTCGAACGTCACATTCTGCGCACTTCGAATCGCCAACAAATCATCTTCATCTTTAAACTCGCGTTGATGCAATTCACGTAGCGCATTATGGCGCGCTGCACTTCGAGTCTTCGCCCTGGTTCTCGCTCTACTTTTATCATCTGCACTATCCTCTTCCATTTCAACCTCACCTCCTGGGCCAGAGAAACTTACACTACGACTGCGTGACAACTGCTCTGGATTGAATTGAAAGACGACAAAAAGTGGTGGCAAACTCAAGCCATACTCAACGAAAGCACCTTTCAATATCTTTGGCTTATTAGGAAAACCATCTGCCATAATCAATTAACCTTTTGTTGTTTATACTGCAATGCATCCACATCCCAGAGCTTGCCGATCTTGTGGAACTCTTGCTGACAGCCACTTAGCAAATGTTGCATAGCCAACACTTCACCTTGTTGCGCTGCCAAGAACGCGGCGTTCAACACGATATTTTTTATGTTGCCACCCGCCACCTTGATGTGTTCGGCCAACCAAGTAAAATCGATTTCATCATCCACAGGCGCGCTAGAAGGAATACACTTTTGCCAAATCTCACAGCGATTAGCTGCATCGGGAAAAGGAAACTCGAGAAGAAAACGGATACGACGCAAAAATGCATCATCGATGTTATTACGTAGGTTAGTCGCCAAGATGACGGTGCCTTCGTACTCTTCCATTTTTTGTAGTAAATAACTCACTTCAATATTTGCATAACGATCGTGTGCATCGCTGACGTCGGTTCGTTTACCAAACAAGGCATCGGCTTCATCGAAAAACAAAATAGCATTACTCGATTGCGCTTCGTTAAAGATACGATTGAGATTTTTTTCTGTCTCGCCGATGTATTTACTCACTACACCGGACAAATCGATCTTGAACAATTCATGCTGCAACTCTTTGGCGATCACTTGCGCCGCCATCGTTTTGCCTGTGCCCGATACGCCAAAAAACATCACACTCAGTCCACGCCCGTAAGCGAATTTTTCACTGAAGCCCCACTCATCGAACACTTGTCGCGCAAAACGCACTTGGGCGCAGATGTCACGCAATTGTTGCTTAAGCGATTCGGGTAAAACCAAATCCTGCCATTGGTAATGCGCTTTTACATTGGCCGAGAGACTGCTCAATCCGTGAGACGAAACATCGCGACACGCCATCGCTAAATAAGACAGGGGTAAAGCGCGATCAAGAGCGATAGCTTGCAAGCGTAACTGTTTGGTCACCGTTTTAATTTGCGCGACACTGAGACGGAATTGTTGCGTCAACGCTTGCACCTCCTGTCCTGACGCCTTAAAACAAATAGACTGTAAAGCATGGCGCCAGAGGTGTTCCTGTTGCGTGTTATTGGTTAAAGCCACCGCGACATTAACCACCGTTAGTGACGAAGTGAACGCCACCGGCCACACTTGCTTTGCCGCCGTCATAATCAAATGACCAAAACGTTTAAAGAACGACACCAGTACATGCAAACGACCGCGTGTTACCGATTCATCCACCAACCACTCTTCAATGTTTTCTATTAAAAGAGGTGTTTGCAGCAAAATACTCTCGCGCAAAATTAGCAGCAGCGTCGTTTCGAAACGCTCTCCACTGCTTAGCAAAGAGCGCGCATCGAGCACGAGTAACCCACAATTTAGCTTTTGACATAGCGCCAACGCTAACTCCCGCTTAGCACTTTCTTGCAGTCCATGAAAATGCAACAGCGGTAACTCGTGAGCAGTCTGTGCGTATAAAGTCGCGTGAATCAACTGGTGGAGATTATGCAATTGTTCCTTATCGACGCACAGCTCACTTTGTTCCGCCATCATGTACTTGATCAGTGGCGCGATACGCTGATCACATTGATTATTACCAAGAATGTATTGCAGAATGCGCGGCTCAAGCTTTAACAATCGTGACAACCCAGAAGAACCGGAGGGACTGGTTAAGTCTTCGCTCGCTTGAACCAATTGATACGCAAAAAGCTGATTTTCATCACCCAATTGGCCCCGCAACAACCAACGCTCGCTCTCATCATCAACAAACAACTCCAACGCTAAATCGAGACTAGGGCGTTTGCGCGTCACGTCATCTTGCAAGTAAGCATAGATGCGATCGTACTTACGCCGCAATTCCGGTGCCAGGCAGAGTAAGATGACGTTCGCCTCGAACCAAGATAAGTTGAATAATTTGCAAAGTCGCATCAAAGGCAAATCGCTACCAGCTTGCTCACTCGCAGCAACGCTGGCAACGACCGTTTCTTTATGCAAATTGATGGCATTGTCGATATGCGCGTGGTTCATTTGCGAAAAATTATGCGGACGCTGCAGCAGCCAATCGACCTCTTCATCGGAAATGTAACCCGGCGTTGCCGCTACCTTAGTTGCCAACTCGCCCGTTTGATTTCGAAATTGCGCGATACGCCGCGCAATTAGCATATCCAGCCATTTTAACTCCGCGGAGATATGACTCAAGCCATCATTAAATCGTGGCGCCGGACGCTCTATTTTTATGGTCGAGGCTTGGCTCATGGTGTCACCTCAAAATAATAGGTACTACGATGTAGCTTGGAGATATCGATACGCACACGATGATACCCAGCAACTAACTCCACGGGCACGTTGACATCAAAACTCTCCCCGATAATATCCACGCCATCGGCAATAAGCTGCGTGCCCATAGTCACGTAGGCTTTCCAACCCGCCATGTGTTCGCCATGTATCGTCATCGTCGTGCCAATTGGGCCGGATAGTGGCGTAATCGCCGTTACCTTGGGCACATTAAAGGGCGCATTAATTTGCGGTACACCGATCGCGTTGACGCGAGGCGGCATATCTTGCGCGCTGTCTGCCGGTAGATCGAGCTGCACTACCGATATTTCATAGCCAACCGACAAGCGAAATGGCGTATTAAAAGTACTCCAGACTTTGCTCAGCTCATCCATATCAATAGATACAGGCATAATTTTAACTTGTTCACGCGCATCGCTTAATCCGACGGCTAAATGCACAGAAGGAATTACCGGAAATTGATGAAAGACACGCATAGCATCACCCAGGATGGCATGTGCGCTTGTATTACCCGTCTCTGCGTCATTTTGCGCATACGCCGTCATGAGATAGAACAAATTCAAACTCAAGGGTGGTGGTGTTATGCGTTTAGGATCAGTACGCGATACCTCCCAATCCTTATTTTTGAAGTGCGCGTTCTCTTGAACCTTATACAAAAACAGATTTATGCGCCGTGTCGAAGAGACTTCATCAGGAGCAAGCAAGGTAACAGAGGCCGATGGGGTCACTCCCATTTCTTCTTCAAGCAATGTCTTTAGTGATTCACCTACCATACCAATTGCGGTTGAACTACTCATGGTCTGCGTCCTTAACGATACATGCGCAATTCGACATGCGGCATATAACTGCGCTCCCAAACTGCGTCTGTCGTTTGATAGTCAACCCACCTAACTCGCTTAATTTGCAAAGGACCTGGCATCGGTGAGGCCACGGCCAAGTCTTGTTGTTCTTGCCGGGTACGCTGTGCTTTCACTTCTTGTTGCATCTTCTCCTGCTCTTGTGAATGACGCAAACGGCGTGACGCAACGGGCGTGATATCTAGCTTCTGAGTCCATTGTGATTGAGCAATGCTTTGTTGATGAAGTGGTTGTGCTTTACTGTCCATGTTAAACGCTGCAAGCGAAGAACTAGCTTCACCCGTTAAAGGTTCGCCTAGCAAGCGCATTATTCGCGTCGGGTGTGCGTCTACACGCGCTGTCGGCTTCAATTCGCTCTGTTTCGAAATTGCCGCGTTCTTAGCAAACTCGGTATTTCGCGAATCGTGCACAAAATTCGCCTCTTCTAATTTTTTGACAAGCTCATGCAAAGAAAAATTTTTAGGCAAGCGCTGCGGAATAACCTGTTCGGCTAACTTTTCTTGCATCCGCTTTGTTGGCACATCCCCATTTGTATTTTCTAAAAAGGTATGTAAAAGCCCTTGGATGCGCTTGACCTCTTGCTTGGGCGGTATAGCTGGCGAATTGATGTTGTGTTCTGGCGGCGGCTTTTGGGGGGTACGCGCATAACCAGGTAACGTAATGGATGTAAGATCATCGGCAGATTGGTCTCTACGTGCCTTGCTGAGTTGATTTGTTAATGCATCACTGGCGATATCTTGCTTCATCTTGCTTGACGCATCCACATGGGAAACCAGCGAGGGTGTTGCAGGCTTAAATTGCGTCGATGATTCGTTAAGCTCGTTAGTATCAAGCTCAAGAGATGTTTTTGCCACAGAACCAACTAGCGGGCGCAGTGACTCGGTTGCGGTTTGCCAAGGCTGATGCGAGTAATCATTGGCGTAATCGTAAAATGCCATAGATAGGTATTTGAAATTAACCGGCAGAAAGCCGTTACCATAAATAGGCCGTAAGACGGACGACACTTCGCCACTCTGCAAGAGTCTGTGCAGCGTCTTTCGATAGCGATATGGATGCGTGGCACTCTCGATAACGCTTTGCAAATAGCTGCGTGCGAAACGTTGTTGCTTGTTAGCAAAAATAGTCATTACGTCACTCTATCCTATCGTTCAATTTCTCAATTTCGCTTGAAAGAGTTTCTATATAACGTCGGCGCCGCTCACGGGACATGTTCATGATCTCTTGTTCACTCCAGTGATAATGAAATGCCAGATAATGAACTTCGCGAAAAAGCAATTCTGTCCCGACTTTCAACTCGCCAAAGAAGAAATCCTGAAGTTCAAACGGTGCGATAAAACTACGTTTACACTCGGGACACTCCGCTTCCATCGTCAGCTCGAGATTAGGTGCTCGAGCCTCCATCTCTTGCTCAATGCGCAACCGCACTGCGGGCGGCAGCTGCAAGAGCCACTCTGCCGTGGGGTGATTAATGCACCCAAACTTAATTATGCAACGACTCAATAGCGTCGTGATTGCGAGCACATCATTAGCGCGTGACGTATCCGAAAACGCTTCTTGATCATGACCGTTAGGTAAACGATAACGAACTTGCATAAATGACTCGCTGCCTAAGCCTAAGGCTTGCGCATCAGGAAATTTTTCGATATTGAGCGAATAATATTTCTCGTGATCACAAGGCGAAATCGGCACATCAGAGATCAAAAAATCTATATCCACACCCTTACCACAATGCGGCCACGGACAAAGCAGTGTTGCTTGAATGCGATCACCAAATGTTAGTTGCCTTAACATCAGCAAAAGATATTGTCTATCGGCAACCAACAATTCACGCAATAAAGAAGGTGTTACGCTTTCTATCGTGCCAATACGTTTGACGCAACGCTCCAATACTTCGGTCACTAACGCGGCGGTCGGATAATGGTAATTAGCCAATAGCTCTTCTTCGCGCCCCGTCAGCGGTGTCAACTCGACCTCTTTGTGCAGAACACCCTGACTGTCGATATAGCCAGCTGGCAATACATAATATTTTTGTTTTAGCATGAGCTGCTAACTGCTTTTAGCAAGAATTATGTCTCAGTTGGCTCGGTCACCGAGGCATCGCGCTGCCAACCTTCATTTTGCAAGGTGATGGTTTGAATCATCACCGCATTTCCACTGGCATCCAACTCAGGCAGAGCATGATATTCGGAAACCCAACATCGGTAGACGTTATAAGCTAACACGCTCACGCCCTGCAGATTTGTGACTTCAATCGTGATGTCTTTGCGAAACTCCTTGAGCGACATAGCCGAATCACTCTCAAAATTGTTCACTTTGTTTGCCCATTCCTCGAACGCAGTATCGTGAGTAACACCCGCCTCCAAGGTAATGGGTTCGTATTTGGTCTTTCCCGGTAATTTACGACCATGCGAAGGATCACCCGCTTCACGCCAATCGACCACATCAATTGTTTTTTTAAGTGCACCGCATTTGCTCAACCCAGCAACATATTGATTATCCCACTTAACCTTAAACTTAAAATTTCTATACGGATCTTCGCGATGGGTGTTAACTGAAAACTTTGGCATTGCATTTCTCCATTTCGTTATTTGCTTAGAAAGCTCGCATCAGCCTTTTTGTCCTGCCTTTTGACTAATCTGCACCATGACAAACTCGGCTGGTTTTAGCGGTGCAAAGCCTATATGGATATTGACTATGCCTGCGTCGATATCATCTTGTGTGGTAGTTTCATTATCGACTTTGACAAAGAAGGCATCCGATGGTTTGCTACCTTGAAACGCGCCACGGCGATACAGTGTCATCATGAATGAGGTAATATTCAAACGTAAGGCAGCCCACAAGGGCTCATCATTTGGTTCAAACACAGCCCATTGAATACCTCGATAGATGCTAACGCGCAACAAGATAGCCACGCGTCGTACCGGAATATAGTTCCACTCTGTATCGCTGGTAATCGTGCGCGCACCCCAGATGACACGACCAGATGCAGCAAACTCGCGAATCACGTTGACATGATAAGGCGTAGGATTGAGCAGGCCTTGCTCGACATCCGTTAAGTTAACAACCAATCCGGTTGCGCCTGCCACAGCTGCGGAAGTGCCCGCCGGAGCCTTCCAGACACCGCGTTTGGCATCCGTCTTCGCATACATGCCAGCGATAAATCCGGAAGGAGGCACGGCAATCGGTTGAGTCGATGCACCCGTGGGATCATTCATATATAACCAAGGCATATAAACTGCCCCATAAGAATTCTTGGGGGAAATGCCACCAACGAAGCCTTGCGCTTCTCCAACGGTGTCATAATCTTGTGGCATATCGCCTACATAGAAACAATCGCTAAGCGGTCGCCCTTCACAATAGTTTATGGCTTCACCGAATAAACTGGGGGATGCGACGCCGGGAATACACAGCATGCTGACATCATCTTTGTCGTTTAATAAATCCAACGCGTCAATGTAAGGCTGTTCATTGACAATAGGATCACCATCCGAACCAGCTTGTATAGAAATTACCGGACCAGTTGCACTGACAGGACTATGATCACCTAGTGCATAGCGTGAACCGTTAACGGCATAACTAATATTCCTTGGTCGAGTAATCGCTGCTCCAAGGGTTTCGCTTCCGCCATCGAGTTTACCGATCTTAAGATAACCAGTCGCATTATTTGAATTATCGCTCGCTCTGGCCACAGTCACAGAAGACGACGCCTTCGACGTCCCAGAACGCAGCACCAACACATCCACACCATCAATCGTTTCAATCGCTGAAGTAAATTTACTAAATGCATTTAAGCCAGTCGAAGCACGTAATGGAGCGATGCTATTGCGCACGGCATACTGCAATGCCTTAGCGATATTGATCGGTGTTGTCAAATTCGTGGCTTGCTCTGCGGCGGCACCGACACCCGCCGTTAAGTTGATTTCTTGATACCCATCGCCATCAATATTAATACGCAAACGGGTTGCGGGCGCAGCCAATGCAGTGGGCGCACCACCCCCCATACTAGCTCCCCTCGCTTCCAGAGAAGAAAGTGTCAGATTTGAATCATCAACAGCAACACGAATGTATTTTGACGTCCCCGTCGCCGCTTCAACAAAGTTGCTTGTATTGCTCAGCATGCTGAGATTTTCAAACGTCTCAAGCAGTTTGGCATTTGCGCCCGATCCTTGATAAATGTAGATGTTAAAATCATTATCTGCATCCACGGTGCCATCGCTTATCTCGATCTCAATATCATTTCCCCATACACCTGGACTGGCGGCTGAAATAGCGACTGTGGCATGTGTCGCTGTCGCTCTATCTGCCAACGTCATATTGGCTGTTGCAGTATTTGCACCTGCAACACGCGCAACATAGGCAATCGAACCTCCATTGTTAAAGAATTGATAAACGGAATGCGCAAGATAAGAACTTGCCATAAATCCGCCATAGTTGGATTGAAATTGGGTGAAATTAAATATGCGTTTGGCTTCGCTGATACTTCCTTTTTCTGCTTGGCCAATAAATGCCACTGTCGACGTGCTCGCCACCGTAATAGGGCGCACACCACTCGATACTTCTTCCACATATACCCCAGGATAGGTTGGTGTAACCATCAGTCGCCTCCCTCTATTATCAAATTTTATTCAGTAAGAACTGGCATGTTGAATATAGAACATCACGTTATGAATGCTTCTTGGTTGTTTCATCTCCCGTCGGTGACTCAATCTTATTTGACGACCTTGGTTTTGCAGTCTCATTCCGAGAAGCCACAGGCGTCAACTCAATAATTTGCCGGTTCTGTAGTTTTTTAATGAATACGTTATTCTCAATTTCAATTCCTGCCATTTCATGTTCATACTTAGGCGGCAGGTGGTAGGATTGACCACTGTTACACAAAATCGAAACGGGTCTACGTGTCATATTCTTCACAAGATATTTCATTTCAGACACCTATTTTTGGCATGTTACACACTAAATTTACATTATGCGCATCAGATTACGCGCTAGAATATAATCTGTCAACTCCCTTTTCCGGACACACAGTTAAGCAGCAATTCGTAGTCTACAGGTGCCGTATAGCCATTGGCGGATGGAGCCGCTCGCGGTTATAAAATACTTCTATATATTCGAATACAGCCTGTTTTGCAGTAGATCGGGTTTGATAGGTCTGATGATGAATAAGCTCGGTTTTCAAGGTATGGAAGAAGCTTTCCGAAACCGCATATCCCAGCAGTTGCCCGGCTTTTGAATACGCTTGGAGAATACCTACAAGATCGGTATCTTCTTTTTCGCCCGTCGTGGGAACACGATGTAACCAATCGTAGTCAGCGCTTCGCGATACCTGCAGGAACCGACACATCGCATCCACCGCAAACTCGGTTGCATGCTGTTTATCCAGGCGTACTTCACCATTGCTCCTTGGCAAAGTACGCTGCGGCCTTTTGCGCTCCTCGGTTAGCCGGGCAACTTCTTTCTTGAGGCACTTGAGTTCGTCGTAGAGATGCTCATCGGTTCACACCGTTTTATCATGCTCTGTGGGAACTGTATTTGCCACCCAGGTTGCAGGGTATTGACGTTAATACCGAGATATTTGGCTAAGGTTTATCCGATTCGTTCGCTAGCTTGACGGCTGAGGCGCTGAATTCGGTTGTATAGGTGTTTGGTTTTTCTTGACTCATTTGGACTCACTCTTTGTTAGAGAGTCTTTTAAAAAATGTGTCGGGTTTAGTGTAGCCACATCAGTACCACTGACACGCGGCTGTGCAGGTTGTACCAAGCTCAGGCTGACTCCATGCGACTGAGTCCAGGCCACACAACACGAATCGCCGACAAAATGGTCACCATTGTATTCGGAGCCTTACTCGCATTCCGAACGTGTGTCGTCGTAAATAATGCTGGATACCAGAGTGGCAATCCACGACTATCGATCAGCAATGCGTAATGAGTAGCGTTCACCATCTAAAAAATTGCAAAATGCACACTACTTTTGTTTGTATACAATATTCTCTTTAACTAAAAACTAACATTTTTTCATGGTGGCCAATAATAATTTTCGGGCCAGATAAATTTAACGGAATTAAAATAAGAAACCCACAAAACTGCGGGTTCTATAGATATTCTTGACAAAAATATACACGGTAGTAACTAAAAGGGGATATCGTCATCATACGGCGCGTCAAAATTATCGTGGCCGGCGCCTTGCTGAGCGGGCGCTTGCTGATAGTTTTGTTGCGGTTGCTGGCCAGACTCGCTTCTTCTACCTTGGCCGCCAACCAAATCAAGAATATTGGCATTAAGCTCCAGACTGGCCTTAGTTGTGCCGTCATTCGCCTGATATTCGCGTTGAGTCAGTTCGCCCGAAACAAACACCTGCTGGCCTTTTTTCAGATAATCTTTCAACGACCCTTCCGCGCGCTTACCCCATAAAGCGACTCTCACCCATAAGGTTTGCTGTTTATCGCCAAAACCGATATTGTTGGCTACGGTGACATTCAATACCGCCTGCCCCGATGGCAAATACCTGACTTCCGCATCGCGGCCGACTGTGCCTGTAAAACTAAATACGTTGCTCATTTTTTCCCCGTGGTTGAATTAACAATGTCGCTATTATCGGCTGCTTCTGTCTAAAAGAAAACGCAAAAACTTAGACCATTCTAATTATCGCTCAATACATCACACATTATCATTTGATGATGCGGTAACAGGGCAAATACTTTTTCCCCGGCAACTTCATACGATGCTGCTCAACAAATGAAGCCAACAATGAATCCATAAGTGCCATGATGTCTGCATCGCCGCAAATTTCGAAATGGCCGTATTGTTCGATGGCGCGAATCCCCTCGTCTTTTACATTACCGGCCACTATGCCGGAAAACACGCGGCGCAAATCAGCGGCAAGCAAATGAGTCTCCTGGTTCTTATGCAAGGCAAGATTTCTCATGTTTTCGTGCGTGGGTATAAACGGCTTTTGAAATACCTGATCGATTTTCAACGACCAGTTGAAATAATAGGCATCGCCTTTTTCTTTACGAAATTCACGCACCTGTTTGATTCCCGCCAGCATTTCGCGGGCGACCAGATCGGGATCGTCAATAATGATCTTGTACCGCTGCTGCGCTTCTTTACCCAAGGTGCTGACAATAAATTGATCGATCCCCTCAAAATAATTCCCGGAACTGTCAGGGCCTGTAAATATCAGTGGGAACGGCATGTCTTTATTATCCGGGTGCAGCAAGATCCCCAATATATACAGGATTTCTTCCGCCGTACCCGCGCCACCGGGAAACACTACAATGCCATGCCCGGTGCGGACAAAGGCTTCCAGGCGTTTTTCAATATCCGGCAGGATGACCAGATCATTGACAATCGGATTAGGCGACTCGGCCGCAATAATGCCGGGCTCGGATATGCCCAGATATTGTCCATTTTTAATGCGCTGCTTGGAATGCCCGATGGTGGCGCCCTTCATCGGCCCTTTCATCGCGCCCGGCCCGCAGCCGGTACAAATATCCAGGCCGCGCAAACCCATTGCGTGTCCGACTACCTTGCTGTAGTCATATTCTTTACGGCTGATTGAGTGCCCGCCCCAGCACACCACCAGATTCGGGTTAGCCATTGGACGCAGGATATTAGCATTGCGCAGGATATGGAAAACCGCGTTGCTGATGCCGCTCGATGTTTCCATGTCAAATTTCGGATTATCATTGATCTCGTCGCTGACATAGATAATGTCACGAAGCACCGCAAACAGGTGTTCATTAATCCCTTTAATCATCTTGCCGTCAACAAAGGCATGAGCCGGGGCGTTTTTAACCTCCAGCTTGATGCCGCGCTCTTCCTGAACAACGCGAATTTCAAAATCAGGATAACGCTCCAGCAACTCCTTGCCATCATCCATAGCGCTGCCGCAATTCAAAACCGCGAGCGAGCAGTTGCGGAATACTCGATAGAGTCCGCCCTGACTGGTATCAAGAAGCTTGGTTACTTCGGCCTTGGACAAAACATCCAAACGGCCTTCAGGCGTAATGCGTGCATCAATTACTTCGTATTTCATCGTATCCCTTTACTTGTTATTTTCGATTCATTCAGCATTCAGTGTTGTTCAAATACTCTTTAACTCAGGTTAACTATCCCAGGCTATAAGAATGAACCCGCTACCTAAAATAATGCTACCCGTTAGCCTGGTGTTACTGCTGAATGCTTGCGCCCACCATCCACGGCAATATTTCTACTATCCTGATACCGGCTCTTATAGTAGCGGATATACCGTTATACATAGAAACTATTATGGCGGAACATACGGTTATTATGATAATGGCTATGGCCGGGATAAAGGAAATTTTCCGCATCGCCATTATGACCAATACAACGCCCCGCCCCCTTGGAACAAGGACTACCCAAGCCCCCGCTATCAACATGACAACAGAAGTGATAATGATTGGGGTAGCCGTAACTTTAACCTCCACGTGGAAAACGAAAACCATCATCAATATGACAATCATGATGGCGACAATCACCGCCGTAAAGATCACCATCAACGCTTTAACGATTAATAAACCCAAGCTTTTATTTGGCGTTATCCAAACTTTAGATGGCTATACTGGGAATTAGCCTCTATAATCAACAATAAGTAGATAATACTCGCGTTGATGACGTAAGGCTGCTACTTAATTTTTGCATGTTATTCAGCACTTTTCAGAAATTCCATTCGCTTTTCTCCTTAAAATTGCCCGGCATGATTTGCAATCAAACATTTTCATCGATTTATTTATACCCCCGGGTATTGAGGTAATTTACATGGCAACAGGTATTGTTAAGTGGTTTAACGAGTCTAAAGGTTTTGGCTTTATTTCGCCTAGCGACGGCAGCGCAGATGTGTTTGTACACTTTTCTGCAATCGCAAGCGACGGCGGTTACCGCACACTGGCTGAAGGCCAAGCGGTTAAATACGAAGTAGAATCAGGCCCTAAAGGCCCGCAAGCATCACAAGTAAGCGCAGCTTAATCTTACGCACTTTCTGACACGCAACCCTGCACATAACGCGCAGGGTTGCGGCACTAACCCGGCTAGCCCGGTCGATCAACTCACCCCCTGAATTTAGGACATGTCTTTTGAAACGAATTTTTGTAGGAAACTTACCTAGCGAAGCCACTGAAGAAACTGTTCAAGCTTTATT
>JBAZWN010000014.1:0-74524 GCA_041660285.1 Methylobacter sp.
TCTATTGCTACCTGAAACCGATGCTGATGGAGCGGCGCCGGTTGCCGAAAAAATCCTGAAAAAATTACGGGAACCTTACATTTTTGAGGAAATGGAGTTTACTCTGGGAGGCAGTATCGGCATTGCAATTTATCCCCAGAATGCCACTAATGCCGAAACCCTGATTCATCTTGCCGATACGGCAATGTATCATGCCAAGCAGGGAAAGCTTGGAGTTTCTTTTTATTCCGAAAGCATGCAGCAAAAAGAGCATTAGGATAATAAAAGAGCAACAAGGTCAGGTTCGTGATGGATGGGCTTCATGCTTCAGCCCATCCTATTGAACAGCTGAACAAGACAACTAGATTAAGTATCTAACCGAATATCTATCTCAGCGTTGCATGCCGGTTCCACGGCAAAATTACGCATAACTTTATTGTGCTGATTGCCCTGGAGTGGTCGAGATCATGATCAAATCGCGCAGGAAACTGACAATCTCATCACGCCACACATCATTGTGGCCCTCGATTAAATCCTGATCTACCTGAATATTGAGGTAAGGGTTATTGGGTACGGTTTTCCCTAAATGAATCAGCTCAGTATTTTCAAATGCAAATGAACCGGACATCTTTTGCTGTGACCAGAGACTTTGCAAGCCGCGATAATTGAAATTCATGCCGCGTTTTTCAGGGTTTGTTTTGGGATTAAGGCGGTGCGTGAGATAGGGTTCAAAGTGACCAACAGTGTGCCGATCGGCTTCGCCTTCTGCAATTTCAATCGGGTTCTTTTTGCCTATGCCGGTACAATTGTGCCGGTCAAGAGTTGTGTGGGTTTCAAAAAAAGTTGAAAAAAACGCCCCACCGGGAAGACCCCGCCGGTAGCCCAATCGGCTTCTGAGGTGAGAATCGCCAGTTTTGGTAATTGACTGGGAAAATAGCCGCGGCAATAGTCCTGCGAGATGTCGTACAGGGTAGCGTAACGTAACGCTTCAAATGCAGGGTTCAACAATACCACCAGATCGCCCAAGCCATTTGCATCGCCGCTAAATGTTTTATTTTTACGGCTGTCTATAAAACGATCCTCAAGGATTTGCTGCAAGGCAGTATAAAGTACGGCGCCGCCAAAGCTGTGCCCGATGGTAACCAAACGGCTGTTAAGCGGTTTGGGTATTGCCGTTTCCATACCGGCTTTGACATTGACTATTTCTTCCAGCCTTAATAGCACCTCTGTTACGCCTTGCTGCCCCACTTTATGGGCCGTATTTTTTCGATCCCAGAAAGTCGCGGCGTTAATCACCGGGATGGTGATAGATTCTCCGCGCCAGCCGATGTAAACCCCTAGCACTTTACGCGCTGTGCCGCCGTGGGATTCGGCCTGGGACAGTTTGGTGAGCAGTTGACGGAATTCTTTAATGTTGCCGTCTTCAGGAGCGGCATTGTGATGCCAGCCGTGGATATACACGACGAGCAACACATCGTTGACACCGGCTATGGGCTGGTAACTGTCCAACACTTTGTGCAGTTGCTCGCGATCCCATAACTGCCCCTGGTCATCAAACTCGATGAAAGACAGATAATATTCATCAGCCTGACCAGGCGCATGATGTTGTACGGCACGATCCGCGCAATCGCTGGACTGGGTGTATACACAGGGTTGATAATCGGTACGGTATGCGGAGTTTTGCGCGCACCCGGCGAGCAGCAACACAGACAGCAGCATTAATATGGGCAGACTATGGCTTTTACTAAACATACGGTCACCTTTCTCCTTTTCCTTGCGTACTTGATCAAAATGGCAAGTACAGCACACACGATATTGATGGGGTAAACTTCGTAGCAGCGTCACTCGCATGACACGGTGAGTCTTGATAGTACACGCAGATAACAGCGAATACTATTAATTACTGGATTGCCTGAATCCTAACACCCTAAATGATTGCGGCGTGTAAAATCCCGCCCCTTAATAATTTACCCGGATACCCAGCTCCACACTGCGTCCCGGTTCCGGGGCGAAATTACGCATATAGGAGGTCGAGTTGCGGATATTTTCGTTCAGCATGTTCTTGCCTTTCGCAAACAGCAGCATCTCGGAATCGCCAAAGCTCGCCAAACGGTATTGCGCGCCCAGATTCAGCAGCAGGTAGCCGGGGGTGTTCGAGTCATTTGCGCCTGCATAATTCTGCGCCTCGCCCCGGGTCAGGCGCGCGTTGGTTGACCAGTCGTTTTTCTCGTAACTCAGTTGCAGGCCGTAGCGTAGCGGCGGCATACGGGGGACGTTGCCGCCCTGATCAAACGCGCCGCGGGTATAGTCGCCGAACAAGGTCAGATCGACCGCGCCGTAACGGTTTTGCATCAGCGGAAACACAGTTTGGGCTTCAAAGCCTTTGAAGGTAGCGTTAGCCTGACGGCTTTCCAGAACGGGAATGCAGGTTGCGCCCGCTGGACAAGCCGCTTCTATGGTTTCGTTATCTCTGTTAAACACCGAGCCGTTTCGTTGCTGGTAAATGTAGTCGCCGACCCAGTTGTGGAACAGATTTAACTCCGCCGTCATCCAGTCGGCATTGTAGCGATAGCCCAGATCCAGGTTATTGGACAGTTCCTTGTTGAGGTTGGCGTTGCCCAATTCATAGCTGCGCGTGGCTTCATGAACGCCGTTGGAAAACAATTCCTGTATCTGCGGCGCGCGTTGCGAGTGGGTGAATGCCAGACTGACTTGGTGCTGATCGGTAATGTCCCACAACGCCGAAGCCGAGCCGCTGAGCGGTTTATAAGTAAGGCTGTTGCGGTTTTCCGCCGCGATGGTTTGCCATTCGCCGCGAGCGCCCAGCTCATAGGTGACTGCGCCTATTTTGAACGATTCGACATCAAACAGACCATAGGAACCAAGGTCAGTGCGCGGCACCAAAGTTTCCGTACCGAGCGCTGAAAATTGGCTGTTGACTGACTGGAATCCCAGCACGCCGTTTAATAAACCGATGGGCTTATGCTCAAGTTCCAACCGGCTTTCGTAGGATTTGTTCAGGAATGTGGTGGCGGGCGTGCCGTTGTCCATCTCGACGTGCTTGTAGTCGGTATAGCCGAACTTCATGCGCAATTCTTCCGCCAGCGCGAAAGGCCGGTTCAGCTGCCCTTTGAAATCGTATTTGGTTTGGTTCAGGTCAACCCTCACCGGCGCGCTGCCGCTGCCATCCGGCGGGATGCCGTAATTCTTTTCCAGACTGTTGATTGAAACCCCGGCCAGCCCGGCATCGCCGATTTTCGAGACGCCGACCGAACCGCCGCGTGACCGCGCCTGTGAATTAGCTATAAGGCCATTGGGATTATTGATAATGCTCAGGCTGGGGTCGGTTGCGAGAGCGGCGCCTTCATCTATCGCATTGCCGCCGACATGGGTATTGCCCTGGTCGCGGTAAAAGCCGTCGACATGATAGGCCACACCGCTTTTGCCGCCTTCCAGCTTGAGGGCGCTGGAGGTCTCGTCGGTTGCCGCGTCATAGCGTTGCTCGCCCGCGCCGCCGAGCAGCTTGTCGGGAACTTGTTCGGGAATCCGGTTGTCAATCACGTTGACCACGCCGCCGATGGCGCCGTTTCCGTACAACAGCGTCGACGGCCCGCGCAGCACTTCAATCCGTTCGGCCAGAATAGGCTCCACGCCGTTGGCGTGATCCGGGCTTAATGAAGAAACATCATTATTGCCCAGGCTGTTCTGCATGACCCGCACCCGTGGCCCGGATTGTCCGCGAATAACCGGCGTGCCAACCCCGGCACCGAACGACTGGCTGGTGATGCCAAGCTCGTTTTTGAGCGTATCGCCGATGGTTGTCCCCATTTTCATGCGCAACTGGTCGCCCGTCAACACCGTGACCGGCCTGGCCGATTTAGCGGTGGCGTGCCTGATGCCTGTACTGATGACAACAATATCATCCAGTTTTTTGACGTTATCGTCAGCCGCATGGGCATTGACTCCTATCGCGGCTATTGATAAGAAAATAACAAAGGAGGTTTTTTTCATCGATTTTGAACGCATTGCCTGGATTATTAGAAATGTTATAACGTAACACTCGGTAAATATTCTACTTGGAAAAAATAACGTCATCAGCCTTGCTCGCCGCTCATGGTTTGCGCGCATTTTGCGCATATACCGTGAATTTCGATGGCTTTGCTGTGCACAATGAAGTCCGCCTGCTTGATTTCCTGCGATAGCGCCTGCATGACTTCGGGGGCTGACCGCTCTTCCACTTCCTGGCAGTTATTGCAGATCAACAATAACTGTTCATGCTGATGACCCGAGCAGCTGCAGCCGACAAAAGCGTTAAGGCTTTCCACCCGATGAATCAGGCCCTGTTCGATCAAAAAATCCAGCGCGCGGTAAATCGTCGCGGGTTTTGCGGCATTTTGCAGGGGTTTGATGCGATCCAGCAGCTCATACGCTTTGACGGCTTTGTGGCTATCCCAGATCAGTTCCAGCACTTGGTGGCGGATAGGCGTTAATTGCACGCCGCGCACCACGCACAACTGCTCGGCTGTGCCTAACGCCTCGCTGACACATTTTTCATGGTCGTGTCCGGCAGAATGAGAGTGGTCGTGATTTGCGTGGGCAGGAGTAGTCATTGCAAAAACCGTTTATCTGAAATCGAATGTTATATTATAACATTCGGTAGAGTTTGGCAATTTTGCACCTCGAAGATGGGTAGCCCTCTTGATAACATATACATAGATGCATGCACAACTCGCCATCCCGGCATGGATTGCCGGGATCTACGACTTGCATGGATGCAGGAGGTAGAGCACCAAAAGTAGGCGCTTTAGGCGACGCAGGAGCAGTTGCCGAGAAGCCAAGGATGGCAATGCCAAATCTGGTTCGCGATTGATGCGCTTCACTGCATTCAGCACATCCTACAACGGGATATATTATTGCGAATTACCCTAAACCAAGCGCCCCCACAAATCGTATTCGTCCGCTTCTTCCAGCTCGACATCGACAAAGTCGCCGACTTTCAGATGCGTCGCGCCGTCAATGAACACCTGGCCATCGATTTCCGGCGCGTCGGCTTTGCTTCTTGCTACCGCGCCTTCTTCGACCACTTCATCGACCAGCACCGTTTCGATTCTACCTACCCGTTTTTGCAAACGTGCCGCGCTGATTTCAGCCTGATGCGCCATAAACCGCGCCAGACGCTCCTGCTTGACTTCTTCCGGTATCTGGCCGGGCAATTCATTGGCGGCCGCGCCCTTGACCGGCGAATAGGCGAAGCAGCCGACCCTGTCCATCTGCGCTTCGCTCAGAAAATCCAGCAACTGCTCGAATTCCTGCTCGGTTTCGCCCGGAAAGCCGACAATAAACGTGCTGCGCAAGGTGATGTCGGGGCAGATTTCGCGCCACGCCTTGATGCGTTCCAGGTTATTCTCGCTGGCCGCCGGGCGCTTCATTAATTTAAGGATACGGCTGTTGGCGTGTTGAAACGGGATGTCCAGATAAGGCAGGATTTTGCCCTCGGCCATTAACGGGATCACTTCATCCACATGCGGATACGGATAGACGTAATGCATCCTGACCCAGATGCCCAGATCGCCCAGCGCCTCGGCTAACTCGTAAAAGCGGGTTCTGACCTCACGGCCTTTCCAGTTCCCGCTTTGATACTTTAAATCCAGGCCGTAGGCGCTGGTATCCTGTGAAACCACCAGCAATTCCTTTACCCCGGCATTGGCCAGGCGCTCGGCTTCGCGCATCACATCATCGACCGGCCTGCTAACCAGATCGCCGCGCATCGAAGGGATGATGCAGAAGGTGCAGCGATGGTTGCAGCCCTCGGAAATCTTCAGATAGGCGTAATGCCGCGGCGTCAGCTTGATGCCTTGCGGCGGCACCAAACTGATGAACGGGTCATGCGGAGGCGGCAGATGTTCATGCACGGCGGACACGACTTCTTCCAGCGCGTGCGCGCCGGTCACTTTCAGGACTTGTGGATGGCGCTCGCGGATTTCGGCTTCCCTGGAACCCAGACAGCCGGTGACGATGACCTTGCCGTTCTGGGCCAGCGCCTCGCCGATGCTGTCCAGCGATTCTTCCACCGCCGCATCGATAAAGCCGCAGGTGTTAACCACCACCAAATCGGCGTCCTGGTAAGTCGGCGAAATGGTGTAACCCTCCGAGCGCAGCTTGGTTAGAATCCGCTCGCTATCGACCAGGGCCTTGGGGCAACCCAAACTAATAAAACCAATATGTGGGGCAGTCATTTGAATCTCGGGTAATGTTAAATAATGTTAGTGTATAGAAGCAGCAACACCTAACGCCACTGCTTTGAATATTTTCAGGCTGCGTTGGCGACGATAATGGCGCGCTTTGGCGCAGGCAAGCCTTCGCAAGTCAGTTGTGGATTTTCTGCATCGAGAAAATCCTTGAGCGAAAGAAACTGCATCCATTCCGTGGTTCGCTGCTCTTCGGTACTGGTTGCGGTGACATCGACCAGACGGATGTTTTTAAAGCCGCAGCGCTTCAACCAGCTGATCAGGGTTTCGCAACTGGGCAAAAACCAGACATTGCGCATCCTGGCGTAACGGTCTTCCGGCAGCAGCACCTCGCCCAGGCCGCCATCGATAACCAGCGTTTCCAGTACCAGCTCGCCGCCGGGCTGCAGGCAGTCCCTCAATTCCATCAGATGATCAATCGGCGAACGGCGATGGTAAAGCACGCCCATGGAAAACACCGTGTCAAAGGCTTTCAGGCCATAAGGCAGGTCTTCTATGCCTAAGGGCAATACATAGACAGGCGCTTCGCCGTACAGTTTCCTGACCAGATGGAATTGCATGACGTTGAGCAGCATGGGGTCTATGCCGACCACCATTTTTGCGCCAGCGCCCAGCATGCGCCAGCAATGATAGCCGTTGCCGCAGCCTACATCCAGCACCAGCCGGTGCTTAAGCGACGCGATATGGTTTTTTACCCGGTCCCATTTCCAGTCCGAGCGCCATTCGGTGTCTATGTGGATACCGAACAAGTCGTAGGGGCCTTTACGCCAGGGACACAATGCCTTTAGCTGGTCTTCAAGCAGCTCTTTTGTCAGCGAGATCAAGTCATCCGCACAGCCTATCTGCACCGCATCGGCGTCCAGTACACGTTGCGAGGCAGACAAGGCGGGCACGCTCTCGACTAATGCCTGCCACTGCGCCAAATTACCGTGCTTGGCCGGGTCAAAGCCCTGTTCAAGCTGCTGTGGCAGCATTTTTGCCCAAGCATCGGCCTTGGCGTCGAGCAGCGCATTATATAAAGGCTGGTAATCCATCATTTCAGGGCGATGATCGAGGCGAAATTAAAATACTGGAACCAGACCTCGGCGCTGCTGAAACCGACTTGCTGCAAGCGGCTTTGATGCCGGGCAAAGGTTTCGGGGATCAATACGTTTTCCAGCGCCGTGCGTTTCTGGCTGATTTCCAGATCGCTGTAACCTTGCGCTTTTTTAAACGCATGGTGCATCTCTGTTTGCAATTCCTGCTGCCGGTCATCATCAAACTTGAGTTTTTCCGACAGGATTAAAATGCCGCCGGGCAACAGTCCCTGATAAATTTTTTGCAGAAACTTAAGCCGGTCTTCAAGCGGAATAAACTGCAGCGTGAAGTTCAAGACCACCACCGAGGCGTTTTCAATGGCGACATCGCGAATGTCGGCGCACACGACATCGACGGCAACCGGAGACTGGTCTTTTTGCAGCGCTTCCTGAAAGCGCGCCACCATCGCCGGAGAATTATCAACGGCAATAATGCGGCAGTTTTCGGCTTCAATCTGGTGGCGCATGGACAAGGTCGCAGCGCCCAGAGAGCAGCCCAGATCATAACAAACGCTATTTTTCCTGGCAAAACGCCCAGCTAAAAGACCTATCGCGGAAATAATCGCGGTGTATCCCGGCACAGACCGCTGAATCATGTCAGGAAAGACATTGACTACTTTTTCGTCAAACTTGAACGCGCCGACTTCGCCAACGGGACTGGCATAAATGGAATCTTTCGAGGACGTCATTGAGTTGGATGCAAGATAATTATCTGGAAACAGCAAGGGGATAAACGAGTAAAGGCGACTGGTTGGTCGCCTTTACGGTATGACAGGGTGTTGCTTTTATCTATCAGGAACTTGCCGCAGGTTTTCCCGCCAATGCTTCTGCATTACGCTTAACCAGTCCCTCAATAACCGCGTTTAATGAACCTTTGGTTTGAACTTCCTGAGTAAAGGTTGTGCGGTAGTTAGTAACCAGACTCACGCCTTCGATCATAATATCGTAGGCTTTCCATTCGCCCTGACTCAACACCATCCGGTAGTTTACGCCAATAGGCTGAATGCCTGGCTGCAAAACTTCTGTTTTTACAATCACTTTTGTCGAATCCTCTCCCATTTCGATAGGCAGGAACCGTACCGACCAGTCAGTAAACTCTACAAAAGCACGGGAATAGGTTCTTACCAGCAATGTTTGAAATTCGTGCTTAAAACGCTCACGTTCATCAGCAGTCGCTGTTTTCCAGAGCTTTCCGAGCACCAACGCGGAAATCCTGTCAAAGTCGGTATGCGGATAAATGACCTCGTTAACAAACTGCGTAATCTTTGCAAAATCCTTGGTAAACGATTTGTCCTGCAATTTTTGCTGTAATTGCGCCGATGCTGTTTGTATCGCTTGCTGCGGAGGCAGCAAATCTTCCGCGATGACTTTGGTAACAGGCGTCAAACCGAGTAATACTGCAAATAAACCAAATACTATGACTTGTTTAGCTTTCATAAAAACCTCTAAAATTAAACCAGTGTTGCTTTTTATCTTCAAATATCAGTGTATTAATTTCCCTGATACAATGAACCACCTAAAGCCTAAGCCCTAATGGCTTAGAGCAGAAATTTGATATTCCCAAACCCTTAAAGCTAAGGATAAGATGACATATAATAACATTAATTTTCCTCATACACGTATGAGAAGAATGCGTTTTAACGATTTTTCCCGCCGTTTAATGCGCGAAAACCGCTTATCTGTTGATAATCTGATTTATCCGATGTTTGTCACCGAAGGCTCAAACCGACGGGAATCCATCGCCTCCATGCCGGACATAGAAAGACTCTCCCTGGATTTGCTGCTTGAAGAAGCGCATGAGCTTTATAACCTGGGCATTCCCGCGATTGCGCTGTTTCCGGTGATTGCCTCAGATAAAAAATCAGAAAATGCGGCCGAAGCCTATAACCCTGACGGCTTGGTTCAGCGCAGTGTAAGAGCTTTAAAAAAAGCCGTCCCTGAATTGGGCATTATTACCGATGTCGCGCTGGATCCGTTCACCACACACGGACAGGATGGACTGGTCAATCTCGACGGCTACGTTCTTAATGACGAAACGATAGAGGTATTGACCCGGCAGGCGCTGTCCCATGCCGAGGCCGGGGCCGATATTGTGGCGCCGTCGGACATGATGGATGGCCGCATCAGCGCGATAAGACAGGCGCTGGAAGCCAAAAGTCATGTCAACACGCTGATACTCGCCTATTCCGCCAAATACGCCTCCAGTTTTTATGGCCCGTTCAGGGATGCGGTGGGGTCTGCAGGCAACCTGGGCAAAAGCAACAAATACAGCTACCAAATGGACCCGGCCAATTCTGATGAAGCCATACGCGAGATCCAGCTGGATTTACAGGAAGGCGCGGACATGGTCATGGTCAAGCCGGGCATGCCCTATCTGGACATCATCCGCCGGGTAAAAGACCAATACGGCGTACCGACGCTTGCCTACCAGGTCAGCGGCGAATACGCCATGCTCAAAGCCGCCTCCATGAACGGCTGGCTGGATGAAAAACAAGTCGTGCTGGAATCCCTGCTGGCTTTTAAACGTGCGGGCAGCGACGCGATCCTGACCTATTTTGCCAAATCCGTAGCCCAGTGGCTGCAAGAGCAATAAAACTGTTTAACCATCTTTAAACTAACAACCGGAGTGGAGCCTGTTCCATGTCAGAAGACATCCTAATCGCCGAAAAAAGAAGATTTCACATCGAAGAAGCCATTTTGACTTTACTGCTTATTCTGTCGCTGGTCGGTATCGGCATCATGGACTTTTCCCCCGCCGACGGCTATGGCTACTGGCTCATTATGATGCTCTTGTTTGGCCTGTTTGCGATGATTATCGGCTGGCTGCAATCCAAGCATCGCAGTGATGATTTCAAGCTCATATTCCGCGAGCAATCCATACACTGGGCCACGTCTTTGCTGGTCGTTGGCGGCGCATTTTTAATACATCAGTCCGGCCGGATAGCCGAAGAAGATGCCGGGCTGATTATCCTGCTGATTCTATCGCTTTCCACCATACTTGACGGCCTGCGCGTAGGCTGGCGCTTTAGCCTGGTTGGACTCTTTCTGGGGGTTGCCGCCGTTGTTTCCGTATATACGCCGCATTTTCTCTGGATAGAACTGGCCATCGCTGTTTTTATTGTTCTGGCAACAGTTTTATGGGAGTTCTGGCTGGAAAGAAGAGCCAAAGCATGACAGCAACGGATCGCTATGCAGTGTTTGGCCATCCCATCAAACACAGCAAATCGCCGCGGATTCATGGTCTTTTTGCCGAGCAAACCGGACAATCGCTTGAATACACGGCAATGGAAGTGCCTGCTGAACAATTCTCAGCCGCCGCTAAAAAGTTTTTCGCTGAAGGCGGCAAAGGCTTAAATTGCACTGTACCGCTAAAAGAGCTGGCCTGGAGCTACGCCGATCATAAAACCGAACGCGCCCAACTGAGCAAAGCCGTCAATACGCTAGCGCTGCAGGCGGATGGCTCCATACTTGGCGATAACACCGACGGCATAGGCCTGGTCACAGACTTGGCCGTAAACCATGCCATCACCCTGGCAGGAACCAGAATCCTGATTCTGGGCGCTGGTGGGGCCAGCCGGGGAATAATCGGCCCCATCCTTGAGCAGTCCCCACAAGGCCTTGTTATTGCCAACCGTACCGTGGATAAAGCAATCAATCTGGCCGCAGAATTCCACGACAAAGGCCCCATCACAGGCTGCGGCTTTGATGAGTTGAAAAACCGGCAGTTCGATTTGATTTTAAACGCGACCTCAGCCAGTTTGAGCGGCCAGTTACCGCCGTTGCCGACAGGCCTGCTGGCTGAACAGGGCAACTGCTATGACCTCGCCTACGGCAACGAGCCGACGGCTTTTGTGCGCTGGGCCCAGGAACATCATGCGGCAAAGAGTTTAGACGGCTTGGGCATGCTGGTCGAGCAAGCTGCGGAAGCTTTTTTTATCTGGCGTGGCGTTCGCCCCCAAACCAAGCCAGTTATTGAATTGTTAAATTCTGAGCGACGGCCGTGAAATGTGCGACCAGCCGGTCGCCCTTTATGCCCTGTGAGCATTACGTCTTCAAATATTCATTTTTCAAATGAACGTAATGCTGCGCGGAATATTGCAGGAATTCTTTTTCAGATTCTTTTAATGGTCTCGCCTGTTTGGCGGGCGAGCCGACATAAAGATAGCCGCTTTCCAGCGTTTTTCCCGGCGGCACCAGAGCACCCGCGCCCAGCATGACATAATCTTCAAGAACGGCATCATCCATAATGATCGCGCCTATCCCGATCAGGCAATAATCCCCTACCGTGCAGGCATGAACGACCGCTCTGTGCCCGATAGTAACGCCCTTGCCTATAGTCAAAGGGTGCCCTTGAGCCGAGTACTTGCCGGCATGAGACACATGCAATACCGAACCATCCTGAACATTGGTTCCATCGCCAATGGTAATGCTTTCCACATCGCCCCTGACCACAGTCGTGGGCCATATTGACACGTCATCACCAAGGGCGACATCGCCAATCACCACAGCGCTGTCATCAATATAAACCGACCTGCCGATTCTTGGCTGTTTATCGTTAAACTTTCTAACTGACACTTTGTATATGCTCAATCCGATGAATTTAAGGACTATTCAGCGCAACAAGCGCTGTATAAAATTACGCCTGCACCCGGCTCATAGCAAATAGCGCCAGCACTAAAACCGTCAAACTGGGAAGCATGGCTATTAACGGCGGATTAAGGTCGTAAATCAACCCAAGATGCCCGACAATTTTGTCGATGATATTAAAGCTCATCCCGATAATAACGCCTATCATCATCCTGCCGCCAACATTAATGCCGCGCTTAACGCCAATAACAAATGGCGCAGACACCAGCAGCATAACAAAAGTAACCAGAGGATTCACCACGCGCCCCCAGAAAGCCATCTCAAAAATATGTGCTTCTTGATGATTCTCCTTTAAGTAATCAACATACATGGCCAGATCATAGAGCGATAAATTGTCCGCGCTTACCACGACAACTTTCAATAAATCCGGCTCTATTGATGATGTCCACGCCTGCTCACTTTGTTGGTCTGCAACCATTTGCTCTGTTGAAATACCGGATCGCTTGATTTTCTCCAGCTTCCATTGCTGATCTCCCATGAAGACAGCCTGATCTGCATGCGATGCCTGCCGCAAATGATGCTGGTCATCCAGCTCATAAATACTGATGTCGGCCAGAGTTCCATCATCCTTGACTTGTCTGACGTTGATGAATCTCTTGCCTTCCCGCAGCCAAAGCCCGTATTTGGCATCTATGACAACCTCCCCGCTCTGAGCCGTGACTTTGAGCGTTCGCGCCGTTCGCTCAGCCGCAGGGGCGATAAACTCGCCAATAATTATTGAAATAACAACTAAAATAGCGCCTGCCAGCATGACTGCTTTAATAATCCCAAAAACAGATAAGCCCGCAGCCCGCATGGCAATGAGTTCGCGATTATTGCCCATGGCGCCCAATATAAACAGGCTGCCTAACAACGCCGAGGCAGGTACCAGTTCATAAAAAACGGTTGGTGAAGTTAAGGCCAGATAATAAAAAATTTCTTTTAAGCCATAACTCCCTTTACCCAGATCCTTTAACTCATCACTAAAAGTAAACAAATTAAATAACGTCAATAACAGTAACACCGCGATAAAGGAACCCTTTAAAATCTCTCTGACCACATAGCCGGTTAATACATTCACCTTGCCACCTTTTCCCTGACCTTCATCATCAGCCACTGCCATCCATACAATCTTGCCAATAAAACGCCGCCTATCAACAACAATAAAAAATTCACTCCCCAAATACCCAGCCATGAAGGGATGGTTCCGCTCATTACCCAGCTCTGACTGACGCGAACAAGGTTTCCATAGCTAAAATAGATCAGGAACCCGACCAGCATATTGCCGTAAACACCGCCACGAGGCGAAAGCTGCGCCAAAGGCACCGCAATAAAACTCAACAACAAAATGCCTAGAGGGACAGAAAACCGGCGCTGCAATTCAGCAACATCGATAATTTGGTCAGAACTCACCAAAGTATCGACAGCAACTGTTTCCCGGCCAAAATTAGCCGCTTTTTCTTTTGCATCCAGCCTCACCGCATATTCAACAAACTGCTCAATCACATAATTTAGCGTTCCAGGCTGTCCCTGTATGCGTTCGCCATTCTCCAAAATCATGTAGTGCCCGTCCGGCAACTCTTCCACCCGTCCCGTTTCAGCATTAATAATCTCGACATTGCCATGCTGTCTGTTTTGCACAAAGACCTGCTCCATCTTTTTATCGTCACCAATCTTTTCTACATAAAAAACCAGATCGCCTTGGCTATACTCACTGAACTTTCCGGCACTGATACCTCTAAGATCAGCAGATTCCTCATCCTGATGCATCAACTGCACTGTTCTGGATTCCGCCCATGGCGCGGTATACATGGACAAACCGGCCGCCAACACACTTAATGGGAAAACCATCAGAAACACGGCCTTATAAACGGTTCCCGCGCCGCCTCCTGCAGAAGAAACCGCCGACATTTCCTGATCCCTGTACATTCGGCCTAAAACCATCAGCACCGCCATAAATATGGCCGCAGGCAAAAAAGTAACGCTCGCTACAATAGTTTTAAAACCCAGAATACTCATCAAGGTTTCATTTGAAATCTGCCCTTCAATAGCCTGATCCAGAATCTTGATAAACTTCCGACTGACGATAATAACCACAATCACCGTCAAAACAGCCGTCAGTGTTTTCAACAAATCCTGGGCAATCATTTTATCCAGGATGGTAACCCATTTACGCCGCCCCGCTTTATAACCTTCCGGCCAATTTGCTTCCAAGCTTGTCTCCCCAATCAAAATCGATATTTGTGTTGTATAATTTACCGCTAAACAGCTCATCTTGCGGCTGACTCATTCCGGGTCCACCAAAGATAACATCCTATCCAGCAAATAAACGAGTTAAGTTATGGACTATTCTATAGAAACCACGCCATTAGAAAAACTGCAATGTGATTGTATTATTGTGGGTGTTTACCAGGATCAGCAACTTAGCCCTACAGCCATTGCCCTCAACAACAGCACTCAAGGGCTTATTAACAAAATTGTCAGCCGTGGCGACATCAGCGGAAAAAACGGCGAAACCGTGTTAATCAACGCCGTCCCTGACAGTCAAATTGAACGCATCTTGCTGGTCGGTCTGGGTGAAAACAAGCCGTTATCGGGCAAAAACTACAAAAAAGCGCTGCTAGCTGCAATCAATAGCCTGAAAAAACCGCAAATAAAATCCGTCGTCTGCAGCCTGGCGGAGTGCGAGGTTACCGCCCGCGACTGGCAATGGAAATCACGGCAAATCATTGAAGTTTTTAACGATGCGGTTTATCAATTCACCACGCACAAATCGGATAAGGAAACCGAAAGCAAGCTTGAAAAAATCTCCATTACCGCCCCGGAAAACGAACGTGCCGCCGCGCAAGCAGGATTATTGCAAGGGAAAGCCATCGCCGAAGGCATGAACCTCACCAAGCTGCTGGGCGATTTGCCGGGCAACGTCTGCACACCGACCTATCTTGCCGGACAAGCGCTTGAACTGAGCAAAAAATACGATGCCTTGGCCGTTACCATACTGGAAGAATCCGATATGGAAGCGCTGGGCATGGGAGCCTTGCTTTCCGTATCACGCGGCAGCCGCCAGCCCGCCAAATTGATCAGTCTGGATTATCAGGGTGGAACAAAAGGCGGCAAACCCATCGTTCTGATCGGCAAAGGCCTGACCTTTGATGCGGGCGGCATCTCATTAAAACCGGGCGCAGGCATGGATGAAATGAAATACGACATGTGCGGCGGCGCAACGGTTTTGGGTACCTTGCTCGCCGTAGCGCAAATGCAACTGCCGCTGAATATCATTGGCCTGATTCCCTCATCGGAAAACATGCCCGACGGCGACGCCAATAAACCGGGCGATATTTTGACCAGCATGTCCGGCAAAACCATTGAGGTGCTCAACACCGATGCCGAAGGCCGCCTGCTGCTTTGCGACGCCTTAACCTATGCCGAACGCTTCAACCCCGACGTGGTGATAGACCTGGCCACACTGACCGGCGCCTGCCTGGTGGCTTTAGGCCGCGTGGCCAGCGGCCTGCTCGGCAATGATGACGCCTTGTGCAATGACCTGACTGCGGCCAGCGAAACAGCTAACGACAGTCTCTGGCGTTTGCCGCTATGGGAAGAGTATCAGGAACAGCTTAAATCCAATTTCGCCGACATGGCCAATGTGGGCGGCAAAGACGCGGGCACTATCACTGCCGCCTGTTTCCTGGCGCGATTTGCCGAAAAATTCCGCTGGGCGCATCTGGACATTGCCGGCACCGCATGGCGCACCGGACAGGCCAAAGGAGCGACCGGCCGCCCTGTGCCGCTATTAAGCCAGTATCTCATTGACCGGACTCAATCCCTGAAGGCATAAGTGGCTGAAGCCAGCTTTTATATCCTGCCATCGGAATCGCAAGAGGAACGGTATCTATTTGCCTGCAAGCTCATCGAGAAGGCTTACCGCAGCGGTCATTTTTGTTATGTGCTGACCGATGACGCGGAGCAGAGTCAACGCCTGGACGACCTGCTCTGGACCTTCAGGGCAGGCAGCTTTATACCGCACCAGATATACACGGGCGAGCCGCCAAGCGCTGAAAAAGTCATCTTGATCGGCTCGCTGAATGCGCCTGAGAACTGGCAAAAAACGCTGATTAACCTGTCTTCGCAATGCCCGCACGATTTCGAGCGCGCCGAACGCATCGTTGAAATCCTGGACGATAGCGAAGCGACCAAAGAAGTCGGCAGGAACCGTTATCGCCAGTACCAGCAGTCAGGCATGGCGGTTACTACGCATAAAGATTGGTAATAAATAAAACACGATAAGCATCAATTTAAAAACAGAGCATCTCTTACATGGAAAAAACATACGCCCCGCACTCGATTGAACAACGCTGGTATCAGACCTGGGAAGAAAAAGGCTATTTTACCGCCAGGGATGGTGTGTATGCCGCAAGCCAGTCGGGAACTGGCGCGGCGACCGCCGGAGATAGCGCACATGCCGGAAACCTGCCGGGAGCAGGTTCGGCGGCGGCCAAACCGGAGGGTGAATCCTATTGCATCATGATTCCGCCGCCCAACGTTACCGGCAGTTTGCACATGGGCCACGCGTTTCAGGACACCATCATGGACGCCCTCACCCGCTACCACCGCATGAAAGGCTACAGTACCTTGTGGCAGCCGGGCACCGACCATGCGGGCATCGCCACGCAAATGGTGGTGGAGCGTCTGTGCAATGCCGAAGGCAAAACCCGCCATGATTACGGCCGTGAAAAATTCATCGAAAAAATCTGGGAATGGAAGGAAGAGTCAGGCGGTACGATTACACGCCAGCTGCGGCGCATGGGCTCTTCGCTGGACTGGGACAGGGAACGTTTCACGATGGACGAAGGCATGTCTGATGCGGTGCAGGAAGTGTTCATACGCTTGTATGAAGAAGGCCTGATCTATCGCGGCAAGCGCTTGGTCAACTGGGACCCGGTTTTGCACACTGCCGTTTCCGACCTGGAAGTGCTGTCGGAGGAAGAAAACGGCTCCATGTGGCATCTGCGTTACCCGCTGTCGAACGGCCAGGGGCATTTGATCGTCGCCACGACCCGCCCTGAAACCATGCTGGGCGACGCGGCGGTGGCGATACATCCCAATGACGAGCGCTACAAACATCTGCTGGGCGAATTTGTGGAGCTGCCTCTCACCGGCCGCCGCATTCCGATTATTGCCGATGAATATGTCGACCCGGAATTTGGCACCGGCTGCGTCAAGATCACCCCGGCCCATGATTTTAACGATTACGAAGTCTGGACGCGCCACCGCCATACCTCGATTATCCAGGACTTGCCGCATGGCGGCTTGATTAACCTGTTCACCGTTGACGCAACGATACGCAGCAACGGTGAAGATGAAGACGGCCTGATCCCGGCCAAATACTGCGGCCTGGAGCGCTTCGAAGCGCGCAAACAGATCGTCGCCGACCTCGAAGCGCAAGGCTTGCTGGAAAAGATCGTTGACCACAAGCTAATGGTTCCGCGCGGCGACCGCACCAACAGCGTGATCGAACCCTTATTAACCGACCAGTGGTACGTCAAGGTTGCGCCGCTGGCGGAACCTGCGATTGCGGCCGTTGAAAACGGCGACATCAAGTTTGTGCCGGACAACTGGAAAAACACTTATTTTGACTGGATGCGCAATATCCAGGACTGGTGCATCTCCCGGCAAATCTGGTGGGGGCACCGCATCCCGGCCTGGTATGACGAGCTGGGCAGTATTTACGTGGGCCGCTCTGAACAGGACATCCGCGCAAAACATAACCTGCCCGCCGACTATGCGCTTAAGCAGGATGAAGACGTGCTGGACACCTGGTTTTCTTCGGCCTTATGGCCTTTTTCCACCCTGGGCTGGCCTGAAAAAACTCCGGAATTAGCCAAACATTACCCGACCAGCGTGCTGGTGACCGGCTTTGACATCATTTTCTTCTGGGTGGCGCGAATGATCATGATGGGGCTGAAATTCCAGGGCGAAGTGCCGTTCAGGGAAGTGTACATCCACGGCCTGGTGCGCGACGCCGAAGGACAGAAGATGTCCAAGTCCAAAGGCAACGTGCTCGACCCGATCGACATCATCGACGGCATCAGCCTGGATGCCTTGGTGGCAAAACGCACCTCCGGTATGATGCAGCCGCATTTGGCCAAGAAAATCGAGCAGGATACGCGCAAGCATTTCCCGGACGGCATCCAGTCTTACGGCACAGACGCGCTGCGTTTTACCTTTGCATCATTAGCATCCACCGGCCGCGACATTCGCTTTGACCTTGCCCGCACCGAAGGTTACCGCAATTTCTGCAACAAGCTGTGGAACGCGGCGCGCTACGTGCTGATGAACACCGAGGAACAGGATAACGGTTTATCCGGGGCGCCTTGCGAATACAGCCAGGTTGACCGCTGGATCACTTCCCGGCTGCATCAGGTAACGGCCGCAACCTCCAACGCCATCGACAGCTACCGTTTTGACCTGGCGGCCCAAGCCATTTATGAGTTCACCTGGAATGAATACTGCGACTGGTATCTGGAACTGGCAAAAATATCTCTGCAATCGGATGATGCGGCGCTGCAGCGCGGCACGCGCAAAACCCTGTTGACGGTTCTGGAGTCCATTTTGCGTTTGGCGCACCCGTTAATGCCGTTTATCACCGAAGAAATCTGGCAGCGCGTCGCACCGTTAACAGGGAAGAGCGATCCAACTATCATGCTACAGCCTTATCCGGTAGCCGATGAAACGCAAATCGATGCCAACGCGATCGCCGAAACCAACTGGGTTATGAACTTTATCCTAGGGGTGCGCCGCATCCGCGGCGAAATGAATATTGCCCCCGGCAAACCGCTGCCGGTATTGCTGCAAAACGGCTCGCCTGCCGACCAGCAAAGCTTAGCCAACAACCGGATTTATTTGCAAAAACTGGGGCGTTTGGAGTCGATCACTTGGTTAAACGCCGATGACAGCACACCGGAATCAGCCATAGCCTTGATTGGCGACATGAAAATCCTGATTCCAATGGCCGGGTTGATCGACAAGGAAGCTGAATTGGCGCGGCTGGAAAAAGAGATACAAAAAATCAAAAACGACCTGCCCAGAGTCGAAGGCAAATTAAACAACCCGACGTTTGTCGATAAAGCCCCGCAGGATGTTATCGACAAGGAAAAAGTCAAACTGGCTGATCTGCATTCCTCGCTTAACAATCTTGAACAACAGCAACGCAAAATCCAGTCTTTATAAAACCAAGGAAAGATACTACAGTCACAGTTTTCCAGAAGCTGTGACTGTAAAATCTACCCAACATTTATGATCTTGACTTTAGGCTTGTATTTTGCGATTCAGTCCCGTTGGCTTGGATAAACCACTTATTTCATCTATATTTGTCTAAACAATCGACAAAGCAATCATCAAATGGCTACCGCACCAGCAGACATACAATTTAACGGCCTCACAAACTGCTTAATTCAGAACGGCTTGCTCACGGAAAGCGAGGCGCAAACCCATGTTCAGGAAGCGCAAAAAAATAAAGTCCCCTTTATAACTTATCTTGTTGCCAACAAGCTTGTAGACAGCAAAGCTATCGCATCAAAGGCTTCAATTGAATTCGGCGTGCCTTTTTTTGATCTGGATGCTATTGACTTCCGCGCCCTCCCTATAAATCTGGTCAGCGAAAAGCTCATCCGCAAACACCGCGCTCTTCCCCTTTTTACCCGTGGCAAGACGCTGTTTATTGCCATCTCCGACCCGACCAATTTTCCGGCGCTGGATGACATCAAATTTCACAGCCGGCTTAATCCTGAAACCATCTTGGTTGAAGAAGACAAGCTCGTCAAAGCCATCGAGGCATCCCTGGAGGCCGCCGATACATTGATGACGGATCTTCTCGATGCAGACCTGGATAATCTGGACATCACCGGCGGTGAAGAAGATGCCGCCAAAGCTGAAGTCAATTCTGATATTGACGATGCGCCCATTGTTCGCTTTGTAAACAAAATCCTGTTGGATGCCATAAAACAGGGGGTGTCCGATATACACATGGAGCCTTACGAAAAAAACTTCCGTATCCGATACAGGGGGGATGGCATACTCCGCCAAGTCGCCACTCCGCCGGCCAACATAGCCAACAGGATCATCTCCAGAATCAAGGTGATGGCCAAGATGGATATTGCCGAACGCCGTGTTCCGCAGGATGGCCGTATTAAAATGACTTTATCCAAACACCGCGCCATTGATTTTCGCGTAAACACCTGCCCGACACTGTTTGGCGAAAAAGTCGTTCTGCGTATTTTAGACCCCACCAGCGCCCAGCTCGGTATTGAAAAGCTGGGCTTTGAACCCGAGCAGGAAAAACTTTTTCTTGAGGCTATCAACAAGCCTTACGGCATGGTTCTGGTTACAGGCCCGACGGGCAGCGGTAAAACTGTTACGCTATACACCGGCTTAAACATACTTAACAGTATTGAACGCAATATTTCCACTGCCGAGGATCCGGTTGAAATCACGGTAGAGGGAATAAATCAGGTCAATATGAATGTTAAAGCGGGGTTAACATTTGCATCGGCATTACGGGCATTCCTCCGCCAGGATCCCGACATTATCATGGTGGGTGAAATCCGGGATTTGGAAACCGCAGAAATCGCCGTTAAAGCCGCGCAAACAGGCCACTTGGTATTATCAACCTTACACACCAATGATGCGCCCCAAACATTAAACCGGTTGATGCAGATGGGTATTGCGCCCTTCAACATAGTCTCCGCCGTCAATTTGATTATGGCGCAGCGGCTGGCCCGGCGTTTATGTGAACACTGCAAAGCCCCCGCCAACTTTCCACACAATGTCCTTAAGTCGGCAGGGTTTAAAGAAGACGAGTTAAGCACTCTCAAAATATTTAGCCCTGTAGGCTGCGAACATTGCACCAATGGCTATAAAGGCCGGGTCGGCATTTATCAGGTTATGACACTGAGTGAAAGAATGCGCGAACTCATACTTGAGGGCGGTAATGCCATGCAACTGGCTGAGCAGGCCAAGTCCGAAGGCATTAACGATTTACGCGCATCAGGATTGAACAAAGTTCGCATGGGCATTACCAGTCTGGAAGAAATCGACCGGGTAACCAAGGAATAGCAATGGCAGACAAAACGGAACAAATAGATTTCATCTGGCAAGGAAAAGATAAAAACGGAAGGAAAACCGAAGGCGCGATTTCTGCAAAAAACGAAATCATCGCGAAAACCGAGCTAAGACGGCAGGGGTATCGCGTTACTAAAATCAAGAAGAAGCCCAAATCCCTATTCAGTCCAAGAACCCAGGCCATCACACCAGGCGATATAGCGGTTTTTTCCAGGCAACTAGCCACCATGCTTAGCGCAGGCGTGCCCCTGGTTCAGTCATTCGATATTGTCGGCAAAGGCCATGAAAATCCAAGCATGCAGAATCTGCTGTTGGGCATTAAAGCCGACATTGAAGGCGGCGACACCTTGGCCGAAGCGCTTAACAAGAAACCGCTGTATTTTGATGAGTTATTTTGCAACCTGGTTGAAGCAGGCGAACAGGCGGGGGTACTGGAAACCCTGCTGGATAAAATTGCTACCTACAAAGAAAAAACAGAGTCCATGAAGAAGAAAATCAAAAAGGCTCTGACTTATCCTGTAGCAGTGGTGGTGGTTGCCTTTATCGTCACAGCCATCCTTCTGATTTTTGTGGTGCCTGTATTTGAAGATCTTTTCAAAAGTTTTGGCGCGGACTTACCGGCATTCACCCGAATGGTCATCAATCTGTCCGAATGGATGCAGAAATTCTGGTGGATCATCATTGGCATCATCTTCGCTGCTGTTTATACCTTCGGCTATTTCAAAAAACGTTCGCGGAAATTTAATCACTTCCTGGACAAAACCTTGCTGAAAGTACCCATAGTCGGATTAATCATAAACAAATCCGCCATTGCGCGTTTTTCCAGAACATTATCCACCATGTCTGCAGCAGGCGTCCCACTCGTAGATGCGCTGGAATCCGTTGCCGGAGCCTGCGGCAATATTATCTACGCCGAAGCTGTTTTAAAAATGCGCGAAGAGGTGGCGACAGGCCAGCGACTCCAGTTTGCCATGAGTCAGGCTAACCTTTTCCCGCACATGGTGCAGCAAATGGTTGCTATCGGCGAGGAATCGGGCTCTATGGATGCCATGCTGGCCAAGGTCGCTGATTTTTATGAAGAAGAAGTCGACAATCTCGTAGATAACTTAAGCAGCTTGATGGAACCGATTATTATGGTCGTTTTAGGCATTCTGGTCGGCGGCCTGATTGTCGCCATGTATCTGCCTATATTTAAAATGGGCGCGGCTGTTGGCTAGTCTTTACATGCAAAATAAAAACAATCACACTCTTTTAGAAAAACCGCATGATGCCGCCTGATATTCTTTTGAACTCGCCTTACCTTGCTTCTGCGCTTGCTGCCATTATCGGTTTGCTGGTAGGCAGCTTTCTCAATGTTGTTATCTATCGGCTGCCGATAATGATGCAGCGGAACTGGCGCAAAGAATGCGCCGAGTATCTGCAACTCAACGCAGAAGAAACGCATGAGGAACCGTTCAATCTGGTTTTCCCTCTATCCCGTTGTCCCGGCTGCAACACGCCAATCAAGCCTTATCAAAACATACCGGTCATCAGCTATGTTTTTTTAAAGGGCACATGCGCAAAATGCAACTGCCGCATTTCAATGCGCTATCCCATCATAGAAGCCTTCACCGCCATAACCTCCGCCATAGTGGCCTGGCATTTTGGCTACACACCGCAAACCGTTTTTGCACTGGCGCTGACCTGGTCGCTGATTGCGCTGAGCTTTATCGATATTGACCACCAGCTGTTGCCTGACTCAATCACCCTGCCCATGCTTTGGCTAGGGATGTGTTTAAGCCTGTTTAATCTGTTTACCGATGCTCATTCCAGCATCATAGGCGCTGTTGCCGGCTACATGGCTCTCTGGGCTGTTTATCATCTGTTTAAACTGGCGACCGGCAAAGAAGGCATGGGCTACGGCGACTTTAAATTGCTGGCTTTATTCGGCGCCTGGCTGGGCTGGCAGTACTTGCCGGTCATTATTCTATTATCATCACTGGCCGGGGCGGTCATTGGAATAAGCATGATTATTTTTGTTAGACGCGATCACAATATCCCGATTCCCTTTGGACCTTATTTAGCGGTGGCCGGATGGATCGCACTGCTGTGGGGAAACGATATTAATCAGCTTTATTTAACGACAGCAGGCCTGTAAAGTCATGCTGAAAGTTGGATTAACCGGCGGTATAGGCAGTGGCAAAACCACTGTCGCCAAGGTTTTCGCCAAATTAAACATCCCAGTGATCGATGCTGATGAAATAGCCCATCGGCTTGTAGAAAAAGGGCAGCCTGCACTAGCTCAGATACGGCAGGAATTTGGGCCTGATATACTTAGTCAGGATGGTTCACTGGATAGAAAAAAACTTGGGGAGCGCGTTTTTTCCGATTCTGAACAAAAACAAAAACTTGAATCGATTCTTCATCCTTTAATCTATAAAACCATACAATCGGAAATTGAACGGCTGAACGCACCTTATTGCATCATTTGTATCCCGCTGTTATTCGAAACCGGCATGGTTCATTTTGTTGACAGGGTGCTTGTCATCGATTGCCCTGTTGAAATGCAGGTCGATCGCGTCAAGAAGCGGGATAGCCTGACTATTGAAAGGATACAATCCGTAATAAACAGTCAGGTATCGCGTGAATTCAGGAAAGAAAAAGCCGATGATTTGATCGACAGCACAGTTCCCGATTATAGACTTGCAGAACAAGTAAAAAAACTGCACAATTCATATTTGTCATTAAGCGATCATTAGGATTAACTTGTCCGTGAATAACACTATCACCTATGAATTCCCACTCAATGAACGAATCCGGGTTTTCATACGACTGGAACAACTCTTCCAACAGTTCAGCCATTTCCTGACTGGAGAGACAGTTGCCGATAAACGCGCCGCGCTTGATACCCTTCTTGACATCATAACAATCTTCAGACGCAATGATTTAAAGTCAGAAATACTAAAAGAACTCGATCGTCATGCGAAAGTACTCAATAAAATCGCCAACAGCCATAGCGTCAACAAGCAAAAACTGGAAGAACTTCTGGATCAATTAAACCAAACCAGCAAAAGACTCTATGCCGCCAACGGGAAAATCGGCACCCATGTCATGGAAAGCGACTTATTCCAAAGTATTGCTCAACGCAGCTCTATTCCTGGCGGAACCTGTTCCTTTGATTTGCCAGAGTTCCATTACTGGCTGGAACAGAATGAGGCCAGCCGCTTAAAAGACCTGCAACACTGGAGCCGTCCATTTACTGACATTCGCACAGCAATTGACCTGATTCTTAATTTTATACGCAACAGCAGCTCACCTACCCAGGAGGTGGCTGAAGCAGGTTTTTACCAGTTCACCTTAGATACCAACCAGCCCTACCAGCTGCTTAAAGTAGACCTGCCTAAATCTCTGCATTGCTTTGCAGAAATCAGTGGCGGCAAACACCGTTGCACCATCCGCTTCATGGTGCCGTCCTCTGACGACAAACGTCCAACACAAAGCCCTGACAATATTCCTTTTGAATTAACCTGCTGTCTTTTCTAATGCCCGAATCCGGCAAGCCTCTCATCGTCAAATGTCCCAATTGCGGACACGCTGTACCCTGGATTGCTGAGCAGCAATTCAAACCTTTCTGCTCCGAACGTTGTAAATTGATAGATTTGGGGGAATGGGCAATGGAAGAGAAAAAAATTCCCGGTGAACCTTTAGTGCCGGACTACGAAAACGAAATTGATGATTTCTTTCAATAATTAATCCAGAAAAGCTCTGATAGAGGCAATCCCCTGAGCGCCGCCTTGACGCGCTGTGATTAAGCAGGATTCAGTCATACCGCCCAGGGCATACACGGGCAAACTCACGGTAGCAACCCATTCAGAAAACCTCTCCCAGCCCAGCGTCTCCGCTCCCGGATGAGTTGCCGTTGCTAGCACCGGCGCTAACGCAACAAAATCCACGCCTATGTTTTGCGCATGTTGCAATTCCTGAAGATCATGACACGATGCAGCCACCCACTTCATGTTTTCAGGGCGCTTTTTGACAGTCATTAGGTGCCGGCTGGTTAAATGAATGCCGTCAGCATCAAGCCCCCCCACATTTTCAACAGCCGAATTCATTAGCAACAAGGCATCATACTGTTTACATAACGGGTAAGCCTGTTCAACAAACTTTTCGACGGCAGCGGCGGGCAATGTTTTCAGCCTTGCTTGTACCAGCTTGACACCTCTATCCAGAATTTTTTGCAGGTTTTCCAGCAACTGCGACTCATCGGCATCATCTAAAATCGCATACCTATCCGGCAATCTAGCTGCGGTAATAATCGGCTGATTGGCGGCTGGAAATGCATGGTTTGCTAATTCGTCCGGTTTGACCCATTTGAACGGCTGGCCTTCGCAGCTTTTGGCTTCGCCTGAAAAATGCTCCACCAAAAACACGTTCAACTGCACCGTCAGATCGGGATATTGATGCTGGATGGTAATCAGCGGCGTTGCGACTGTAACTTCAATATTGAGCTCTTCTTTCAGCTCACGCGCCAGCGCCTGCTCAGCCGTTTCCGGTGCTTCAATCTTGCCGCCCGGAAACTCCCATAATCCGCCTTGATGCAAAGCGGGATCACGCAGGGAAATCAGAACTTTTCCGTCCGGATTTTTTATTACGCCGACGGCAACCTGAAGGGGTTGATCGCTATGTTCTGTATTCCGCATTGATGCGCACATAGTCATAGGAAAAATCGCAGGTCAAAACCTCCTGAACCGCTTCGCCGCGTCCCAGCTTGACCGTCACGGTAATCTCCTCCTGATCCATCACCTGCTGCCCGGCTTCCTCGGTGTAGTCATCCGCCCGGCCGCCGTTTCTGACGATACAGACATCGTCCAGATAAATCTGCACCTTATCCAGCACCATATTTTCCACGCCTGAGCGGCCGACTGCCGCCAGAATACGCCCCCAGTTAGGGTCACTGGCAAAAAAAGCCGTTTTCACCAGCGGCGAATGGGCGATGGTTTTGCCCACGCGCACAGCTTCCTCGTCATTCAGCGCCTCTTTGACCACAATCCGCATCAGCTTGGTCGCGCCTTCACCGTCCCTGACGATGGCTTCCGCCAATTGCTTGCAAACCGTCATAACGGCATCGGCAAAAACCTGATAGCTCTCGCTGCCTTCAGTGATTTCCGGCGCAGACGAATAACCGCTGGCCATCAACACGCAGGCGTCATTGGTCGAGGTGTCACCATCAACGGTAATGCGGTTAAATGATTGCTCAACGGCCAAGGCCAGACAGCTTTGCAATAGTGACTGCCTGATTTTTGCATCGGTTGCGATAAAGCCCAGCATGGTCGCCATATTGGGCTGTATCATGCCGGCACCTTTGGAAATGCCGTTAATCGTGACCGGCTGCCCTTCTATCTGGATCACTTTAGACACGCCTTTGGCAAAAGTATCCGTAGTCATAATGGCCTGGGCGGCTTTATCCCAGTTTGCGGGCGACAGGTTACGCACCGCCGCAGGCAAGGCCGCTTTGATTTTATCAATCGGCAAGGGTTGGCCAATCACGCCGGTAGAAAAAGGCAGCACCTGATTTGCGGCACCCCCGACAACTTCGGCAAGACCAGCACAGGACGCCAATGCATCCTGCATGCCCTGTTCGCCGGTGCCTGCATTGGCATTGCCGGAATTAATCAGCAGCCAGCGCGGCGCATGACTCAGATTGGCCTTTGCCACATGCACCGCGGCTGCGCAAAAGGCGTTCTGGGTAAAAACAGCTGCACAGCTAGCGTTTTCGGCCATTTGTATCACCAAAATATCGTCTTTGACTGCCTGCTTGATGCCCGCGCACGTTGTTCCCAGCGTTATTCCTGATACTTCGCGCATTTTAGGGAAATCGCACTGCCCTACTGCCATGATTTATTCCTTCTGTCAGGTTTTAAAAAACACAAATACGTTATCGATTTTTCCAACTTCTGCCGCCATTAAAGCGCATTGCTTTTTGACTTTCTCCAGCTGTTGCGGCTGCTCACTGATGGCAAAAGGCAAAATAACTTCCACCTCAATCTGCCCATCCAGATAATGGATTCTGAAATCCTCTATAGCCGGCCTGATGTCCACCAGATAGTTATCCAACAGGCTCTGCACGTCCCCGCGAGAAAGAGGCCTGGCGTCATCAGAATCCTGATCATCCTCAGGATCGACATGCACCAGCACATCAATCACGTCATCAAAACGCTTAATCAAATCATTCCTGACCGCATCGCCTATCATATGCCCTTCGGAAACGGTGATGCGGGGGTCAACCACGATATGTGCGTCAATATAAGCATCCTCGCCCATCTGCCGGGTGCGCAGCAGATGAATGCCCTCGACGCCGTCAATTGCATGGATGGCAGTCCTGATATCGGCCACTGTTTCGGGCGGCAGCGAAGTATCGACCAGCTCCTTGATGCTTTCCATGACCAGATTCAAACCAATCTTGGCCACCATCAAGGCAACCACGACCGCCGCAACCGCATCGGCTAACGGATAGCCCAGCAATACCGCGCCTATGCCGAATAAAACCACTAGCGATGAGATAGCGTCGCTGCGCTGGTGCCAGGCATTAGCCAGCAGCAATTTCGAACGCGTCTGTCTCGCGACGCGCTTGGTGTAATGATAAAGCCATTCATTCAGCAAAATTGAAACCGCCGCTATCCCTAAAGCATTCACATTAGGCACGGGCAATCTCTCGGGATGCGCTATCCGCTCCATAACCGACCAGACGATAGCGCCGCTGATGCCGATCAAGCCTACCCCCAAAATGACCGTCGCTATGGTTTCAAAGCGCCGGTGCCCGTAGGGATGCTCATGATCCGCCTCGCGGCTGCCCAGTTTAACGGCAATAATGACCAGAAGATCGCTGAGCAAATCCGACAGGGAGTGAATGCCATCTGCGATAAGCGCGGCAGATTGCCCCAGGATGCCGAAACCGATTTTAATAATCGTCTGGAAAACATTAATGGCCGCGCCGACATAAGTCGCACGGGCTTTCAGTTTATCCATTTTTGCAGAGCCCAGGACTTCAGCCATTACTCACCCACTTCCAGAACAATCGTGTATTCACCGTCACCTGAAGAATTGCTTTCCAGCACCTTGTGCCCATTGATCCGGCACCAGGCAGGAATGTCATACATCACACCGGGATCGGTGCAAACAACTTCCAGCTGATCGCCTACCTTGAGCTGCTTCACCTTATCCTGAGTGCGAATGACCGGCAGGGGACACAACAATCGACGGGCATTTAACAGCTCCCGGCTCATATAAACCACTCCTGCGGAATTTCTTCCGTGCCGAACGGCTTAACCTGGACAGTCCTTTCCGAGCCATCTTTGCCGGTAATGCCCACATCAACCTGCTCTGCGTTACGCCCCTGCCCGTATCTGGCGACGACCCTTGCCGCCAGATGCAAATCCTCGGCTGAAGGCGAACCGTCCACCAGCACTAGAGGCCCAGGATGAGTGGTGCAATACATGGTGATAAATTCTTTTTTGTAGCCCTGCAAAAAACGTCCCTCGCCCTCTTCCCTTGCCACAATGAGCTTGAAATTCGGTTGCGGCCTGATATGCCTGCCGACTTTCAGCAGCATCACATCATCCAGGTCGTATTGCTTATCGCCGTCGCGCGCCTTCCATAAATCGACCAGTTTCGACGAATAGCTGGCATCGGTCAGAAAGCAGCAGCCGCCCGCCGGCTGGGCATACTCGTTGAAGCCGAATTGTTCGGCCATCGCCATCTGCGGCTTGCGCGAGCGCCCGCTAAAATCGTGCAGCTTTTCCCTATCGACCCAGCCTTCGCGTTCCGGCAGGGTTGCAGGCAGATTCTTTGCGCACAAAGGCCGCAACAGCAAATCGTCGGCACCCGATTCCCTGGCTACAATCGGCATGGTTTGCTTGCGCTGCGACATCGGCCTTTGGCCTATGACCTCGCCGGTAATGATAAAGTCAAAATCGTTTTCCGCTATCCATTGCTTGGCCTTGTTCACCATGAAAATCTTGCAGTCCAGGCATGGGTTCATGTGCGCGCCATAACCATGTTTCGGATTGATCAGGACGTCCTTGTATTCCTCGATAACATCGACAATATGCAGCTTCATCCCCAACTGCTCGGCGACCCATAAAGAGTTATTCCGCTTGGGCTTGGCCGATTCTTTTTCCCTGATGGCATGAGTATGGCCTTCCACACAAAAACCGGTAAAAAAGTTGATACCTTCAACATGGATTCCCTGCTCCATGATGGTTTTCGCCGCCAGCATTGAATCCAAACCGCCTGAAATCAATGCCACCGCTTTTCTTTGCTGACTCATATCACTCTTGTATCTGAAAAATAGGGATATTATACGCATTTATTTGCCAATCCGGCTTCAACTTCTAAGAGTCATCACCTAAACTTAAGGCCCTTACATTCATTCTAGAAATTGAACTCGCCATGGAATTCAAAGACTATTTAAAAATCCTCGTCCAAAATGACGGCTCCGACCTTTATTTAACCGTAGACGCGCCGCCTGCCGCCAAATTCCAGGGCACCCTGAAACCGCTGGAAAACGTCAAGTTGACAAAAGAGCGGCTAAAGGAAATCGCTTACAGCCTGATGGATGAAGATCAGCAAAAAGCGTTTGAACACATTCCCGAACTGAATCTGGCTATTTCAGAACCGGGCATTGGCCGCTTCAGGGTCAACGTTTTCAAGCAGCGCAACAGTTTTGCGCTGGTCATCCGCAACATCAAGGTGGACATCCCCAATGCCGACAGCCTGGGGCTGCCGCCCATCCTGAAAAAATCCATTCTGGAAAAGCGCGGGCTGATATTGTTTGTCGGCGGCACCGGCTCGGGCAAATCGACCTCGCTGGCGGCGCTGATCGACTATCGCAACAGCAACGCCTCCGGCCACATCATCACCATCGAAGACCCTATCGAGTACATCCACCCGCACAAAAAATCCCTGGTCAACCAGCGGGAGGTCGGGGTTGACACCCTAAGCTATGAAGACGCGCTCAAGAACACTTTGCGGCAGGCGCCCGACGTCATCCTGATCGGCGAAATCCGCTCGCAGGAAACCATGGAGCATGCCCTGGCTTTTGCGGAAACCGGCCATTTATGCCTTTCAACCCTGCATGCCAACAACGCCAACCAGGCGCTGGACAGGATCATCAACTTCTTCCCGGAAGAGCGCCGCAACCAATTGCTGCTGGATTTGTCGCTTAACCTGAAAGCCTTTGTCTCGCAACGGCTGGTGCCCACCATTGACGGCAAGCGCACCGCCGCCATCGAAATTTTATTGGGCACGCAACTGGTTCGCGACTTGATCCATAAAGGCGACATCCACGGCATCAAGGAAGCCATGGAAAAGTCCGAAAATATCGGCATGCAGACGTTTGACAGCCATTTGCTGAGACTGTTTAAGGAAGGCGTGATTTCCCTGGAAGAGGCGCTGCAAAACTCCGACTCGCCCAACAACCTCAAACTGAAAATCAACCTGAGCGAAGGCCTGGGCTCTGCAACACCCGGCGCGTCTACCGATGCCTCAAAAGGCGACCCGCTTGCCGGCTTGTCGCTGCAAGCCATCCATAAAGACGAAGACCAGGAAGAGACCGAATAACTCCCGCCCTTTATTGCCGGAGTCTCACGCCTCCGGCAATAAACCCTTCCCGTTCGCTCCAAACCCTACTCCAAAAGCATTTTTACGCTATAATTGGCCACTTTTTATTGTCCAACAAGAAGCCGCCGTGTCGAGTATAAACAACGATTTATCAACTTTTCAGGGACTTATCCTGGCCTTACAAGAATACTGGTCACGTCAGGGCTGTGTTTTATTGCAGCCTCTGGACCAGGAAGTCGGCGCAGGAACCTTCCATCCCGCTACCTTCTTGCGCTCAATAGGCCCTGAGCCCTGGAATGCGGCATATGTCCAGCCGTCCCGCCGCCCTACAGACGGCCGCTTTGGCGAAAACCCCAACCGCTTGCAGCATTACTACCAGTTCCAGGTGGTTTTAAAGCCGTCGCCGGACAATATTCAGGAACTGTATCTGGGCTCATTACGCCATTTAGGCCTCGATTTGCTCGAACACGATGTCCGCTTTGTCGAAGACAACTGGGAGTCGCCTACCCTGGGCGCCTGGGGACTGGGCTGGGAAGTCTGGTTAAACGGCATGGAAGTGACCCAGTTCACCTACTTCCAGCAGGTCGGCGGACTCGAATGCAGGCCGATCACCGGCGAAATCACTTACGGCCTGGAGCGCATCGCCATGTACCTGCAGGGCGTTAAAAGCGTTTACGATCTGGTCTGGACCAAAGGCCCGTTCGGCACCGTCAGTTACGGCGACGTGTTTCACCAAAACGAAGTGGAAATGTCCACTTACAACTTCGAACACGCCAATGTCGATTTCATGTTCCAGTGCTTCGACACCTATGAGCAGGAATGCAAAAAGCTGATCGAGCTGAACCTGCCGCTGCCTGCCTATGAAATGGTGCTGAAAGCCTCGCATGCCTTTAACTTGCTGGATGCGCGCCATGCCATTTCCGTTACCGAGCGCCAGCGCTATATTTTAAGAGTCAGAAACATGTCTAAATCGGTTGCCGAAGCCTATTACCAACGCAGGGAATCGCTGGGCTTCCCCATGTTGACTGAGCAGGGAGCATAAAATGACCACGAGCAAACATTTACTTTTCGAGCTGGGTTCGGAAGAACTGCCGCCCAAGACCTTGCTTAAACTAAGCAATGCCTTGCTAAGCAACATAGTCCAGGGCCTGACCGCCGCCGAACTGAACTTTACCGGCAGCAAGGCCTACGCCACGCCCAGACGCCTGGCGGTTGTGATTGAAAACCTGTCCACGGCGCAGCCGGATAAAACCGTGGAAAAACGCGGCCCTGCCGTACAAGCGGCATTTGCTCCGGACGGCACGCCCAGCAAAGCGGCAGAAAGTTTTGCCGCCAGCTGCGGCACGACCTTTGACAAACTGGAACGCCTGAAAACCGATAAGGGCGAATGGCTGGCCTTTACGCAGGCAGTCAAAGGGCAGGCGACTGAAAACCTGATCCCCGACATCATCCGCCAGAGCATCGCAGGCCTGCCGATTGCCAAAAGAATGCGCTGGGGCAGCTTCACCACAGAATTCGTCAGACCCGTGCATTGGGCGGTATTGCTCTACGGCAATGAGGTCATTAAAACCGAAATCCTGGGGCTGGAAACCGGATCGGCTACAAGAGGGCACCGCTTCCATGCCCCCAAAAAATTGACCATCGCCAGCCCCGAACACTATCAGGACCTCTTGTACAAGGAAGGCAAAGTCATTGCTGATTTTGAGCAAAGAAAAGCCCTGATCCGTGATGCCGCGCAAAAAGCCGCGGCGGCAGTCAACGGCATCGCCCACATCGAAGAAGACCTGCTGGAGGAAATTGCCGCCTTGAATGAATGGCCGGTGCCGATCACCGGAAACTTCGACCCGCGTTTTCTTGCACTGCCCGCTGAAGTGCTGATTACCACCATGCAGATCAACCAGAAATACTTTCCGGTTGAAAATGCCGACGGCGGCTTGTTGCCCCACTTCATCACCTTCAGCAACATTGAAAGCAGCAATCCTGCCTCCATACAGCAAGGCAATGAGCGCGTGGTGACTCCGCGTCTTTCTGATGCCGAGTTTTTCTGGAATCAGGATAGGAAAAAACCGCTGGCGGACCACGTGGCCAGCCTGTCCAACATCGTCTTCCAGGAAAAACTGGGCACGATCGCAGACAAGACTCAGCGCGTCGTAAAGCTTGCCGAAGTCATCGCCGCAAGCCTCAACGCAAACGCCGATCTGGCAAAGCGCGCAGCGCTGCTAGCCAAAACCGACCTGATGACTGAAATGGTCGGCGAATTCGGCAGCCTGCAAGGCATCATGGGCCGCTATTACGCGCTGGCAGACAACGAGCCGGCAGAAGTCGCCCTGGCGATCGAGGAGCAGTATTTCCCCAAGCAATCCGGCAGTCCGACGCCAACCAGCACAACGGGGCAAATTCTTGCGCTGGCCGAAAAAATTGACACCCTGACCGGCATTTTCAGCGCAGGCCTGATACCGACCGGCGACAAAGACCCATATGCCTTAAGGAGAGCCGCGTTAGGATCGCTTAGGATCATTATCGAGAATAAATTAGACCTGAATATCCTGGATTTGATTGATTTCTCGCTGACGCTGTTCACGCACCAGTTTGACCGGAACGAAACGCATAAACTGGTGGCCGACTTTGTATTCGAGCGCCTGAAAGGCTACTGCCTGGATCAAGGTTACACCGCCGATGAATTTGATGCGGTCATCTCGGTAACGCCTGCAGAGCCGCTGGATTTCATGCAGCGGCTGCAAGCCGTCAAGGCGTTCAGGCAACTGCCCGAAGCAGAAAGCCTTGCGGCTGCCAACAAACGCATCCGCAACATCCTGAAAAAATCGGATACCGAACCGGCCGCCAGCATCAGCGAGCTGGTCGAAACGGAAGAAAAACGGTTACTGCAAGCGGCCATGCAGTCAGCCGATGACATCAAGCCGCTGCTCGCTCAGCGTGACTATCAGGCGGCGCTTAACCGTTTGGCGCAGTTAAGAAACGATGTGGATGCCTTTTTTGATAGCGTCATGGTGATGACCGATGACCTTGATCTGCGCGCCAACCGCCTGGCCTTGCTGTCGCTGTTATTTGAGCAGTTTTTGACCTGCGCCGACATCTCCAAATTGCAACCGTAAACACATGCCTGAAAATCACTACGTATTGCTGGATCGTGACGGCGTGATTAACCGTGACTCGGATGACTTCATCAAATCGCCTGAAGAATGGCTGCCGATTGACGGCAGTCTTGAAGCGATTGCCCTGCTCAACGAGCATGGCTACAAAGTCGTTGTGATCACCAATCAGTCCGGTATAGCCCGCGGCTTATTCGATGCCGCCACGCTGGAAAAAATCCATGCAAAAATGCGGCGCATGGCCGAAGAAAAAGGCGGGAAAATTGAAGCCGTCTATTTTTGCCCGCACGGCCCGGACGATGGCTGCAATTGCCGCAAACCCAAACCGGGGCTGCTTGAACAATTTGCCGCCGACAACAATGTCAGCCTGGGCGGAATGCCTGTTGTCGGCGATTCGCTACGCGACCTTCAATCGGCGCAAACCGTCGGTGCAAACCCTATACTGGTCAAAACCGGCAAAGGCCAAAAAACCCTAATCGAAAACCCTAATCTCAACATTCCCGTTTTTGAGAACCTCTATGACGCAGCAAAATACATCACATCAAGACCCTAGGCCTAAAAACTATATAGGCTCGGCGTTGTTATTTTTGGGCATCTTCTCGACCGCTACCGTTGCCGGCCTGCTAATTCTTTTGACCACGCCGCTTCCTTTTGTAATCCGCTACACGATTTCAAAGGCTTGGTGCACTGTTGTTTTATGGATGTCCAAGGTCTTTTGCGGCCTCAGCTATGAAGTAGAGGGATTGGAACACATCAATCCGCAACAGCCTGCCATTGCATTGAGCAACCATCAGTCTGCATGGGAAACGCTGGCGTTAAGGCATATTCTTCCGACTCAAAGCGTTTTATTAAAACGCTCGTTGCTGTTATTCCCCATTTGGGGATGGGCGCTGGGAGTCGTAAAATCCATCGCCATCGACAGAAACAACCAACGCGCCGCATTACGGATTTTGCTGGAAAAGGGAGCGCTTTATTTAAGCCAAGGCTTATGGATAGTTATTTTTCCGGAAGGCACACGGACAGCGGCCGGGGAAGTCAGAAAATTCAGCGCGGGCGGCGCCATGCTGGCGCAGAAAACCGGTTTTCCGGTTATTCCGCTCGCGCACAATGCCGGTGATTTTTGGCCGCGCTACAGTTTTTTAAAATATCCCGGCGTCATCAAGGTGAAAATCGGCCCACTCATCGAAAGCAAGGGGCGTAAAGCCGCCGACATCAATGCAGACGCAGAAGCCTGGATAGCTCAGGCCATAAAGGAAATGCATAAGCCCCAATAACCAATAATCAAAAAAACAGCGCTTATGCAAAATGCGTATAATCGCTGTTTGCTTTATCAGTCTAAAACAACAATAACGGTAACCCACTAATGAAAAAACTACTGCTGATCTCATTATCCGCATTATTACTCCCGGCCTGCGCAGACAAAAACCAATATGAACAAGCTGTATTAGAGCAAATGCAGAAGGAACAGGACGTTAAGGACTATAAAATCCCCCCCGAGGAGATGACTAAATGCGTCGTCGACATGACCTCAGATAACATGCCCGGTATTTTCGCTTTCGACCCAAAGCGCATGACCGCTTACCGCAACTATACAAAAATGTTGACGCTATCGAAGGCTGAAGACCCTAAAAAGACACTTGAAGAATTGCGCAATGATTTCGGCTCGGCCAAAGAGCTTGCCGATGCGCACACCAACTATACCGAAAGCTTAATGGACTGCTTATCCGTGATTCTTATTAAATCGGAAGAAAAAGCAAAAGAGGAAAAACAACCCAACTAAGGGCTACCAGCCGGTAGCCCCTACGGTACCAGGAAATTATGAATGTAGGGGCGATCCGGCCGGTCGCCCTTTTTTACGCAAGAGCGCTACGGCATCACCCCGCCCCGCAGCACCGCTTAAACTTCTTGCCGCTGCCACAGGAGCAAGGCGCATTCTTGCCTTGATTAGTCTGTAGTCCCACCTTGCCTATCGACTTAACCACGCCATCCAGATAAAACCAGCGGCCGTTGATTTTTGTAAAGCTGCTGATTTCATTCATGACGTACTCTTCGCCATCTTCCAGATAATACGCCTTAAACTCCACCACGCCTTTACTGTCTTTAACGCCGCCTTTTTTAGTCTTGCCGATCTCCAGGCGTTGCCACTCGATTTTTTCCCTGGAAAAATCGATCAGCTGCGGCCGCACTGTGGCATCCCAGGTATCCTGCAAATAAGCGGCATTATGCAAGGCATAAGCGGTAAAGCGCGAGCGCATCAACGCTTCAGCAGTCAGGGGCGTTTTCTCGCCGGAATGGAATTGGCCGCAACATTGGTTGTATTCGATGCCGGAACCGCAAAGGCAGAAGGCGCGTGTGTCCAAAAGAAGTTCCTTGTTAAAATTAACGCTTGAAAAGTGATGAATGAATCATGAAAGGCGCTGGTTTTACTATCACTGAAAATCAGAACGATAGCGCGATTGCCCTGCCGCCAATCTCTTTTGTCTTTTCATATCTACCCAGCTTTCTGTATGATTCAATTATAGATTGCTATTATTTTAATCCGTTAGCTAATCTACGTTTTATCGTCTGATATGAAAACGCCTTCGTTATCCAGACGAATTAGTCTGTTATGCTATGTCAAAGGCCTGCTGATTTGCGTTGATGTCCGGCAGAAAAAATCCAGCGATTGTTTGACAAAGGAAAATCACAGTGGAACTTATCAAAGCACCAAGCCCAATGCGCCTGCTATGCGGCGGTTCGCTTGCTTATTGGTTATCGGGCATTATTAACCCTGCGTTTGTTACGATTGCAGTGATGATTGTCCTGTTTATTCCGGTTTTTATAGTGGTTCCTTTTTTCCCCGACCCGCCGAACGAAGAAGACCAAGAAAAAGTGGTAGACGATCAGTCTGATTAGTCACTTTCATTTTTATAGGCATTAAGAAGAGGTTTTAGACGATTGATAAACTCTTTAACGCCCGCTTGATCAAACGGCCAGCCCAGTTCTTGCCTGGTTTCCGGGTGGTATAAAACCGGGATGCGCACAGCGTATTGTTCCTGCCACTGTTCCTGCTCGGCAATATCCACATACTCAACGCCATCCCGCACACAGGCGTTAATAATGCTCTCCGCCTGTTCGCAAAGATGGCAGCCGGAGGTGCCAAACAGTATTAAGCGCATATCAATGATGCAAATGCGCCGCCAGCCATCTCTCCGCCACCTCTTCTGCTATGCCTTTGCGACGGGCGTAATCTTGCAGCTGGTCTTTGTCTATCTTGCCGACATTAAAATACTGCGACTCGGGATGGGAAAAATACCAGCCGCTTACCGCTGATGCGGGGTACATGGCATAACTTTCGGTCAGCTCTATGCTGGTATGCTCAGTCACGTTGAGCAATTCAAACAGCTTGCCCTTCTCGGTATGATCGGGACATGCAGGGTAGCCGGGCGCTGGACGTATGCCTTGATAGGCTTCGTTGATTAACTGCTCGGCCTCATGAGTCTCATCTTTGGCATAGCCCCAATATTCTTTCCTGACCACCTGATGCATGTATTCTGCAAACGCTTCGGCCAACCGGTCGGCCAGCGCTTTCAGCATGATCGCGCTGTAATCGTCATGGTCCCGTTCAAATTCCTGCAGCTTTTGTTCTATGCCTATGCCGGTCGTTACCGCAAAAGCGCCGATGTAATCGGCCTTGCCGCTGTCAGCCGGAGCGATAAAATCGGACAGGCAATAATTGGGTCTGCCCGGCGCTTTGACGTTCTGCTGACGCAAATGATGCAAAGTTTCCTTTTTCTGTGCGCGGGCTTCATCGGTGTACACCACGACATCATCGCCGTCGCTGTTGGCGGGGAAGAACCCGACCACGGCGCGGGCGCTCAGCCATTCCTCATTGATGATTTTTTTCAGCATGTCCTGTGCGTCGTCAAACAGTTTTCTGGCTTCAACGCCTATGACTTTATCATCGAGTATTTTGGGGTAACTGCCGGCCATTTCCCAGGTTTGGAAAAACGGCGACCAGTCGATATACCAGACCAATGTGTCCAACGGGAAATGGTCGATGACCTTAATGCCCAGGAATGACGGTTTAACCGGCTCGTAGTTGCCCCAGTTGAATTTGTTGCGCCGGGCTTCTTCCAATGAGTGCTGCTTGGTTTTGGCTTCGCGGCCTTTGTGCCGTTCCCGGACTTCCTCATATTCTTCGCTGATGCTTTTGACGAACTCATCTTTCAACTCAGCGCTCAGCAAGTTGCTGGCGACGCCGACGCCGCGCGATGCATCGGTCACATAAACAATCGGACCGTCGTAATTCGGGGCGATTTTTACCGCAGTATGCGCGCGTGAGGTGGTCGCGCCGCCTATCATCAACGGGATGGTAAAGCCCTGACGCTGCATTTCCTTGGCGACATGCACCATTTCATCCAGCGACGGGGTAATCAGGCCGCTTAAGCCGATGATGTCGACGTTTTCCAAACGCGCGGTTTGCAAAATCTTTTCGGCAGGCACCATCACGCCTATATCGATCACGTCGTAGTTATTGCATTGCAAGACCACAGCGACGATGTTCTTGCCGATGTCATGCACGTCGCCCTTAACGGTCGCCATCAGGATTTTACCGTTGGTTTGCCTGTCACCCGCCGCTTTATCGGCTTCCATATACGGCATCAGATAGGCCACGGCCTTTTTCATAACCCGAGCCGACTTGACCACTTGCGGCAGGAACATTTTGCCCGCACCGAACAGGTCGCCGACCACGTTCATGCCGTCCATCAACGCGCCTTCGATAACGTGCAAAGGCCGTTCTGCTTCCAGCCTCGCCTGTTCGGTATCTTCGTCGATGTAATCGGTGATGCCTTTGACCAGCGCATGCTCCAAACGCTTGCCGACCGGCCAGCTGCGCCATTCCAGGTCTTGCTCTTTTCCCGCGCTGCTGCCGTCGCCGCGATATTTCTCGGCCAGTTCCAGCAACTTGTCGGTGCCGCTGCCGTCGTGGGTATTTAATATGACCGCTTCAACCGCGTCGCGTAAATCACGCGGAATGTCTTCATAAATCGCCAGCTGGCCGGCATTGACGATGCCCATGTCCATGCCCGCCCGAATGGCATGGTATAAAAACACTGCATGGATCGCTTCCCGCACCGGGTTGTTGCCCCGGAACGAAAACGAAACGTTGGAAACGCCGCCGGAAATCAGCGCGTAAGGCAGGGTGCGCTTAATCTCGCGGGTAGCCTCAATAAAATCCACGCCGTAATTGTTGTGCTCGTCGATGCCGGTGGCGACCGCGAAGATATTGGGGTCGAAAATAATGTCTTCGGGCGGGAAGCTGATTTGTTCGGTCAATATTTTATAGGCCCGTTGGCATATCTCGATTTTCCGGGCCTTGGTATCGGCCTGCCCTTCCTCGTCGAAAGCCATGACGATAACTGCCGCGCCATAGCGGCGCACCCGTTTGGCGTGTTCGATAAACGCGGCTTCGCCTTCTTTCAGCGAGATGGAATTGACCACGCCTTTACCCTGAATGCATTTAAGACCGGCTTCCAGAATCTCCCATTTGGACGAATCCAGCATGATCGGCACTTTGGCGATGTCCGGCTCGGAAGCGATCAGCATCAAAAAGCGCACCATCGCTTCTTTAGAATCCAGCATGCCTTCATCCATATTGATGTCGATAATTTGCGCGCCGTTTTCGACTTGCTGCTTGGCGACATCCAGCGCCGCTTCAAAATCGCCTTCGATAACCAGCCGCTTGAACACCGCCGAACCGGTCACGTTGGTGCGCTCGCCGACATTGACGAATAACGAATCCGGGCCGATGTTTAACGGTTCGAGCCCTGATAACCGGCACTGCTTGGGTATCTCAGGAATTTTTCTTGGGCTGTGTTGTTGCACGGCTTCGACTATCGCCTTGATATTGGCGGGCGAGGTTCCGCAACAGCCGCCGATAATATTTAAAAAACCGTTTTTCGCCCAATCGGCCAACTCTTGGGCCATCGCTTCGGGCGTCTCGTCGTATTCGCCGAACTCGTTGGGCAAGCCCGCATTAGGGTGGGCGGAAATATGGGTGTCGGCAATGCCCGACAATTCCTCGATATGCTGGCGCAATTCGGTTGCACCTAACGCGCAGTTAAAGCCGAACGAGATCGGCTCGACATGCTTCAAGGAATTCCAGAATGCGGCAACGGTTTGCCCTGACAGCGTTCTGCCCGATGCGTCGGTAATCGTGCCGGAAATCATCACCGGCAGTTTGTAGCCGATCTTTTCAAAAACTTGTTCAACCGCAAAAATGGCGGCTTTGGCATTCAGTGTATCGAAAACAGTTTCAATCAGGATAATATCCGCGCCGCCGTCAATCAGACCTCGCGTGGCATCCGTGTAAGCTTCAACCAGATCATCAAATGAAATATTGCGAAAGCCCGGATCGTTAACATCGGGCGACATGGAAGCCGTGCGGTTGGTAGGCCCCAAGACCCCGGCCACAAAACGCGGCTTTTCCGGTGTCTTTTGGGTGTATTCATCAGCCGCCTGTCTTGCCACGCGCGCCGCCTCGACATTGATTTCATACGCCAGCGACTCCATTTTGTAATCGGCCATGGCGATACGGGTCGCGTTGAAGGTATTGGTTTCAACAATGTCGGAGCCAACTTCAAAATAGGCGCTATGAATGGCTTTGATGATATCCGGCTGTGTTATGGATAGCAGATCGTTATTCCCCTTAAGATCAGTATCCCACTGGGCAAAGCGCTCTCCACGATAGTCCCTTTCTTCCAGCTTATAACTTTGGATCATCGTGCCCATTGCACCATCAAGAAATAAGATTCTTTGGGACAAGCACTGTTTTAATAATTCTGTTTTGTTCATTGAAACTGCCAGGGAATTGTTAATCTGAATAAATACAACTATAAGTTTGAGGATATAAACATTGCTTAAACGGCAATCAGGCACTATTATTTTTCACTATTTTCGCCGGAGATGAACATGTCAAAACCAACGATCACTCAAGTCATAAAGAGTGTTATTTCTGCTTTTATTGGTGTTCAAAGTGATGATAACAGGCAAAAAGACTTCGAACAGGGATCTCTTCCGACTTATATCATTGCAGGAGTAATTTTTACGGTGCTATTCGTTTTGGGCCTGATTTTTCTTGTCTCTGCCATATTATAGGCAATTAAAATTCATCACCAAATGCACAAACGACTATAAAAAAAGCCCAAGCATAGCTCGGGCTTTTTTGTATCTAGCCTTAAATTTTACTTTTCTGTCGTTTTAAAACTATTTTTGATGCCTTGAAACATGTCGCCCAAACCACTGAACAAATTAGCGATTGATAGTTTTTCTTTCATGATGAATTTTGTGCGAATCAAAGCTACCGCCAAAAAGCCGGCAAACGGAGGCATTAATTCAAAATAAAGCGACTCTAAAACACCGCCAATTCCTTGAAAACCACCTTCATTTTTTCTATCACCAATACTTGTTAAATCCCGTTCATAGTCACTACCGCCTTCACTGCTTCTGATTGCTTCTAATACGTAAATATTAATTTCAACCAACATCATCTGTACTACAAAAAAAGTAACCGCGCTGATTGCAACCCACATGAAAATATTACTTGAGCTTGCTTTTACAGCCGCCTGATAGGCCCAGAGGACCACTAAAATCATTACAATACCACCGATCATCGCTATATCCTTTTTCTAAGTTATTATTTTTTTGTTAAAAAGAAGAACAAACTTGTGCACTTCAAAACCATTTTAGAATTATCTTTTTCAATTACAATACATGATTCATATTTTTCTCGCCCAGGCGCCGCCTGCTTTTTAAGAAGACCATCTTCAACGAAAAATTTTACCGGCACAATCATCTCGTTGGTCCGTCCAAGTGAATCTGTTGCCGTTGATTGCAAAATACCGTTTGGCTTAAACTCCCATTCGCTTTTAACTTTCTTCTTTTCCCCATCCAACTTAAGCGCCTCAGCATTTAACTCCCATTTCCCCAGGATTTCAGAAGCATCTTTTAATGCAACGTCAGCCTCTGCAGAAAGCGTAAAGAAAATCGCCAGCAACGGCATTATTTTAACGCATCTTTTCATCATCTTTCCCACCTCTATATATTTCAGCAAAACGTCAAGTTTAAACTATACCACACAGAGCATCGATCTTTAAATTTCAACAGACACGAATGCTTACGTTTCCCCAACTTTAGGGCCATGCAACATAAGCCTTGACTTTAACTTTCCCTACAGTATCATGAGCGTTCCATTTGCTATGTTATTAGCAGTTTCTAAAATACAAATTTATAGGTAGGACATTCATGGGAGCGATCTTAGATATCACCGAAATGTTAAAAGAACCAGCTGGCATGGTCGGCGCACTTGTTGTTGTTGGTTTAGGTTATGCACTCGTAAAATGGGTTTTCGCTGAACATCCAGACGACGAAAAATAAGCCTCAAAAGATTTACCCTTACTTTGGTCGCTCACACCAATTCTTTTTGAGTTGGTAGCGGCCTTTGTTTTGTCCGAATATTTATCACATTCAAATCATTAATTCTTTTATAATTTATACATTTTCTCGGTTTTTCGAACATTTGAAATGTATAAACTTATATCTGCCAAGATCCTAGACCTCCTTTCAAAACAAGCCCCTGCTACCGGTATCGGCCTATTCCGGATTTTTTATGGTTTGATTGCTTTACAGGAAATTATTTTTCTGCTGTATTTTAATCATTTAATTTTCGACCCTATTCCCTATATAGATGTCGAATTTCCCATGATTCCTTTTTTTCTGTGTATTTGGGGAGTTATTGCTGTTTTTGTTGTTCTCGGTTACCGCTACCAATTTGCAATCTCCTGCAATTACATTCTTTGGATTATTTTCGTCAATTTCACTCCGATGCAACGGGATTTTGACGGTGGCTTTGATTTATTCATGATCGGAGCAGGTTTTTTTCTGTTGTTTATGCCTGGTGACCGCGCATTCTCAATAGACAGCCTTCGAAACAAACTTAACACGCCTTTTGTTCATTACAGCAGCTATCCAAAGCCTACGGTCTCTGTTCTTGCCTATTACCTGCCTGTTGCTATCTGCCTTGGCTTTCTTTACTTCGATTCGGCCATACACAAGATGTTTGCCGAACACTGGCGCAATGGTCTTGGTTCCTGGCTACCCGCAACTCAGCCTTATTATGTTTCAGCCATCGACATGTCAGTTTTGCTGAATAACAAGTTTTTGCAAAACACCATTGGTTATACCATTTTAATTTTCCAATTTACCTTTATATTCTTTTTTACCAATCGCCGGTTACGCATAGCCTATTTATTGGTCGGGCTAGGGCTTCATCTTGGCATTACCTTGTCTTTTAATATTTATCCTTTTGGCTTGGGGATGCTCAGCTTTTATACATTACTCATCCCTTTTAGGTGGTGGCGGTGTATTGGCCAACTGATTACGGCAAAACATCCGTCTCTTACCGTATTTTATGACCAACTATGCCCTTTATGTAACCGTACCGTTCTTATTCTTAATCATTTGGATATTTTTAAATGTATCGACTTTAAAAGCGCTCAAGAACATGCCGCACACTATCCTGCGCTCGCTTCAATCAACAATGAGATTCTGTTGACTGACTTATATGCCCTGGATAGCAGCAATCGCATTTATTCAGGCGTTGATACCTATATTCAGATATTTAGAAAGATGCGCTATTTATTTACAGTTGGCATTATTTTAAGCCTCCCGGGAATCTACCAATTCGCCTCAAGTAAATACAGGCTCATTGCAGACACTCGTAGTCGTATTCCGTGCACAACAACTACCTGTCCTGCGCCGCAAAATCTGCAAATTAATACCTTATACCATCAGTATTTTGAACAGCTTGCCACACAACAACCAAAGACATTTTCCAGAAAGCTCTCAAAAATATTGATCGCTTTTCTGCTTTTGCAGTTAAACAGCTCTATTCATTACGGCCTATTTTATAGGCTCAATATTAATACTGCGCAAAACCCAATAATCAATAACATTTCACAGGCCAGCAACGCCCTTTTAATGGTCTCTCAGACCTTTTTAGGCATCACCCCGCACGCTCTTTATCTGCACGATCATTTTGCAGGCTATGATCATATTCTAGCCATCACTTATATCGATCAAAATGGCGCTGAGCGCTGGCTACCGTTCATAAATGAACAAGGACGATTACTTGCTCCTAATTGGGGCCGTGTTCATTCTATGTGGGCCAACATTGCAGTCACGCCCAATATCGACAATACTCGCTTACATAAGTTTATTATGAAAGTCACCGCATTCTGGGGACAAAAAATCGGGCTGGATATTAATAAAACTTTATTCCAGATAAAACTTAAAAAAATCAACGCGCCTTCTTACTGGGTTCATGATCAATTACATAAAAATATGGTGTCTCCGTGGGTTACAATCGGAGCTGTAAAATGGGTTAACAATGCCATTTCTTTCGATTTACCAAGCAATATCAATGAGCTTTAACTACCATAACAATTATTCATTTTTTAATATTGCATCATCATTCCAGTCATGATATAAAATACATGTGCTTTAAATATTGGCGCAAAAATAATTAAAAATAATTGAACCCCTTTGGAGGATATTCTTATGAAAAAAGTATTATCACTTTTAGCTATGGCATTAATGATTGTTGGTTTGGCAGGTTGCATGGATGATCCAGATGGTTCCAAGCAAAAAGTTTCTAGCTCTATCCAACTATAAACTAAATATTTAGCAGTACCAAAAAACCCAGCTTAATCGCTGGGTTTTTTGTTTCCAAATTAATCATTTCACAGACCACCTCATCAGCACTTCCTCAAAGCCAATACATTAGTAATCTCACTCCGAGACTTATAACGTGTTACATACTTTCCAAGAATTAAAAAATTCAATATTCATTTTCAGTTACTCCAGAAAACGTTTAATCGCCTGCTGTTATTAATCCAAGCTAATTTTCTTCACAACTGACTGCCTTTATATTTCATCATTGACCTAAATCCCGTTGATTATCTCTCCCTATCCAACTAATACACAATTTCCCTGAAAAAGCATAAGTTTTTTGGGAAGCCTCTATTTTCGCCAAAAACTTGCTTTAAGCATACCCAGTCCCAACATGTTAAAAGTCAGTAGCCTGCCCGGGGCTAACATCGCCCTGCGTCTCTCGCAACTGTACTCTATACTCCTCCTGCATCCAACACTCATCGCTCGCTACTCATGAGCGCCTTAATCAAGTACCAATAATTCGACGCGATGTCGGAATATTTTGCATTTCATTGCGCAGACGCTACTCGAAACGCCACACTACCTATGCTTCGTTGACTCAGCATCATTTTATCCGCACTCCATTTACAGGAAGCATCAACTAAAACACATGCTATTTATTTTCAAAAAAAAACCCCCGCTACCTGTTGGTAACGGGGGTTTTCAATCCCTTAACTGATAACCGAAGTTATCAGTTAATTATTCATTAAATGAATACTGGGATTAATGGAGCGTCTACCATAACCATTTGACGTTTGCCAGATTCATCAAAGAAAAATAGCAAGCCAGCAAAACGGCTGTCTGGATCATAGATCAAGTCAGCTAAACGGTATACTTCCCAAGCAGCATCAGATGCAGTAACTTGTACTGTTCTTGTTTGACCTGGAGCAAGTGGGCTGTTATCGCTAACAGTCAAACCTTCTTCAGCCAACAAGTCATCTGGGTAGCCAGTATCATCTTCATGTACTGCTGAGTCTAAGAAACGAACACCAGCTGTGTTGAACTCACCCAAACGCACAGACGAATCACCATTGTTAGTGATAGTCAGTGTCATTTGCATAGCACGACCTGGTACACGATAAGTAGCATCTTCAACTTTAACGCTAACTGTTTTTGCTGGCATTTGATATGTTTTAATGCCGCGCAATAAACCAGCTTGCAGAGGAGTTGTGATTGGATACTGTTCGTTTGTGCTGCCCATTGAGAAAGCAACAATACCGATAGTACCAGCAGCAAATGCCATAGCAACTTTTCTGTCAGTAGCACTGATTAAAGTATTAGCTTTACCTGCTTCAACAGCGATATGACGTGGAACGAACATTGGTTTACGAGCCCAATATGCCAACCAAGCCAAACCTAAAGCATACCAGAAAGCGTGCCAGAAGTAGACGTTACCCAGGTTATAGTTTTCCAGATCAATAGTTTGACCTGTCAAAGTGGTAATTGGGTTAACGAAAGATCCCATAGAACCAGTAACAGTTACCCATTTACCTGGACCGATGATTGGACCGCCGCCTTTAACGTTCATCATAGTGTGTACGTGCCAATCGCCTGGACGACGTGCTTTTAACAATACTTTGAACTCATAAGTTTCACCCAGTTCCAACGTTACTGAACGTGGAACCAATTGACCACCGATCCATGATCCTGCACGAATAAATACAGGTCCTGGAATACCAATGTTCAAGAATGAGATTTCTGGTTTATCAACAGTTTCAGGCCATCCAGCGAAAACGTGGAATTTACCAGAAATTGTCATTGTATCATTAACAGGCACTTCCTCTTTTGACCAGTTCAGGTCAAACCAGTGAATTGTACGCATACGCATGAACGCAGCTTGCGACTTTTCACCATGAGCAGATGCAGTTGGTGTGTAGAACATCGCTGCTGTAACAGTTATCAGCAGTGCGACAAAGGATAATTTAGCAACCTTGTCTTTTATTAATTTCATATATCCTCCTCTATAATAGAGAATCTATAGTTTTCAGAGTATCTAGCGCCAACAATATACTTCATTGCTAACTCCAGTCTTTTATGTGTAATTTTCAACAAACAGTTCTTATGAAGACTGAACGAAATCAGTTTTTGCGAACCATTGGCCAAAGAAATGCCACAAGAAGTAAATTAGGATACTCACGAAACCAGAGAAGAACGCTGATACTGGAGCAACGTCTTTACCGAAAGTTCTTAGTGTACCTTTTTCAACCATTCTGATGTACTCAGGTGTACCAGTTCTTACGTAGTGGTAACCTTGTAAGTCAGCCAGGGTCATCATCATGCCATTGTATTCAACAGGAACGTGCAATGGAGCAATGATTGGCCAGTTGCCTGGATAGAACAACAGACCCCATGCTAAACCACCAAGTACTGCAGTCAATGTCATGCTGCCTGACAGCATTAAGATAACATCAAGAACAATCGCGCCTGGCATCAGGTTTGAAGGGAAGCAGATGTTTACTGGGAAATATGTCCAACCCCAGAAGTTCAAGTATCTGTTAATCCACTCACCTAAAAGCAGACCCAAAATACATACAACTGCGCCAAAAGGCAGACGGTAACGCCACCACAAGCAAGCTTGAACAGCAGCAGGGAAAGTGATTGAAACGATTGGAGCTACAGTTACCCATAGACGTCTATCTTTCCAGTCAGTCCAGAAATCCCAGTCACCACCAGTTAACATGTAGTGAATGTGATAACCACCAAGTACTACGAAAAACAACGTAAACAAAATCATCCAGTCAAATGTGCGTGAAACTTTTACCGCTTCAGCACGAGACCGTACAGCTGATTGAGATGCGCTCATTAGCTTACCTCCTAAAGGATTTAAATTATTTTTATTAATGACTATCTTTCTCTATGCTGTTTCGCCGTGAAAAAAGGCGAAACAGCGAGGAGATAGTAATTACAACCAAAAAAGACTTTATATTAAGCTAAGTCTTTTTTCAGAAGTTTAGCAATTGCCATAACTTCTGTGTTTACAACGCCCAATATACCTAAAGCTGCCCATCCGAAGAATACGAAGCCATAATGTAAAGGTGCAACAAACAACTCTTCCATGAACCAGAAAGTGTGACCCCACTCATTCAAACCAACATTTGGCAGAATCATGAAAGGACCAACTGTCGCTACCATATACTGAAGGTGCAAACCTTGCTGATAAGTAGGAAGTCTTGTTTTTGCATATAAGAAGCAAGCGCCACCAGTGATGATGTAGATTGGGTAGCTCAAATAGAATTCGATGATGTGACTTGGTGTAAAGTCAGTATCACGAACGATAGTTTGATGCCATGTTCCATCTTGCTCTGTAAAGTAGCTAGCGCCGTAGTAAATAGCGAAAGCATACATAACCAACCAAGTCCAATGAGTCATATGTCTTCTTAACTCTTCTCTTGGAGTGATTGACATAACTTTACGATCACGGCTTTTCCAGAGATAACCCCACAGGATACCTGCAGTCGCTACTTCTAAAACAAACTCGATATAAAGAAAGTTCATCCAATATGTTTCGAATTCAGGTGCGAATGAGTCTAAGCCAGCTGACCAGCCATAAACACCTTCATACCAACGAACCCAGCCGTAAAACACTACATATAATGCAGCGCCGGCAAACATATTTCTTTTATTTAACAGCGGTGCTTCCGCAGCATCAGTTTTCACTGATTCAGTTGTAGCTGCCATTTCTACCTCCTAAAAATTATCAAATCCCCAACCCGTTAGGGTCAGGAGTCTATAGTTACAACTCCATTTTCCCACCCGTTCTTATTAAGAACCTAAGAACAAGATGTCACCAAGTCTATTTGGCGAGCTGTCAGTCTACCAGTTCGACCAACCTTGTCAAGTCAAAAACATTCGCCAATCACATTTCCTTTAACCTTCATTTCCTCTTGTTAAATTTCCCTACTTTTAAGAACATGATTTCTGTTAGAATTCCCCGTATTACCGTCAGCAATCTTTCCTAAAGTATCAATTTAACATATGAAAAAATATCCATTATTAATTCTCATCGTCGGCTTAATTGTCCTAGTTGTATTCCAGCAAAAGGCAGTAATGCCGATTGTTTGGCGCGTTATTCAGTCCGATTTATTTCTCATTAAAAGTAATGACCTGGCCGACATGGCACCTATCTCCACGCCACTGACCGGACTGGCCTACACGCATTGCAATACTTACATTAAATCTAAACTTAGCCCCGACACGTCTATTAGTTTTCCGGAAAAACCTCTTAATGCATGGAGCATTGGAAACTATCAATACGTTATTAACGCCGAAGTTGATATTACAACCCCTGCAAATACAAGCACTAAAAAATATGTTTGTCGCATCAACTATAAGAATGGTGATACTGAAGAAGGCTCTGTTGACTTTGCCAATTGGTCTATCGAGGGATTAACCGGTATAGATACCTTATAACCACACCAAGCCGGTTACCCGCCTGCCAAAAAGCAGAAAGCCGATACAGCAACACTGTATCGGCTTTCTGCTTTTAATCTATACACAAATTAAGCGCTTTCTCAAACACCGGCGACCCATTGAACCGCATTGCAATCAATCAAACGGCACCAGCTCTTTTCAGATGATGTCTTGACCGCCAATCGAAACAAAAAATCTGCAAAAATCTATTTGCCGTATTTTTTACGGAATTTATCAACGCGACCCGCCGTATCAACAACGCGCTGCTTTCCTGTATAAAAAGGATGGCATGAAGAGCAAACCTCAACTTGCAAATCCTTACCTAATACAGAACCTGTCTCAAATGTATTGCCGCAACCGCAAGTCACAGTAATTTGCTTATATTCTGGATGAATTTCTGGTTTCATATCACTTTCACATTACCCACAAACGGGCTACATACTTATTAAAGAACCCCGTATAATACGGATTTCATATGCAATTCGCAACTCAATTTATATTATGCGCATTATTACTTTAAATGCAAATGGCATCCGCGCCGCAGAACGCAAAGGTTTCTTTATCTGGATGCAGCAGCAGAATGCTGACATTATTTGCATACAGGAAACCAAGGCCCAGCTGCACCAGCTTGATTCCGATCCCTTTTGCCCCAAAGGCTATCATTGTTTTTATCATGATGCAGAGAAAAAAGGCTATAGCGGGGTCGCTTTATATTGCCGAAAACAGCCTGATAAAATCATTAGCGGCATAGGCTGGCAAGATGTCGACACAGAAGGCCGGTTCATTGAGGCTCAAATCGGCAACCTCAGCGTCATCTCGCTTTATTTGCCGTCAGGCACATCCGGGGAAGAACGGCAAACCTTCAAATACAAATTCATGGATCGCTTCACACCCTATTTGCAGGAATGCGCGCAAAGCGGCCGTGACTATATAATCTGCGGCGACTGGAACATCGCCCACAAAGAAATCGACTTAAAAAATTGGCGCGGAAATCAGAAGAACTCGGGCTTTTTACCCGAAGAAAGAGCCTGGCTGGATCAATTGTTTGCCGATGGGCATTGGCTGGATGCGTTCAGACTCATTAATCAGGATGCCGAACAATACACATGGTGGTCAAACAGAGGCCAATCCTGGACAAAGAACGTCGGCTGGCGCATTGACTACCAGATAATCAACGCCGCCCTTAAAGATAAAGTCGCCTCAGCATCCATCTATAAAGAAGAGCGTTTTTCCGATCACGCCCCGCTTGTTATGGATTATGACTATACACCTTAGAGCGGCTTTGCTGTCGCATTAGCAAATACACCAGTATTATTGCCGGCAAACCTACCGTTGACGCATAAATAAAAAAAACGGTGTAACCATAACTATCCACAACGATCCCTGAAAAGCCCCCCAAAAATTGGGCGGGCAACGTCATCAAGGAACTGAACAGCGCATATTGCGTAGCGGTATAAGCACTGCTGGTTAAGCTGGAAAGATACGCGATAAAAACCGATGTCGCGATACCTCCGCTTAAGTTATCGGCACTTACCACGCCGGCCAGCAACAACAAACTGGGCTCACTCACTGCCAAAACGGCAAACAGCAGATTGGTAACAGCCACCATGACCGCGCCCAGCAGCAAAGGACGCATAATCCCGTATCTGACCACCAGCGCGCCACCCAGCGCAGCACCGGCTATGGTCATAAAAAAACCAAAAATTTTGGTAACATCAGCAATCTCTTTTTTGCTAAAGCCCAAGTCAAGATAAAACGGATTCGCCATAACACCCATGGTGATGTCGCTCATTTTATAGACCGCGATAAGCATCAGGATCAACAAACCAATTTTGCCGTTACGACTAAAGAACTCCACAAAGGGGCTCAATACCGCATTTGAAAAACCTGCCAGTAAACGCCGCCAGATGCTCCGATGTTTTGCCTCGCCGATCTTCTCTGTCTGTGCAGCATTGTCATGCTCAGGCTCTTTAAGGCAAAGCGTTGTCATCAGGCCTACCAGCATAGCGGCCGCCATTACAAAATAAGCCAATCTCCAACTGGAATAATCCGCAATATAAAAAGCGCCCGCCCCTGCCACCAACAGGGCAATCCGATAGCCCAGCACATAAGTTGCCGCCATAGCCCCTTGATATGCAGGACCAACCGATTCAATGCGATAAGCATCAATAACAACATCCTGCGTGGCCGAACAAAACGCCACCCATACCGCAAACAGAGCAATCTGCTGCAATTGGGTATGCGAGTCCGCCCCCCCCATGCCGATCAGGCCAGCCACAATGCCCAGTTGCGCAAGCAACATCCAACTGCGTCTCTTGCCTAATAGTCCGGTTAAAACAGGCAGCGGCAACCTGTCAATAACGGGCGCCCAAAAAACCTTTATCGAATAGGTCACGCCGACCCAGCTGAAAAAGCCTATGACAGATCTCTCCACACCCTCATCCCGCAACCAGGCCGATAATGTAGAAAAAACCAATAAGAAAGGAAGTCCTGCGGAAAAACCGAGAAATATCATGCTCCGCACACGCGGCTGAGCATAAATTGAAAAGGCCGATCGCCAACTTTTTTCAGCAGCCACCGGCCTTACCAGACAGAAGCACCGCACCGGGAGGTGCGGCGCATGCTTAAAATATCAACCATTAATCAGATAATGCGTAACGATACTCGCTACGTAACCGGCAGCAATTGCAGGCGTCCATTTCAAATGGCTGAAGAATGTGTATTTATGGTTGGACTGCCCCATTAAGGCCACCCCGGCGGCAGAACCCACTGACAACAATGAACCGCCAACACCGGCGGTTAAAGTCACCAATAACCACTGATACAGATCCATATCCAGGTTCATGTTCAACACCGCGAACATAACAGGAATGTTATCGACAATCGCCGAAATCACACCCACTAAGATGTTGGCCGTAGTCGCACCCAGGCCTTCGTACATTGCACCGGAAAGCAGTTCAAGATAACCGATATAACCCAAGCCGCCGACCGCAAACACTACGCCGAAGAAAAACAGCAAGGTATCCCATTCGGCATGACGCACTTTGTCGAAAATATCAAATGGCGCATCGCCTTCAACTTTATAGACTGTTTTTAAACGGTAGCCGTAAAGCATCAATAAAGAAAGACCAACCATCATGCCCATAAATGGCGGCAAATGCAGCATTTGCTTAAAACTTACTGCCGCAGCAATAGTCAAAAGAAACATGACGCAAATTTGAATCGCACCCGGTTTTAACTGCACCGCAGCTTCGCTAGAGGCCTTAGGCTGCTCATTCGGCACAGCAAAATACATCACCGCCGCCGGTACGCCGTAATTGACTGCGGAAGGGATAAAGAGCTTGAAGAAGTCAAAAAACTCAGCATACTCAGCCTGCCAAACCATCAGAGTTGTAATGTCGCCGAAAGGACAAAACGCACCACCCGCATTCGCAGCAATTACCAGGTTAACAAAGCCGATGCTGACAAATTTCTCATTATCGGCGCCGACCGCCATAACAACCGCGCCGACCAATAAAGCCGCCGTCAGGTTATCAGCCACAGAAGACAGGAAGAAAGTGATGACGCCGGTAATCACAAACAACTGGCGGTAGCCAAACTGCTTTCTTACCAGCCATGATCTCAATGCCTCAAACACATTACGCTCAGCCATTGAGTTGATATAAGTCATGGCAACCAGCAAGAACAACATCAGCTCCGCATATTCTTTCAAATTATATTCAAAAGCTTCATGCATAGCCTCAGTCGTAACACCTGCCTGAGTCGCCAGAATCGAGGCGTGCGCCCAAATAATAGCCGCTGCGAGAATAACCGGCTTGGACTTACTCAAATGAGTAAACTCTTCAGCCATTACAAAACCATAGGCAATAATGAAAATCAGAACCGTATAAATACCCCGCTCCGTTCCCGTCAACCCAAGGCTTTCAAAACCACCCGCCATCGCCGCTTCAGGCAATAACAAAGCAGATAACAAGACCAATAAAAACCGTAACAAAATAACCCCCCTTCCTTTGTTTTATAATTAATCAGATAAACACGCCATAATTTCAACTCGCAATGTTATCACCATATAATAACCTTTGTCATTTTATGACCCGCAGTATATCATTATTAGCTGTATCTACTCGCCTGAACAGGCACTAAGCGCTCATTTATGTATCAGTATAACGACAACGACCAAACACTTATTGAAGAACGCGTAGCTCAATTTAGAAAGCAAACCGAAAGCTTTTTAAAAGGCGAAATTTCAGACGATCAATTCCGCGCATTGCGGTTGATGAACGGACTCTACGTACAAACCCACGCTCCCATGTTACGGGTGGCCGGCCCCTACGGCCTGCTTAACTCCAAGCAGTTCCGGAAGCTGGCGCATATCGCCCGCACCTACGACAAAAACTACTGTCATTTCACAACCCGGCAAAACGTCCAGTTTAACTGGCCGCAATTGGAAAGAGTTCCCGACATTCTAGAAGAACTGGCCAGCGTCCAAATGCATGCCATCCAGACCAGCGGCAACTGCCTGAGAAACACCTCATCGGATCACCTGGCCGGTGTTTGTATCGATGAACTTGAAGACCCCCGCCCTTATTGCGAGATCATCCGTCAATGGACTACCCTGCATCCTGAATTCGCCTACTTGCCTCGCAAATTCAAGATTGCCGTCAGCGGCGCAAAGCTTGACCGCGCAGCTACCCAATTTCACGACATCGGCCTGCACCTGGTTAAAAATGACGCCGGAGAAATCGGCTTTAAAGTGCTGGTCGGCGGCGGTTTGGGACGCACGCCGATTATCGGGCAAGTCATCAAACCCTATCTGGAAAAGAAGCACCTGCTGTCTTATCTGGAAGCCATACTGCGGATTTACAACCTGTTCGGCCGCCGCGACAACAAGTACAAAGCGCGTATTAAGATTCTGGTCAAAGAATCCGGCATGGAGAAATTCGCCAAACTGGTTGAAAAGGAATGGCTGCTGATCCGGGATGGCCTTGAGCTTGGCGCCGACCGCATTGAAGCCATGAAAGCCTATTTTGCGCCGCCAGCCTATGAGACAAATGCCGCGCAAGACGTTAGCCATGCGCAACGCCAGCTCGACAACAAGGCGTTTGCCACCTGGATTAAATACAACACTGTCGATCACAAAGTGCCCGGCTATCGCGCTGCATTCCTATCGTTAAAAGCGCCGGACTCGCCTCCGGGCGACATGACCGATACCCAGCTTGACGCTGTCGCCGACTTGGCCGACCGATACAGTTTTGGCGAGATCAGAAGCACGCACCGGCAAAACCTGATTCTTGCCGACGTCAAGCAGGCTGACCTGTTCCCGCTGTGGCAACAGCTAGACGCTCTGAAACTGGCCACGCCCAATATCGGCACCGTAACCGACATGATCTGCTGCCCCGGCCTCGATTTTTGCTCTCTCGCCAACGCCAGCTCGATTGGCGTTGCCAAGGAAATCAACGAAGCGCTTGACGACATGGACTATCTCCACGACATCGGCGATGTAAAAATCAACATGTCCGGCTGCATGAACGGCTGCGCCCACCAAAGCGTGGGCCATATCGGCATACTCGGCGTCGATAAAAAAGGCGCTGAATGGTATCAGCTGACCCTGGGCGGCTCCTCGGAAAACGAGGCGGCTATCGGCGAGCGGCTGGGGCCTGCCGTCGCCAAAGACGAGGTAACCAAAGCAATCACTACCATTCTCGATGTTTATGTCAAACAGCGCCAGGATGATGAATCGTTTCTGGACATGGTAAAACGTGTCGGAATTACCCCATTCAAAGAGCAAGTCTATGCAGATAATTAAAGACAGACAAATTGTTGACGACACCTGGAGCTTCGTCCCGGATGATGCCGAACTCAAGGACGGCGACATCAGCGTTTCATTGGCGCGCTGGAAAAAAGACAAGCAGCAACTGCTAAAGTCCAGCGGAAAAAAAGGCGTCAGAATCGGCCCCTCCGATTCGGTTGAAGACATCGCCGCCGACCTGAAAGACATTCAGCTCATTGAACTGGATTTCCCCGGTTTTGGCGATGGCCGCATCTTTTCCCACGCATGGCTGCTCAGAGGCCGCTATAACTATCAAGGCGAAATCAGGGCAACAGGCCACTTCATGCGCGACCAGGTGTTCTATTTATCGCGCGTCGGCGTTAATGCGTTCAGTCTTGAAAAAACCGAAGACCTGCCCGTAGCGCTTTCCAATCTGAATGACTTTACCGTCAATTATCAGAAATCGATATCCGTTAATCCGCAAACATGATGCGTAGGATGGGTAGAGCGTAGCGAAACCCATCCTACCGAGTTGTCTGTTTCGACATCTGCCATCCATGGCGCCTGGATCCCGGCAATCCCTGCCGGGATGACGTGCTTTAAAATACTTGCGTATAAAGATGAGAGCTGGAGCTTGGGAACCTGCATAAACGTGGAAACAATTGTCTCTTTCCCACGGCGAGTGAGAGCGAAGAAAATCTGCTAGTGTACGGATTTAATCCCGTATGCCGCGCCGAGTACCGGAGCTTTCGGCGAGAATAGCCCGTTAGGGGTGCGGCAGGGATGCCGCACGTTGGCGAAGGGGCAGGAGCCCCTTTCGTCAACCCTCGTCGAAAGTGACAAATTTGCCTGGAGCAAATTTGAACAGCCATCGGCTGACCCGCAGGGCGAAAACCAAGGATGGTTTTCGTAGCAACGGAGGACAAAGCGGCAACCGGGTCGCCTTTTCTTTGGATACTTTCTTTTGGCGACGCAAAAGAAAGTATCTCGCCGTCGGGTGCGAGAACCCGATTAAATCAATCGTCGCGGTAGCGACACATTGTTAATGTTGGGCTTTATTGCATTCAGCCCAACCTACCGCACTGCCGCGCTTTATAATGACAACATTTCTTCGATTTCTGCCTCTAAATCTTTACGCATAACTACCGATGAAAGTTCAGGGGCATGCAGAGCATCTTCGATACGATGAACGTCTTTTACTTTTGTTAAATTATGCTTACTCATTAACTCTTGAATAAAATATAGAACTTCATAGCCTTCATCTTTATCTACTTTGATTTGATCAAGTTTTCCAGCATATTCACCATCACCTTTATCTCTTGTCCAAACATATATATATTTGTCTTCTTGTAAATACTTCTTTGCTAGTCTTGTCATTTTTGATTCCTTGTTTTGTATAACGTAAAGCTGCAGGCGCGGCGCTGAGTAGCTTGAAACAAAACCACCGTAGAACCGCTGCTTGAGCGTTTTTTAGGCTAGTTTGTTTGGATTTGAACCGTGTTAATTGATGCCCAGTCATTTACTTCTGCAACGATAAGGCCGTCGTCTTTATCAATAAACTGTTTAAAGTGATCCCTTAAGTCTTTTGATGTGGTGTTAAGACGTTTAAAACACCATAAGGACTTGAGTATGCGAACAGCCCCAAAATTAGCTAGCTCGTCATAGAGCTTTTTGTAGTCACGTTGTTTACGAAGATCGTATTCGAGGAAATATAGAGCCATGATTAATCCTGTAGGAAGTAAAAAGTTTCATTAAAGGCTGGATCTCAATAATTCAAACTTACGAAACGCCCTATACGCTAACCGAAGAAGCCGTTGTAAGTGCCAAGATGGCCTTCTGTGTTTGAAGGGCTTAACATAAAGCAGATACCTTGTTTAGGTATGTATTAATTTTCAATCTAGGGCGCAAAATCCACCCCAGAAATCCGTTAGTCATAATGCTTTAATAATTATTTAATAGCAACCTTGCCAACAAATTCAACCCATAAAAAAACCCGAACCCCAACAAACTATCAAGCCTGCCGGAATCCGGGTTTTCGTTATCAAAAACGAATCTTCGTTTATTTATGCATGATGCTAATGCCTTTTAACAGCATCAATGCCTCGGATAACGGATAATCCTTCGTTTCCAGAGACTCCTTGTCTTCGCCTTGCTCACCCTCTACACCATCGGCGCTTTTTCCTTTTTTGCCGTTCTGCAAATGATGCGACAAGTCGGCTTCCTTAACCGGCTTGAAATCCGTCTTATCCTTATCCAAGGACTCCAGCTTGACGCGGGCCAATGCGACATCCGGCTCAATGCCTTCCGCCTGTATGGATCTGCCTGAAGGCGTGTAGTAGCGGGCTGTCGTCAGCTTGACTGCGGCGCCGTTGCTGGTTGGCAGTATGGTTTGCACGGAACCTTTACCGAACGACTTTTCGCCCATGATCACGGCGCGTTTCTGATCCTGCAAGGCTCCCGCCACAATCTCGGAAGCCGAAGCGGAACCGGCGTTAATCAGCACGACTATCGGCGCGCCATTGATGAGGTCGTCAGGGGCGGCATTAAAGCGCATTTCCGAATTCTCGATGCGTCCTTCGGTGTAAACGATGAGGCCGCTCTTTATGAAGGCGTCGCTGACTTCAACCGCCGCGTTCAGCACACCGCCCGGATTATTCCTTAAATCCAGAACCAGGCCTTTTAAATCGCCGCCATTTTCCTTTTTCAACGCTGCAAGCGCTTCTTTAAGGCTTTCGCCTGTTCCCGACTGGAAGCTGCTGATACGCACATAGCCATAGCCTTTTTCCAGCATCCGGTTCTTTACGCTTTTAACTTTTATGATGTCACGGACTATTGTTATTTTCAGCGGCGCTTCCGCACCCTCACGCACCACGGTGAGCAAAATACTGCTGCCCGGCTCGCCCCGCATTTTCTTCACGGCATCCGCCAAGCTCATGCCTTTTACCGGCTGGTCGTCCAGCCTGACAATCAGATCCCCGGCTTTTATCCCGGCTTTTTGAGCCGGCGTGTCATCGATAGGGGAAACCACTTTGACAAAGCCGTTTTCCATGCTGACTTCTATGCCCAGGCCGCCAAACTGCCCGGTCGTGCCTTCTTTTAATTCCTGATATTCCTCGGCAACCAGATAAGCCGAATGGGGGTCAAGGCCGCTCAACATGCCCCGCACCGCATCTTCCAGCAACTTTTTGTCGGAAACAGGCTCTACATAGTCCCGTTTGATCCGGCCAAAAATTTCCGTGAATGTCCGCAAGTCCTCAAAGGGCAGGGCTTCGGTGTCGGCTGCAGGCTCTACCTTTTCCCGCTCGGCAAGAACGCTGCCGCAGATGCCGATAAAGACACCCAACATAATCCCTAAGGATAAAATAAAAATACTTTTCTTTTTTAACATGTACCTGAAAACTCCAAACACTCAATTTTCTTAAATATTATCATTTAACTATCAATAATGTAATGCCGGCTACTTTCGGCACCACTCAAGCGGATCAATGGGCTTGCCTTTCTTGCGTATTTCAAAATACAAGCCCGGCTGGCTGCGGCCGTCGCTTTGTCCAACGGAAGCGATGACATCCCCCGCTTCCACTCTTTCATCAATCTTTTTATACAGACTCTGATTAAACGCGTAGAGGGTCATGTAACCCTTGCCGTGATCAATGATAGTCAACAAGCCGTAGCCTCGAAGCCAATCGGCATAAACCACTTTCCCGCCGGTAACGGCGCGTATCTCCGCGCCCTCTTTGGCATCGATCAATATCCCGTCCCACGAGCCTTCGGCACGCGCACTGCCGAACTTATTCGCCACCCGCCCTTTTATAGGCCAGGGCAATTGGCCCTTGAGTGAGGCAAAATCCCCCTTAAGTTCAGGAAAGTCATTCTTAGCCTTGGCCGAATCTTCTTTAACTTCCGAGGGATTCTCTTTAGCCTTGGGCAATTCCTCTTTAGCTTTGGACGAATCGTCTTTAGCTTCGGGGGCATCCTCTTTGACCTTGGGCGACTCCTTTTCCTGATCGGCTTCGGAAGCGACATCATCCGTTGTTTGCTGCAATGAGGCTATCAAATCCTTGAGCTTGCTTTCGCTCTCTTTTAAGCGGCCGATCTGCTGTTCATTCGAAGAAAAATCATTGCTTAACTGCGTCAATAGTTGAGCTCTCTGCTCTCTAACGCTGTCCACAGCCACCTGCTCCAACTTCTTTTGCTCCAGATCTTTCTCTAAAAGCTCGGTTTCCTCTTGCTCCTGCCTGTTCAACTGCTCCAGATGCTGCATGGATTCATTAATACCGGCCAGTTTTTTTGCCCGCGCCATATTAAGATAATCATAATATACCATTATCCGACTGGATAATGCAGGGTCTTGCTGATTAAGCAACAACTTTAATTTTTCCTGTTGCCCCATGGCATAGGCGGCCCTTATTTGACCCGCTAATTCTTTATTTTGCTTGCCGACTTCATCCTGAAGGGCCTGCATCTTCTGCCGAATCTTGCCCAGGTTTTGGCGCTTCTGCTCAACCTGTCTCTCTAAGGTTTTCAGTAAAGCGGCTGTTTTCCCGTAGAGTTTTTCGATTTCAGCCAATTGCGTGCTTAAAGTGCTTTTTTGCTCCCGGATGCGCTGCATCTCTTGTTTAGTCGCTTCGATATCAGACTGAACCCTGCTTAACTCCTTACTTTTATCTGAAACTTCCGCGCCGGCTTCGTTTAAGAACACACTCAGTAAAAAACAAAAAACTATCTTCTTTTTCATTCACTATTTATTTGATAAGTGACTTGCCGGTCATTTCAACAGGTTGCTCGACTCCTAAAATTGCCAGCATCGTTGGCGCCAGATCCGACAAGCTGCCGCCAGAGGCTAACGGCCTGTCGCCGCCCACATAAACCAAAGGCACCGGATTTGTGGTATGCGCGGTGTGCGGCTGCCCGGTCTCCTTATCAACCATTTGTTCAATATTGCCGTGATCCGCCGTTATCAACATCCTTCCGCCAACCTTCTGCAACGCGTCAACTATGCGCTGCAATGCGGCATCGACAGCTTCCACGGCTAAAATCGCCGCATCCACTATGCCGGTATGCCCGACCATATCGCAATTGGCATAATTACAGATGATGACATCATATTTACCGCCCACAATGGCCTCTACCATATGATCGGTAACTTCCACCGAGCTCATTTCAGGCTGCATGTCATAGGTTCTGACTTTAGGCGACGGCACCAATATTCTGTCTTCCCCGGGGAAAGGGGTGTCTATGCCGCCATTAAGAAAAAACGTAACGTGGGCGTATTTTTCAGTTTCCGCCAGTCTTAACTGCTTCATGCCCAGACTGGACAGATACTCACCGAGACCATTCTTTATATCGGTCGGCGGATAAGCCACATCGTAATCAAAATCCTGGTTGTATTCCGTCAGGGTGCAAAAATAGCCTGCGTGGGGTGCACGGCCCCTGTCGAACGAGTCGAAATTCGTTGCCGTTAATGCCAGGGAAATCTCGCGGGCGCGGTCCGCCCGAAAATTCATGAACACCACGGAGTCTTCCTGATCAAGGGCGACGGCTTGAGACACAACTGTTGGCAAAACAAACTCATCCGTTTCGCCTCTGCTGTAAGCGGCTTCCAGGCCTTCTAGCGCAGAATCCGCATAACAACCGGCCTCGCCTTTTGCGATGAGATCATAAGCCTGTTTTACGCGATCCCAGCGATTGTCCCTGTCCATCGCATAAAATCGGCCCGCGATTGAGGCGATGCGGCCAACACCGAGCGCTGAAAACTTCGCCTCCAGCAATTTGATTGAAGCAGCGGCACTCTTGGGCGGGACATCCCGCCCATCCAGAAAGGCATGCAGGTAAATTTTATTTAAGCCCCGCTTGGCGGCTAATTCGATCATCGCCAAAATCTGGTCTTCGTGGCTGTGCACGCCGCCCGGCGACAACAAACCCAGTATGTGCAAAGCCTTGCCTTTTTCTTTGGCCAGATCGACGGCACGGCAAAGCACCGGATTAGAAAAAAAACTGCCGTCTTCTATCGCATCGTTAACTTTGGAAAAATCCTGCGGAACATAACGGCCCGTACCTATATGGATATGCCCGACTTCCGAATTGCCCATTTGCCCGCCAGGCAATCCCACCACTGCGCCGGAACAGTGGAGCAGTGTCATGGGCCAGTCCTTTTGCAACCGATCCCAGCAAGGTGTATTTGCCGTTGCAATGGCATTGTATTCTTTGTCCGGCGAGTAGCCGAAACCGTCAAGGATCAGCAATACGAGTGGCTTTGGCCGATTCAACATCTTCTATCTATCTCCAGAAACTAAAAATAAACCCCATACACGACGCACCTTGCGAAATAAATCACAAACACCTTGTTTTATTATCCATTACCCAAAATGGTTGAAAATCATGTATCATTTTGTCAGCTTCGCCGATTTGTATCGTAGCGGTTACGTAATCAATTGGTCATTATGGTAATACACGTTACCGGCCGTTGTGTATAAATAATTCTTTGCGCGTTCTTTTGTAAAATTAGATCCAATAACCCGGTAGTGTAAGCAGCCCTATGGAAACCAAAGACGATCACATTTCATGTAATGATACCGACGTAGCCAAAGCCGCATACTGCTTAAAGGCGATGTCACATCCATTACGGTTAAAAATATTGTGCGTTCTGGGCAGTAATTCAATCTGCGTACAGGAAATTGTCGAGCAGGTCGGCACCAGTCAGAGCAATATTTCCCAGCATTTGGCCATACTCAGGGAAAAGAACATTCTCGGTTCCAAAAAAGACGCCAACCGTGTTTATTACTTCATCGATGATGCCCGCATACTAAAACTCATTAAGATGATGCAGGACGTCTTCTGCTCCCATCACTAAATTTATCCCTCTATCCACTTAACTTAACAAATCTATCCATGGACCGTTATCTAGAATTTATTTTAAATCACTACATCTTATCCCTTGCTTTCGCGGTAGTTACTTTTTTATTAATCCAGGAATTGATTGATACGGCATTCAAAAAATTCGGCTCTGTTTCGCCTTTGCTTGCCGTCGCCAAAATGAACGATAGCACTACAACCGTAATTGATGTGCGCGAACCGCCTGAGTTTGTGCAAAGCCATATTGAGAACGCCATTAATACGCCTTTAAGCAAATTGCCCGAGCACCTCTCCAAACTGGAAGCGCATAAAAAAGATACTATCCTTATCGCCTGCCAAAACGGAACACGTTCTGCATCGGCTGGAAAGATATTGACCAAAGCAGGGTTCGAGCAAGTTTTCGTTATTACAGGCGGCATGCAATCCTGGGAAAACGACTACAAATTGCCGGTAAAAATTAGCAAGAACAAGAACTAATTCAGCGTTTCATACTGGATTCATCAAGCCCTCATCACACAAATTCATCATGTCCGAAGAAAACAACGCTGTAGAAAAACAATTTTCCATCCAGAAAATTTATACAAAAGACATGTCTTTTGAGACGCCGAACTCGCCCAAAATATTCACCGAAAAATGGGAGCCTGTTGTCGACTTTAATCTAGGCAATAGTGTCACGCCTTTGGAAGACTCAATGTACGAAGTGGCTCTTGCCATAACGATCACCGTTAAATGCGGCGATAAAACAGCCTATCTTGTCGAAGTCAACCAGGCCGGAATTTTCTCTTTGGGCGGCTTTACCGAGCAGGAAATGGGGCCGATGGCGGGCAGCTTCTGTCCCAACATCCTGTTTCCTTACGCGAGGGAAGTTATTTCCGACCTGGTTACCAAAGGCGGCTTTCCGCAGTTGCTTTTAGCGCCGGTAAATTTTGACGCTTTGTACTCGCAGCACATGCAACACGCACAACAACAAGCCCCAAGCTCCGACACCATCAACTAATTCGATTCATGGACAAAAAAATAACCATCCTGGGTGCCGGTTCCTGGGGCACGGCTCTTGCAATCATGGCAGCCAGGAACGGCTGTCAGACGCTATTATGGGGACACAACCCGGAGCATATAGCCGCACTTGCCCAAGACCGCGAGAACAAACGGTATTTACCGGGACTGCCTTTTCCAGAAAATCTTCACATGACCTCAGACCTGGCTGAAGCCGCCGCATTCAGCAATCTGATACTGGTTTCCGTACCCAGCCGCGCTTTTAAAGAGACGCTGCTCAAGCTTAAGCCGTACACCTCTGAAAATGTACAAATCGCCTGGGCAACCAAGGGCTTTGATCCAGCGAACGGCTCCTTGCTTCATGATATAGTCGCCGAAGTGTTTTCCCCTCAAACCCCCGCCGCCTTCCTCTCCGGCCCCAGTTTTGCAAAAGAAGTCGCCGCGGGCCTGCCGACCGCAGTCACTATCGCCTCATCCCAGCCGAATTTTGCAACCCACCTGGCGGACATCTTGCACAGCGAGCGTTTCCGGACTTACACCAGCTCGGATCTGATTGGCGTGGAAGTGGGCGGCGCGGTGAAAAACGTCATGGCTATTGCTGCAGGAATCGCTGACGGGCTTGGCTTTGGCGCCAACACCCGGGCGGCGCTTATTACCCGGGGCTTGACCGAAATTATTCGTCTTGGGGTGAAGCTTGGCGGCAAACCGGAAACATTCATGGGACTGGCTGGCCTCGGCGACCTTCTTTTGACCTGCACCGACAACCAATCCAGAAACCGGCGCTTCGGTTTAGCCTTGGGACAAGGCAAAGACAAAGCAACGGCTACACAGGAAATAGGCCAGGAAATCGAGGGCGCTTTAGCGGCAAAAGAAACCTTCCTGCTCGCTAAAAAGTATGGCATCGAGATGCCTATTACCGAACAAACCTACAAGGTTTTATACGAAGGCGTAGCTCCCCTGGCTGCCGTGCAAAACCTGCTGGCCCGCGAGCAAAAAGCCGAGCTGTAGAATCGCAACGGGCGACCGGCTAGTCTCCCCTACATCTATTTTATTGCCGCACCGGCAAAAGACAGCTGCCGCCAGGCCTCGTACAGCACAATCGAGACTGTATTGGACAAATTCAGGCTCCGGCTTTCTGCCTGCATCGGCAAGTACAAGCACCGTCCGGAACCCAGCTCCGCTAAGACAGGGGCAGGCAAGCCCCTGGTTTCGGGGCCAAACAAAAAAGCGTCCTCAGGCTGAAAACTCACCTCGCTGTAAATTTTCTCGCCTTTTGTGGTCAGGGCAAAAATCCTCTTGGGCTTAATGCTGCCGACAAAATCCTCCAGCGACTCATGCTCTTTCACCGCCACCCATTCATGATAATCCAGTCCCGCCCGGCGCAATTTCTTGTCATCCAATTCAAAGCCCAAGGGCTTGATCAAATGCAGATGCATTCCCGTATTGGCGCACAAGCGGATGATATTCCCGGTATTGGCGGGAATCTCCGGCTCAAATAATACGATATGAAACATCAGCGCTTAATGCTGACCGGCGTCAACTTCCAGATGTCGTTATTGTAGTCGGCGATGGTTCTATCGGTAGAAAACTTACCGCTGCCGGCGCAATTCAAAATACTCATTCTGGTCCAGTGATCCTGATCCTGGTAAGCGGCCTCCACACGCTTTTGCGCATCAACAAAACTGCGGAAATCGGCGACCGTCATCCAGGGGTCGTGCGGACTTTTTATTGACGCCAGAATGTCGTCAAAAATTCCCGGTTCGAATTGATTAAAATGCCCGCATTCAAGAAGATCAACCACCCGTTGCAGATCGTTATCCTGACTAATCATCGCAACGGGATCGTAGTGACGGCTCATTTCTTCAGCCTGCTCTTCGGTCAAACCGAACAGGAAGAAATTTTCATCCCCGACTTCTTCGCGGATTTCAATATTGGCGCCGTCCAGCGTACCGATAGTCAGCGCGCCGTTCATCATGAATTTCATATTCCCTGTGCCTGAGGCTTCCTTTCCTGCCGTCGAGATTTGCTCCGAAAGATCGGCACCGGGACAAATTTTCTCCATCGCGGATACCCGGTAATTAGGCAGGAAAACCAGCTTTAACCGGCCGCCCACATCAGGATCGTGATTAATGACACTGGCGACATTGTTAATCAGCTTGATGATTCTTTTCGCCATATAATAGCCGGGGGCGGCTTTCCCGCCAATCAGCACGCAACGATCTGTCCAGTCTGCCGTATCGCCGCGCTTGATGCGGTCATAGAGATGAATCACATGCAATACGTTTAACAACTGCCGTTTGTATTCGTGAACGCGCTTTACCTGCACATCAAACAAGGCATTTACATTCAAATCGACATCATGCTCCTGCTTTTTAAAATCAATCAGTTTTTGCTTCGCACTTTGCTGAACGCCATACCACCGCTCGCGAAACTTTTTATCATCCGCATAGGGTTCAAGCTTCTTCAGCAGCATTAAGTCGGTCAGCCAACCCTCGCCTATAGTTTCCGTTATTAAATCGGCCAACTCCGGGTTACAGGCCGCCAGCCAGCGGCGGGGGGTGACGCCATTGGTTTTATTATTGAATTTTCCCGGCCAAAACTCATAGAAATCGCGAAACAAGCCTTGCTGCAACAGCTTTGTATGCAACGCGGCGACCCCGTTAACCGAATAGCTGCCGACTATCGCCAAATAGGCCATCCTGACGTGCTGCTCCGGGCCTTCTTCTATCAGCGACATGCGAGCCAACCGTGCTCTGTCTCCGGGCCAGTGCGCAGATACTTCAGCTAAAAAATGGGCATTAATATCAAAAATAATTTCCATCAGCCTTGGCAACAGCTGCTTGAACAAATTGACCGACCACCGCTCCAGAGCTTCCGGCAACAGCGTATGATTGGTGTAGGCCATCGTTTGACGGGTAATTGCCCAGGCCTCATCCCAATCCAGACCATGCACATCCATCAGCAGGCGCATTAATTCGGCCACCGCTATGCTCGGATGCGTATCGTTTAACTGAAAGCAATTCTTCGCCGCGAACTCGGAAAAATCATTGCCGTTCCGGCCAACCCAGTTTGCGATAACATCCTGCAAACTTGCGGAAGCGAGCAGATATTGCTGCCGCAAGCGCAATGCCTTGCCGTTTTCATTGGCATCGTTCGGATACAACACCATGGTGATATTTTCAGCGGTATTTTTTGCCGCTACCGATTCCGCGTAATCACCGGCATTAAACTCCTGTAAGTCGAATTCTTCGGTCGCCGTTGCTTTCCATAGGCGCAAGGTGTTTACCGTGCCATTCTGGTAACCGGGAATCGGTGTATCAAATGGAACCGCAAGCACATCATGCGTATCTACCCAGCGCACCGTTTTATTACCCTGCTCATCGATGTGCGTTTCTGTACGTCCGCCAAATTTAATTCTATGCGTATACTCAGGACGCTCGATTTCCCACACATTGCCGTTACGCAGCCAGTGATCCGGTTTCTCCACCTGCTCACCATTAACAATGGCCTGGGAAAACATGCCATATTCATAGCGTAACCCATAGCCTGTCACGGGCAACTGCAAGGTCGCACAACTATCGATAAAACAGGCAGCCAGACGCCCCAAACCGCCGTTGCCGAGGCCTGCATCCGGCTCGCTTTCGATTAATTCTTCAAGCTCAATCCCCAGATCATACATTGCGTTTTCAACGGCATCGTTAATGCCCAGGTTAAGCATGGCATTACTCAATGTGCGGCCCATTAAAAATTCCATCGACAAATAATATGCCTTCCTGCAATTTTGCTCCCTGTAAGCGTTATAAGTTCTTTTCCATCGCTCCACGAGCCGGTCGCTAATAGCCAGCGCCAGCGCCTCATAAGCATAATGCGGCGATCTGCAGTTTTCATCCCTGCCGAGTCTGTGCGTGTAATTACGCTTAAAATCAGCCGCTAACTGTTCCTTATCCATCCCCAAATCCGGCAGCGTACACATTGCAGTTTTTGGTTTACTCGTCTTGAAGCTTCTATTCGGCATGTTTTTGTCACTGGAAGAATTGATGTTACGGTGATGTTAACTATTTTTTATTATTTAGCCAAAGATATTCTTTGGCCTGGCGCTTGTTGTCCGGTCATCGCCGAACAGCGTGTCGTTTTCACTTCCAACTAAGAACACAAAGCTGGGATCGAAAGCGATGAGCAGGCGGCAGCCCAGTGCACTTATGACTAAGCCTAAGATTATAAAAATTTCAGCCTAAGCTTATGCGAATTTCAGCTTTGGCTGATATTAACCGGCAACTTTTTATGCCAGACTGACACCGTCTTCAAGCCGCCATATGAATAGCTTTTCGTAACCGCGCGGTAGCTACGATTCCAACATCATGCTTAACAGGAGTCATCATAAAGGAGGAATCAACCATGACAATGCAAAATTCGCCACGCTTTACAGAAGAAATACTTGCAGCCTCATCATCTACTGGAAACGCAATCGCCTGTTTACAGGGATCTCCTTAGAACACTGAACATAAAGCGCACTAAGCCGGACTAACAGGATATTCCTCGTAAGGTTCTAATGGGCTAATCCAGCCCGTTAGTATTCGGCTTCGGTGCTTACTTTGTACTTACAATGTTTTATTTAAAAAAGGAAAAGTCATGACCAAGAAAACATTCGTTCGCCAAGTTGTTCCTGCCGACATGATCAAACACCGCAACAATTTCACCAAGTTGATCGTCGCTAATCCCAATTATTTCGGTAACCTGCAAGGCGCTAACATTCCCGCGCCGAAATTCCCTATCCAGGGCAATACATACTACGAAAACCTGGGCTGTCTTGGGTTGCAGCCCCAGTTCGATTTGCTCAAAGCCGTACTTTACATAAACCAGGATAACGGCTACTCGGGCGGGCTCTGTTCACCGGGCTCACAGGAATATGTCCGATTCTACCTGTCTTTCGACAACGGAGTGACTTGGCAAGATCAAGGTATCACGAGCATCGCAGTGCATGATGTCAAGCATGACGGACGGCTCGAATATGCGGTGGAAATGCCGATCAATCCGCACAAACTCCCTTGCCGGAAACCCAACCAGATACTGGCGCGCGCGATCCTATCATGGAATGTGCCGCCACCAGCCAATACCCCGAACTATGTCCCGGTCTGGGGCAATCATGTAGATGCCTTTGTCTTGGTGCGTCCAGCCAGCCGCATCAATCTAAAGGATTTACTCACCTCCTCGACCGTGCAAGAACTGGGTGCTGTCATTGACCTCGAGCAAACTATCGAGCTGAAGGAAGAGCCGGTGACGCCAGCCGCCTTGATCGCCCATTACCAGAAGGTCAATGTTGAACTGCATCGCGCAGTATTCCCTTTTGCAAATACGTTACTGGAAAAACCGGCGATGCTGAGTGCGCTGCAAGCCTCACCATTGCTGGCTAGCAATGAACTCAAAGTAGACTTATCCAAAGTCATCGATGCAATCCTGAATACGGATGGAAATATTGATTACGAGGAATTAAACTGTATCGGTCTTCAACCGCGTGCCTCGTTCGACCACTTAGTGGGCGTATTGAAAGTCAAAAAGCCCCAAGGATATTCAGGCACCCTTTGTACGAAAGGCAGCCTAGAATATATCCGCTTCTACATGGACTTCGGCTTCGGTTGGCAGGATATGGGTTTGTCATCCGTGCGCGTGCACGATATTAATAAGCTTCCCAAGACGGGATTGGACTACGCTGTATTTCTGCCCGTCGATCTGGCCAAATACCGCAAACCTTGCCAGAGCGGCCCTGTTTTGGCCAAGATGCGTGCAATTCTCTCGTGGAATGTCGCCCCTCCTCCCAATACACCATTCTACAAACCGGTTTGGGGAAACGCCGAAGAGACTATCGTTATGCTTGCTCCCGGCGCTGAAATCAGCGGCAACACCCCGGCGCCGGTGATCACGGCTGTTTGCGGACAAAGCATCGCAGACATTAATCCGGCGACCGGTTTATTGAATAACGGCGGCTTCCATGATGCGCCGTTCGGCAACTCGTTATGGGTCAGCGGCCATATTGGCAATGCCCCCGACTTCAGCAGCGGAGTCGCCAAGCTGAAATACCGCCTGCTTTTCAGCACGAATGGAATTAACTTCAACCCGGTTACTACCGCTTTCAATATCAGCAGGGAGCAACTTGCAGGGGGCACTTGGTCATTTCCTCCACCGGTAGCCCTGACACCGCCTGCCGACGGTTACGTTGAATACCAGGAGGATCTTGTCGCCCCGGTACAGATATTTGTAAACCTCGATATTCTCGGAGTCCTGCACACCGTCGGCGATGCCAGTCCTTACCGCTGGCTCCAAGTCGAGGTCAAGGATCCGGTGAATCCTGCCGTGACTTACCCGTCGAATATTGTAAAGGTTCGCGTCGACAACACGGCTCCGACTGCATCGATCACGATGGATCAGGGGCCTTGCACGGACATCAAAATCGGCGACACGATCACCGGCACTTATTCTACCGCCGACGATCACTTTGGTTCGGTCTCCATCGCCGTGCTGGGTGGCTCAGGTTCTGTGGTGAAGACGCCGTTGGTAGGGCCAACGCCGACGGGCGAATCCGGCACCTGGAGTCTGTCCACTATGGGTATGACGCCTTGCGGCTACGTGATTCAGCTTACCAGCGTTGACCGGACGCTGATCGGGTATGCGTCAGGTACAGCTTACTACACCAGCGTTGGTCATTATTACCAGCCAACGGCCATTGGTTTCTGTCTCAAAAAGTAAAAACAACGGGGAAGAGGGGAGCGGCTTTTGCCTTATCCCCTCTCTTCCAGCCCCACCTACCGTAGGCGCTTTAGGTGCCTCTAACGCGCCTTTCCCAGCGGCTTACCAGTGCGGCGGCGATACTGTTGCCGAATACATTGGTTGCGCTACGCCCCATGTCCAGAACCTGATCGACGGCCAGCAGCAACAGCAAACCGGCCTCAGGGATATGAAACATCGACAGCGTGGCCGCAATGACGACTAACGATGCCCTGGGCACGCCGGCCACGCCCTTGCTGGTAAATAACAGCACCAGCAGCATAACGAGCTGGTCGCCCAGCGCCATGTCGATGCCGTAGGCCTGGGCAATGAACAGCACGGCGAAAGTCATGTACATCATGCTGCCATCGAGGTTGAACGAGTAACCCAGCGGCAGCACCAGTCCGCAGATTTTCTCGTCGCAGCCAAAGCGCTCCAGTTGCTGCAGCAGTTTCGGGTAAGCGCTCTCGCTGCTGGCGGTGCCGAAAGCCAGCAGCATCGGCTCGCGGATGTGGCGAATCAAGGACAGGATTTTGCGCCCCAGAATCAAGAAGCCGACAAAGCCCAGCGTAGCGCACAGCAACAACAACCCGAGATAAAACTCCCCTATAAACCGGCCGTAAGACGCCAATACGCCGATGCCGTTTTGCGCAATGACCGCGGCTACCGCCGAAAATACCGCAACCGGGGCGGTGTGCATCACATATCCAGTGACTTTCAACATGATGTGCGTCAGTGAATCGAGCAACTTGACGGTTGGGTGGGCCAGTTCGCCCAGCGAGGCGCAGGCCACGCCAAAAAACATGGCGAACACCACTATCTGCAAAATCTCGTTAGCCGCCATCGCTTCGATGATGCTTTTCGGGAACATGTGCGCAACAAAATTGCCCAGTGTCGGCGCAGCCTGCGGCAATCCGGTCTTTGATCCGATCTCGGGCAACGCCATGTGCAGAGAACTGCCCGGCTCAAACCGGTTCACCAGCAGCATACCCAGCAACAGGCTGAAAATCGATGCGGAGAAAAACCACAACATCGCCTTGATGCCGACCCGCCCGACGGTGTGGATGTCGCCCATTTTGGCCATGCCCACCACCAGCGTGGAAAAAACCAGCGGCGCGATAATCATCTTGACCAGCCGCAGGAAAATATCGGTCAGCGCGGAAAAAATACCGATGATCTGCTTCATGGCCTCGGTTCCGCCCAACGTCAGACCAAGCAGCTCGCCAACAATGATGCCGAGCACCAGTGCTATAGCGACATAAAGCGTCTGGCGATTAGGCTGTTGGGTATGTGTCATCATGACCTACGGCGCCTTGTTGAAATCAGCAGGGGCGCAACTAGCAACACCGCTTAACCCCGTTCCATTTCTCATCCTGCCACTGCTTGAAAAATGCCTCTTTACTTAACGGCGTATCGGCTTGATGATGCGCCGCATGGTGCTGTAAATAGCGTTCGTAAGCGTCGTCGCCGGAAAGACGGCGCACCATCCGCCAAAATGTTTTGAGTTTACTAAGCATCAGTCCCTCACCCAATCTTCAACCAAGCGGCTCGGGCTGTGCGGCGATTCGGCAAGCGGCAGCACCGGCTTTCCGGCCAGATAGCGGCTGCAAACGCGCAGCATGTCGAAAACGATCAGCCACAACAAGGTGACAAAAAACAAGGTCAGCCAGCCATCCAGATGCAGATTGAAGATCAGCTGCGGCGCAACAGCCGCTTTCTCCGTCGGCAACGCGCCTGCCGCCAGCTTGTCGGCCAGATCATCGGCCGCCGAAAAGAAACCGATGCGGATATTGTCGCTGGTAATTTTTTCCCACGCCGCCGTGCTGGTAACCGTCACCAGCCAAGCCAACGGCAGTCCTGTCACCCAGGCATATCTGAGCTTATCGGATTTAATCAAAATACCGGTCGCCACGCACAGCGCAATCGCGGCCAGCATTTGATTGGCAATGCCGAACAGCGGCCATAAGATATTGACCCCGCCGTTCGGGTCGATCACGCCGATGTACAGGAAATAGCCCCAGCCAGCCACCACCAGCGCGCTGGTCAAAACGACCGATGGCGTCCACGAAGTTTGGGCCATTTTCGGCCAGATATTGCCGAGCATGTCCTGCAACATGAAGCGCCCCACGCGGGTTCCGGCATCCAGCGTGGTGAGTATGAAAATGGCCTCGAACATGATCGCAAAATGGTACCACAAGGCCAGCATGCTCTCGCCGAACGCGCTGCCGAAAATGCTCGCCATGCCGACGGCGAGTGACGGCGCACCGCCGGTGCGGGCGAACAGCGTCGCCTCGCCCATTTGATTGGCCAGCAGTTGCATCTGATCGACCGTGACCGGAAAGCCCCACGAGGAAATTTTGACGACGGCATCGACAGCCTCCTTGCCAACCACGCCCGCCGGGCTGTTGATCGCAAAAAACACGCCAGGATCGAGCACCGTCGCGGCCATCATCGCCATGATCGCGACAAAGGATTCCAGCAGCATGCCGCCATAACCGATCATGCGTATATCGCGTTCATTGCTGAGCAATTTCGGCGTGGTGCCGGAAGCGATCAGCGCATGGAAACCGGAAATTGCGCCGCAAGCGATGGTGATGAACACGAACGGGAACAGCTTGCCGCCGAAGATGGGCCCGGTGCCGTCGATAAACTGCGTCACTGCCGGCATTTTCACGGTCGGCTGCAACATGATAATCGCCACCGCCAGCAAACTGATCGTGCCCAGCTTCACGTAAGTCGACAGATAATCACGCGGCGCCAGCAACAACCAGACCGGCAAAATCGCGGCCGCAAACCCGTAAGCCATCACCCACCACGCCAGCGTCAAGCCTTCGTGATCGAACCAGACACGCAACGTTTCGTTGCGGTCGATCCAGCCCCCACCTGCCACGGACAGCAGCAGCAAAACCACGCCCAATGCCGAAGCTTCCAGCACCTGACCGGGACGGAAATGACGCATGTAAAGGCCGACTATCATCGCAATCGGGATCGTCGCCGACACCGTAGCGGTCGCCCACGGGCTGTGCTTCATCGCGTTGACCACCACCAGCCCCAGCACCGCAATCAGGATGATCATGATCGCAAACGTGCCAATCAGCGCCGCCGTGCCGCCCAATGCCCCCAGCTCGTCACGCGCCATCTGCCCCAGGCTTTTGGCGTCGCGCCGGGTGGACAAAAACAGCGTCACCATGTCCTGCACGCAACCGCCCAGCACCGCGCCGAACAGTATCCACAATGTCCCCGGCAAATAGCCGAACTGCGCGGCCAGCGTCGGGCCGACCAATGGCCCGGGCCCTGCAATCGCAGCAAAATGGTGGCCGAACACAATCCATTTATTGGTCGGCACGAAATCGCGGCCGTTATCCAACCGCTCGGCCGGCGTCGCCCGCGTTTCGTCGACCGCCAGCACCGTGGCGGCAATCCATGCAGCATAAAAGCGGTAGGCTATGGCATAGATGCACAAGGCGGCGGTAACAAACCACAGCGCGTTGATGCTCTCGCCGCGGTTCAGGGCGATGCCGCCGACAGCTGCTGCACCGAGAGCCGCAATGAGTATCCAGATGGAATTTTTTAACAGGTTATTCATGATTCATCTTCTATTTGTTTCTTTGACGTTTCAATTTGAAAAACAGGAATGATTATCCTGGAAAACAGCCGCATTGCCACAGGATTATGGTCAATAGCCGCATTCTATAGTCAGGCATGAAGTTAAGACGCTTTAGGATTAAGCTCCGCATCCAATCGTCCTGCATCCAATTCATTTTCCCACTTGGCTGCAACCACGGTGGCGACACCGTTGCCGATAAGGTTGGTCAGCGCGCGGGCTTCGGACATGAAGCGGTCTATGCCTAAGATAAGCGCAAGCCCTGCGACTGGAATGGTCGGGATGACCGAGAGCGTAGCCGCAAGGGTGACGAATCCACTGCCGGTTACGCCTGCTGCGCCTTTTGAGGTAAGCAGCAGCACGCCGAGCAGGGTCAGCTCCTGCGTCAGGGTCAGCGGCGTGTTGGTGGCTTGGGCAACGAATATGGCGGCCATGGCAAGATAAATCGAGGTGCCATCAAGATTGAATGAATAGCCGGTAGGGATAACCAAGCCGACTACGGACTTGGAGCAGCCCAGTTTTTCCAGTTTGGCCATGACGCGCGGCAGCACCGATTCCGAGGACGAGGTGCCCAACACGATAAACAGCTCCTCCTTGATATAGACGATGAATTTGATGATGCTGAAACCCGCAAACCTGGCGATGGCTCCCAACACCCCGAAGATAAACAGCAGACAGGTAAGATAAAAGCTGCCCATTAAGCTCGCCAGCGGCACCAGTGACGCAACGCCGTATTTGCCGATAGTGAACGCCATGGCGCCAAAGGCTCCGATGGGCGCCAGCTTCATAATGGTCTCCACGATGCCGAACAGTACGTGTGAAATCTTGCTGATAAAAACGACCACTTGCGCGCCCGTTTCTCTCATGGCGGCTAAGGAAAAGCCGAACAGCAATGAAAACAGCAGAACCTGCAATATATCACCCTTGGCAAAAGCATCGACTACGCTGCCAGGGATGATATTGAGCAGGAAATCGACCATGCTTTGCGCTTTCGCCGCTGCGGTATAAGCGGTGAGGCCTTGGGTGTCCAGCGTGCTTGCGTCGATATTCATGCCCGCTCCGGGCTGGATGACATGCACCACACACAGCCCGATGATTAGCGCCAGAGTACTCACGACTTCAAAATAAAGCAGCGCCTTAACGCCGACGCGGCCTACCTTGTCCAGCTCCTGCATGCCGGCAATGCCGGTCACCACGGTGCAGAAAATGATCGGCGCAATAATCATCTTGATAAGCTTGATGAATCCGTCACCCAGAGGCTTCATTTCAACAGCTGTTTCCGGATAAAAATGACCCAGCAGAATGCCGATAGTAATGGCGGTCAGGACTTGAAAATACAGGTGCTGGTGGAGTTTTTTAGGCGCATGAACTGTTTGCACGGATAACCTTCTGATTAATGAAGCAAGATATATTGCTAGCAAGCTGAAGACAATATTAGCGATAGGTGGCTTTTTATTATAGTCTGGTCTAAGCTTATGATGATTCTGGTGTTTTTAATAAAAAATCTTAATCCTTAAAATAATAACACCTGAACATTTTTAAATATTATACCGCTTATATTCGACTTCAAAGGATCAGCATGCCCCAATCCGACGACTGCTACTTGGGTCAGTTCATCCCATTGC
>JBAZWN010000015.1:0-71288 GCA_041660285.1 Methylobacter sp.
TCAAAACAAAAGTTAATGCTACAACGGTTGAGGATACTATCAGGTATGCTCCAGGCGTATTGATCCGCAAGCGTTTTATGGGCGACCCGAACGGCACCTTGGGCATACGCACTTCAAACACGTTTCAAACCGCGCATAGCATGGTTTACGCCGACGGCATGCCGCTGCATAACCCTTTACGCACCACTTTCAACGGCGCACCCAGGTGGTCGATGGTGTCCCCCAGCGAAATCGATTCGGCGGAAGTGCTTTACGGGCCGTTTTCGTCACAATACAGCGGCAACTCTATGGGCGGCGTGATTAACCTGAACACTAAAATGCCGGAGAAATTTGAAGCCCAAATGGACGCCACCGGCATGTTTCAGAATGTACATCGGTCAGGGCGCAACGAAACTTTAACGGGCTATAAAACCTTTATATCGGCAGGCGACCGGATTGATAAGTTCAGCATTTGGGGTTCTTATAACCGCTTTGAAAATGAGGGGCAACCGCAGACCATCAATGCCGCCGCTTTAAGCACGGCAGCAGGCGGAACAGCGGTCACCGGAGGCGAAGGTTACCAGACAACAACGGGCGCGCCGGCGATTGCATACGGTGATATAGGCGTCGCCCGACAAACGACGGATTTATTCAAGGCCAAATTCGGTTATGACTTTACCGAAGAGCTGCAAGGGCGTTTTACCATTGCCTATGAAGACCGCGTCGGGAAAGTTGACGACCCGAACAGTTTATTAAGAGATGCGGCGGGCAATACCGTATGGGGGTCAACAGGAACATGCTCATCAAAACCAGCAGAGGTCGCCAACTGTTACAGAACTGCCGGCGGCCAACGCTTTGCCGTACCCGGCTCGGTCTTTTCGGTCAGTGACTCACAACGCCAGGCGTTAAACTACGGCTTGGGCTTAAAAGGGAAAGTCTCGGATAACTGGAGTATAGACACAACCGCCAGTTATTATGACGCCTTCAAGGACAGAACAATCAGTTCAAATCTTAATCCAAGTCATCCTTTAAACCAAAACAAAGGCCAGGTTTCCGATGAAAAACCCTGGTGGGCGACTTACGACCTGAAATTGGCGACCGACAAATTCCTGGGAAGAAACGACTTGTCCTTTATGGGCGGCTATCAATTTAACCATGCCAGCCTGAACCTGGATGTTTACAACAGCAACAATTATAAGGCTGGAACTGCCGATGTGAAAACCAACGACAGCGGCGGCGCGACTCAAACCAACAGCGCTTTTTCACAGATGGAATGGCGATTTTTGTCCGACTGGAGCATTATGGCCGGAGGAAGATTTGACCACTGGCAAGCTATTGATGGCCACGTCTATGATTTTACCAAGGCAGTTTCTGACCCTCTGAGAATACAAAACTACGCAGACCGCGACGCTTCGCGCATTTCGCCTAAAGCGTCGCTGGAATATTCGCCCGGCAACTGGACTTTCCGCTATTCGTTTTCCAAGGCATATCGCTTCCCGATTGCTGAAGAAATGTTCGCCAGCGTATCCAAGCTTAACAGTATTACCACTTCTGCTCCCGGCTTAGGGCCTGAAGCGGGCTATTTTCATAACTTCATGACCCAGTACGATATTCCCAGAGGTTATGTACGCGCCAATTTCTTTTTTGATCAAATCAACAATGAAATTAACAATACCCAGGTCACCATTAACGGCCAGACAACAACAACCTTTCAGCCAATAGACCAGACCGAAGCCGTTGGCGTGGATTTGACTTATCAACAAAACGAGGTGTTTGAACTGCCTGTGGATTTAATGGCTAACACCACCATAATGGACAAGCACATTACCAAACACAACCCTATCGGGACCAACAGCGTTAACTACACAGGCAAAGAGTGGGACCGCATACCCCAACTGCAAATCAACGGTTCGGCAACTTATCATATAACGCAGCCATGGGATGCCTCAGCAGGCGTCCGTTATCGCAGCGACTCGTTTCAAACTTTGGCCAACACCGACACAGCGGCACATGTCATGGGCGGCACCGACGAGTCCACTTTTGTCGATTTGAAAACATCTTATAAATTGCCTATCAATCCAAAACTGAAAAGCACCATCTCAGCAGGGATTGATAACGTTTTTGATGTCAATGCCTTTGAAAACCACCCTTATCCGCAACGCACTTATTTTGTTAGCGCGTCGCTTAAATATTAACTGAAACTGAAGCCGCACAGCGATGTGCGGCCTTCCAACGCTGTTCTTATGCTAATTTTAGGGGCTATAGTCATTCCAAACTGCCTTGCCCTCTCAATTCTCGACGCGCTTTGGCCTGTTTGCTTGTGCCGGCATCCTCTCCGACCGCGGGCGAAACCAAGCAAAATTGTAATTACTAGAAGTTCCCTTTATAGTAGGCCGTCCGAGTTTAGTGATAGCCATTCCACAGCCGCCAATTGTGCCACTTTTCCTTATCCCCTCCATGTTGCGAACCTATCTTCGTAAATGCCAGCCAATTGTCCGCAGCCGTTTCCTGTGGATTTTTTTGATTCTCCTGATTCTTGCCGCTGCCGGTTACAGCTTGCTGCAACCCAAGCGCCCGAAAGACGAAAACAAAACTATCGTCACCGTAACCCTCGGCGACATTGAAGAAAACGTCACCGCCCAGGGCAAACTGGAGCCGAAGGAATATGTCGATGTCGGCGCTCAGGTTACCGGACAGTTGCAGAAGATCTACGTGCAAATCGGCGACAACGTTACCGCCGGGCAGTTGCTGGCCCAGATCGATCCCAGAATTTATGCGGCGCGGGTGCAGGCCGACGAGGCCAATATCAAGAACTTGCAGGCGCAATTGATCGGTCAGCAGGCGCAGGTGGTATTCTCCCAGCAGCAGTACGACCGTAATCGCGAATTGCTGAAAAGCAAGGGTGTCAGTCTGCAGGATTATCAGAACAGCGAGTTTAACCTCAAGAAAGCCGTGGCTACCGCGGTTTCGATTCAGGCGCAAATAGAGCAGGTGCAGTCGACGCTGACCGGCGACAGAACCAATCTCGGCTATACCAAAATCTATGCTTCGATGGACAGCACCATGGTCGATCAAAAAGCCCGCGAAGGCCAGACCCTGAACGCCAACCAATCGACACCGACGATCCTGCAGCTGGCCAAGCTCGATACCATGACGGTGCGCGCCCAGGTCGCCGAAGCCGATGTAATGCGATTGAAGCCTGATTTGCCGGTGTATTTCTCGACACTGGGTTCCAGCGAACGGCGCTGGCAGGGCAAGATTCGGCAGATATTGCCGACCCCGGAAATGATCAACAACGTGGTGCTTTACGATGTGCTGGTCGATGTCGACAATCAGGACCGGCAGTTGATGACCGGCATGAGCACGCAGATGTTTTTCGTACTGGGCAAGGCCGAACAGGTGCCGCAGATACCGGTTGCCGCCTTGGGGGCGAGGGTGCGCGATGAAGACAATCAGAACGGTGCCGCCTATCGGGTCAAGGAAGTCACCGACGAAGGCGTGCAGGAAAAAACCGTCCACGTTGGCCTCCGAACCCGGCGCTTTGCGGAAATACGCGACGGTGTGGCTGTCGGCGCCCAACTGCTTGCCATCGCGCGGGCGGAAGACAAGGGAAAAAAGAAGGACAAAGGCTATCCGGCAGCGGGTGTGCCGCGCTTATGAGCGCCGTTCCGTTCCCGGCCGATACGCCGTTACTGGCGCTTAAAAACATCCTGCGCCACTATCCCAACGGCGACAGCGTCGTTAAAGCTCTGGACGACGTTTCGCTGAACGTCTGGCCCGGCGAGTTCGTGGCGATTATCGGCCAGTCCGGTTCCGGCAAATCGACCCTGATGAACCTGATCGGCTGTCTCGACAAGGCTGATCTTGGCAGTTACCGTGTTCTGGATCAGGATGTGGCCGGACTCGATGCCGACCAGCTGGCGGCTTTGCGCCGCGAGACTTTCGGTTTCGTGTTTCAGCGTTATAACCTGCTCAATAACGCCTCAGCGGCGGAAAATGTCGAAATACCGGCCTTGTATGCCGGTTTGCCGAAAGCCGAACGCCACAGCCGGGCTCTGCTATTGCTGGAACGGCTGGGGCTTGGGAACCGCGGCGACCGCAAGCCGATGCAGCTATCCGGCGGCCAGCAGCAACGGGTCGCCATCGCCCGCGCCCTGATGAACAATCCTCCGGTGATTTTGGCCGATGAGCCGACCGGGGCGCTCGACAGCCAAAGCGGCAAGGAGGTCATGGCGCTGCTCCGCGACTTACATGAAGAAGGCCGAACCATTTTGCTGATTACCCACGACGAAAAGGTCGCGGCCCATGCCCAGCGCATCATTACCATACGCGACGGCAAAATCGTCAGCGACGGCATTGAAAACCGCAGCGGCCGCCTGCTGTCGCCGCCGCAGCATCGCGGCATCGGCGCAGCCGGGGTGATTGGCGAACTTGTAGAAGCGTCAAAAACCGCGATGCGTTCACTGCATGCCAATCTGTTTCGTACCGCGCTGACCCTGCTCGGCATTGTGATCGGCGTCGCCGCCGTGGTAACCATGCTGGCGGTGGGACAGGGCAGTCAGGAAAAAGTGCTGGATCAGATGCGGGCCATGGGCACCAATATCCTGTCGATTCGTCCCGGCGCGCCCGGCCTGCGCGGCAGCTCTGACGTCGCAACCCTGGTTCCTGCCGATGTCGACGCCATCTCCGAGCTGGACAACGTCGAATGGGCCTCGCCCGAACGCAATGCCCGTATGACCGTGCGCTACGGCAATGTCGATTATGCCACCAGCATTCAGGGTGTTGCGCCCAGCATGACCGAAGTTCGCGAATGGCAGGTTGCCTCCGGCGATTTCTTCGACGAACACGACATGCGCCGTTACGCGCCGGTGATTGTGCTGGGGCAAACCGTCAGACAGATCCTGTTTCCCGACGGCGCCGATCCCTTGGGACGCTATGTGATGGTCGGCAGCATTCCGTTTGAAGTGGTCGGCGTGATGGAGACCAAGGGCGCCGACGCCCAGGGCAGCGACCGCGACGATGCGGTGTTCGTGCCGCTGACCACCGGCCTGATCCGGCTGTTCGGGCAAAATTATCTGGGCGGCGTCACGGTGAAGGTGCACGATGTCGGGCAGATCGACAGCACCCAGCGGGCGATTTCCGATTTACTGCTTGCCCGGCATCAAGTTGAGGATTTCAGGATTCGCAACATGGCCTCGATCCTGGCAACCGCCGCCGAAACCCAGAATACCTTTACCCTGATGCTGGGCATTGTCGCCGCGATTTCCTTACTGGTCGGCGGCATTGGCGTGATGAACATCATGCTGGTCAGCGTAACCGAGCGGACGCGTGAAATAGGCATCCGTATCGCCACCGGCGCCCGCCGCCGCGACATACTGCTGCAATTCAACACCGAAGCGGCGGTGGTCTGCACGCTGGGCGGTTTGATGGGGGTACTGCTGGGTTTTGCGGCGGGAAGCGGGTTGCGCTATTTCGATATGGCGGTGATTTTTTCCCCACTGCCGGCGATACTGGCTTTTTCCTGTGCGTTCGGTACCGGCTTGCTGTTCGGTTATCTGCCTGCTCGCAAGGCCGCCGGACTGGACCCGGTGGTAGCGTTGGCTGCTGAGTGATGATTTAACGATCTTAATGAAAAATAAATTTTTAATTGCCTCAGCGTTGTTTTTGACCGCCTGCAATCTGGTGCCGGATTTCCAGCGCCCGGCCGTGGAAACGCCCGCTCAATGGCACGATGCCGGATTGGAAAAGCAAAAGTCCGCCGTCGATCCGCAATGGTGGCGGGCTTTCGGCAGCGCGGAACTCAATCACCTGATAACGGAGTCGCTGCTTTACAACAACGACCTGGCCGCGGCCCGGCTGCGTGTCGAACAGGCCAGGGCACAGGCCAAGATTGCGGGGGCCAACTTGTGGCCGTCGGTTGGATTGCAGAGCGATTCTAGCGACACCCATAACAGCAGCGGCGACAACCTGAAAGAAATCGGGCAATTTACCGTCGCCTACGAAGTCGATTTATGGGGGGCCAATCGCGCCCGCCGCGACGCCGGCTCTGCGCGCCTGTTAAGCTCGGTCTTTAGCCGCGATGCCTTGCAACTGGTGGTGATGTCCAATGTCGGCCAGGCTTATTTCAACCTGCTGGCATTGGACGAGCGCAAGCGCATTGCGACCGAATTTCTGGAAAATGTCACTGATGTGCTGGCGGTTGTCGAAGCCCGTTACCAGGCCGGCGCGGTATCGGCGTTGGATGTGGCCCAGCAGCAAACAGAGCTGGCAACGGCCCGCGCCAGCCTGGATTTGCAGATCCAGCAATACACGTTGGCGGAGAATGCGTTGACGATATTGCTAGGGCATCCGCCTCAGACGGTCTCTTTCCATGCCGAGCGTTTTTTCGACATGGTTCTGCCTGCAATCAACGCCCTGCAACCGGCCAGCCTGCTGGAGCGCAGGCCCGATGTCCGGCAGGCTGAAATGGAACTGATCGCCGCCAATGCCGACATCGGCGTGGCGCGGGCCGCTTTTTATCCGAAGCTGCAATTGAATCTGGATACCGTTCTCGCCGCGCCACAACCGGCTGGAGCGGCGTTGACGGTGGCTTCCAGCCTGACGCAACCCCTGTTTCAGGGCGGGCGTCTGGAAGGCGGGCTGGAGAATGCTAAAGCACGCAACGCTGAATTGGTGGAGACCTACCGGAAAACGATTCTGACGGCATTTAAAGAAGTTGAAGATGCCGCAGCAGTGCGCAGCAATTCGACTCGCCGCCTGCAAGCCTTGGCCGATGCCGTAGACAAGGCCCAAGTGGCCTATCAGCTTTCCCTGGACCGCTACCGGCTCGGCTTGATCGATTATCAAACCCTGCTTTCAACCCAACGCACCTTACTGACGGCTGAGAACAGCCAGGTTCAAGCCCGGCAGGATGTCCTGGTTGCGATGGTGCAGCTTTATCAGGCTTTGGGCGGCGGCTGGTCAAGCAAGCAACTGTAAAATGGCTACGGACAAAATCAACAGAAAATTTATTAAACTATGTTATTTAGCATACTTTAGCGCGTTAAATAACATAGTTTAATAAAACAACCCCCCTAATTAAACGCCTATCGTCAGTGCCGCCGCGGCCTTCGCAGTTTGGCATGTAATGTGCTGCACTAGCAGACCAGCCATAAATAAGAAATTAAACCTGCGCTGCCTTAATACCTAATCTCAAATAATAATAAATTTCTCCAGGTACAGTACATGAGTCATTCCAAACCGCCTTACCCTCTCAACTCTCGACGCGCTTTGATCTGTTTGCTTATGCTGACATCTCCTCTGGCAGTGGGCGAAACCAAACAAAACAGCGATCTTCCCAATAACAAGCCTGCCGTCAGCAAAAAAGCGACCGCCGACAAATCCAAAGCGGTGATGACGGATATGACGGTAACCGAAAAAATAGCGCCCACCACCAAGGAAAAATACAGACTGCCGGCGACTACAGAAAGCGTCACCCGCGAAAAAATCGACAATACCGTCAACGCCATGACTGCCGAGGACACTATTAAATACCTGCCCAGCATTCAAGTGCGCAAACGTTATATCGGCGACACCAACGCGCCTGTGGGCTGGCGTACTTCGGGCACCAGCGCCAGCGCCCGCGGCCTGATTTATGCCGACGGCATCCTATTGTCTTCTTTGCTTGCCAATAATAACGGCAACACCGGTTCGCCGCGCTGGAATATGGTGTCACCCTCGGAAATCGAGCGGGTCGATGTGATGTACGGGCCGTTTTCAGCGGCGCATCCGGGTAATTCCATGGGCGGTGTGATTGATATCACTACGCGTATGCCGGAAAAATTTGAGGCTGGCGGCGATGTAAAATCGACCTGGCAGGATTATAGTAAGTATGGCAGTAAAAAGGTTTTCGACAGCCAGGAATATTCTTTTAATGTCGGCGATCGTCACAAAGACCTGTCATTTCGTTTTGATGTGAGCCATCTGGACAGCCATAGTCAGCCTATCGCCTTTGTGAATCCGCTTACTTCAGCGACAACAACATCGACAACAGGTGGCGTCACGGCAGTAACGGGAGCCGTTTCTAACCTGAATCCGTATGGAGTCAACGCGCTAGTGCTGGGCGAGTCTGCGCTCAATCATACGGTGCAGGACAATTTCAAATGGAAATTGGGCTATGACCTCACTCCGACCATACATGCAGCGTATACGCTGGGATTATGGCAAAACGATAATAAAGCCAGCTTTAACAGCTTTCTACAGGATGGCGCTGGTAATATAGTTAATAGTGGTATAGTCCGAATTGGGGGCAGGAATTACGACCTTGGTGGGGGGGCTAACGGCACCGCGCCGCTTTTCGCAGAAACCAGGGCTGAGCAAATGCATTGGTCACACGGCATGAACCTTAAATCCGACACCGGCGGCGTATTCGACTGGGATTTGGCGGGCAGCGTGGTCGAATACGGCACCGATCTTAGCCGCACATCGACACAAAATCCTCAGCAAGCCGCCGGCAACGGCGCAGGCAGAACCACCAGCATGACGGGAACCGGCTGGCATACCGCCGACGCCAAGGGTATATGGCGTCCCGGCGCCAATCTGCTGGGCAAGCATGAGGTCAGTTTCGGTTTTCACCACGATTACTATAATCTGGATAATCCTGTTTATAACGCTACCAACTGGCAAACCAGCATTGGCGGCAGTATTTATCAAAACTCACAAGGTAAGACTCAAACCGAAGGCTACTGGCTGCAGGACGCCTGGGATTTTACTAAAGACTGGAACCTGACTCTCGGTGGCCGTCTGGAGAACTGGCACGCTTTCGATGGAAATAATTATGATTCGACAGCAACTGGCACAAAATCGATCAATCAGGCAGAGCGTAATGATCTTGAGTTTTCACCCAAGGCCAAGTTGGGCTGGAAGCCTTTGGATCGCGTACAAACAGGCTTAGCCGTCGGCCAGGCTTATCGTTTCCCTACCGTGGGAGAGTTGTTCCAAACGTCTCGGACTACCCAGGGAGGGATAACGAATATCGTCAATGGAAATCCCAACCTCAAACCGGAAGAGGCGCTGTCCTCAGAGCTTTCCGGTGAATATTTCCTGGATCAGGGCAAGTTGCGTCTTAGCTTATTCCAGGAGCGCGTAAAGGATGCTATTTTTTCGCAGAGGGGTATTTTAGCCGATGGAACTAATACTACGTTTATTCAAAATGTCGGCGAAACTCAAACCTACGGCGTTGAATTTGCAGGCGAAGCCAGTGATGTAGGCATACGGGGCATCGATCTTTCCGGTAACGCCACCTGGGCTGATTCCAGAATTACCGAGAACGCTGCTTCAGATGCCGCGGCCCTAGCCGCAGGCAATACCACCACCAACCCAAACGCTGCCGCCCCATCGACCGGCAAACGCCAACCCAGGGTTCCCGAGTGGCGCGCCAGCGCAACAATCGCCTATCGCCCGACTGACAAACTGACCACCTCGGTCAGCGGCCGTTACAGCAGTTCGCAGTTTGGTCAATTAAATAACAGTGATAGTAATTTCGGGACTTATACAGGGGGCGGTACCGCTTACTTCATTGTCGACTTACGCACCAAATATCAAATCACCAAGCAAGTCACTGCCTCTGCGGGTATTGATAACGTCAACAACCAGGAAGTCTGGTTATATCACCCTTTCCCAGCGCGCACTTACTTTGCCGAGTTAAAATATAGTTATTAAGGGCTTAACCGGGGAAAGAGGAAAACAAAAAGCCGGCCTTGTTAAGAGACCGGCTTTTTATATCAATATTTTCTCTCTATCAGGCTTTATCTTCTCTATCCATAGCTTTCTCTTTATAATTCAGCTTGGCTCTTTAATTCGGTGCAATCAATGAAACCTCTTATTTCTTTTCTGTTTTTTGCTATGTTAGCAACTCCGGTTTGCGCAGAAGATCAGACAGCAAAACCTTCAGCCGACACCAACCCAAAACAGGCGCAAAGCCACCACGCGGAAGAAAAGAAAGGCGTCTGCGCCGATCCCAAGGCACTGCCAACCAACAAATGCGCCGAAACGGTGAGCGCTGCTTTTGATAGCAAAGGAACGCTATGGATTACCTGGGCAAATAATGACCATATTTATGTGCAGTCATCCGCCGATAAAGGGCTGACCTTTTCAGCGCCTGTTGCTGTGAATGCCGCCGCTGAGAAAATAGAGGCCAAAGGCGAATACCGCCCGAAAATAAAACTCGATTCCGATGACCATATTTATTTAACCTGGACGCTCAAACTGGAAGGCGGCCGCCATAGCGGCCACATCCGCTTTAGCCGGTCTATTGACGGCGACCAGCGTTTTTCCGATCCGGTTACCGTCAACGATAACCTGGACAACATCGGCCATCGATTCGACAGCCTGGCTATCGGACAAAACGGCGAGGTTTTCATTGCCTGGCTGGATGCCCGCGATGTTGAAGCGGCAAAAAAAGCGGGGCAGCCGTTTGAAGGCTCTTCTGTGTATTACACTTGGTCGGATGATGGCGGTCAGCATTTTTATCCCAATAAACAAATTGCCGCCCATACCTGCCAATGCTGCCGTTTGGATACGACGATTGATAAGGACAACCTGCCCGTTATCGTCTGGCGCCATGTTTTTGAAGGCGGGATACGCGATCACGCCATTGTTAAATTTACCGACTGGAATACGCCTGGCGAAGTTCACCGCCTAGGCCAGGATAACTGGAAAATTGACGCCTGCCCTCATCATGGCCCAGCCCTGTCAATTTCTGGTGAGGATATTTATCACGCCGTCTGGTTTAGCAATTCCCCTACGCATCAAGGCTTGTTTTATGCTAACTCTACCGATTCGGGAGAACACTTTTCCGCCCCGGTTAACTTCGGCAATGCAGGCGCAAGCCATCCGCATGTGCTGACATCAGGCGAGCAGGTCATGGTTGTTTGGCAGGAGTTTGACGGCGCTAACAATGTTATTCAGTTAATGAAATCCGCAGACGACGGCAAAACCTGGTCGAAACCCGAAGTGATTGCAAAAACAGCTGAATCCGGCGATCAGCCTTTCCTGGTGAGCGATGGTGAGAAAATGTATCTTTCCTGGAAAACCCAGCAGCAGGATTACCGTTTAAAATCAATTGATAATCAATAGGTCAGCGTAATCTGTTTTTTTGCTTTATGCTTGTCCATTTTTAACGATATAACGACTTACCTTTATGGAAATTATTTACTTTTTATTGCACCTGCTAAAAGACCCGCTGACGACGCTGCAGGATTTTCTGGCGCATTACGAGATGCTCACTTATGCGATTCTGGTTGCAATAATTTTTGTCGAAACTGGCTTGATTGTCATGCCGCTGCTGCCCGGCGATTCTTTGCTGTTTGCGGTGGGTTTGTTGGCGTCATCGACCGGGAAACTGGATATTCAACTCATCATTCCGTTGCTGATAGGCGCGGCTCTGCTGGGCGATAATGTCAACCATTTCATCGGGAAGCATTTCAGTAAGTTCGTCAAATCCCGGGAACAAATTTTATTTTTTAAACGGGAATACCTTACACAAACCGAAGAATTCTACGAAAAACACGGCGGAAAGACCGTTATCATTGCCCGTTTTGTCCCCATCATCCGCACCATTGCCCCTTTCGTCGCAGGCGCGGGCAGCATGAAATACTCAAGATATATTATTTTTTGCATAATCGGCGCAGCCTTATGGGTTACGAGCATTACCTTAGCGGGGTATTTCCTGGGCTCAAATGAATGGGTCAAACACAATTTCGAGAAAGTCGTTTTAGGCATTGTTTTCGTGTCGTTCATGCCAATAGTCTGGCAATTTGCAAAGGTTAAATTGCTGAAACAACCTCAATCCATTTAAAGTCATTCATGTTCTGCAATCATTGCCGCGACCATGCAGAATAAAATACAGCTAAGGCCGCTTTGCCCGGAATCTGAACATAACAACCGCACAATCGATGTTTAAAAAGGTCATACCCCCCATGTTTTTATTCAACAGCCATGAAGGCGGCCTGGCCGACCGGAATTTAACCCCTTCGGGTGACGAGGCGAATCCGATAGTGCAAAAAAAGCGATCATTACTTGAAGCCTTAACCGGCGAAGAACAACCGCGCGTTATGGGTGGGTTATTATTAATTTTAGTGCTGCTGTTGCACTTATGGGCGGGTCTTTGGCTGTTGAGTCCGGCCGAGCTCCCCAAAACGCCATCGCTGGTGGTCATGGAAGTATCGCTGCTTTCTGCGCCGGGTCAAAAAGCCGAAGTTACACCGCCAGCACCGCCAAAACCAGAACCGCCGAAAAAACAGCCGGTCAAAAAGCCGGCCAAGAAAAAAATGCCGGTTACCCCTAAACAGGTGGAACAGCCGAAACCGCAGACTGTCACCGAGGAAAAACCATCGATTTCCAATTCTGCGCCGGCTGCATCGGATGCAGCGCCACAACCTGCCGCAGCCGGTGGCGGGCCAAAAATCAGCACCGATGTCATTCCGCTGGAACGCATTCCGCCCAAGTACCCTGCGCGAGCAGCCAGCCGTCATATCGAGGGCTGGGTCAGAATCGAGTTTACCATTACCACGGATGGCACGGTTGAAGACGCCACCGTTGTTGCGGCTGAACCCGCCGAAGTTTTTGACGAGGCAGCGCTAAAAGCCATTAATCAATGGAAGTTCAAAGAAAAAATAGTTAACGGAGTCGCTGTTGAACAGCGTGCCGTTCAGACGCTGCAATTCAAATTAACACGATAATTGCATCCACAAATTTCATTTTAATCATTAAACTAAGGAGACCTTAATGCCCTCTCATATTGCGCCCTCCGTTATTATCGACGGTACCTTGTATATTCTGCTGGTCTTTTCGGTGGCGACATGGACGCTGATTCTTTTCAAAATCTGGCAATTCACCAAGAACAGTTTTTATAACCGGGACTTTAACAATGCATTTTGGGATGCGTCCAATCTGGAGCAGGCAAAAAACTTGCCCGCAGAAGCAGCCAGAGGCCCGCAAGCGCGCATTGCACAGCAAGGGTTTAAATGGATGGACGAAAGCCAGCAGTCTGCCGGCAAGAGCCTTAAATATCGCGGCGTCCCGTCCGAATTACTGGAGCACTCGCTGCTCGTTCAAATGCAGCAAGAACAACACGCCATGGAAAGCGGCCTGACCATGCTCGCCAGCATCGGCAGCACTGCGCCATTCGTCGGCCTGTTCGGCACGGTGTTGGGCATCATGCACGCGATGCACGAGATTACCGCCAGCGGCTCGACCAGCCTGGATGTGGTGGCAGGCCCCATCGGCGATGCGCTGGTCGCCACGGCAATCGGTATCGCCGTCGCGGTGCCCGCCGTGTTAGCGTATAACTTTTTCCTGCGCCGCGTTAAACAGCAACGCGCCGGTTTGGAAAATTTTGTCGTCAGTTTTATGCACATCGCCTCAACTGGTAAGGAATAGACATGGCCTTTAAACCGCAATCGGAAGACGAAGGCGCGATGAGCGAGATCAACGTCACGCCACTGGTCGATGTGATGCTGGTGCTGGTGATTATTTTGCTGGTGACCGCGCCGCTGCTCACGCAATCGGTGCATGTGACCCTGCCGAAAACCGCCGAGACCACAGCGGATGTTAAGGAACAGCCGCTACAGCTAGGCGTCGATGCGCAGGGAGTGATAACGTTGAACAAGCTTGCAATCGCCGACCTCACTGCTTTGGAAACGGCGTTGAAGGCTGAGCTTTCAAGGAACCCTGAAATCGGCCTGCATTTATACGCCGACCAAAACGTCGTTTATTCAAAAGTCGCCGAAGTCATGGCGACCGTTCAACATTCCGGAATCGCTAAAATAGCCTTCGTGACCGAAAAACAGTAGTATCATCCCCTCCGATAAACATAAAACCACGAAGAAACACACAGAAAAACCGTTTCTCCGCGGTTTGTTTATGATTGGTATACAGTCTGTATACCAATCATGCATTGCTTAACGGGCGCTTTCCATTTAAATTTGATCGGATATACATAGACCACAGTGTTATTGCTCTCATCGATCAAATGTCTATTAAAATACTCACCTTTAGACTTTTTGTACGGAAAACCCGATGCCAATCCCACCTTTTAAAGTGTTTTTATCCATTTTGTTTGCATTAAGTAATGCGTTATTGCCAATAAAAATGCACCTATCCTTAAACGCATTGGGTAAAAACGGTTCCACTGTGCGTAAAGACCAAGAGCCTTTGTTCAAAACTTGCCTGCCTCTTAAGTTGCTAAAAATGTCGCTTTGCTCAAAATATAATCCGCTTTTACTCGCCTTATTTTTTCCTTCCCTATCAATGGCGGCTAATGAAGTGAGTACTATTGGCCAGGCACAACCGTTAGATCTGACTCAGCATTGGGTCGGTTATCTGGCTCTGGTTCTGTTTGCGCTCGCCTACCTCTTCGCCATGACCGAAGAGGTCACCGAATTACGCAAGTCGAAGCCGATGGTGTTTGCGGCGAGCCTGATCTGGATATTCATTGCCGCCATTTACGCCAGCAACGGAATGAGCGAGCAAGCGGGGCATGCATTCCGTTCCTCTTTGGAGAGCTATGCGGAACTGTTCCTGTTCATCATGGTTTCGATGACTTACCTGAATGCCATGGAAGACCGGGGCGTGTTTGAAAGCTTACGGGTCTGGCTGTTGAGCAAGAACTTCAGCTATCGCCAGTTATTCTGGATTACCGGCTTTCAGGCCTTCTTCATTTCATCCGTGTGCAACAACCTGACCACCGCCTTGCTGATGGGTTCGGTCATTTTGGCTATGGGCAAGAACAGTCCGCGCTTCGTGACCTTATCCTGCATCAACGTTGTAGTAGCTGCCAATGCCGGCGGCTCGTTCAGCCCTTTCGGCGACATCACCACCCTGCTGGTCTGGCAAAAAGGCGTAGTGCCGTTTGGCGATTTTTTCTCTCTGTTGATTCCCGCCATCGTTAACTTCGTTTTGCCAGCCGGCATCATGCATTTCTGGATTCCGAAAGAAAGACCTGCGGCGCTACTGGAAGCCCAAGGCATGAAACGCGGAGCCCTGGTCATCATCACCTTGTTCGCGTTGACCATTATCACGGCAACCTGTTTCGAGAATTTCCTGGCCCTGCCTCCCGCTGCCGGCATGATGCTCGGCCTGACTTATCTGAAGTTTTTCAGCTTTTATCTACAAAAAACCGCGGCGCATCAAGGCATTCACCACGAAGCGATCAATTCCGAGAAGCTGGAGTTGAATATTGAAGGCGCGGCGGATAAATCGCGTCTCGGCGACTTGCTGGTTAGGGAGCACTTGATCACTGAGCATCAGCTTCACCAGGCATTAAAAGCCCAGGAGCAACAGCAGGATTTAGAGAGAAACCAATCCTTTGACGTTTTCCAGAAAGTCGCCCAGCTGGAATGGGACACGCTGCTGTTCTTCTACGGCGTAATGGTCTGTGTCGGCGGATTGAGCTTTATTGGCTACCTGGGCGTGGCGTCTGAGCACTTGTACGGCGCTATCGACCCCACTGTCGCCAATATTCTGGTAGGCATCGCCTCGGCGTTCATCGACAACGGCACTATCATGCTGGCGGTATTGACCATGGCGCCGGATATTTCCCAGGGACAATGGCTATTGGTGACATTGACCGCCGGTGTGGGCGGCAGCATGTTGGCGGTAGGTTCCGCAGCAGGCGTGGGTTTGATGGGGCAGGCTAAAGGGATTTATACCTTCACCAGCCATTTGAAATGGGCGCCGGTCATCATGCTGGGCTACTTCGGCAGCATCGCCGCCCACTTTCTTATTAATGGCCGCTATTTCTAGACTGATCTAAAATTTTTATAGAATGCCGCTCTGTTGATTTTTTGCCGATTTTTCACCTAATTCAATATTTACTATGTCGATAAGCCCGCAAAATCATTCCAAACAACAAGTGACTGTTTTAGCGCTAAGCGCAATCGGCGTGGTATTTGGCGATATTGGCACCAGCCCCTTATACGCCGTTAAGGAAATCTTCGGCAGTCATTTGCCAATCGATAAACTCCATGTACTGGGCGTGCTATCCCTGATCTTTTGGGCATTAACCCTGGTTGTAACAACCAAATACGCAACTTTTATTATGCGTGCAAATAATAAAGGCGAAGGCGGCATCATGGCGTTAATGGCTTTAGCGCTGCATAGCGCTAAGGATAATCCCAAAAAAATGCGCTTTATCATTAGCATCGGTTTGCTTGGCGCCGCCTTGTTTTACGGTGACGGCATTATTACCCCTGCAATTTCAGTATTAAGCGCAGTCGAGGGCTTGCAAATCGCTGCGCCCTCCTTGGGACATTATGTATTGCCGATTGCCATTGTGGTGCTCTTCGCGCTTTTTGTTTTGCAGGCTAAAGGCACAGGAGCCGTCGGAAAAATGTTCTCACCGATTATGTGTCTCTGGTTTGTTACGTTGGCCGGCCTTGGCGTAATTAATATTAGCAGCGCTCCCGGCGTATTGGCGGCGGTTAACCCTTATTACGCAGTTCATTTGTTGATCGAATTGGGATGGCACGGATTTTTAATTATGGGGGCGGTGGTGTTGGCAATAACCGGTGCTGAAGCACTTTATGCCGACATGGGGCATTTTGGCCTGAAACCCATCCGCTATGCCTGGTTCAGCTTTGTTTTCCCCGCTTTATTACTCAACTATTTTGGGCAAGGGGCGCTACTCCTTGAGCACCCTGAGGCGGTGAAAAATCCATTCTATTTGCTTGCGCCGGCATGGGCGATGTATCCGCTACTGATTTTGGCGACACTGGCGTCGGTTATTGCCTCTCAAGCGGTCATATCCGGTGCATTCTCTGTTACCAGACAAGCCATACAGCTTGGCTACTGCCCACGCATGGATATTTTACATACGTCGGGGCAAGAAGTAGGGCAAGTGTATATTCCAGCGGTCAATTGGTTACTGATGGTTTCCGTATTCGTAGTGGTGTTGAGCTTCCAATCTTCGTCGGCGCTCGCTTCCGCTTATGGCATTGCCGTTACCGGCACCATGATTGTTGATACTATTTTGGCGTTTATCGTCATTCAAGGGCTTTGGCAATGGAAAAAATCGGTTAGTGTTACCTTTTTGACGACTTTTCTAACCGTAGATTTTTTGTTTCTCTCTTCCAACAGCTTAAAAATACCATCCGGAGGCTGGTTACCCTTGGTTATCGGAGCCGTGTTGTTCTTGATGATAACCACCTGGATTAAAGGCCGTGCCTTGCTGGCGGAACATATGGATGAGAGGCGTGTACTATTTGAGGACTTGGAAGACAAGATAACAGATCATCAGCCGGTAACCGTTAAAGGTTCTGCCATTTATCTGGCCAAAAGCGTGCATGGCGTACCGCAGGTATTCTTACACAATTTTGAGCATAACCATGTGCTGCACGAACAAATTGTTGTATTGACCATTGTCACTAAAGATGTGCCATACGTTGATGTGGCACACCGAACCAAAGTTCGCGCATTTGGCAAAAATCAGAATTTTTACCGGGTTAAACTTTACTACGGCTTTCAGCAAAGCCCTGATGTGAGACAGGCTTTAGAGCAATGTTCTCAGGAAGGATTGAACATCGATTTCAATCAGGCCTCGTTTTTTATCGGCAGTGAACGCATCTCTTTCCGGAAAAAAAGTCCCATGCCTCAATGGCGCAGACCCTTATTCAGGTTTTTATTCCACAATGCCTCCAGCGCGATAGAATTTTTCAAAATCCCCATCGAGCGCGTCATTGAGCTGGGTATCCGCATCGAGCTTTAGCGGCGGAAATGAATCGCCTTCTGCCGGGTAAGCCGATTATTTACTAAAGGCCGCCCGGCAATTGCGTTTCCGCAAAAGACTGATGAACCGGCTACAAGAATCTAACGCGAAACCTTCGCTTTTGGTCTCAGGATCAAGAAGCAAATGCTTTTATACTGCGTTTAAGTTCTCGTCATCATAAAGCCGGGTTTTCTTCCAGCCGTTAAACTTGCTGTCATAGAATGCAATATCGTTATCAATTGAAAACTCATAACAGCTTCTGAACAGACGCGCAGTGCGAAATGCATGCAATTCATCATCTGCCGACACTTTTTCTACATTGCCGACCTGGAAAGTTTTGTTTCTTGATTTGCCATTGCTTACCCAAAAAACGGTATAGCAAAGATAGCTTTTATCTTTCCGATGATCATATTTGATGGTTCTGGACACACCGGTGACGCCGGTTGTGGTTTTGTTCTTGGGCGGTTTAAGGAAGCGCGTTTTGCTACCCTTTAAAACGACCAGCATTTGATCACGCCAGGTAATTGCAGCCTTCAAGGACTTGCCCTTATTGCCCCACAATTTATGTGAAAAATAACGGCTGCTTTCTTTGCCGCGCCTTACAATACGTACCTGGTAACCAAACACATCGGGTTCTGTAATATGTTTATTTTTAATCATGATATAACTTCGCGAACCGAATTAACTGAATTAACGGCAAAGCTTCGTTGACAACTCTTAAGCGTCTTAATAAAGCTTTACTACTCTTGTAATCCTTTTAGTATGCTTGTAATCCTAAGATTACAAATTATCGCTAAAGTTACAATAAAAGCAAGCTAAAAATATCAACAAATTAGACAATTCCCGACTAATCTAGTGTACAATTTCATTAATCCACTGCTCAAGTGGCTAACAACAAACCAACAACCCTTTGTTTTTTCAATAATTTTGGAGATGATCGATGAGCGTATTAGTCGGTAAACAAGCACCAGATTTTACAGTTCCTGCCGTTCTAGGCGATGGCCAAATAGTTGATTCATTCAGCTTTTCTGCAGCCACTAGCGGTAAATATGCTGTGGTATTCTTCTACCCATTGGATTTCACATTTGTTTGTCCAAGCGAGCTGATCGCTTTAGATCACCGTATAGATGAATTCAAAAGCCGTAACGTTGAAGTTGTCGCTGTGTCTATTGACTCTCATTTCACTCACAACGCGTGGCGCAACACCCCTGTCAACAAGGGCGGCATAGGCCCTGTTCGTTATACTATGGCTGCTGATTTGTCCCACTCCATCTGTAAAGATTATGATGTTGAAGCGGATGGCGCCGTAGCTTTCCGCGGCACTTTCCTGATCGACCGTAGCGGCGTTGTTCGTCATCAGGTTGTTAATGACCTGCCTTTAGGCCGTAACATGGACGAGTTGCTGCGTATGATTGATGCGTTACAATTCCACGAAGAAAACGGTGAAGTATGTCCGGCTGGCTGGACTAAAGGCGCTGCGGGCATGAATGCAAACCCTGCAGGCGTGGCTGAATACCTGGATAAAAACGCTGATAAACTGTAAATAAAGCAGCTTATCTAATTAAAAGGCGCATTGTGCGAACACTATGCGCCTTTTTTATGTCTGCTGGTTTTTATTTTTCAGCAATATCGGCCAGCATTTTTTTTCTGATTAAAAAAGCCGCGCCGATAGCGCACAAGGCCGGTATCTGGGTAACTATAAATATGGCCAAACCATTTTTGTGAAAGAGTCCGGTCAAAGGAGAAACAATGGCCAATTTAAACGCCCACCACGCTATCCAATAGCCAATCAGGCCTACAATAGCCCACTTGATCGGCTGCTCGCCTTTTTCCTTTGCCGTCAAATAAAACCACACCAGCACGGCAACTCCTGCAAACTTAGCTAATAACAACATATTCACCCCTCTTATAATTATCGCATCCGACACACAATCATTGATTTCAGTTAGAATTCAACTAACAGTCGCCATTATACGCTGACCATCATATTCCATAATGAATCGGCATTGCATTTTTTAACATAGGGAACGAATTGTGGGTAAGCCTTTTAAAATCGTATTATCAACCGTTTTACTGATTGTAATTGCCATCGGCGCCTTACCGTTTTTCGTTGACCTCAATAACTTCAAGCCTGAAATTTCGTCCACCGTTAAGGACGCCACCGGTCGGGAACTGATGCTGGAAGGCGATTTGAAATTTTCATTGTTTCCCTGGATCGGCGTTTCAACAGGAAAAATTACACTTGGCAATGCCGAGGGTTTTCAGGATCAGCCCTTTGCAACCGCAACAGAAAGCGATGTAAAAATTAAATTGCTGCCGCTGTTAACAAGAAAAATTGAAATAAGCCGTATCGTCTTAAAAGGCCTTGTGCTGAACCTTGCAAAAAATAAGGAGGGCATCCGCAACTGGGACGATTTGACTAAACCCGATGATATTAAGACAGCAGCGTCGCCTGCAACTGCCGGCGGCAAACAGAATGAGCAATCAACGCCTTTTGCTATCGGCGGCATTTCCATCGAAAACGCCCAGATCAATTGGGACAATCTGCAATCCGGAAAACACATCGAGATAAAAGACCTTAATCTCAATACCAATGACTTCACGTTTGGCGAGCCGGTCGATGTGGCTATTTCCCTGGCCGTTTTTAAAGACAACGCCAAACTGAAGGAGTCCTTCAAACTAAACACCCAGTTAACCGTTAATGAAAACCTCGATACTTTTGCGCTGGCGCATACGGATCTGCAAGCAACCACGGAAGGCGAAACCGTTCCCGGCAAATCGATTGTCATGACATTATCCGCCGCCGATGCCGCACTGGATATGGCAAAACAAACGGCCAAGATTTCCGGATTACAAATCAAATCGGGCGATATGGCGCTCTCCGCCGAAATCACCGGCACCCATATTAAGGATCAACCCTCTTTTCAGGGTCCTGTTACCATCGCGCCATTCAGCCCCACCAAAGTCATGCAGCAACTGGCCATCGAGTTGCCTGCCATGCAGGACGCCAACGCCCTGAACAATCTAGCAATCAATTTTGACCTGCAGGCGACGGCAGGTTCGGCGGATCTGCAAAATCTGGTGATAACGCTGGATGATACCCATATCAAAGGTTCCGCCAGCATCAAAGATTTTGGCTTACGGACTATCGTATTTAATCTGGACGCTGACGCCATTGATGTTGACCGTTATTTGCCCGCTCCCGACGCATCATCCAAACCGATAGCAAGTCCGGCCGTCGCCTTGGCGGCAGGAGCTTACGCTTTGCCTGTAGAGACCTTGAGAAAACTCGACGCCAACGGCTCCGTGTCGCTGGGGAAACTGAAAATCCGCAATTTAAACATGCAGGACGTCCGCCTAAACTTAAGCGCCAAAAACGGTATGTTTACAACGCAGCAATCCGTTAACCAGTTTTATCAGGGAACCTATTCCGGCGATCTCAGCATGGATGTGCGCAATGCCAAGTCGGCTTTGGCTGTAAACGACAAAATAGACCATGTGCAAATTGAACCCTTGCTGAAGGATTTCAAGGGCGAAGCGAAGATGAGCGGCATGGTTAACGCGACCGCGCAGCTACAAGGGCAGGGCGACAAGACAGATGAATTGAAATCCTCACTCAATGGCCAGTTGAGTTTCCTGGTTAAAGATTCCGTTCTTAAAGGCTTTAATCTGCAAAAAATAATTGATAGCGGCAAAGCGCTTATTAAAGGCTCCGCTTTGCCCGCAGACAATAAAGATGACCAGACGCTGTTTTCGGAAATGAGCGGTACGGCGACCGTCAGCAACGGCATCATTCAAAACAATGACCTTGTCGCCAACTCCTCCAAACTGCATGTTAACGGCAAGGGCAACATAAACCTGAACACTGACGCGCTGGACTATAAAGTCGATGCCAAACTGATACAGGCAGCGGCAACAGCCACTGAGCCGGAGCAAATCAAAAGCAACATAGCTATCAATATTAGCGGAACACTCAGTAACCCGTCTTACTCAATTGATGTGGCATCGCTATTGACCGACAAAAACAAAGCCAAGATTGAAAAACTGATCAATAAAATCGACAAAAAATTAGGCCCAGGTGTCGGCGACCTTTTAAAAGGCTTTTTAAGAAAGCAGAACTGACCCGTTGCTTTTATAACCGTAAGGACTTGTCTGTTGCGGTTACACTTTATATCTACCACCAATGAATCCATCAGTATTCCAACACAACGTCCTCGCCTGGTTTGATCAGCACGGCCGTAAAGACCTGCCCTGGCAACAGGACATCTCGCCTTACCGCGTATGGCTTTCCGAGACCATGCTGCAACAAACCCAGGTCTCTACCGTCATTCCTTATTTCAATGCGTTTATGGAAAAGTTCCCTGATATAGCCAGTCTGGCAAACGCGCCTGTCGATGAAGTCCTTCATCTTTGGTCCGGCTTGGGTTATTACGCACGTGCACGCAACCTGCACAAAACCGCGCAGCTTGTTTTTGAGCGGGGAAGCTTTCCTGATACGCTGCACGAACTCATCGAATTACCCGGCATAGGCCTGTCAACAGCGGGAGCCATATTAAGCATCGCCTTCAAAAAAAGCCACCCGATTCTCGATGGCAATGTCAAAAGAGTGTTGACCCGGTTTAAAGCTGTTTCCGGCTGGCCGGGGAACAGCGCAGTCAATAAACAGCTGTGGGCTATCAGCGCCCACTTTACTCCCATAGACCGCGTCGCAGATTACACTCAGGCCATGATGGATCTGGGTGCGACCATTTGCACACGCAGCAAACCTGCGTGCGAATCCTGCCCGCTTAATAGCGGCTGTCTGGCCAGAATTGCCGATAATGTATCGGCATTCCCAACACCGAAACCCGCCAAGACCTTGCCGGTCAAACAAGTTACTTTTTTATTGCTGCGCGATGACAGCAACCGGATATTGCTGGAAAAGAGGCCGCCCACCGGCATCTGGGGCGGCTTATGGAGCCTGCCGGAATTTGACGGCATTGAGGCGGCGCACGCTTGGTGCCTGGCAAAAAACCTTCATATTGCCGGCCAGCAATCACTGACGACCCAACGCCACACCTTTTCCCATTACCATCTGGATTACACGCCGCTGCTTATCAAGAGCAATAACCCTATAAATTTTGTGATGGAAGCCAATCAATCTGTCTGGTATAAAGCTGAACAGATTAATGATCTTGGCCTGGCCGCGCCGATCAAGCTGCTGCTCCAATCACACACGGGAATAAAATGACTAGACTGGTTAAATGCGTAAAATTGGGAATAGAAGCCGAAGGTTTGGATGCGCCGCCATTTCCGGGCCCTAAGGGTCAGGAAATATTTGAAAAAGTCTCCAAGCAAGCCTGGAAAGAATGGTTAGCCAAGCAAACCATGCTGATCAACGAAGGAAAACTGGCCAGTTTTGACCCGAAAACCAGGGCATTTTTGGCGGAAGAAAGAACCAAGTTTCTGTTTGAAGGCAACAACGACATGCCGGAAGGCTATGTGCCGCCAAAAGGCTAACTATTAGCAATTTTAAATGCTTAACTGATCCAACGGACTTGTTACACCCTTGCCGCCTTTGTTTTCGTTCGAGCAGACATCGTTCGTTTCCCCTCACGACACCGCTCAACTTTTTTAGTTAGCCATAAATTAGCGAATCACAACGCTATTTTTCCACTGGGAGCTCGCCCGGTTTTGCATTCAAGAACCAATCGGGTGGAGACCAACTCTCCGGAATGTACTTGTGGCCCCAAAGCGCCAGTTGTTGTAATACCGGCAGCAAATCCGCCCCCTTACAGGTCAACGAGTATTCATGCCTCACGGGCTTCTCTTGATAAGGATGTTTTTTGATGATTCCGTCCTCCTCAAGCTTGCGTAGCCTATTTGCGAGAATATTTGTCGGAATGCCCTCCGGGGAATCCTGAAAATCCTTGTATCTTCTTTTGCGGATCATCAAGTCCCGGACGATGACCAAGCTCCATTTGTCACCCAACAAATCGAGCGACGCAGCTACGGGACATTGGGAACGGAATGCGGTTATACCAACTTCTTTGCTCATGCCGTTAACCCTACACGAGTCACTTGCAACATGCAAGTTAATATGCCATGATTATGTCACTTGCAATTAGCAAGTGACAACCTAATAAGGAGATGAAATCATGAACACAGAGAAAAATGCCTCAATCGACATAAAAGGCGGCTGCCTATGTGGCGCCATACGCTATGAAGTCACCGCTGTTCCGGCTATGACGGGTTTTTGTTGCTGCGAGAGTTGCCGCAAGCTCAGTGGTTCAGGACATGCCTTTCATGCCCTGATACCCGAAGCAGCATTGAAGATCAGCGGTAACGTCCGCGGTTTTGAATGGAAGGCGGATAGCGGGAACACTGTTGTCACCAGTTTCTGCCCTACCTGCGGCAGCCCGTTGTTCGGAAAGAGTTCCGGCATGCCTGGCATGGTGACATTCAGGGTGGCAAGCCTGGACGCCCCCGAAGCTATATCGCCGCAAATGGCGGTTTACACGAAACGGTTGCTGCCGTGGGATCACCTTGACCCAGCACTGCCTGCCTTCCACGAAATGCCTCCCATGCCTCAGGAGGGGTAGACCGTAATGAATGTGCACCAGCCTTCCGGCCCCGCTAGTCTTGAAGAAAGAATCCGCATCTCGCTCATCGGTTTGCCGGTTTCAGAGAAGCGCATGTTTGGCGGCGTAACCTTCATGCTGAACGGAAACATGCTATGTCGCGCCTCAAAGAAAGGACTGATGGTTCGCGTCGGCAAAGATGCCGAGCCGCAGGCGCTTGCCAATCCCACGGCAAAGCGTTGCGACTGCCCCGGCCGTCCCATGCCTGGTTTCATATCGATTGAACCTGCTGGAATAAGCCAGGACGATGCTCTTGAAGACTGGCTGCAAATGGCGCTGACTTACGTTGGGACTCTTCCCCCAAAGTCAGCAAAATCCAAGATCAGACCTCGACACTCTACAAGGAGAAACCCATGAAAAAATTTATGTTCCTGCATTACGGATTTGAAAAACCCACCCCGGAAATCATGAAGGCTTGGCAGGCTTGGTTCGAATCCATTTCAGACAAGCAAGTCGAGCAGGGAGGATTCGCCGGTGGTCGAGAAATCTCAAAGAATGGCACCAGGGATCTACCCTGGAATACGGAGTCTATTACGGGTTACAACATAATCGAGGCAGAAAACCTTGATGCTGCTGAAAATCTAGCCCAAAGCAATCCGTTTATTTCAAGTATTCGAATCTATGAATTGAGGTAAGCATCACTGGCTAACAACGTTATCAACACGGACGGGTGGAAAGCGGCGCTCCTTCGTCGCACCGCATGTTTAGGCGCAATACGCTATAGCTATTGCGCCCTACAAACTACCGCTTCATCGAATCAAAAAACTCGGCGTTGGTTTTAAAGTCTTTGAGCTTGCCTATCAAAAATTCTGAAGCCGCGGTTTCATCCATAGGCTGAAGAATTTTGCGCAATATCCAGGTTTTTTGCAGGGTATCGGGATCGACCAGATATTCTTCCCGACGTGTGCCGGAACGGTTGATGTTGATCGCCGGGTAAATCCGTTTCTCGGCAATTTTGCGGTCCAGATGCAATTCCATGTTGCCGGTGCCTTTGAATTCCTCGTAGATCACCTCGTCCATTCTTGAGCCGGTATCAACCAGCGCGGTGGCGATAATGGTCAAGCTGCCGCCTTCTTCTATATTCCGCGCCGCACCGAAGAAACGCTTTGGTTTTTCCAGCGCGTTGGCGTCAACGCCGCCGGTTAATATTTTGCCTGAAGAAGGCACCACGGTGTTGTACGCTCTGGCCAGACGGGTAATCGAGTCTAACAAGATAACCACGTCGTGTTTATGCTCGACCAGACGGCGCGCCTTTTCAATTACCATTTCCGCAACCTGTACATGCCGGGTTGCCGGTTCGTCAAAAGTACTGGAAATGACTTCGCCGCGCACGCAACGTTCCATTTCCGTTACTTCTTCAGGACGTTCGTCGATCAGCAAAACAATCAGGTAACATTCGGGATTCTGTTCTGCAATGGCCTGAGCCAGGCTTTGCAGGATCATGGTCTTACCGGCTTTAGGCGGCGACACGATCAAGCCGCGCTGGCCTTTTCCGATAGGAGCTATTAAATCTATGATGCGTCCGGTTAAATCTTCGCTGGTGCCGTTGCCCTGTTCAAGAACAAATCTTTGTTTGGCAAATAGGGGTGTCAGGTTTGAGAAGGTGATTTTGTTTTTGGTGTTTTCGGGGGGTTCAAAATTGATCTGGTCAACCTTGAGCATGGCGAAATAACGTTCGTTATCTTTTGGCGGCCTGATCTTTCCGCTAATGGTATCGCCGGTCTTTAAAGAAAACCGCCTGATTTGGCTGGGCGAGACATAGATATCGTCGGGGCCTGCCAAATAGGAACAACCCGGCGTTCGTAAAAAACCAAAACCATCCTGCAAAATTTCCAGGACACCATCGCCCGATATGTCGTCGCCGGCTTTTGCCTGTTTTTTCAGGATGGCAAAAATCAAATCCTGCTTGCGGGATCTGGCAACATTTTCAAGTCCAAGGGACTCGGCGATTTCAATAACTTCGCTTATTTGTTTTAGTTTTAACTCGGTAAGATTCATAAAAAGACAACTCAGGGAAAAGTATATACGGCATTAAACCGCAACGACTAGGATAGGATTAATTTCAGGGGTGTAGTTTATCGGACGATATGATTGATCGAGTGCGTATGATTATCGCACGGGATAAGTGTAACTCAAGTACTCAGCCCCGTCCAACATTTTGTGACAGGCTGAGTATGGGCAGTGATTGCTCCCGGCAATCATTCTGCATTCACTCCATCCATGGAGATCGCGTTTTATATATTGCTATCAAGAAAATCTGCAAGCTGCGATTTTGTCAACGCGCCGACTTTAGTCGCTTCCACTTCGCCGTCCTTGAACAGCATGAGCGTTGGAATGCCGCGCACACCGTAGTGTTGAGGCGTTTCCGGATTTTCGTCTATGTTCAATTTAACAACAGTCAACTTGCCTGCGTAGTCTTTAGCAATTTCATCCAGAACCGGTGCAATCATTTTGCAAGGTCCGCACCATTCAGCCCAATAATCAACCAATACGGGACCATTAGCTTTAATAACGGTTTCGTTAAATTCACTATCGCTTACATGAAGGACTGAATCGCTCACACTATTTCTCCAAAATTCTAAAAGTTAAAACTATAGGAGGGATAAGGCTGGTAGTCAATCAATTTCAGCCAATTTGATTTTTACGTTATGCTATTAGCCTATGAAAAATACACATTTAACAGAAACCCGCTTCAGCAATCTTGAATTGTCTGATTCTATCTTACGCAGCTTGAAAGATGCCGGCTTTGACCACTGCACCCCGATCCAAAAAAAGGCCTTGCCCTTATCGTTACGGGGCAAGGATATTGCAGGGCAGGCACAAACAGGGACCGGCAAAACCGCCACTTTTTTGCTGGCCACTTTTCAATATTTGATTAATGATGCCGCCCCGGAAGAAATTGAAGACACAGCAGATGACGACATCGATGCGGCACAACCAGCCCCAAAAGCCGTTGCCAAAAGCAAACCCGTTAAAAATCCCAGGGCGATTATTCTCGCGCCGACACGGGAACTGGCCATACAGATTCACAAGGATGCCTTGCAGCTGGGCAAACATCTTAATCTGAAATTCGCGCTCATTTACGGCGGCACCGACTACCAAAAACAGCTGGACAGCATCAAGTCCAATCCCGATATTATCATCGGCACACCCGGCCGTATCATCGACTTTTACCGGCAGAATGCCTTCACCCTGGACAACGTGAAAGTCACCGTGATGGATGAAGCCGACCGTATGTTTGATCTGGGCTTTATCAAGGACATCCGCTATTTATTGCGGCGCATGCCGCCGCCGGACCAGCGCTTGAATATGCTGTTCTCGGCGACCTTATCCTATAAGGTGACTGAACTGGCTTATGAGCACATGAACAATCCGGTGCTGATCCGCATCGAGACCGAAGAGGTCACCTCCAAAGCCATACAGCAAAGCGCGTTTTGCCCGTCTAACGAGCAAAAAATTCCCTTGTTAGTCGGCCTGTTGAACCAGCTCAAGCCGCAGCGCAGCATCATTTTTGTTAACACCAAGCGCTGCGCCGAACGGCTTGATGCTTACCTCAATGCCAATGGCTACAAAACCGCCGCGCTGAGCGGCGATGTGCCGCAAGACAAGCGCCAGCGCCTGCTTAGCGATTTCCAGGAAAACAAGATTACCTTGCTGATCGCGACCGATGTCGCCGCCAGAGGCCTTCATATTGCCGACGTCTCCCACGTCTTTAATTACGATTTGCCGCAGGACGTGGAAGATTATGTGCACAGAATCGGCCGCACGGCGCGCTTTGGCGCCAGCGGCGTAGCCATCAGTTTTATCTGTGAAGAATATGCGTATTCAATGCCGGATATCGAAGCGTACATCGACCAGAAAATTCCGATTCAGCCCATTACAGCCGACCTTTTAGCTGAAGTCGTAAAACCGGAAAAAAGGCCCGAAAAAAGCAAAAACGAATATCAGGGGAAACGTCCTCATCACGACAAAGGCTGGAAACCTAAAGCCCAGTCATCAGCTCCCGGAAGTCCTCAATAGCAGGATAACCGGTTATTTCTTTTTTAGGCAGTTTGGTATCAGGCCTGCTCACGGAAATTAAATGGGCTATGCCGAACTGCCTGGCGGAATTCAGCACCGCCAGGCTATCATCGATCAACAGCGTGGTGTGCTTTTCAAACCAATGCTGCTGTTGCAACAACTGCCAAAAGTCGGCGTGTTCCTTAGGCATGCCAAAATCATGGGAGCTGATAATGCCATCGAAAAACTGCTGCAAGCAGGTTTTTTCCATCTTAAGGCCAAGGCTGCCTCGATGCGCATTGGTGACTAAATACACCTTCTTGGGCGATTGATGAATTTTTTCCAGAAACTCCGTGACATGCGGCAATACCGCGATTAGCCCGGAAATTTCCGCTTTCAACCCGGCAATATCCAGCTCTAAAACATCGCTCCAGTAATCCAGACAATACCATTCCAGCTTGCCTTCCATGAGTTTAAAGCGCGGCTCCAGCTCCCGCTTTGCAGCTTCTATCGACAAGCCCTGCTTCTCGGCAAATTTAAGCGGGACAAACTCCTTCCAGAAATGATTATCAAAATTCAAATCCAGCAGCGTTCCATCCATATCCAGCAAAACCGTTTCAATTTTTTTCCAATCAATCATCTAAGTGCGTTATATTTGGTTAAAATTATCGAGCACGATACCAAAAAATGGCTGAAAAACCGACCATCCTTAACAAAACAACGATAGCGAAAAGCCGTTTGTTCCGCATTGAATCGCTGGATCTTGAATTCAGCAATGGCGAACAGCGCAGCTACGAACGCCTGGCCCGAAACAACCATGGCGGCGCCGTGCTGGTCGTGCCGATGCTGGATGTTGAAACGGTTTTGCTGGTCAGGGAATATTCCGCCGGCGTGCACCGTTATGAGCTGGGCTTGCCCAAGGGCAAAACCGATGCCGGTGAATCATTCCTGGATGCCGCAAACAGGGAGCTGAAAGAGGAGGTCGGCTTTGGCGCCAGAAACCTGCATCACTTAAGCTCTTTTTCCCTTGCGCCTTCTTATTTGGAGCACATGACTGAAATCGTCATCGCCCAGGATTTATATGCCGAAAAACTGGAAGGCGATGAACCGGAAGAGCTGGAAGTTATTCCCTGGAAATTAGGCGACATCAATGGCTTATTAGCCACCGGCGAATGCACCGAGGCGCGCTCAATTGCCGCGCTGTTTATGACGCTGGAATATTTTAAGACAAGGTAAATACCACATTACAAACGAAAAAGCGGCTCCAGTTTGTCATCGCTGGTAGCTACTATTTTTTCTCCGGCTTTATTTTCAACAAACGCCTGAAACAGTTTTTTTCCATGCCACTGATCCGCTTCCTTGCCATACAAAACCTGGTTCAATTGCAGGATTTCATCCCTTAACCTTGCATCGCTTTGTGCTGCAATAGCACCCAGACTGGTTTGTTGCCCCCATGCCAGCAAGGCATTTTTAGCGGCTACCGCATCATTATCGGCGCAGGCTTTTTTTAAGGCTTTAACGCTATCTGCCAGCCGTGTTTCTTTATGACTGCCATTGCTTTCGACAACCGGCTTTTTGCCGGTGCGTCTGGTTAAAAAATAAATCAGCGTTGCCAGCCAGCCCAAGGCTAAAAACACAGAAACCCATAACCATAGATTATTACTTGGCGTCTGCATAACAGGCGTAATTTCAATTTTCTGCAGTGCTTGTTCCACCGCCGGAGTTTGCGGCGCTGGCTGAGTCCCTGCAACCGCAGCCGCGGTTATGGTTGTTTCAGGAATTCTGGCAATTTCCATTTTTTGGCTTTGCGTATTGAACCAGTGAACTTCTATTGCCGGTAATTTATAGCTGCCGGCTTTTGATGGAATGATGGCTATTTTTTCTTCCCTGAAAGCAATCAGGCCTTCCGCTTTTTTCTGTTCCTGCAACACCGGCTGGTCAGGATAGGCTTTCAACTGGTCATCAATTTTTCCGGCATTTAACTCAGGCAACTGGCCGACTGTCGTGCCTTTTGCCAACAGCGTCAAGGTACGGGTCAACGGCTCGCCGACTTTCATTTGCTGGTTATCGCCCGACCAATCCTGTTTTAAAACCAGCTGTTCCGCCGACAGCCAATGCTGTCCGGTAAAAGTTGCCAGCACAGGTTTTACATCCAGCGTCACCGGCTTGGATGACACCTTTTTGGTTCTGGTCATCTGGGAATTAAAAAAGCCGTTAAAATTAGGACGGTTGCCAGCCACCACTTCCGCCGTCAGTACCAGGGGCTTGATGGTCACAGAACCGCTTTTTTGCGGGAACACGGCGTATTTGCGCTCGGTGACCAGATAATTCACCCCATTGATCTGGGTGTTGTAATTACTGTCTTCACCCAGCTTTTCAATCACGGCATCGGCAAGTTCCGGTTCATTCAAACTGGCCTGGACTATATCAACCCTTCTGTATAAGCGCGCGGTATAGAGAACCTGGGATTGCACATAAGGGCTTTCCGGCGTCGCCTCAGCCTCCAGAAACAAATCCTCATCTGTATCGACGGCTTTATTCGCCGTGCCTTGAGTAACCAGAATGCTGGCCGTCTGGCTCACATCATTACCGAATCTCACCGGCGGAATAATCAGGCTGCCGGGATGTTTGGCCATGACGTTCAGCGTCCACTGTATGGTCTTGCTGGACTGTCCGTTAACCCACGACGAATTGCTGCTCTGGCTTTGACTGAGTATCTCGAAATCCTGTTCCAGCGGGCTGAAATCCGGAGCGCCGTCCGGCGATTCGGCAGCGGTAAAAATGATCTCAAAGGATTCATCAAGGCTGACCGGGTTGCGGTCCAGCGAAACATCAATTTGAGCGGCGGACACTGTCTGTGGCGCAAGTAAAAATGCGCTCAGTATTAACAGGCAAAAACACCACTGCATCTTCTGCAATTTGATCATTAATAATTTTAAGCTTCTCATTTGTTCATCATTAATCATTTTTATAATTGCGGTAATACGTTCTTGCGTACAGCCTTTATAAAGGCGTTTGTTCTAAGACGCCGGCCTTCGGTGTTTAAATGTAAGTCGGTATTAAAAAAATATTTTCTGTCAAAAAACACATCTTTCCGTTGATCTATCATAACCCCGACGGAAGACAGTTCTTCAAGAAAGCCTGTCTCGCCTTTTTCTATCTCGTCCATACTAACGCTTGAAGCAATGTAAGGAGTGTTTGCAAAATACACCTGCACGCCTTTTCCCCTCATGTCATTAACGAATTCCATCAAGCGTTTTTTTGTTCCGTCACAGATATGCAAAGGCTTTCTTACATCAAAACTTTGCCCGGAAAACTTAGCACCTTCTGCCTGCTGCATATCTCCCAAATGATCAAGCTGATACGCCGAATATTCAAAAGAGCTGGCTATGACGCGGGAATGAAACCGGGATAGCACCTTTGATTGATCCATCGTAGCCAATCTATCAGAAACCGCTGAGGGGTAGAATTTTTTTTCAAAATCCGTCAGCACCATGTGTGCGAACAATGTGGGCGACACGGATGAGATAAACCTACACTTTTCCAGATAGCTCATGTCTTTCCAGGCGTCATGATCCCAACCGACAATATTATTAACCTGCCATGCGCTAAATGGCGCAGCGCAATCATAATAATAAGGCTCCAATGCAAGAACCAGCAAGTCGCCGCGCTCAATCACCGCATTCACTTCCTTGAAGATTTTATCCAGTCTCAATCCCGCATGCAGGCCGAAGTTAATCACCGGCATGCCCAGCTGTTTGCTTGCATAATCGGCATCTATCCCAAACAGGGTGCTTGATCCGCCCGCAACAATTATCTTGCTTTTGCCCCTGTACGCCTTCACCAATTCTTTCTTGACGAAAATCATTTCACCGACCCAGTATTCTGCGGGAACCGGGGCGTCAATCACCGTTAAAACCGCGGAATAATAGACAACAGACGCCACAAGAGCCGAAATAAAAAATGACCGGATAAACTTCATGATCAAAACTGGAAATAAAGAAATTCTGATTTGTTTGCGGAGGCCAGATAGCTCAACAATATGAAAAACAGCGCGCCATAGATTGCGCCTTGCATTTTCGTGGCTTGCCACTTCACCAATTTCAGCAACTTATTTTGAAAGCGGGCAGCCAGACTGATTGATGCTTTCGCGTTCTCTTGTCCATCCTCCAGGGCAGGGTGTAAACGCCTCGCAATCTGGCAGCTATTGGGGAAATAAAAACACAGAATCAATCCCATCATTAGCAAGCAAATTGCATTGCCGAAATCGCGTCCCGTCAGCGCCATGGTCCCGACAAACTGGGCATCAAAATTTTTCATGAGAGCGCCAAATGCCGTTGTCCCCATTTCTTTTGAAAAAGACCAGCCGTTCATGCCCAGCATGCCGCTTATTATCTCAATAGCCGTTGCAAGATTTTCCGCTCGGAAAAACACCCAGCCCACGACCACTGCCAAAAAAGTGAGCATGCCTGCGGCGAGATTTGACCATTTTCCGCCATCACGCCAACCCATACGCTGTTTTAATTCGCGCCAGACATGATTGGCCGTCAGGTAAAGCCCGTGCAAACAGCCCCATACAACAAATGTCCAGCCCGCGCCATGCCACAGCCCGCCCAGCAGCATAGTGATCATAAGGTTCAGATAGCGCTGCGTTGTGCCGTTGCGATTGCCGCCCAGCGGGATGTACAGGTAATCGCGCAAAAAACGCGATAAGGTCATGTGCCAACGCCGCCAGAATTCGATGATGCTGGTGGCCTTGTAAGGGGAGTAGAAATTCATCGGCAAGCACACGTTAAACATTAACGACAAGCCAATCGCCATATCCGAATAAGCGGAAAAATCAAAATATAACTGCAGCGTATACGCCAGAGCGCCAATCCAGGCCTCAAAAAACATAGGCTGTCCGCCTGCGTGCACTTCATCAAAAACCGGCGAGGAAAAATCTGCCAGCGTGTCGGCGATCAACACTTTTTTAGCAAGCCCGAGCACGAAGACAGTCAAGCCGACAGCCACGTTGTTCCAGTTAATGCTGCACGTATCGGGTCTGGCAAACTGGGGCATCATCTCCTTGTGATGCAACACGGGGCCCGCAATCAGATGCGGGAAATAAGTGACGAACAGCGTGTAATGCACAAAATCGTATTCCTTCACCTTGCCTTGATAAGTGTCCACCAAAAAGGCAATCTGGGTGAAGGTAAAAAAGGAAATGCCCAGCGGCAAAAAAACCTCGCCAATCGGCCATGTTGTACCCGCCAGATGATTCAGGTTTTCAATAAAAAAATTGGCGTACTTGAAGTAACCCAGCAGAATCAGGTTGGAAACAACTGCGCTAACCAGCAGAAATTTCGGCTGATTAGCCGATTTTGAAAGTCTATGCCCGATCAAATATCCCGCGCCGTAATTGAACGCGATGGAACCCAGCAGCAGGCCGACAAAACGCACATCCCACCAGCCGTAAAAAAACAGCGATGCCGCAGCCAGCCACAGCGAAGCCAAATTGTGGCTGCGCCGCCCGATAAAATAAAATCCGAAAAAAACGACTGGAAGAAATCCAAGAATGAACGCGCAAGAGTTAAATAGCATGAACTAAGGTTTGGTTTTTAGGTATATTCCCGTATTGTCGCTTCTTGCTTCTTTCCCTATGTACTTGGAAGGACAAATCGAGACGCGAAGGGCACCGGGAAATTGCAAATTCTAACATAATCGGAGGACATAGAGTGCATGAGCGCCACGCCATGCGGCAGACATTGATTAAAAATAATCTTGCACAACAGTGTTATTAAAGAAAAAAGAGGATAATGTCCAAAAATGATATGAAAGGGCAGCACTACCTACCCCTGCCCTCGCACTATTGTAAATCGTTCTTAATGAGATGAAGAAAAAAGATGAAAGAAACAAGAGTTTTTGAGACTGCTTTTACTACATATACTCAGGTGTCTGTAATAGGGAACGGTGGAACAAGCCAGGTTTTTGAAGTCGTCGATGATGAAAAGTGTGCCTATGCGATTAAGTTGCTTAACCACTCCAACACGGCAAAGTCAGCGATTACAAAACGCTTCAAGAATGAAATTTTCTTTTGTCAAAAAAATTCCCATAAAAATATTGTAAAAGTAGTTAATTCAGGTGTTTTCATAAATGAGAAAGGTAGGTTTCCTTTTTATGTAATGCCATTGTATCAGTCATCCCTTAGAAGCCTTATCAAAGCAATAATTCCCGAAAATAAGATACTAAAATACATAAATCAACTTCTCGACGGAATGGAGGCCGCTCATCTTTTGGGCTCCGTTCACCGTGATATCAAACCGGAGAACATTTTGTATGATCGAAAAAGTGACAATCTCGTAGTTTCAGACTTTGGTATTGCAGCTTTCACTGAGGAACAGCTTCACACGCTGATAGAAACAAAAGAAGGGACTAGGCTCGCTAACTTTCAATATGCATCACCCGAACAAAGGATGAGAGACAAAAACGTTGACCATCGCAGTGACATATATTCTATTGGCTTAGTAATCAACGAGATGATTACCGGTGAACTGGCAATTGGCACATCATACAAAGAAGTTTCGTCAGTTATATCCGATTTGAGCTATCTGGACAACATCATCCGAAGAATGATTTCGCAAGAACCAAAAGACCGGTTTTCATCCATTGGCGAAGTAAAAAAAGAACTTATTGGTCGATCAGAAGAATTTACGATTCTCCAAAGACTCAATGAAGAACGAAATAGGGTTATTGAGTTTTCTGAATTTGACAACCCACTTCTCGTTGAACCAAATAGGATCAAGAGTTTTGATTGGAAAGACAATCATCTTGTTCTTACCCTTGAAAGAGCCGTAGATCAAGGATGGATCAATGCATTTCGTAATATGGGAAGTTTCACTAGTGTACTATATAAAGAACCCGAAAAGTTTTCCATTAAAGGCAATACTGCCTCTATTAGTGCAACCGAGAATGAAGTACAGATGATTATCGATTATTTCAAACAGTGGTTGGTAACTACACACAGTCGGTACGTTTATATGGCACATGAAGAACGGCGCGAAGAAGAACGAAAAATGCGTGAAGAACAAAAAATCAGAATCCAAAAAGAAGAAGCAAGATTACGAATAATAAATAATATAAAAATATGACAACGCGATAAGGCGCAATCTGTAGGGCGTCAATAGCGTAGCGTATTGCGCCGCATGAATGGTTGCATAAACGGAACAACACGTTAAATTATGATGAGTCCTTTATCATATTTGTTTAAAAGCGGTCTTATTCAACTTTCCACCGCTATGTTGAGCAGGGGCTGTATCCGTTGGATTGGGCAGCATCTCCAAGTATTCGTTTTGTTGATGGTGAGCATGATTGAGGATTTTGTGAGATAGAAAAGCTAATCATGCGGCGCAATACGCTACGCTATTGACGCCCTACGGATCTAGTTTTACCTACCAAGCCTCAACGTTACTACCTGACTGACGGCCGCGCTGCCCGTACTGGTATTTAAACTTGCGCTTTAACAGGCCGGCCGGGTCGTCAGGGATTCTATTTAGCCATTGTTCATTGGCCTGCTGCTGTTCGTCCGTTGGCTGGGCGTTGGCAGGCGCTTGTTCTTGCAGCTGCTCTTTAGGCTGTTCCTTGGCTTGGTCTTCCTTCTGTTCAGCCTGCTGGGGCTTTTCGGCTTCCGGCTTTTTTTCCTCAGGTCTATTTTGCTGATCCTGATTTTCAGCAGACTGTTGTTTGTCCGACTGCTTCTGCTCGGGTTTTTGTTCGGACTTTTCCTCGGCTTTTTTCTGTTCGTCGGATTTCTCCGATTGTTCGCCATCCTTGCTTTGCTGGGAGTCGCCCTTGGATTGTTGCTTATCGTCTTTTTGCTGATTCTGTTTGTTTTGCTTTTGTTTTTCCAGTTCCTTCTCCACGATGTCCTTGTTGGTTTTGGCATCGCTATCGTTGGGATTTAAGCCCAAGGCTTTTTCGTAGGCCTTTAAAGCCTGTTCCAACTGGCCTGCTTGCGCCAGCGCGTTGCCCTGATTGTAAGCGCTGCTGGCGGACTTGCTGTTTTTCAGGTTTTCCAGCGCCTTGCCGTACTCGCCCGCCTTGTAGTGCGCTGCTGCTTTCCAGTTCGGGTTTTCAAATTGCGCTGCCGCTTTGGCGTAATCCTGCTTGTTAAATGCCTGTTGCGCTTGCTGGTCTTTGGTCTGCCATAAGTCCTGCCAGTCAAAAGCATAGCTGTTTTTAGGCAGCGGCAAGATGAGCAATAAGGCGAAACATAGCAGGCCTTTCCTAAAGCTCAGCGCCGCTAAAGGCAAAACCAGCAACAGCAGCCACGGGCCTTTGTCCGCCCACTGCTCCAGCAATAAGCTGGTGTTTTCCTTGCCCTGCTGCTGCACCAGCTTATCCAGGGCTGCCAGCACGGTTTGAATATCCGCGTCATTCGCCGTTATGGTTTGATAAACCCCGTTCCCCGCCTGCGCCAGTTTTGTTAGCTCATGGGAGTTTAGTTTCGGCACCACAATATTGCCTTGCTCGTCTTTAAGAAACCCGCCCTCAGGGAGGGCTATAGGTGCGCCATCGTCCGTACCGACACCCAATATTGACAGCTGGTATTTATCCAGTGATTTAACGGTGTCCAGGGTTTTATTCATATCAACGCCATCGGTGACCAACAATATCTGGCCTTTTTGCAGGCCTGCCTGCTTGAGCAGCTCCACGGCTTTTTCCAGCGCCAGCTTAGTATCGCTGCCCTGGCTGGGCATGATGTCGGTGTTCAAGGCTTCCAGCTGGCTGGCTATGGTTTCTGTGTCGTCCGTCAGCGGCGTTACGGTAAAAGCGTCACCGGCATACACCAGCAGCGCGGTCTGGCCGTCTTTGCGCTGCTTTAGAATGTCGGCGATTTTGTAGCGCGCCCGGATCAGGCGGCTGGGTTTGATGTCGGCGGCGTCCATGGAGCGGGACAAATCCAGCGCGATCACTATCGCCGAATCATTCCTGAATACCGGCGAGGGCAGCCGTTCCCAGGTTGGCCCGGCCAGCGCGATGATCACCAGCAAGGCGGCGATGGCTCCTGCCGTTAACGGCCAACGGCTTTGCCTGGCTGCCTTTTCCTGCAATATGTAAGGCAATAGCGCGGCATCGCACACCGCCGACCAGTTGCCTTGGTTAAGCTTGTTTCTGAGCATTAATACCAGGATCAACATATAAGGTATGACAGCCAGCAGCCAGTACGGTCTGATGAAATGAAAATCGGCCAGGTTCATAACGATTTTATTTTAGATAAAGCGATGAACGCCGCCAGACACAGTGCCAGCAACAACGGCCAATAATACAGTTCGCTGCGGGGTCTGAAATATTGTTTGTCTTTTTCAACAGGCTCCAGCTCATCCAGTCTCATGTAGATATAATTCAGCTCATCGGTATTTCTGGCCCGGTAATAATCGCCGCCTGTGCTTTCAGCAATTTTTCTTAAGGTGTTTTCATCCAGATCAACGGATGGATTAATTTTGCGATTGCCGAAAAAACTGCGCACGATCATTTCATCCGCGCCGATTCCAATCGTGTATATTTTTAATTTATTGGCTACGGCCAATTCAGCCGCCTTTAGCGGCGAGACTTCTCCGGCGGTATTGGCGCCATCGGTCATCAACACCAAAACGCGGCTATTGGCCTGTTGATTTTTAAGGCGTTTGACCGCCAGACCGATAGCATCGCCTATCGCAGTATTCTCGCCTGCCAGGCCGAGAGCTGATTCATTTAACAAGGTCATCACCGTTTTTCGATCAAAGGTCAGCGGCGTTTGCAAATAAGCCTGGCTGCCAAACAGAATCAGACCTACCCTGTCGCCAACGCGGCGGTTGATGAAGTCGCTGGCGACCATTTTGGCTGCCGTCAGCCTGTCGACGGGGCGTTTGTTGATGAAGAAATCCTGCTCTTCCATACTGCCGGACAAGTCCACCGCCAGCATCAAATCACGGCCGCTGACGGCCTGTTCGATCGGCTCACCCAGCCATTGCGGCCGGGTACAGGCGATCACCAGCAGCAACCAGGCGATGGCCGCCAGCCATAACGGCCATTGTTGGTTTTTGGAAATCGCCCTGGTTTCGCCATCGGAGAAATCATCCAGAAACGGGACTTTTAATGCCGCCTGCTCGACAGGCACATTGGCCGGGACCAGCCAGCGGATTAATAGCGGCAACGGTAAGGCGGCTAAAAGCCAGGGCCATTCAAAATGAATCATCGTTTTGCCTGCGCTTTAAGCCAGTCTTCGCACAGACTGATTAACTGGGAGATTTCCGGTTCGGTAATCGGCGTTTTTTGGTAGGGTGCATCAGCCAGAAGTTGGCCGATCCCCTCGCTGAATGGCGCACCTTTTAGTGAACCGTCAAGAAACGCCAGCCATTCACGGCCAATTAAACCGGCGGCTTCAGCCCGTGGCGACACGCTAATGGCGACGCGCCGAATCAGCACGGATAACTCACGCAGCTTATCATCGTTATCCCTGACAGTGTCCTGCCTGATTTGGGCCAGTATTTTTTGGGCGGTTTTTATCGCGGTCTTACGGGTAAGCCTTTTATAAAACCAGATAAAAAAAACCATCAGCAAGAGAATCAATGCCGCCAAAATCCACCAGCCGGCAGCCGGGGGCCACCAACCGATGGCCTCCGGCAGGTGTATGTCTTTAAGGGGAAGCTGAGCCGGTTGCATTACTTGTGTCCTAATGCGGGTCTTAAACTTTGTATAGGATCTGCTGCCGTGCTGCATTGAATAAACGCCAGACCCATTTTTTTCGCTATCTTCTCCAGCCGCTTTTGCCGCTGTACAAAGTGCTGCTGATAATTTAACAGCCGCTGCTGGTCACTGGTGTCTATAACCACATCGCGTTCGTCATCGGTAAAACGATAGCGGCCTTTTTCCGGCAAACTGCTTTCCAGAGGATCGTAAACAAAAATCAGCACCACCTCGCAATGCTGGGACAGCTTCGCCAGATGCGTTTCGGCTTTATCATTGACGCCGCGAAAATCACTGATGACATAAACCAGACTGCCGGGGCGGGCGTGCTGGGTCAGTCTTGCCAGCACATGCTCCAGGGTAAATTGATTAACTCCCGGTTCTTCCTGATTGACCAGTGCGTTTAAAAACCGCAATACGGCATGCTTGCCATTTTGCGGTTTTAATTCACGGCACACGCTATCTGTAAATATCTGTCCGCCAATTCTGTCGCCATGATTCTGGGCTGTCCATGCCAATAAACCGGCAAGCTTGGCAGCCAGCACCGATTTAAACACGCCGCGTGTGGCAAAGTGCATGGCAGGGCGGTTATCCACGGAAATAAATACCGGCCTTTCGCGTTCTTCACAAAACATCTTGGTATGGGTTTTCCCGGTACGCGCGGTAACGCGCCAATCGATGCTGCGGATGTCGTCGCCCGATTGATACAGTCTGGCTTCATCAAACTCCATGCCGCGGCCTTTAAAACGGGACACATAAGCGCCGCTTTGACTGGAACGTATAGACGAATCTTTCAGATTTAATCTTGCCGCAGATTTTGCCAGTTCGATCAGGGTTTTTAACGATACCGAAATCAGCTCGCTGCTTGCCGGACCGGCGGGATCAGTTTGTTTGCCGAACAACATCAAGGTACTGCGACTCTGGAAATAAGCTCTTTAATGAAATAATCGGTAGTGATGCCTTCCGCTTCGGCTTCATAAGACAGAATCAAGCGATGCCGCAACACGTCAAAAGCCATATCCTGAATATCTTCGGGACTGACAAAATCCCGTTGCGCCAGCCAGGCCTTGGCTCTGGAACAACGATCCAGGGCAATGCTGGCTCTGGGGCTTGCGCCGTATTGCAGCCAGGATGCCAGGTCCTGCCCGTAGACGGCAGGGTTACGGGTGGCAAGAATGATTTGCAGCAAATAGTCTTCAAGGCTTTCCGCCATATGTAGGTCCAGCACTTCATTACGCGCGGCGAACAAGGTGTTTTGATTAATCGGCTCGAACCGGTCACCCGTTTTTACCGAATCGGAACGCGCCTCTGTTCTGGCCAGATGCAGAATGCTTTTTTCATGTTCCGCTTTCGGGTAGTCAATTTTTACATGCAGTAAAAAACGATCCAGTTGCGCTTCCGGTAACGGATAAGTGCCTTCCTGCTCGATGGGGTTTTGCGTTGCCATGACCATGAATAACTGCGGCAACGGATAGGTCGCCTGACCGACCGTTATTTGCCGCTCGGCCATGGCCTCCAATAACGCCGCCTGCACTTTCGCCGGAGACCGGTTAATCTCGTCAGCCAGGATTAGGTTATGAAACAAAGGACCTTTTTGAAATTCAAACGTGCCTTGCTGGGGACGGTAAATTTCAGTGCCGGTCAAATCGGCCGGTAACAAATCGGGCGTGAACTGCACCCGGTGAAAATCACCCTGGATGCCTTTGCTTAAAACATTGATCGCTCTGGTCTTGGCAAGACCGGGAGCGCCTTCAACCAGAATATGGCCGTCAGCCAACAAGCCGATCAGCATGCGTTCAACCAGCACATCCTGGCCGATAATCTCCTGGTTAATATGGTTTTTCAATCGTATTAACGCCGATTGGTTGGTGTTTTTTTCTGACATGATTGTATGATCTGTTTTTAAATCCATAGTAGGAAAACCCAGTTTGCTGCAGCTTCTATTTTATACAGTTTACGGTGAGACAACATAGATTAGTAACTATGGATGACTGTGCCTGATTTCAAGTATGCGGTTTTACCAAGCGGTTGCCATAAACAAAATTGGCTTGCCCGCCGTTTTTATCTTGCGTAATCATAACAATAGATTTTTAATCTAATCTTAAAATAAACCCCAAACCGGCTTTAGCATGATATGCGTTTATCAAAAACAATATTAATCACCGGCTGCTCCACCGGCATCGGTTACGCCGCCGCTGTCGAATTAAAAACGCGCGGACATCACGTCATTGCCACGGCAAGAAAACCGGAAGATGTGTCCCGCTTGACGCAGGAAGGATTCACGGCGCTGCAACTGGATTTGGCCGACAGCGGAAGCATCCGGCAAGCTGTCGGACTCGCGATTGAATTAACCGATGGCAAAATTGACGCGCTGTTTAACAATGGCGCTTTTGGCCAGCCGGGTGCGGTTGAAGACTTAACCCGCGATGTCTTGCGCTATCAGTTTGAAACCAATCTGTTTGGCACCCATGAACTCACCAACCTGATTATTCCCTTGATGCGTAAACAGGGTCATGGCCGGATTATCTATAATAGTTCGGTACTGGGCCTGGTCGCCATGACTTATCGCGGCGCTTATAACGCCAGCAAGTTCGCGCTGGAAGGCTTGGCCGATACCCTGCGTTTAGAGCTGTATGGCACTAATATCCATGTTTCACTGATAGAACCCGGCCCGATCTTAAGCAAGTTCAGGCAAAATGCTTTTGAACTGTACAAAAAAAATATAGATTCCACTCACAGCTTTCATAAAAACACCTATAAAGCCATGGAAGCCCGCTTGCAAAAAGAAGGCGCCGCCGCACCTTTTACATTATCTGCTGACGCTGTCGTTAAAAAAGTCATCCACGCGCTGGAAGCCAGACAACCCAAAATACGTTATTACGTTACTTTCCCCACGTATTTGTTTGCCTTTCTCAAACGCATTCTGCCCATGTCCTGGTTGGACGCCCTGCTCAGAAAGGTTCAATGATGCACGATGCCGAAGAAATTATTATCTATTGCCCCTACTGTGGCGAAGCGCTCGATGTATTGGTTGATACATCCGCTGGCGAGCAAAAGTATTATGAAGACTGCGCGGTATGCTGCGCACCCATTTTATTTCTAGTGTCTGAAGATGATGCTGGGGAAATGGTTATTGATGTAAAAAGAGATGATGAGTAATCCCGGGGTCGCTCAATCCTGCTCCTATCGAACTGATAAGCTATATGCTCTTAAATACTTAATAACCATTGATTTATAAAGGTTTTTGTTGTTAAAAAAAGGGGGATTAATTTTTTATGTGCTAGAATGTCCCGCGGTATTAGCCATTCATTATGTTGAATTCTTGCATTTTTGCATAAACTCTCATTTTTAATAGTTATGCTGAAAATAAATAATATCAACAACATAGGTTTATATATTCAATGAATGTAATTAAAAAAATCGTAGTGTCACTTGTTATGGCAATGTCTATGGCTGCAATTTCCTCTTCTGCTTTTGCTGAGGCGAAAGGTGAAGCTGAAGTTAGGGCTGCTGCTGAAGGCACAATTGCTAAAATAGAAGAGGCAATTAGCTTGGTAGAAAAAGGTGGCGACAAAGAAGCTACTGTAAAAGCCATTACTGAAGCGCGCCAACTGCAAAAAGAGTTCCGTTATGAAATAACTGAACGTCTTCGTCAAAAAGCAAATGATAAATTGAGAGTGGCTCGTGAAGCTGTTGAAAGTGGTGATACTCAATCAGCACAAGAAACATTAAAAGCTACTTTAGCTACATTTAAAGAAATGAAAGTGACCTACGACGCAGCACACAAGTAACAGGCTGTTAAGTCAGATTCAATTATTTTATCAAGGTGATTGAATCTGATTTTAAATTCAAAAATAAAACCCGCTAAAAAATCACTCTTTTCATCCTTCCACATCTGGTTGAAAAGTTTCAAAATGTGTTAGAATTATTCCCAGCACATAGCTATTTTTAATAGTTGTCATGCTTTAACTCTAAAATAACAACTCTTGAGGACTGGGTAATATGAAAACCTTGAAAAAAATCTTACTATCTTTATCACTTGCAGCTTCTATGGGTGCTGTTTCATCTTCAGCACTGGCTGAAAATGATCCAGGTAGAATTACCTACAAACCTGCTGAAGCGATTGATTTGTCTGTTGAAAAATCAAAAGCTGCGCTTGATGCTATCGCTAAAGGCGCAAGTGCCGATGAAGTTGCTGCACTTATTAAAGATGCAGCTGATATGAGCAAAGAAATCAATGCTAATGACAAAGTTGACGTAGTACGCTCAAAAATTACTACCAAACTGAAATCAGCACGTGCACACGCTAAAGATTCAGCTATGTCCGAAGCTCAACAAGAATTAAATGATGCAATCAAAGCTTTTGGTGATCTGAAAGGATTAATCTAAACGCTTACATACAACCATATCAGGATACTTTCCGGTTTCCTGATATGGGACTTTATTGAATTCACACACCCCTAAAGCCCCGTTCCATCCCGCTGTTCAAACAGCTTTCTGTAAGTCCTTTCCAGACGTTAAAGTAAAACCATCACTTCCCGATACAAAAACTGGAAAATATTTTTCCCAGTAAGTCATCCGATGTAACAGCTCCGGTAATTTCCGCAAAACTGTTTTGAGCCTGTCTTAAATCTTCGGCGACCAGTTCTCCGGCCCGGCTTCCCTGTAACTGAATTAACGCACTTTCAACAAACTCACGGCCCTTTCTCAAGGCTTCAATGTGCCGTCTTCGGGCAAGAAAGACATTGTCTGTCGCCTCATTAAAACCGACACTTTGTTTGAGGTGTTGTTTTAATAATTCCATGCCGTTGCCGGTTTTAATGGACAGGTAGATCTGTGTGCCGAATTCTGCTTGTTTGATTTCCGGCTCTATACCCAGCAGGTCTATTTTGTTATAGATTTTGGTGATATTGACTCCTGTCGGAAGCGTTTTCAGTATCGACTCTACTTCCGGCTCTCTTGCATCAATAAGCAACAGAATTTTGTCGGCTTTCTGGATCTCTTCGTGAGCCCTGCGGATGCCTTCTTTTTCCACGGCATCGTCACTTTCGCGCAAGCCCGCCGTATCAATGATATGCAGTGGCATGCCGTCCAGCTGGATGCGTTCTTTTAAGACGTCCCGCGTGGTTCCGGCTATGTCGGTGACGATCGCGGCTTCATGTCCGGCCAGAGCATTGAGCAGGCTGGATTTTCCGGCGTTCGGTTTGCCGGCCAGCACAACGGTCATGCCGTCGCGCAGCAGGCGTCCTTGCTGTGCTGTTTTCTGGATTTGTTCAATTCTGTTTAATAGTCTGACTATCCGGTTTTCGACTACGCCGTCAGTCAAAAAATCGATTTCTTCGTCAACAAAATCAATCGCCGCTTCTACATAAATCCTGAGTTCCGTAAGCTCTGCGACCAGTTCATTGATCTGTACTGAAAAAACGCCCTGCATTGATTTTTGCGCCGAGCGCACCGATTGTTCCGTGCTGCTTTCAATTAAATCGGCGACGGCTTCGGCCTGGGCCAGATCAAGTTTGTTGTTGAGAAATGCGCGTTCGGTAAACTCGCCGGGATTTGCCAGTCGGGCACCGAGAGACAAAACCCGCCGCAGCAGCATATCCAGCACGACTGAGCCACCGTGTCCCTGAAGTTCAAGTACTTCTTCACCGGTGTATGAAGCAGGGGCGGGGAAATAGAGTGTGATGCCGGAATCAATGACTGAGCCGTCGCCATCAATAAATGATGAATACAGTGCTTGTCTGGGTAACAGCGGTTTATTAAGTAATTGTTTGGCAATCTCAGGAATCAATGCGCCTGAAATGCGGATGATGCCAACGCCGCCATTCCCTGGCGGTGTTGCAATAGCTGCAATGGTATCTAGGTTTTCAATATCCACTAAGCACTATGCAGCTTCTGTTATTTTCTTGGTGATATACCACTGCTGGACAATAGACAGGGTGTTGTTGACGACCCAGTATAAAACCAGACCCGCAGGGAAAAACAGGAAGAAAATAGTGAAGACTATAGGGAACATCTTCATTACTTTTGCCTGTATAGGATCAATCGGCGCAGGATTCAGGCTTTGCTGAATTTTCATGGTAACGCCCATTATCAGAGGCAACACATAAAAAGGATCCTGTATGGATAAATCCTGTATCCACAACATAAACGGCGCTTGGCGGAACTCAACCGTTTCACTCAATACCCAATACAAACACATGAATACCGGGATCTGCACCAGAATGGGCAAACAGCCTCCCAACGGGTTTACCTTTTCTTTTTTATACAAGGCCATCATTTCGGTGTTGAAACGCGGCCTGTCATCAGCAAAGCGTTCCTGCAGCTCTTTAAGACGCGGCTGGATTTTCCGCATTTTAGCCATTGATCGATAACTGGCTTGCGACAACGGAAAAAACAGTAATTTAATACACAGCGTTACGCCAATAATTGCTACGCCCCAGTTACCAATAGCGTTATGGATCTGGTTCAATAACCAGTAAATGGGTTTACCGATAAAGGTTAAAAAACTGTAATCAACGGTAAGCTCCAGGCCCGGCGCTGTTTTCTCCATCATGGGCTGGATTTTAGGGCCGGCAAATAATTGGGCGACAAATTGGGCGCCTGAATTCGCCTCAACCGTTACCGGCGGCGAATAAGTGCCGATAACATAATGGCCTTCTTTTAATCCCTTGGTATAAAAATGATTTTCCTGATCAGCGGGCGGAATCCAGGCAGAAGCGAAATAATGTTGAATCAACGCAGTCCAGCCACCTTTGGTGGTGACATCAAGATTCTCATCAGCCATGTCGTCAAAACTGATTTTTTGGTATTTTTCTTCTTCCGTATAAATAACACCACCGGCATAAGCTCTCATGCCGCCAGTCAGCATACCGCCTTTACTTTCTGTATCCGGAACTCTTAATAACTGGCTGTATTGTCTGCCGGACCATGCTTTTGCTGAATTGTTTTCGACTTTTTGTTCCAGCGTTATCTGATAACTTCCGCGTTTAAAAGTAAATAATTTGGTAACAACAAGGCCATTATTATCCATCCATTTTAGCGGAACCGTCAGGCTGTCTTGACCTTCTTGTAGAGCGTAGCTGTCTTTTTCGTTGCTAAAAACCGTGTGATGATTTGGCGCAGTGGCAAAACCGCTGTCGGCAATCAAACCGCTTTGTGCAACGAATAATTTTTCCTGGCTGCTATCAAATAAGCGCACTGGAGAAAGGTTTTTTTCCGAAACGGACAAACCAATCATGTTGCGTAAACTGTCTACAATCGGATTAACTTTTTCTACCGGGTAGCTTAATAAGTCCAGATTTTGTATTGTGCCCCCCTGCATATCAATTTCAAGTGCAAGCACATCTGTTTTAACGGTAATGATTTTTGCAGAGGATACGGTTGCAAGCGGAACGGCTGAAGTATTTTTTTCTGTGGTTGTTTCAGTTTGCTCAGCTATACCCGCATCACTGGGCAGATCTTCTTTAGTATCGGTAGCTACGGGATCTACAACGGCTGCAACCTCAGGTTTCGGGCCATAGTCCAGTTGCCAGGCTTGTTGCAGCATAAAAACAAGCATTGCAAAAGTAACGATCAGTATAAATCTTATGTTATCCATTCTTATTACCAAATTTTTCTGGAACGGGATCAATGCCACCATCATGAAAAGGATGGCATCTTAATAATCTTCTGAGAGTGAGATAGGAGCCGACAATGGCGCCATGGAGCTGAAGCGCTTCTAAAGCATAACTTGAACAGCTTGGATAGAAGCGACAGCTATTCCCAAGCAAGGGGCTGATAAAGTACTTGTAAAACTTTATGATTGTTATGAGCATGAATCGCATCGGGTTACCAACTTAAGCCAATGCCTTTCCAATGACTTTCTTAATAAATCCAGCGGAGCATCTGCTGCTTCCCTGCGAGCCAAAACAACAATATCGATATTCCCCAAACTTTGTTGCTGCATTCTAAAGCTTTCCCGAGCAGTTCTTTTAATCACATTCCTGTGTACTGCTTTTTTTATATTTTTTTTAGCAATTGCCAAACCCAGCCTTGGATGATCTAGATCATTCTTTATGGCTAATAGGGTAAAATACTGATCACTTGATTTTACAGGCTTAGCAAAAACCTTTTTATACTCAGCCGGCTTCTTTAACCGTAACTGCGGGGGAAAACTAAAAACTTCTTCGTCGCACAACTGTCAACTAAACAGTCAGTTGTGCACGGCCTTTCGCTCTGCGAGCATTAAGTACTTTACGTCCACCCCTGGTTGCCATTCTTGCACGAAAACCGTGAGTTCTTACACGTTTAATTTTACTTGGTTGGTATGTTCTTTTCATTTTACTTATGGCCTGATCGGATGAGCGTTAACAAAAACAGATAAAAAAGACAACGGATGATAAAATAAACTGCTTGAGCTGTCAATTCTGTAGTGCAATGTTTTATTGCTGTATAGTAGCAAATAAACAAAAACTGTTCGTTACACAAATCAACACTTTATATACTTCAATGAGTTCAATCTGGAATACTTGTCTTTCTAAGCTTGAAAATGAAATCTCCAGTTCAGATTTCAGTACATGGATACGGCCACTGCAAGCTATTGAAAATGATGAGCAAATAAAGCTATTAGCACCCAACCGGTTTGTTCTGGATTGGGTTAAAGAGCATCATTTTGCTAAAATTGAAGAAGTCATTCATGAGTTTTCCAACGGCACATTAAATCTAAGTCTGGAAATTGGCTCCAAAAACTCAACCGCTATTAACACCACAAAAATAGCAAAAACAGTTGACGGAAAAAAAGCCAACCCTAACTTCCTGAACAAAGCATTTACCTTTGATAATTTTGTTGAAGGTAAATCAAACCAGTTAGCTAGAGCTGCCTCACTGCAAGTATCTGAAAACATTGGAAAAGCTTATAACCCTTTGCTTATCTATGGCAGTTCTGGTTTGGGTAAAACCCATATGATGCATGCTATAGGCAATGCCGTTTTACAAAAAAAACCTTCAGCAACCGTTGTTTACCTGCATTCTGAAAAATTTGTCCAGGATATGGTCAGGGCATTGCAACAAAACGCCATTAACTCATTTAAAGAATATTACCGCGGCGTTGATGTACTTTTAATTGACGATATTCAATTTTTTGCCGGTAAGGAACGTTCCCAGGAAGAATTTTTTCATACGTTCAATACGCTTTTAGAAAAGAAGCACCAGGTTGTTTTAACCTGTGACAAATACCCCAAGGAAATCGTTGGCCTTGAAGATCGTTTAAAATCCAGGTTTGGCTGGGGGCTTCCCGTTTCAATCGAACCTCCCGATATGGAAACCAGAGCAGCCATATTGATGAAAAAAGCGGCACTGGTTAATGTCGATTTGCCACAGGAAGTTGCTTTTTTAATGGCTAAAAGAATCCCTTCCAATGTCCGTGATCTTGAAGGTGCACTAAGACGCGTCATAGCCAATGCGCAATTTACCGGTCGTGAAATCACCACTGAATTTGCCAAAGAAGCCCTGCATGATTTAATCACCTTGCAAGACAAGCTCGTTAATATCGACAATATTCAAAAGACCGTCGCAGAATATTTCAAGATCCGGGTTGCTGATTTGTCCTCTAAAAACAGAAGACAATCCATTACCCGGCCACGGCAAATGGCTATGTGCTTGGCGCGGGAGTTGACCTCGCACAGTTTTCCTGAAATAGGGGATGCATTTGGTGGCCGCGATCACACAACCGTCATGAATGCCTGTAAAAGAATTAATGAGCTAAAAGAAGTAGATAATAAAATTGCTGAAGATTATTCAAACCTGTTGAGAACCCTGTCACATTAACAGGGAGAAACCTGTGTATAAATAGAGTTTTTATTAATATCTCTTATTTAACTACATGCTATACACGTTACTTTACAACTTTAACCACACTGTTTATAACAATCTAGCTAATTGATTATTAATAATAAAAAGTAGTTATCAACAGTTTTCCTTTAAGCTAGCAGTAATAATAGAAAAAGTATTCTTTTATGAAATTTATTATTAATAGAGAAGAAATCCTGGTTCCTTTGCAGCAAATAGTCAGCGTTATAGAAAAAAGGCAAACAATGCCTATTCTTTCTAATGTCTTGATGGTTATTGAGGGCAATCAGTTAATTTTAACGGGCACGGATCTGGAAATTCAGATCATTGCCAAAATTAATATTGCAACTGCAACCCCTGGAGCGATTACGGTACCAGCCAGAAAGTTTCTGGATATTTGCAGGCTTCTACCTAACGGCGCTGAAATTAAATTTGAACTGCAGGACGATAAAGTAAAGATATTATCCAATCGTAGCCGTTTTTCGTTGAGCTGCTTACCGGCAATTAATTATCCTGAATTTGCCGAATCTGATCTGGAAAACCAGTTTTTTATTAATGCAGGCAAATTTAAAAAGGCGCTGGACAAGACCATGTTCTGCATGGCCAATCAGGATGTGCGTTATTACCTGAATGGCTTGCTGTTTAATATATCCAACAGCAAATTAAAACTGGTCGCATCGGATGGGCATCGTTTGTCTATTTATGAGGACAATCTGGATCAGGCCACGGGTATTGAAGCCAGGGTTATCCTGCCCAGAAAAGGTGTATTGGAGCTTTCCAGATTGCTCGATGATGCCGAGGCTGAATTGAAAGTTGAGTTCTCCAGCAACAATATTAGAGTTTTTATAAAGGATCTGGTTTTTTCAGCAAAACTGGTGGATTCAAAATATCCTGATTTTGGCAAAGTTTTTCAACAGGAGTTTTTTAATCAAATCCACATTCAGAAGCAAATATTAAAAGATGCCTTGACCCGTGTCGCCATTTTATCAAATGAAAAATTCAAAGGCGTAACCTTCGATATCACTCCCGACAGTTTAAAAATCAGTACGCACAATCCGGAGCATGATGAAGCCGAGGAGGAATTGTTTATTGAATATACCGGCGAACCTTTAACCATTGCTTTTAATGCCCAGTATTTATTGGATGCCGTTTCAAATCTGGATTCGGAACTTGCCGTTTTAACCATTGCAAGCAACGCCAGCAGCTGTTTTATCGATGAGCCGAATGACTGCGCCTATAAATTTATTGTTATGCCCATGAGACTCTAAGCTTCAGGAATGAGTTTACTGAAACTGGATATTTATTCCGTTAGGAATATCCTGAAAGAATCCATTATTCCTTCTCCTGCGATTAATTTTATCTATGGAGAAAACGCAAGCGGTAAAAGCTCATTCATTGAAGCTGTTTTTATTTTAGGACGTGCTAAATCTTTTCGTTCCGCGACCATTAAGTCGGTTATTAATTTTACGCAAGATCATTTAATTGTTTCCGCACAAACCTTGCAAACAAATGGCAGCAGCAGCCATTTAGGCATTCAGTTGGATGGCAAAAGTTTTGAAATTCGCATTAACCAGCAGGCAAAACAAAAAAGATCGGATTTAGCTTATGCGTTGCCATTGCAGCTTATTCATCCTAAAAGTTATGAGCTGCTCGATGCAGGCCCTCAAATCCGCAGAGAGTTTTTGGATTGGGGCGTTTTTAATGATGAAGAAAAATTTTTACCTGCGTGGCGTAAATTCAAAAAAGCCTTATCGCAACGGAATTCATTGTTAAAAACAAAACGGACTGGACAAATTAATGTTTGGGATAAAGAACTGGTTTATTACGGTACAATAGTCGACAAGTACCGCCAGCAATACTTGAAAAAAGTTAAACCGGTTTTTATTGAAATTATTAACCGATTTCTCGTTATTGATGGAATTGGTTTAAGACTCGTATCAGGCTGGGATACGGAAAAGGAGTTCAGCCAGGTTTTAATTGAGGATCTGGATAAGGATCTGCGTTACGGATTTACCCATAGCGGCCCGCATCGCGCTGATTTTCAATTGATGGTCAATAACCGGTTAGCCAGGGATTTTGTTTCCAGGGGACAACTAAAGTTATTGGTAATGAGTTTAAAGCTGGCGCAGGTTCAGCTGCTGGCCAATGAGCAAAGCAATATCGGTTGCATCCTGATTGATGATTTTGCCGCCGAGCTTGACGTCATCAACCGGGCCAAGCTGCTTAGTTATTTAATTGAAATGAATTGCCAGGTGTTTATCACAGGCACGGAAGTCGAAGACTTTGGCGATTTGAGTGGTGTAAAGAATTACAAGATGTTCCACGTGGAACATGGGAATATAAAACAAGTTTGATGTTTCACGTGGAACATTCATATAACAACGGAAATCGGAATATACATGAGTAACAAAAGCGATCAATACGATAGTACTAATATTCAGGTATTAAAAGGGCTGGATGCGGTAAGAAAACGCCCCGGCATGTATATTGGCGATACGGATGACGGTTCCGGCTTGCACCACATGGTTTTTGAGGTTGTAGATAACTCGATTGACGAGGCTTTGGCGGGCTACTGCAAGGAAGTCAGGGTTATTATTCACAGCAATGGCTCTGTCTCGGTTTCTGATGATGGCCGCGGCATTCCTGTTGATATTCATGAAGAGGAAGGGGTATCTGCGGCGGAAGTTATTATGACGGTGCTGCATGCCGGCGGTAAGTTTGATGATAACGCTTACAAGGTTTCCGGCGGTTTGCATGGTGTGGGGGTGTCGGTCGTCAACGCCTTATCCGAGGAGCTGAATCTCGAAATCCGCAAGAACGGCCAGCTTTATAAACAAAAATATCTTATGGGTAATCCGGTCGCTCCTCTGGCAGCGGTAGGATCTGCTGAAGGCACCGGCACCCTGATAAATTTCAAGCCCAGTGCTGAGACGTTTACCGATGTCGAGTTTCACTACGATATACTGGCAAAAAGATTAAGAGAGTTATCCTTCCTGAATTCCGGCGTGCGCATCAGCCTGGAAGACGAACGCACCGACAGACAGGATGTGTTCGAGTTTGAAGGCGGCATAGGCGCTTTTGTTGAGCATCTCAATAAAAACAAAACGCCGCTGTTCCCGGAAGTGTTCCATTTCGTAGCGGAAAAAGAAGGGGTCACGGTCGAAGTGGCCATGCAGTGGAATGATTCCTATCAGGAGAATGTCTTTTGCTACACCAACAATATTCCCCAGCGTGATGGCGGAAGCCATTTGGCCGGTTTCAGGGGCGCTTTAACCCGAACCATCAACCAATACATCGAGTCTAGCGGTTTGGCCAAAAAAGAAAAAGTGCAGACCACCGGCGATGATGCAAGGGAAGGTTTGACTGCCGTGCTTTCAGTTAAAGTGCCTGACCCGAAGTTTTCCTCGCAAACCAAAGACAAACTGGTCTCATCTGAAGTCAAACCGCTGGTCGAATCGACTATGAATGAGAAGCTGCAGGAATTTTTGCTGGAAAAACCGCAAATAGCCAAAGCCATCGTCAGCAAAATTGTCGATGCCGCCCGTGCCAGGGAAGCGGCCCGTAAAGCGCGTGAAATGACGCGCCGTAAAACCACGCTGGATATCGCCGGGTTGCCGGGAAAGCTGGCGGATTGCCAGGAAAAAGATCCCGCGTTATCCGAACTGTTCTTGGTGGAAGGGGATTCTGCGGGCGGGTCGGCCAAGCAGGGCAGAGACCGCCGCACCCAAGCCATTCTGCCGCTAAAGGGGAAAATCCTCAACGTAGAGAAAGCCCGTTTCGATAAAATGATTTCATCGGAAGAAGTCGGAACCTTGATTACCGCATTAGGCTGCGGCATAGGCAAGGACGAGTACAACTTGGATAAGCTGCGTTACCACCGCATCATCATCATGACCGATGCTGACGTGGACGGATCGCATATCAGAACCTTGCTGTTGACGTTTTTTTACCGGCAACTGCCGGAGATCGTCGAAAAAGGCTATATCTATATTGCCCAGCCGCCTTTGTACAAGGTTAAAAAAGGCAAACAGGAGCATTACGTAAAAGACGATGCCCAGTTGAATGAATACCTGATCCAGCTCGCACTGGACAAAGCCCAGCTTTTTACCGATGCATCCGCGCCGCCTATCCAGGGGCAGGGCCTGGAAAAACTGGCCAAATTGTTTACCGATGTGGACGGCATCAATAACCGCTTGTCCAGGCGTTATGATGAGATATTCCTGGAGCAGTTCGCTTACATGGATGTGATTAATGATGAAATCAAGAACGATCAGAAAAAGCTTGCCGCCTGGTTTGCCAATATGGAGCAAAGGCTGGTAGATTGCGACAGCAAGGCGGAATACACCATTGAGCTTGATTACAAATCAGGCAATGATTTTTCTGTCGTGGTTAATAAGCGCCTGCATGCAATAACCAAAACCTTCATATTTCCATCGACCTTTTTTAACGGCAAGGATTATCAGAAAATTACGCAATATGCGCAGGACATTGCAGGCATGTTTAATGAAGGCTCGTTTATGCAAATGGGTGAAAGGCAAGAGCCGGTCAGCAATTTCAAACAGGCTTTTGAATGGATGATGAAGGAAATTAAAAAAGGCCAGCATATCCAGCGTTACAAAGGTTTGGGCGAAATGAACCCGGAACAGCTATGGGAAACCACGCTGGATTCGAATAACCGAAGATTGCTGCAAGTCAGAATTGAAGACGTGATCGCCGCCGATGAGATTTTCACCACACTAATGGGCGATGTGGTCGAGCCGCGTAGGGATTTTATCGTCAAAAATGCGTTGGATGTAACCAACCTGGACGTTTAATCATGCTGATCTATCCGCAAATAGATCCTGTCGCAGTTGCTCTTGGGCCAATAAAAATCCATTGGTATGGGCTGATGTACCTGATCGGTTTTGCCGCGGTCTGGTTTATAGGACAGAAACGGGCACAACAGTCGTGGTCGCCGGTCAAGCCGGAAGCGATTGAGGATCTGGTCACTTACGGCGCCCTAGGCGTAATTCTGGGCGGCAGGATCGGCTACATCCTGTTTTATAATTTCAGTGAATTTCTGAGTAACCCGTTTATCCTGTTCAAGATATGGCAGGGCGGCATGTCCTTTCATGGCGGCATGCTGGGTGTTTTTATCGCTATGTGGTTCTTTGCCAAAAAGCAGCAATGCACGATGATGCAATTAACCGACATTATCGCGCCGCTGGCGCCTATCGGTCTGGGTGCCGGCCGTATCGGCAATTTTATCAATTCCGAATTATGGGGCAGGCCTACCGATGTACCCTGGGCAATGGTGTTTCCTACCGGCGGCCCTTTTGCCCGCCACCCTTCGCAATTGTATGAGGCCTTTTTAGAGGGCGTTGTCCTTTTTGTCATACTCTGGCTTTATTCCAGCAAACCAAGGCCGGTTATGGCGACCACCGGCATGGCGCTGTTTTTTTACGGCGGCTTCAGGTTTTCTGTCGAGTTTTTCAGGATGCCGGACGCGCATTTAGGTTATTTGGCTTTGGACTGGGTGACTATGGGACAGATACTGTCAACGCCGATGATATTGGCCGGCGCTGCATTATTTTATTTCGCACATACGACTACAAGGAAGCAGGAGGCAGAGTAATGCAGGAGCAGTTATCGGGAAAGGCCGCATGAAGCCGTATTTACAGCTACTGGATAGCATTGTTCAGGAAGGCTGCCTGAAAGGCGACAGAACCGGCAGCGGGACACTGTCCATTTTTGGCCATCAGATGCGCTTTCCTTTGGCGGAAGGCTTCCCTCTGGTTACTACCAAAAAGATTCATTTAAAATCAATAATTTATGAGTTGTTGTGGTTTTTAAAAGGCGAGACCAATCTGGCGTATCTGCATGAGCATAACGTCAGCATCTGGAATGAATGGGCGGATGAAAACGGCGACCTAGGCCCCGTGTACGGCCATCAATGGCGCTCGTGGCCGGCAGCCGATGGCCGCCATATCGACCAGATCCAGCAGGTCATCGAGCAACTGAAAAAAACGCCCAACAGCCGGCGCATTATCGTGTCCGCCTGGAATGTGGCCGATTTGCCCGATGAAACCATCAGCCCGCAGCAGAATGTGGCGCAGGGAAAAATGGCTCTGGCTCCCTGCCATGCGTTTTTCCAGTTCTATGTGGCCGACGGCAAGCTGTCCTGCCAGCTCTATCAGCGCAGTTGCGACACGTTCCTGGGTTTGCCGTTCAATATAGCCAGTTATGCATTATTGACGCACATGGTCGCCCAGCAGAGCGATTTGGAAGTCGGTGATTTTATCTGGACGGGCGGCGACGTGCATTTGTATCTGAATCATCAGGAACAAGCCAAACTGCAATTAACGCGCGAGCCCTATGCGCTGCCGACTTTAAGAATAAACCGCAAACCGGAATCGATATTCGATTACCGCTATGAAGATTTTGAAATCGTAGATTATCAGGCGCACGAACACATCAAGGCGCCGATTTCCGTTTAATGGTAAGCGCAGCAAAAGGTCATCACATGAACATACAGCACAAAGCCCATCCCTGGCACGGTATCAGTCCCGGCGACAATGCACCGAACATTGTCACCGCCTTTATCGAAATCGTCCCGTCCGATACGGTTAAGTACGAGATCGATAAAACCAGCGGTTATCTCAAAATCGACCGGCCGCAAAAGTTTTCCAGCACCATTCCCACGCTTTACGGTTTTATTCCGCAGACCTATTGCGCCGAAAAGATCGCCGAGTTTGCGGCAATGAAGTCCGGCAAAGAAGTTATCAAGGGAGACGGAGACCCGCTGGATATTTGCGTATTGAGCGAACGCAGTATTACGCATGGAAACATTATTTTGCAGGCGATTCCGATCGGCGGCTTTCGTCTGCTGGATGACGGCGAAGCCGACGATAAAATCATCGCCGTGCTAAAAGGCGACGAATTTTACGAGCAATGGAACGATGTGGCGGACTGCCCACCGTCTTATATCAACCGGCTGAAACACTATTTTCTGACCTATAAAAATCTCCCCGGCGAACACAGCACCTGCGAAATAACCAATGTTTACGGGCGGGAAGAAGCGCACGAAGTGATCAGAAGATCAATGGAAGATTACCAGTATCATTTCATCGGCGAATAAAGCTAAGCGGCGGATGGCACAATGTCCATCCGCCATTTAGACATGCTCCCCGGCAATATCGGTATTGATAAAGTCCATTATTTGCCGTTCATCGGTAAAGTTTCCATAAGCCAGCATCAGTTTCACGTAGGCGGCTTCGATCGACATGTTCCAGATCATTTCGGCTCCCTGTTCCATTAACGCTCGGGTGCTTTGGTAGGCATCGGCCGATTTAATCGCCGGAGCCAGGTAAACCTTGATTCCCTGTTCCCCACAGAGTGTTATAAACTCAAGCAGCGAATGGTTTTCGCCCCATTGCATCGATGCACAGGCCGTGCCGGAATGATATAAATCATGCAAAACGGCATCGACATTCTCCAGATTGAAATGATCATAATTTAGCCCCGGATAGGGTTTTATCATTAAAGTCCGGTTGGAAAAATTGGGTCTTAAATTGGGGGCGCTTGTTTGCGTTGTCGGTGGATTCAATAACGAAAACTGCCCGTTTTCAAACTGCATGTAACTTTTGCCCTGAACACTGAAAAAGTCGCCGCTTAACTGCAAGGAACAGGCCAGACGAGTGCCGCGATGCAACTGGGCAGGCTGCTGCCGGTTGCGGTAGGGAACAAAAACGCCAGGTTGATTTATTTGCTGGATAAATTCAACAGCGCAGATGAAGTTTTCAAGTCCGTTGGCTCTGTGATCATCCAGAGGATAATCGCTAGCAACCAGCAGCAGGGGTATTGGGGCGGTATTGAAATAAAAGCTTAATGCGGCAGCCGTATAGGCCAGCGTGTCGGTGCCGTGCGTAATGATGATGCCGTCATACTGATCGGGCCGGGCGGTTTCTATGGCTTCAATAACGGTTTTCCAGGCGGCGGGCGCAAGGTTCTCGCTTAAAATTTGCAGGGGCTGGATGGTGTCGAAACGGATTTGCCGGTGATTTTGGTAATGCTGCTGAAACAGTTGTAGCAATTTGAACGGCGCGGCACAGGACGTATTAATGGTGCCTTTAGACGCAGCAGAGCCTATAGTTCCACCCGTAAATACAACCAGTATATTTTTCATAGTATGATGTTCAAATAGAAATTAGTTATTTAAAGAATACTGCATTGAAATGAAAATATCACTTATCGTCGCGATGGCGAGCAATCGCGCTATTGGCCTGAACAACCGGATGCCCTGGCATTTATCCGCCGACCTTAAAAAATTTAAAAAAATAACTATGGGCGCCCCCATTTTGATGGGCAGAAAAACCTATGAGTCGATAGGCAGGCCGTTGCCGGGGCGCACCAATATCATTATTAGCAGGAACCCGGATTACCGGCAGGAAGGCTGTCTGGTTTTTAACGATGTTGAAAAAGCGCTGGCGCATTGCCGTGACACGGAAGAAGTTTTTATTATTGGTGGTTCGGATTTTTATAAGTCGATGTTGCCAATCGCCGATACGCTCTACCTGACGCAAATACACCAGGAATTCCCCGGCGATACCTTTTTCCCCGAGATTGATGCAAATCAGTGGACCGAGGTGGAGCGGGAAGATATCCGTGATGATCCCGACGCGGCGTTCAGCTATAGTTTTTTGAAACTGGAAAAACGGAAGTAACCTAACTTGCAGCAGCCATATGACTTTTATTGGGCTGCTTGGCTCCAGGACAATCAATGCTGAAACGCTCCACCTGTTCCCCCAGTTTTAATGCGGTCAGTTGGCCGCCCCAAAGGCAACCCGTATCAATGCCATAACAGTTAGATCCTTCGTAATACCCCAACGTGGACCAGTGACCGAAGATAATGCGCATGTCGGCGTTTTTGCGTTTCGGCACTTCAAACCACGGCATAAGGTGTTTGGGTTGGGAGCCTAAAGGCCCGCTATGGTCAAAATCCAGGCGTCCGTTCACATTGCAATAGCGCATGCGGGTAAAGCAGTTGATGATAAAGCGTAACCGCTCGACGCCTTTTAAGTCGGATGACCAGACATTGGGCTTGTTGCCGTACATTTTTTTCAAAAAAGCCTGATAATTCGGACTTCTTAATGCCTGTTCCGCCAACAAAGCCATTTTTTGGGTCTGTTTAAAATCCCATTGCGGCGGCAGGCCGGCATGGAGCAGGCAGAACTCATCGTTATAATGGAACAGTGGCAGGTGCCTCAGCCAATCGATTAATTCGTCCCGGTCAGGCGCTTCAAGCACAGGAAGCAGCGAGTCTTTTTTATTGGATAATTTGTGCGCGCAGGACGCTGCAAGCAAATGCAAATCATGGTTGCCGAGTACAGTGACTGCTGCGGTACCCAGCGATTTGACAAAGCGCAACGTTTCTAAAGATTTCGGCCCGCGGTTAACCAGATCACCCGCAAACCAGAGCTGATCCGTATTCTCATTAAAAGAAATGGTATCAAGGAGTCTTAATAAATCATCATAACAACCTTGAATATCACCAATAGCATAAATAGACATTTCTAATGCAGGGTTCTTGGAATGGATAAAGTAAACTTGGGGATGTCGGCATTGAAATCATCGCCGTCATCCGAGTGCATAGTATAGTCGCCCTGCATGGTGCCGACGGGAGTTTCAATCATTGCGCCGCTGGTGTAACGAAAGGTTTCGCCGGGTTTAAGATAAGGATGTTCGCCGATAACTCCGTCGCCTCTGACTTCCTGGACTTTGCCATTGGAGTCGGTAATTATCCAATGACGGTTGAGCAGCTTTGCCGGTACTTCGCCCGCATTAGTGATGGTGACGGTATAGGCAAAGACATAGCGATCCTCATCAGGAGAAGACTGAGCTTCTATAAAATGGGGCGTAGCTTTAACTAATATTTTGTTTTTTTCGTTCATTATTGGATCATATGGGTTAGATGTTGATTATTTCATCGTAACTTTTCATTAAACGCAAGCGACTATTCAGTATGAAACAGAGAGACTGCTTTTTTATCATATTACTTATTCTGTCTCCAGCGGCTTACGCGGAAGACGCTAAAGATTTATTTGCGGCAGCAATGACGGGCAGGGTCGAAAGAGCAGAGGCCTTGTTAGCGCAAGGCGTTGATGCTAACAGTAAAACAAGCAGCGGCCGAACTGCTTTAATGGCCGCAAGTTTTAGCGGCAACGAGAGCATTGTTAAAGCCCTGCTTGCTTATGGCGTCGATGTGAATATTGCAGATAATTTAGGAACCACAGCATTAATGGATGCCGTGGTTTTTGGCAATGAAGACATAGTGAATTTACTGATTACCGCCGGTGCCGATGTTAATGCGGCGGATAATCAAAAAGCGACCGTTCTGGACAGAGCAAAAAAAATGAACCATGAAAAAATCATTAAAACGCTGGAAAACGCCGGGGCAAAAGGTGCTAAACCCGCTGCTGTAGCAGCGGAAAAATTGCTGGACGGCGCTGAAAGAGCGGAAGGCGCAGCAGAGGTTCCAGCAGAAGCGCCGCCAGGAACACCGCCGGAAGAAAAGCCAATAGAAGAAGCAGCACCAGCAGAAAAAAAATAACCAGCGCTTTAGAACTATCAGGACAAGACATTGCACATTCACATCTTAGGCATTTGCGGGACATTTATGGGCGGGCTTGCAGTGATTGCAAGACAACTTGGATACGAGGTCAGCGGTTCCGACCAGAATGTTTATCCGCCCATGAGCACACAACTCGAAGAACAAGGCATCCGGTTGATGGAAGGTTACCGGGCTGAAAATCTTGATTGCAAGCCCGACCTGGTGATTATCGGCAATGCCATGTCGCGCGGCAATCCGGAAGTTGAAGCGGTGCTGAACAAGGGGCTGAAATACGTATCGGGCCCGCAGTGGCTGGCAGAGCATGTGCTGCAGGACAAATGGGTGCTGGGCGTCGCCGGAACCCACGGCAAAACCACCACGACCAGCATGTTGAGCTGGATACTGGAGCATCAGGGCTTTAATCCCGGCTTCCTGATCGGCGGCATCCCGTTAAACTTCGGTATTTCGGCACGCCTTGGCGACTCCGACTTTTTTGTGATTGAAGCCGATGAATACGATTCCGCGTTTTTCGACAAGCGCTCGAAGTTTGTCCACTACCGCCCCCGCACCGCCATACTCAACAACCTTGAATATGACCATGCCGACATCTTCCCTGACCTGGATGCCATCAAAAAGCAGTTTCACCATCTGGTCAGGACAGTTCCCGGCGAAGGCCTGATTATCAGCCCGGAGTCGGACGCGAATATAAACGATGTATTGGCTATGGGCTGCTGGACGCCGGTTGTAAAAACCTCCATAGATAGCGACGCGCAGTGGAACGCGAAACTGATCAAGGCCGACGGCAGCCAGTTCACCGTGCTGTTTGAAAACAATGACCAGGGCTGCGTCAATTGGCCGTTGACGGGCCGGCACAATGTTTACAACGCCCTGTCCGCCATAGCCGCAGCCGAACATGTCGGCATCAGGCCAGCGGATGCGATAACGGCGCTGGGGCAATTCAAGAACGTCAAGCGCCGCATGGAAGTGATCGCCAAAATAAATGACGTGACCTTGTATGATGATTTCGCGCATCATCCGACTGCGATACAAATGACGCTGGACGGTTTGCGCAAACAAGTGGGGCAGGAGCGCATCATCGCCATCGTGGAGCCGCGCTCAAACACCATGCGTCTGGGCGTGCATACCAAAACGCTGGCAGAATCTTTGGGTAATGCCGATCTCGCCATCATCTACCAGCCGCAAAACATGGGTTGGGATTTGAGCGAGCTGAAAAAATACGCCGGCAACATCGAGATCTGCCAGTCGCTGGATGAAATTATCAACAAGCTCAAATTCGAAGCGCGTTATGGCGGACATTTCGTGTTGATGAGCAACGGCAGTTTCGGCGGAATATACCAGCGTTTGCAGGACGAGTTGGCTTAAGCAAGTTTTGCAGCCGCACGAAGCGCAGCATGCCGGTTTTCCGCTTCCAGCAGTTTTCAGTCTTGCAAAAACAATCGGGCATGAAAGTCTGCACCGATGCTGTTTTATTCGGCGCTATGGCGCCAGTCAAGCATGGCGACCGGGTACTGGACATCGGCGCCGGCACCGGAGTGCTTTCGCTAATGGCCGCCCAGCTGGGCGCGGGGCAAGTGACCGCAGTGGAACTGACGCAACAGGCTTATCAAGAAGCCGACATCAATTTCAACAACAGTCCGTGGGCGAACCGGCTTGAAGCGGTGCATCAGGACATCCAAAGCTTTGCCTTAACAGCTGACCGGCAATACGACCTCATCATCAGCAACCCGCCGTTTTTTGAAAACCACAGCAAAACCATAGATTCCCTTAGGAATACCGCCAGGCACACCGATCAACTGCCTTTTGCCGATTTGATCAGCATTGCCGGAGGTTTATTATCCCCGCAGGGTCTGTTTTATCTGTTGATCCCTGCGCAAGCGGCAGCAAAGTTTTCCGCCCAGGCGTTAGCGGCGGGATTTCATTTGATCAATCAAACCGATTTTCAAGGCTTAGCGCATAGCGAAGCCAAAGTATCCGCGCTGACTTTCAGCCGCACAGCGGCTGTGTCTACGGCAAGGTTATTGACGGTCTATGAGTCCAGCGGCGTTTACAGCCAGGACAGTGAAGTTTATTTGGCGGATTTTCTGTTGCGGTTTGGCAAAGACTAGCAGTCAAGTCTGGAGGATAAGGCTGAATGGCTACCGTGCCGCAGCACCCACAAGACATAAAGGGCGACCGATTGGCCGCCCTTTATGTAGTTGAACCCAACACATCCCTGTGCAGGCTTTTTGCAGTTTTTGGATGTTAACCCGATCAGTTAACGACGCGGTGTCCGCGGTTTCTCATGCAGTTGGAATAGGCTCTTTTGTATTCAGATTCTGCTTCAAGGCCCTGTTTAGTGGCACCGCCGATACCGCCTGCCGCCGCGCCTATCGCTGCACCTGTTGCAGGGTTTCCAACGATTGCGCCTAATGCCGCGCCGCCGGCTGCGCCGACCAAGCCGCCTACGCCCGCGCCGATGGCGGTTTCTTTAGCGGTTCCGCCAGAGGCATGGCTTGCAATATCTTTGCATTCAGCCATATCCTGGCTAATTCGAGCGGCGTTAGGGTCATTGTATGAATCAACGGTTGGCGTCCATCCACCTTGGCTGTAGCAACCTGAGACTAATACGCTGCCTATAAAAACGATGCTGGTTGTTAATTTTTTCATATCGATTTCCTTTAGTAGTGAGGTTTGTTGCAAGGGTAGTTCATTATTTATGAATAAAGAATGAACGGAAACTACTTCTAAGCTAACAGTATTATAGTACTCCTAAAATTTGCAATAGTGATTTTATACACGTTTTCCATTTAGCGGTATCTGATCAGGGCGATATAAGGCACTGGTTAAAGGAATAAGAAAAAAAAGCTGGATGAAAAGCAACGGTCGTTGCATTATCAGCAACAAGAGTAAGGGTAAAAGTGCGATGCCGGACGTTTCGTCCGTAAAAGCATTGTGATTTGGCATGAGCTTTTCTCCCAATTACGATGAGCGATAACCGCCGTTATAAAATAATGAAAATTTCAACATGAAGAGAATAATGGATGAAAACACTAACACTTGAAAAAGCCAACCTTATTGTAAATACAGCGATCAACAAGGCAAGAAGACTGAATATGGCGCCATTGACCGTAGTGGTGCTGGATGAAGCGGGCCACTTAAAAGCCATGCAAAGAGAAGATGGCGCAAGCATGCTCAGACAGGAAATCGCAACGGCAAAAGCCTGGGGCGCGGTCAGTATGGGCGTATCATCACGAAATTTGGCAGGCGTTGCGGTGCAGCGGCCGGATTTTATGAATGCCTTGATCAGCATGACAGACGGCAAAGTGATGCCGGTTCCGGGCGGTGTGCTGATCCGTGATACCAAAAACAATATCATCGGGGCAGTCGGTATCAGCGGCGATGTGTCAGACCAGGATGAGCGCTGCGCGATTGCAGGCATAGAGTCTGTAGGTTTTGTTGCAGGCGTTTAGATTAAAATCCAAGATTTATCCCCTTTCCATAAGCCGGGATAACCGATAAACCAAACTGTCTGAATAGAGTTTCAGATTTAGCGAACTAACGGAAAAACCATGTGCTGGAGTGGTGAAGCATCAACGGTATTAGCGACTGTCGGATTGTCGAGTACCGCTTATTTTTTTTATAAAAAAGAACCGGCGCCGCTGTGTTATGCCTTGGGCTTTTTTTCCTTGATGGAGCTATTGCAGGCTTACACCTATACGGTGATTGACGACTGCGCCAATCCCGGAAATCAGGTGGCAACCTTGCTGGGCTATATCCATATCGCTTTCCAGCCGTTTTTTATTAACGCGGTGTCGATGTATTTCATCCCCGAAAAAGTCAGGGACAAGATTGCCGCTTCGGTTTATTTCATTTGCCTGGTGACGACGGTCTGCTTGTTGATACGTTTGTACCCGTTCGAATGGGCGCCCTTCTGTTACGAGGTTAAAACCCGGTTTATCCTGTTCAGCCAGTATGCCGAGTCGTTCACCGTGCCGTTTTGCGGCAGGAGGATCTGTTCCATTTCGGGGGACTGGCATATCGCCTGGGAAATCCCGGCTACGGCCAACCTGATGCTGTTTAACATGTACGTTGTCGCCGCATTTATCATGCCTATTTTCTACGGCTCCTGGAAAATGACGGCCTACCACATTGTTACCGGGCCCCTCCTGGCCTGGCTGACCACCACTAATCCCAACGAATGGGCGGCGGTCTGGTGCCTGTATTCAATAGGCTTGTTGCTGTTGCTGGTCAAAACGCCGATACGCAATTATCTGCATGTGCGTTCGTGGTTCTGGTGGAAGTATCTGAAAGCCTGAAACCACTATACCCGATAGATATTCCGGCCTACACCCGGTAACAAAAAAGCTTGGTGCCACGCCTGTCTTCGATTTGCTCGATTGCTTCCGGTTCCCAATCCGGTACCGGAAAGGAGGATGAGATGAACAGGCTGCCGGGGCGCATTTCACGCCGGACTTTCTCACTAAGTTCCGCCATGACTGCTGGGGAAAGAAAGGCGAATACCACGTCGTAACGGCCAAGGTCGCAGTCCCAGAAACTCGCGCGTTTTGCGCTCATGTTCGGCAGCTTGCGGCTACGCCAGACGGTGATGAGCCACGGCAGCGGCGCACGTTCCCACGCCTCGACTGTCATTAGGGGATATTGTTGCGCCAGCGGTACCGCCACAGAGCCGATTCCCGCGCCGAGATCGGCGAACATTTCGGCGTTTTCCCGCTCGGCGATGGCCGTAACAGCCTCTGTTACGGCAGCCGAGGATAGGAACAACGGCACATCGCCCCCGACCGTACCCCAAAATACCAGCGCCAGCAGCAGCACGGCCAGCAAATACGACCAAGCGGGCAGTTGCAACACCAGCATGGCGGTCACTGTAGGCAGAAACAGCAAATGAATCCATATCCACCAGGACGGCTGGCGCAACAGGTTCGCTGACAAGGCGGCGATAACGCCTTGTGTCAGCGCCAAACGCCATGAGCCGTGAAATAGCGCAGGCAGCATCGAGGCCAGCGCAATAGTGAAGGTCACGCCCAGCATTTGTGCGGCAAAGGCTTTGAATAATGTCATTAGCCGCAGTTCCAGCATAGTGGCACGCTACCTTTTTCCAAAAACGATTTTCATCGCCGCAATAATGCTCGAGAGCACTATCATTATGGCGTTGGCAGCGATCAGCGGCACATCGCCCTTGAGAATGCCGTAAAGCAGCCATAGCGAGAGGGCAGTCGTCAGAATAATGTAGGTTGGCAGCGATATTCCGCTTACGTCATGTGTTTTCCATGTACGCCATATCTGCGGTATGAATGAAGACGTGGAGAAGCAGGTGGCGATCAAACCTAAAATATCCAGGTTGTTCATGCGCTGGTGCTTTGATAGGCCGGCATAATAATTAGGTACGCTTTATTTGGCGGCTGGTTTGGTCGCCGGAGTTTCCGGCACTGGAACAGGAACGGGCGCAGAAACCGGGGCTGGGATTTGAGTAGCCGTTTGTTTGGCTTCTTGTTCCTGCATGTGTTGCCGGTGGCCTTCTCCGAAAAGCGTGGCGGAGATCATGAAAAAAACGGTCGATATGATCAGGATTAAAAATCTGTCCGGTTTTTTCAAAAAGAATAAAGGCCATTTAGGCTTGATCATCCCGACAATGAAAAAAATTATTGTGTATATCCCAATGTGAAAAGCGGCGGTTACCATATATTTACTCGTTAAGCTTCTATTTAGATTATGATTAGGTCAGCGGCTGTTTGCAGCGCACCACGGCGTTATATTAACGGTTTTTATTTTATTAAGTTCTGAATTATGTTGGAAGCAATAAATAAAGGCGATGTGCGGGCAACAGGATTTAGTGATACTCAAAACATGAAATAGCAGGATGGGTTATGAAAGAATATGAAGAAGTGCGTAGTAATTTAATTGAAATGCTGGAAGATCTTGATGACCGTCTGACTAGAATTACCAATGATGTTAAGCATCTGGAAGAGCCTTTGGACAAGGATTTCGAGGAGCAGGCGATACAAGCGGAAAATGATGAAGTCCTGGATGGTCTGGGTAATGCGGCCAGGACGGAAAGGGAGCTGGTCAGGCAGGCTATTGCCAGGATAGACAGCGGCGAATACGGTATTTGCCAGGTTTGCGGTGAGCCGATCAGGGAAGAACGGTTGAAGGCCGTGCCTTATTCCAGCACGTGTATTAAATGCGCCAGCCAATCAGGCTGCTGAAATAAACAAGGGGTTTTTCCAATACCACTGATTAGAGCTATTGGAGAAACCCCCTGCTTGGTGTGCTTTGTTTTGCGGGTATATTTGCTTTTATCGCAAAAAGTTTGAGTTTTATTAAACCGGTGCGCGTACTTCGCGACCGGGTTTTGGTTGGGAACACAATCTGTTCCGTTCGGATTTTTACGTTTTTTCATTATTTACCTCTTATAATAGGACAAAGTTTGTGCAACTTTGCACAACGTAATATACCATTTTTTTAAGAGTACATAGCGCTAGTGAAATTTAGAAAAGATTTTGATGTCATTGTTGTCGGCGGCGGTCATGCGGGCACAGAAGCCGCGCTTGCATCGGCCAGGTGCGGCGCGAACACGCTGTTGCTGACGCAAAATATCGATACCTTGGGTCAAATGAGCTGCAATCCGGCCATTGGCGGAATAGGCAAGGGACATCTGGTTAAAGAGGTCGATGCTTTGGGCGGGGTGATGGCTCAAGCCATCGATCATGGCGGCATTCAGTTTCGCACCCTGAATGCCAGCAAAGGCCCGGCAGTCAGGGCGACCCGGGCCCAGGCTGACCGCCAGCTCTATAAGCAGGCGGTAAGAAGCAAGCTGGAAAACCAGCCCAATCTGTCTTTGTTTCAGCAAACCGTGTCCGATTTGATCGTCGAGGGCGGCAGGGTTGCCGGCGTTAAAACGCAAATGGGTTTGGACTTTACGGCAAGAGCCGTGGTTTTGACCACAGGCACTTTCCTGGGCGGCAAAATACATATCGGGCTGGAAAACTACAGCGGCGGCCGCGCAGGCGATGCAGCCTCCATCGCCTTGTCAGAACGGTTAAGGGAGCTGCCGTTCAGGATCGACCGCTTAAAAACCGGAACACCGCCGCGTATCGACGGTCGGACCATTGATTTCAGCAAGCTGGAAGAGCAGCACGGCGATGACCCGGTGCCGGTGTTTTCGTTTATCGGCAAGCGCGAGCAGCATCCCCGGCAAATTCCCTGTCATATAACGCGAACCAACAGTAAAACCCACGACATTATCCGTTCCGGCCTGGATCGCTCGCCCATGTACTCCGGTATTATCGAGGGTATCGGGCCGCGTTATTGCCCGTCCATTGAGGATAAGGTCGTGCGCTTTGCCGACCGGGATTCGCACCAGATTTTTGTTGAGCCGGAAGGCCTGAATACTCATGAAATCTATCCCAACGGCATATCGACCAGCCTGCCTTTCGACGTCCAGTACGAGTTCGTGCGTTCCATGCTGGGTTTTGAGAACGCCGAAATCGTGCGCCCCGGCTATGCCATCGAATATGATTTTTTTGATCCCAGGGATTTGAAGTCGTCTCTGGAAACCAAGCACATGGACGCCCTGTTTTTTGCAGGGCAGGTGAACGGCACGACCGGTTATGAAGAAGCGGCGGCGCAAGGCCTGATCGCGGGGCTTAATGCGGCGCGTTTGGTTCAGGGGCTGGAAAGCTGGTGTCCGGGACGCGATGAAGCGTATATCGGCGTGATGATCGATGACTTGATTACGCGCGGCACCCAGGAGCCGTATCGCATGTTCACCAGCCGCGCCGAATACCGGCTGCTGCTGAGGGAAGACAATGCCGATTTGCGCCTGACCGAAAAAGGCCGGGAGTTGGGCCTGGTTGATGATGAGCGCTGGCAAGCGTTCGAGACCAAGCGGGCCGCCATTTCCCAATTGCAGGGCGACCTGAAAAAGAAATGGGTCAGGACGGAAACGGAAGAAGCCGGCCGGGTTGAGCAATATTGGGGCAAGCCGTTGCTGCGGGAAGCCAATTTGATGGATTTGCTGCGCCGTCCGGAAGTCGATATCAAGCAGCTGCTGTCATTCATGGATGGTGATGAGCAAATAGATCCGCAGGTGGCGGAACAGATTGAAATTCAGGCCAAATATGCAGGCTATATAGACAGACAGCAAACCGAGATAGACAAGGCGCTGCGTTATGATCACCTGCGCCTGCCGGAGATCATTGATTACAATGGCGTCCCCGGTCTTTCCAACGAAGTGAGCGAAAAGCTTAAAAAACAGCGCCCGGAAACCCTGGGTCAGGCATCACGCATTCCCGGTATTACGCCGGCGGCTATATCCCTGTTGCTGGTTTATTTAAAGAAGAAAACTGCCTGATGGACGAGTGTCGTAACATTCTGGTTTCCGGGATAGCCGCATTAAACCTAAAGGTAACCGGCGAGCAAGTGGATCAGTTGCTGGCCTTTATAAAGCTGATTGAAAAATGGAATAAGGCCTATAATCTGACGGCGATACGGGACATGAGGGAGATGGCGCGGCTGCATATACTGGATAGCCTGGCGATTCTCCCGCATGTTGAAGGCAAGCGGGTCATCGATATCGGCACCGGCGCGGGTCTGCCGGGCATTCCGTTGGCGATATGCTTGCCTGAAACTGAATTTACCTTGCTGGATAGCAACGCCAAAAAGACCCGGTTTGTGCAGCAGGTTGTGTTGGAGCTAAAGCTTAAAAATGTAGAAGTCTGTCACAGTCGCGCGGAAAATTTCCATCCTGAAAAAGCGTATGATGCAGTTCTTACCCGGGCATTCGCCAGCTTGCCCGATATAGTCAAATTAACGGCCCATTTGCTCGGCAAGGGCGGTGTTTTGCTGGCAATGAAGGGGCAAAATTTTGAGGCAGAGCTGGCGCAGATAGCAGGAAAAAAATCTGTCATACCTGTTAGCGTTCCGGGAGCTGATGTTGAAAGGTGTCTGGTTCGAATAGAATCGTTTGAAGAGGTCGAGGTAAGCTAGTGGGAAAAGTAATTGCCATAACCAATCAAAAAGGCGGTGTAGGGAAAACTACAACCAGCGTAAATTTAGCCGCTTCACTGGCTGCGGCCAATCGGCGCGTGCTGCTGGTGGATCTTGATCCGCAGGGTAATGCCGCAATGGGTTGCGGCGTCGATAAGCAAGCGGTTAAATACTCCAGCTACGACTTATTGATGGAGGAGGTGCCGGCATCGGAAGCGATTATTAATCTTCCGGACATCGGTTTTTCGGTGATTCCCGGCAATTCCGATCTTACCGCGGCCGAGGTGCAGTTGATGCAGGCTGATCACAGGGAGCGGCGGCTTGCCGATGCGTTATTGCCGATAAAAGCGCAGTACGATTATATCCTGATCGATTGTCCGCCATCGTTGAATATGCTGACTTTAAATGCGATGGTCGCCGCAAACAGCGTATTGGTTCCGATGCAGTGCGAGTATTATGCGCTTGAAGGGTTGTCGGCATTGATGAGCACGCTTAAAAACATTCAGGAAACTGTCAATCCGGGGTTGTATCTTGAAGGTATCCTGAGAACAATGTTTGATAACAGAAGCCGGCTAACTACTGATGTTTCAGATCAGCTGGTTGAGTATTTCGGCGATAAAGTATTCAGAACCTGCGTGCCAAGAAATATTCGCTTGGCTGAAGCTCCGAGCCATGGCTTGCCGGTGCTGAGCTACGACAAGGCTTCGCGCGGAGCCGTAGCCTATATTGCATTGGCGGGCGAAATGATTAGAAAAGAGAAAAATTAAAGATTATGGTCGTGAAAAAACGAGGGTTAAATCGAGGGCTGGATGCTTTACTGGGCAATGTTTCCGGTGCTTCTGACAAAGAAGAAGGGCATCAGCTTCATACTCTGCCAATTGAGCATATACAGCGGGGCAAATACCAGCCGAGAAAAGATTTTGATCCGGAAAAATTGCAGGAACTGGCAGATTCCATCAAGGCGCAAGGGGTGATACAGCCTATTGTGGTGCGAAAAATCGGCTTGGAGAAATACGAAATCATTGCCGGCGAGCGCCGCTGGCGTGCATCGCAATTGGCAGGATTGCAGCAGGTGCCGGTCGTCATTAAAGAGATCGATGACCGTTCGGCAATGGCGATTGCACTCATTGAAAACATTCAAAGGGAAGATTTGAATCCGTTGGAAGAAGCGGAAGCTTTAAGGCGGCTGCAGGAAGAGTTTGAAATGACCCACCAGCAGATAGCGGATGCTGTCGGCAAATCCAGAGCTACGGTCACCAATTTATTGAGATTGATAGATTTGCATCCGGAAGTGAAAAAATTATTGGTCAGCAGGCGGCTGGAAATGGGGCATGCAAGAGCCCTGCTGTCGCTGGACGGAGCCAAACAAGTGGCTGCGGCCAATAAAATTGTCAAGGAAGGGCTAACGGTAAGAGCTGCTGAGCGCTTGGTTAAAGAGAGCCAGGCGGAACCGAAAATACAAAAAACAAGGGAAATAGACAAAGATACCTTGCGTTTGCAGGAAGACTTGTCGGCAAAATTGGGCGCAAAAGTCTCAATAGAGCACAAAGAAAACGGCGCCGGAAAGCTTGTAATCACCTATACCAGCCTGGAAGAGCTGGATGGAATTATCGGACAAATCAAATAGCTTGATAGAGAATGTGCCGGTAGATGAGGGATAAAAACAATAAAAAATGTAAGGTTAATTCAATCTTCCTTGATTTAATGAGGGCCGCTAGATATAATCCTCCAGCTGTTGTGTATGGAGATACATGTGACAGATAGAATGTTGTCTACTGTCAGTAAAGTCATAAGTTATCAAATCCTGATAATAATAATAATGACGGCAGGGTTTGTCCTTGCAGGGGGATGGCAAAAAGCATTGTCGCCAGCTTTAGGCGGAATGGCAGCTTTTATCCCAAATCTATATTTTGCATTGCGGATTTATAAATCTGCAGGGCAGGAAGCAAGAAAGATAGTGAGATCTTTTTATGCTGGGGAATCGGGCAAGCTATTGTTAACGGCTGCGCTGTTCTTTATGATTTTCCAAATTCCAAACATTGAAATATTACCGCTGCTGGCAGGATATATAGCGGCATTATCGGTTTTTTGGTTTGCGCTGCTAATGCGCTGACACTGTTATTTTTAAAGAGAGGAACGATGGCTACCGAAGCTCATGCTGCCGAAGGTGCAACCGGTTATATTATTCACCATTTAACTCCGCTACATGTTGGCGAGGGTTTCTGGACCTTGCATTTAGATACGTTGTTTTTCTCAGCGGTATTGGGCGGGTTGTTTGTCTGGTTTTTTAAGACAGCAGCGGAAAAAGCAACATCCGGCGTTCCGGGGCTGGTGCAAAATTTCGCAGAAATGCTGATCGAATTTGTAGACACCCAGGTTAAAGACAGTTTTCATGGTCATAGCAAATTAATCGCGCCTCTGGCGCTGACCATATTTTGCTGGGTATTCCTGTTCAATTTCATGGACATGTTCCCGGTTGATATATTCCCATTAATTGGTTCGCTCATGGGGCTTGAGTATCTGCGGGTCGTTCCAAGTACGGATTTAAATGCGACATTCGCAATGTCCATATCAGTTTTCTGTTTGATTATTTTTTACAGCATCAAAATAAAAGGCCCTTGGGGCTTTGCTAAAGAGTTGATGTTTCAGCCGTTTGGCCCTTGGCTGTTACCCTTCAATCTTCTGCTAAAACTGGTGGAAGAAATTGCAAAACCAATTTCATTGGCGCTTCGTTTATTCGGAAATCTGTATGCCGGTGAATTGATTTTTATTTTGATTGCATTATTGCCTTGGTATATCCAGCCTGTGCTGAGTTTCC
>JBAZWN010000016.1:0-70940 GCA_041660285.1 Methylobacter sp.
AATTCATCGCCGCCTATCTTGAATACTCGCGGCAGCAAATCCATGCTCCTGTTTCCGGCTATGTGTCCATGCGCAGGGCTCAGGTCGGAAACCGGGTTCAGCCTGGAGATCCGCTGATGACCATTGTCCCTTTGGAGCATCTATGGGTGGAGGCGAACTTGCGGGAGACAGAGATAGCACAGATACGCCCCGGCCAGCCGGCAGAGGTTAGCGTCGATCTCTACGGGAAAAGCCAGATTTATCATGGAACGGTAGAAGGGTTAATACCCGGCACCGGCAGTGTCTTTGCTTTATTGCCCCCGGATAACTCTGTCGGAAATTTTATTCATATCGTGGAACGCATTCCGGTGCGTATCGCATTACAAAAAGATGAGATACTGAAAAATCCCATTCGCCCCGGACTGTCGACGACAACCTCAATCGACGTCAAGGAATCGGAGCAGCCTCCGGGCGCATCACTGGCGGCAGTGACTACTCCGGAATATCAAACCGACATCTTTGCCGATGAAATCGCCGATGCGGAAGCCAAGGCTCAAGCAATTATTATGGATAATTTGATGCAAAAAAACGATCCAATAGAGGCGGACTGCGGATCTCCCGAATCGGGAACCACTAAAGACTCTAATGCTTCCCGGTGAAGTTGATTTTACTATGGTGTTACTTAATGGATAATGATGTTCGAAATTGGAACGCCTGATAATCAACTAACCATCTGAATGATGCAACAAAACCAGCCCCGAATTTTTATCTACGCCGCGCTGCCCTGCGAGGCCAAGCCGCTGGCCGAGCATTTCAGCTTAAAGAAAGATACGGCTGTCCAGCCGTTTGCGGTTTATTTAAACCAGGACATCTGCCTGACAGTAACCGGACTGGGAAAAAGCGCGATGGCTGCCGGGGTAGCTTACACGCAGGCTTTGTTTGCTTCGGCTGAACATCCGGTGCTGATTAACATCGGTATCGCCGGGCATAAAGACCATGCTGTGGGCAGCCTGTTTTTGATCGACAAAATTACCGATGTCGACAGCCAAAAAAGCTATTACCCGCCGCTGGTTTTCACGCCGCCTTGCCCCACTGCCAACATTAAAACGGTATCAAGGCCACAACCGGACTATGCCCTGCAACACCTTTGCGACATGGAAGCGTCTGCATTTTATGAAACCGCCGTGCGGTTTTCATCAGGGGAGCTGATCCACTGCCTGAAAGTTATTTCGGATAACGAATCATCGCCTGCCGAAAACATCCAGCCCAAGCAGGTTTCTTCATTGATAGCGTCGCATGTCCCGACGATTGAAACGATACTGGCAGAATTAAACTGTCTTGCGGAACGGGTCGGCACGCAGGAACCGGAACTCTTTGAACAGCTCATACAGAAATATCACTTTACAGCGAGTGAGCGGGGACAGTTAAAAAATCTCCTGTCCCGCTGGAATGTGGTGACTGATCATCTAGCCCCTGAGTTTGACGAAAGCCAATTGCACAGGGGCAAAGATGTTTTATCTTGGCTGGATCAACAGATCAGTAAAATTGAGTTTTCTTTGTAATCGTAAGCCGTTAAAAAAATATGAAGGCATGCTTGCTGGCTGCGACAATTGCGATATAAACAAAGCAGGCAAGCGCACCGGCAAAGGCTTTCCAGCGCAGAGCGCCTTCACTCTTGATGGCAACAATACCCAAACCGACGTATGCCACCAAAGCTATCAGTTTGGCGATAATCCAGCCGTATTCGGCTGACAGCCATGAACCTTGAAAAACCAGAGTAAAGCCAGTGAGCAACAATAGCGTATTGATGATGTGCGGCCCTATTTTTATCCATTTTTGTTCCAGCATCTCCGGTTGCTTTTCCGCCAGATAAATCCTGCCGACAAAACTGGATATGGACAATAAAACAAAGGTAAGGTGAAAAATTTTAATCATGCTGTGCTCCTCATAAGGTTGAAAATATTTGCGTTGCTCGATAAATAACTCTGTTGCCGATGCTGCTGGAGTATATGACGGAAAACCAGCGGGTCTTTTTGCTGGGTTATTTCGCCGGGGCGGGGGTAGCACTGATGCTCCAGCCTCGACAGCCAGAAGCGTAGCGCCGCCGCCCGAAGCAGAACCGGCCAGTGCTGTTTCTCCACCGGCTCCAGCGGCCTCAGGCTTTCATAAGCCGATAACAGCGCCGTGAACTTTTCGACATTAACCTTGCCGTTATCACAGCACCAGTCGTTAGCCGTTATCGCAACATCAAGCAACAAAGTGTCGGTGCAGGCGCTGTAAAAATCCAGCAAGCCGCTGAGCTGGTCATCAACAAACAGTGCATTATCCCTGAACAGGTCGGCGTGAATGACGCCACGCGGCAAATTAGCGGAGCTGTTTTCAGCCTGAAATACCAGCTCATCGTTAATCAGCTCGCGGTCCGTTGCCGATAAATGGCTGCCGATCTTGTTGAGCACCGTTTTGCACCAGCTTAAATCATTGCCGCTTTTTACCGGGAAAACGTAGCCTTGCGTGCAACGATGCAAACTTGCCAGCTGCAAGCCGATTTCCTGGCAATGTAAAACAGAGGGCGACGCCATTGCTGCGCCGGACAAACGCCTGAATACCGCAGCCGGTTTATTGTTAAGCTCACGCCATAAATTCGCCTGCCGGTCGCTTTGCGGGCTGGGACACGGCATGTTATTTGTAGTCAGATGCGACAGCAGCTTTAAAAAATGCGGCAAATCATCGGACGTCAGCGACTCAAACAAAGTCAGGACGAAACTGCCCTGCGTGGTTGTTACGGAGTAATTGGTATTGTCTATGCCGTCCGCTATACCTTCAAAACTGACGACTTCGCCGAGGGTATAAGCACTAAAGAATTGATCAAGTTGCGGGCGTGTTATGCGAGTAAATACAGACACAGCTTTAAGCGGCTACCATTCCAGTATATTCCACATTTGCACATCGGAGCTGTTATGCCCATCGTTGCGGCGCACATCCATTTTTCCATCGCCATCGATGTCGAGAAAATAATAGGGAGGCCCAACAGCCGGTATGACCTTTATCATATAAAGCCTGCCGCTGCGGCGGTATTCCTGGATGGTGGCTTTACCTTTACGAATAATGGTAATGTCAGGCTCCATGGTTTCACCGTTTTGTATCGGCAAAGGCGGCTCGGGCGCTTCCGGCACAGCTTCGAGTTCAGGCGGCCGCTCATCGACAGCATATACCGGGAAGGCAAGCAAACTAAGTAGAATAAAACGTCGCATGGAGTGACTCTTTTAAAAATAAAAACTGCCGCTATCTTATTACAGTTTTTACCGGCTTGCTTAACTAAAATAACCCGGCAATCAATGCCATTGAGATCGGGTTTCGTTGCCCCGACTCAATCCATCCGGCTTTCGGCGTCAGAAAGGGACAGGGTGATGCCCCATGAAACCACGGACGATTCTATCTACAGGAGCCAGCCGCGTTGCTGGGCGGTGTCGAGCATCTCCTCCACCCGTTCCCATAACGCCGGCGACACCTGACGCAGAAGCCCGGCCCGCTTGGCCACCTGCTCACGCCTGATGCCGTTTTCCCGCCAGGACCTACCCTCGTTCATCATGTGGGTGAGGATTGGCTGAAGGGCATCCATCGCCTTTACGATGCGCGCTTCGGGTGTCTTGCGTTCTTCAAACTCGTGCCACAGTTCCAGAAGCTCGGCCCGATCTTCCGGCGGCAGCATGCCGAAAAGATTCTCAGCCGCCACTCTCTCCTGCTCGTGCTTTTCAGCGGCATCGAACACCGCGAAAGCGTAGGTATCCCCAGCCTCGATTTCGATAATGTCATGAATGAGGGCCATCTTGACTGCACGAAGCAGATCGAACGGCTCCGCCGCATACCGCTCAAGCAAGAGCAGCATCATTGCCATGTGCCAGGAGTGCTCCGCCGAGCTTTCGTGGCGTGGGTCTGCGGACAGGTAGGTCTGACGGTAGACCGATTTGAGCTGGTCAATCGTCTGGATGAACAAAAGCTCTTTCACGAATTGTCTCCTGAGGGTGCTGATAAAGCGGCCAAGGCCCGGTCCAGCGCTCGCCACGCCAGAAGCGTGCACTTGAGGCGCCCTCGATAACCTGCCACCGCCGTGAGAGGGCGGATGATCTCACAGACGAACGGGTCATCCGTGCTGCCGGCAAGAACGCCCTCCATCGCCCGGTGATAGCCGCTGGCCTCGCTGACGGCAACGCCGGCAAGCTTCGTCGTCATCATCGACGCCGAAGCGATGCATATAGCGCAGCCGCTGCCCGTGAAATGAGCGGCGCTGATGTGATCGGAATCGACTGTGAGAAACAGGGTAATCTGGTCCCCGCATACCGGGTTGTGCAGCGACGCCTTTACCGAGTAATCGGCAGGCTCCTCACGATTGGCGGGGTCCGTGGAGTGCCGGAGTATTTCCGGCTGATACAGGGAAGTATTCATGCGATGGGTTTTCCGAGTCGTGCGCAGGCTACCGCCAGCTGGTCGAAGAAGAAGTCGATCTCCTCAAGCGTATTGTAAATACCACATGATAAGCGCACCGCTGAGCTCACCTCTTGTTTACCCAACAGCGGCGTGGCGCAGTGATGCCCGGCTCGCACCGCGATGCCGTTTTCATCGAGCAGGGTTGCCAGATCATGGGCGTGAATATCCTCAACCGCCAAGGCAAGAATCGGCGCGCGATGAGCCGCGTGACCGAGCAGCCGGACGCGCGGCAACTCCGCGAGCCGCTCCAGCGCACGGGACGCCAATTCCCGGCCATGCTGGAAAAACTGCTCCTCCCCGACCCCGCGAAGAAACTGGATTGCAGCATGCAAACCGACAGCGCCTGCGATATGCGGGGTTCCGGCCTCGAAGCGGCTGGGAATGTCAGCATAGGTGCTGCTGCCGTAACCGACCGACTCGATCATGCCTCCACCGCCCTGGTACGGAGGCATCCGGGCCAGGAGTTCGTCGCGCCCGTAAAGCACGCCGATACCTGTGGGCCCGTAGATCTTGTGGGCTGAGAAGCAGTAGAAATCACACCCCAGCGCAGTCACGTCGACAGGCGTGTTGGTGATCGCCTGCGCCCCGTCCACCACCAGGACCGCCCCTGCCGCATGAACGCGGCGAGCAATCTCCTGAATCGGGTTGATCGTGCCGAGCACGTTCGAAACGTGGCAAACGGAGACAATCTTCGTCTGCGGCCCCAGAAGACTGTCGAGCGCATCGAGATCCAGCTCACCGGCATCAGTAATCGGGATTACCCGCAGACTCGCGCCGCTACGGCGGCACGCTATCTGCCAGGGGACGATGTTGGAGTGGTGCTCCATCTCGCTGATGAGAACCTCGTCGTCCGGCCCCAGCGTCTGTTCGCCGTAGCTCTGCGCGACAAGGTTGATGGCCTCGGTGGTGCCGCGAACGAAGACGACCTGCGAGGCCGCCGGGGCGTTGATGAACCGCGCGGTTTCTGTTCTCGCGTCCTCGTATCGATCGGAAGCGATCATGCTCAGGCGGTGGATGCCGCGATGAATGTTGGAGTAGTCGCGGGCATAGAACCCGGCGATCGCGTCGATCACTTCCTGCGGTTTCTGGGACGAAGCCGCGTGATCCAGATACACCAAAGGCTGCGCGGTCTCCTCGCCGAAAATTGGAAAGCGCGAGCGCATTTCTGAACTGTTAAGCACTTGCACTTTGCTGGTTTTCCCGGTCGAGCACGACGAACGACGAACACAAACACATCCCGTGGATACAGTAGTCCAGCGACTGCTCCGAAAACTGGTCGCCAATGTGGATGAGCGAACGGGAGCGCGACATCTGCTGATATTCGGCGACGCTGATCCAGCGGATCTCCGAGTAGCTCGGGGTTGACTCAGGAAGATGCTCGGCACCCTCCAAGAGCACGAGTATGCTGCACATGCGGTGATATTCCTTGAACAGCGGACCTTCGTCGGAATCGATCTGAATACTGCGGGAAACGATCCCGTCACGCTTTGGCTGGAGCGCGTCAGAAAGGCTGTCCAGGTTGTCGTAGAGTACCGCACCGACGATGAGCGAAGCAGGGGTTGCCCGATAGCGTATCTGGCCCCGCTCCAAGGCGCTCCCCGCCCCGAACTTCTGCGTGAGCAGACTGTTGACCGCGTAGATAACAGGCTCGTGGCCGCTGTACTGCTCGCTGTCAAACAGGGTGTCGGACTCGAAGGTCTCGATGGACAAGAACTGCTCGGGGAACGAAAGCTCCAGCTCCTTGCCGTAAGCGACCGCTTCGGAGCGTTCCAGTATCGCGTTGAAAAGCACGTCGGGGATTCGCTGCGTCGGCGTACTGATAACCATCGGGTGAGTGGTGTTTACCTCCGCGCTACGGACCCCAACCTGAATGCGGGTATCGGCGCTGACCCTGCCATCAGGCGTGAGCGTGCTGGCGTCAAGGATCGTGAGGTTCAAAATGCTGGTGGGCCGATCGGGGCTTTGACCGTAGTCTTTGTTCATAATTGTTGATCCGTATAGTCGAGTTGAAGGGTTAACATTGGAAGCTTTTCTTAATCAAATCCAATCAAGTTTCCAATGTAAAGTTGCCCAACAGCAGCACCTCGCCGGGCGCTGCGCATGAGCTGAAAGGAATAGGGTTGTTTCCCGGAAGCGGCAGATTCTTTAATGCAAATACAAAGATCAATTCAAACGGGGTAATAAAATGCGGCAGCCCTGCAGACGGCGTATGAATATTATTACTTATGCCGCCAAGTCCATCTTTGCTGTCTTTGATAACGCTTTGATTTTTCATCACTGTTATTATTGTTATTTAGTGATATGTATCGAAATAAACCTGCGAAAACTTTATGCAAATGCCGAAAATTGCATCGGATTACAGTCTATTTGATTAAATAGGAAAATGCAACTGAATGCCCGGCCTAGCATGACAGCCTTTGTATTGTGCATCCGGCATAAACAGGTTGCTATCAATAAGCGAATGCCCTAGCATCTTATCTAACGGATTGTTGGGGTGGCAATGAATTCAGCTAACCCGTCGCTCAAGGTGAGGCTCCACTTCGCTGCGCGCCCCTTAGTTTGGCGTTGGGCAATATCGGTTTAATCTCACATACAGCAGGCACATACAATGAAGCGAGACTGGGATTTGATACGTAAGCAACTTACTGACGTTGAAGAGGAAAATGATCTTTTTTCCGAAATCCCTCCAGAGCCAGTCTGGACGGATCAAGGATGGGATTCTCATGAAAAACAGCTAAAAGAACATCGGGCTATTAAGAGCCGTATTTTGGGGCACTTTGAGTTGCTGGTTAACAATGGATACATAGATGGCTTGCAAGTTTCAAGGTCAGCAGATGAGTTACTTAGTTATGGTCTTCATAGCCCTCGACTTACCATGGCTGGTCACGATCTTCTTAACACCATGAGATCAAGCACAATCTGGGAAAAAATTAAGGCTACGGCAAAAATAAAAGGCATTGAATTGACCTTTGATGCAATTAAGGCATTAGGGGTGTTCGCATTGAAGGGCGCACTAGAGTAATAACTAAACTGTGATGCTCAACCCATCCCAATCCACACCCTCATTCCCTGTACGCTAACCGATAACCTACGCCCGCTTCGGTGAGCAGGTAACGCGGGTGCGTGGGATCTGATTCGAGTTTCCGGCGTAATTGCCCCATGTAAATCCGTACATAATGGGCGTGTTCCACGTAGGCAGGCCCCCAGACGTGCAGCAATAACTGCCGGTGCGTCAGCACCTTGCCCGCGTGACGAATCAGGACGGTCAGCAGCCGGTATTCGATGGGGGTCAGGTGAATTTCCTGTTCGCCGATGTGTACGCTGCGGCGGGATAAATCAACCTGCAAATCGCCGATGCAAAACAGCGTTTCAACGCCATCTCCTGCAAGCTGTGCGGCGTGGCGCAGCGATACGCGGATGCGCGCCAGAAGCTCGCCGATGCTGAACGGCTTGGTCAGGTAATCGTCCGCTCCGGCATCCAGCGCGGCGATTTTGTTGCTCTCCTGGCTTCTGGCCGACAGCACGATGATCGGCACGGCGGACCACTCGCGAACCTTGCAGATCACCGCTATGCCGTCCATGCCCGGCAAGCCCAGATCGAGGATGACAAGCTCCGGTTTGCGGGTGCCGATTTCCACCACGCCCCGTTCGCCGGTTCCTGCCTCGACCACCTGAAATCCCTGCACGCTCAGGCTGGTGCGCAGAAAGCGGCAGATTTGCGGATCATCCTCGATAACCACAATGACGGGTTTGGCGTTATTCATCTTGCAGCTGTTCCGCCGCCAGTTGCGGCGGCGCTTCGTCTACGGGCAGCAGAAAAAAGAATTGCGCCCCGCCGCCTTGCCGGTTAGCGGCGCTGATAACGCCGCCATGCGCGATAATGATAGCCTTGCAAATGGCCAATCCCAGACCGACGCCGCTTTGGGTGCCTTCCCGGTCTACCCGGTAGAATTTATCGAACAGCTTTTCCTCTTCTCCCGGCGGAATGCCGGGGCCGCGATCCGCTACCGTTACCTTGAGCGTATGCGAGGAGAGTTCGGCGATGATGTCGATGGGGCTGCCTGCCGGCGTATATTTGCAAGCGTTTTCCAACAGATTGACCAACACCTGCTCGATCAGCACCGCATCAACGCGCACCAGACAGAGGCCATCCGGCAGTTTGGCATTGACGACACGCCCTTCAAGTTGCTTGTGCATTCGCGTCAAAGTTCCGCCGATGATTTCATCCAGCGGATACCATTGCCGGTTCAACGATGTCTGTCCTGCATCCAGACGGGCCATATCCAGAATATTGTTGGCCAGATTCGACATGCGCAGCGCTTCGTCATAGATGGTCATGCTCAATTCCTGCCGGTCAACAGGAGCAAGCTGGGCATCCTCTTCCACCAAGGTGCTGGCTGCGCCGACAATGGATGCCAACGGCGTGCGTAAATCGTGGGAAATGGCGCTGAGCAAGGAATTGCGCAAGGTCTCGGATTCCATGCGCAGTTGCGTCTGCTGCGCCTCATCGGCGAGACGCACCCGTTCAATGGTTTGGGCAATCTGGCTGATAATAGTATCCAGCAGCCGGCGTTGTTCGGGCAGAAACACGCGGCGCAAATTGGCGGCGCGCAAAGCCAGCACACCGATGACGCCGCGAAAGCCGGACATAGGAAAAAACACCGCATTGGCTCCGGGCAAGGTATCGGTGCCAACTCCTGCCATCTGACCGTGGTCGAAAACCCACTGCGCCACGCCGAGATCGCAATCGCGCAGGGATTCAGGGATGGGCGGGTCCAACGGGCAGACTATCCGGCCGTCATCGACGGGAAACAGCAATACGCTGGCGCCGCCGAATTCCTCCTGAATATGACGCACGGCGATTCTGGCGGTTTCCGCTACGGTACGGCTGGCCGCCAGATCTTCACTCAGTGCGTAAAGGACATTGGCGCGCCGTTCCCGATGCGAGGCAACCTTCGCCTGGGAACGCATATTGCTGGTCAGATGGCTGATAATCAACGCCACCAGGAGCATAATGACGAACGTCACTAAATATTGCGCATCCGCAACCGCAAAAGTATAAACCGGGTTTACAAAGAAAAAATCGAATGCGGCAACGCTCAGCACCGAGGTCAGAATGGATGCCTCGCGGCCAAAGCGGGCCGCTATGAAAACCACGCCCAGCAAATAAACCATGACCAGATTAGTCAATTCGAACTTCCCGGACATCAACCAGGCAACAAAGCTCGTGCAACCGGTCATCACCACAGCCCAGCCCCAGTTTAACCAGCGCCGCTTGGCGCGCCCCCAGGGATAACTGGCCCGCAGCACTTTTGCACCCGGCATTTCTTTCGGCTTTTTTTGCTCGGTTAAGTCTTCGCCGCGCGGGCTACCCAGCAAATAGACGTTGATGTTATGCGCTTCGGTAATCAGCGTATCGACGACCGAGCCCAGCACCCAGCGCCTCCAGCCCCGGCGACTGGGTTTGCCCAGCACGATTTTGGTGACGTTGCGGCTTTTGGCAAACCCCAGAATTTCCTTGCTCATATCGGGACCAGACAAGGTCACCGTTTCGGCGCCCAGCTGCTCGGCGAAACGCAGCACCCGCAATACCTCATCGCGGCGTTCGGCAGGCAGACGTTGCAGCTCCGGCGTTTCCACGTAGGCCACGATCCATTGCGCATGAAGGCTGGTAGCGAGTCGCTTGGCGGCGCGTACCAGCCGCTCGGCGATAGTATTGGCGCCTATGCAAACCAATATCCTGTCGCCGACCGGCCAAACATCCTGTATCGCGTGGTCGTCCCTGTAGTCCTGCATTTGCGCATCGACCCGGTCGGCGGTGAGGCGCAAGGATAACTCTCGCAAGGCAATGAGATTGCCTTTGCGGAAGAAATTGCTCATCGCCCGTTCCGCCTGTTGCGGCACATAAACCTTGCCTTCCTTGAGCCGCAGCAGTAATTCATCGGGCGGCAAATCAATCAATTCGACTTCGTCCGCCAGCTCGAATATCGTATCCGGCACGGTTTCCTTAACCTGCACCCCGGTTACCTGGTTTACATCATCGTTGAGACTTTCCAGATGCTGGACGTTGAGTGTGCTGTAAACATCAATACCCGCACTCAGTAATTCTTCTACATCCTGCCAGCGTTTGGGGTGACGGCAGCCGACAGCGTTGCTGTGCGCCAACTCGTCCACCAAGACCAGGGCCGGGCGGCGTTGCAGCGCGCCGTCCAAATCAAACTCGCGCAGCACCGTGCCCCTATGCTTCACCAGCTTGGGCGGCAGCACATCCAGGCCTTGCAATACCGCGACGGTTTCCTGCCGCTCGTGCGTTTCCACCAGCCCAACCACCACATCGACGCCTTCAACCCGCTTGGCTTGAGCCGCCAACAGCATCGCATAGGTTTTCCCTACACCTGCCGCCGCGCCGAAAAAAACCTTGAGCCGTCCGCGCCGTCGCTGGATTTCCTCGCGCTCTACACGGGCTAGCAGGGCATCAGGGTCTGGTCGTGTATCGTTCATGCATCCGTCCGGTCGTTTTCATCGTTCCCACGCTCCGGCGGGGGAACGATGCCAGTATTAAACTTAATCACTTAAACTCCTGATCCAGCGCCAAATTTAATTTCAGCACATTAACACGGGGTTCGCCCAACACACCCCATTGCCTAGGTTCAGTATAACGCTCAACCAACTCACGCACACTGTCCTGCGGCAAATGCCGGGCTATGGCAACACGGCTGATTTGATAGACAGCGGCGGCAGGGCTGATGTGAGGGTCAAGCCCGCTGGCAGAAGCCGTCACCAAATCCACGGGTATAGATTCCGAATGGACGGGGTCTGCATCGCGCAACGCTTTGATGCGCGCCTGAACGGCATCTATCAGTGCAGGATTGGCAGGCCCTTGGTTGGAGCCGCTGGAGGCACCGCCGTTATAGGAAGCTGGCGAAGTCGTGGAAGGCCGTCCCCAAAAATACTCAGGCCGGCTGAACGTTTGGCCGATTAGTTCAGAACCAAGCGGCTGCTCGCTGCTGCCGAGCAAACTGCCGTTTGCCTGGCTGGGGAACACTGTTTGCGCAATGGCGGTGACCGCCAAGGGATAGGCGATGCCGGTCAGCACGGTAAAAAACAATAGCATGAGTATTGCGGGTTTGATGTGGTTAATCACAATGACCTCCTAATAGTCAGAACGGTAACGCGGTTAAACCAAGATCGATCAACTTAATGCCTATGAACGGCACGATAACACCGCCGCCGCCGTAAACCAGCAAGTTATTGCGAAGCAGTGCTTCCGCGCTTTGCGGCCGGTAAGTCACGCCTTTCAACGCCAAAGGAATCAAGGCGACGATAATCAAGGCGTTGAAAATAACCGCCGAAAGTATCGCGTTGTCCGGGCTGCTAAGCCCCATAATATTAAGTGCGCCAAGTTGCGGATAAGTACTGGCAAACGCGGCCGGGACAATGGCGAAATACTTGGCCAGGTCATTAGCCAAACTGAACGTGGTCAACGCGCCGCGCGTCATCAGCATCTGTTTGCCGGTTTCGACGATCTCGATCAGCTTGGTCGGGTTGGAGTCGAGATCGACCATATTACCGGCTTCCTTGGCCGCCTGCGTACCCGAATTCATCGCCACCGCCACATCGGCCTGAGCCAAAGCCGGGGCATCGTTGGTGCCGTCGCCGGTCATCGCGACCAGGCGGCCTTCGGCCTGTTGTTCTCGGATCAGCTTGAGTTTGGCTTCCGGCGTCGCCTCGGCCAAAAAGTCATCGACGCCCGCCTCGGCGGCAATCGCCGCTGCGGTCAAGCGGTTATCGCCGGTGATCATGATCGTTTTAATGCCCATATTCCGCAGCTCTACAAAACGCTCCTTGATGCCGCCCTTGACCGTGTCTTTCAGCTCAATAACGCCCAGCACCTGCCCGCCGTCGGCAACCAGCAGCGGCGTACTGCCGCGGCGCGCGACAATATCGGCAATCCGTGTCGCTTCCTCCGGAAATTTTACCTGTTGCTCTTCCACATAGCCGCGGATGGCGTCGGCAGCGCCTTTGCGAATCTGGCGGTCGCCGATATTGACGCCGCTCATCCGGGTTTGCGCACTAAAAGCAACAAAGGTTGCGCCCAAGTCGTGAATATTGCGCTCCCGGATGGCGAATTTCTGCTTGGCAAGAATAATGATGCTGCGGCCTTCCGGCGTTTCATCAGCCAGCGTCGCCAGTTGCGCCGCATCAGCCAGTTCCTTTTCGGTGGTCTCGCCGATCGGCAGAAAAGCCGAGGCCTGGCGGTTGCCCAGGGTAATCGTGCCGGTCTTGTCCAGCAGCAACACATCGACATCGCCCGCCGCTTCAATGGCCCGCCCCGAGGTGGCGATGACGTTTTTCTGCATCATCCGACCGATGCCTGCAACGCCGATGGCGGACAGCAAACCGCCTATGGTCGTAGGAATCAGGCAAACCAGCAACGCCACCAGCACGGTGATCGAAACCGGCGTACCGGTTTTGGCGATTTCGACGCCGTATAGCGAGAACGGCAGCAGCGTCACGGTGGTCAGCAGGAAAATCAGCGTCAATGCCACCAGCAAGATAGTCAGGGCGATTTCATTAGGCGTTTTTTGCCGCGACGCGCTTTCCACCATCGCAATCATGCGGTCCAGGAAGGCTTCGCCGGGATTGACCACGACCCGCGCCACCAGCCAATCGGACAATACCCGCGTACCGCCGGTCACCGAACTGAAATCGCCGCCCGATTCGCGAATGACCGGCGCGCTTTCGCCGGTGATGGCGCTTTCGTCCACACTGGCGGCGCCTTCGACGACTTCGCCGTCGGCGGGGACAAAGTCGCCCGCTTCAATCAGTATGATGTCGCCGCGCCGTAATGATGTGCTGGCGACTTTGGCGTAATCGGTGCTGTAGCACGGTTTATCCAGTTTCTTCGCCATGATGTCGCGTTTGGCGCTGCGCAATGATGCCGCCTGCGCCTTACTGCGGCCTTCGGCGACGCTTTCCGCGAAGTTGGCGAACAACACCGTGAACCAAAGCCAGAAGGTCACGGCCAACATGAAGCCGGTTTGCGTGCTGTCCCCAGAAAACAACTCCCACAGCCATAGCCCGGTGGTCAGCAAACTGCCGATATAGACCACGAACATCACCGGGTTTTTCCATTGTTGCTGGGGAGCCAGTTTGCGCAAGGTATCGCCTAGCGCATCCCACAGGATCTGGCTGCTAAATAGCTGTTGTGTGTGACTTTTTGTGCTCATCGATTGTTTCTCACTTTGCTTAAATTGATACTCACCGTAAAATGGTAGAGGCGACCGGCCGGTCGCCTCTACGACTACTTCGCTACGGCCGTCATGATTAAATGCTCGACCACCGGCCCTAAAGCCAATGCGGGTACAAAAGTCAACGCACCGACCAAGAGCACGGTGCCGATAAGCAACATCACGAACAACGGCGTATGCGTAGGCAAGGTGCCGACGGTGGTTGGCACGGTCTTTTTTGCAGCCAATGAACCGGCAATTGCGAGCACCGGGACGATGATTCCATAGCGCCCGAACAGCATCGTAATACCCAAAGCGATGTTATAAAACGGAGCGTTGGCGCTAAGACCGGCAAAAGCGCTGCCGTTGTTGCCCGCAGCGGAGGAGAATGCATAAAGAATTTCGCTGAACCCGTGTGCGCCGGGATTGGCGACCGCTGATTTCCCTGCTTCCACCATGACTGCCAGCGCCGTTCCACCCAGAATAAAGAAGGCCGGGATTAAAATGACGATAGCCGCCATTTTCATCTCGAAGGATTCAATTTTTTTGCCAAGATACTCCGGGGTGCGTCCTATCATTAAACCTGCGACAAATACCGCAATCAGCGCAAAAATCAGCATGCCGTAAAGGCCTGAACCCACGCCGCCGAAAATGACTTCACCGAGCTGAATCAGCCACATCGGAACCAAACCGCCCAGCGGCGTATAAGAATCGTGCATGGAATTGACCGAACCGTTGGACGCAGCAGTAGTCGCAGTCGCCCACAGCGCAGAATTGACGATGCCGAAACGCGTTTCCTTGCCTTCCATGTTGCCGCCGGACTGACCGGCGCTAACGCTTTGTTCAACGCCAAGTGCAGCCAGCGCAGGATTGCCGCCCTGCTCATAACCAATCGTGACGAAAAGCAGGCTGACCAGCACCAGCGTCATCGCAGACAAAATGGCCCAGCCCTGGCGTGTATCCCCGACCATCGTGCCAAAGGTGTGGCACAGCGCTGCCGGGATCAGTATCAGTAACAGCATTTCCAGAAAATTGGACAGCGGAGTTGGATTTTCGAAAGGATGCGCCGAATTGGCATTAAAAAAACCGCCGCCGTTGGTGCCCAGTTGTTTGATGGCGATTTGCGAAGCGGCAGGCCCTACTGCCAGGATTTGTGTAGCGGTTTCCGTTGCCGTACTGACCTGCTCAACTAACGGAACGGCTTGGTAAGGTTTGAAGGTTTGCACCACGCCTTGTCCCACCAACGCCAACGCCAGCACAAACGACAGCGGCAGAAGGATATACAAAGTGCCTCGGGTCAAATCCGCCCAGAAGTTGCCGATGCCCTCCGCATGAGTGCGCTGGAAGCCGCGTATCATGGCGACCAAAACCGCCATGCCGGTGGCCGCCGAGACAAAGTTTTGCACACTCAGTCCCAGCATCTGGGTCAAATAACTCATTGTCGTTTCGCCGCTGTAACCCTGCCAATTGGTGTTGGTGGCAAAACTGACCGCCGTGTTGAATGCCGAATCGGCCGTGACATTGCCCATCTGCTGCGGGTTCAGCGGCAAATGGGCTTGCAGCATCTGCATTGCAAATACCGCCAGCCCGCCGAACAGATTAAACCAGAGCAGGGCGGCTGCGTATTCTTTCCAACCCATCTCTTGTTCCGGCTTAACGCCGCTCAAACGATAAAACCCTGCTTCCACAGGCCCCAATATGCGCTTAAGAAATACCGGGCGATTTTCATACACCGCCGCCATATAAACGCCCAATGGCTTAGCCAGCAGCAACAGGGCGACAAAATATAAAGTGATTTGCAATAAGCCGTTTGCAGTCATCAGAATTTCTCCGGGTAAAATAACGCCACCAGCAGATAAATGAATAATGCAAATGCGAGCAAGCCGCTCAAGCCGTAGATAAAGGACATGATTACCTCTCTTTATGAGTGTTCCGAGAGGTTAATGTAACGCGGTTGTTATAAAAAAACTGTAAAAATAGCTGTTTTTAACACCGCGCAGGCGAGGGAAACCTCGGCTATGAATCAAGGCATCAGAAGATGGAACAACCGAAAATGGCTCGATTAAATCGAGCCATTAAAAAGTAGCCTCCCGATATTATTACAACTGGCAAAAACTACGGTAATGGGAATCCGTGTAATACTGCGCAAGCACTTTTAACTTACTCCCACCAAGAACAAGCAACACCGCACGGTGAGCGCCACGTCCACCTATCCGAGGAACACCCAAATCGTATTCGCGGTAGATTTCGTTGAGTGAAAGAGCAGGCAAAATGCCTTCATTGTTGTTGAAAACAGTTCCTCTCCCGGCAACAGCCTCGACTCTGGCATTGCGCAGATCATCTTTTTCAGAACTGGGAACAACACCATTTTTACAGGAAGGAATTTTCCCCGCCATCGCATTTGCAGAAAGAGCGAAAAAAATAAGCAACAACCACACAATCTTCTTTACGTTCATAACACTACCTCATGCAGCAAAATGACGCTGCCCATTATTAATTCTATAATCTGGGAGATTTTCTATCTCACAGATCAGCCCACCACTCTTGCTCCATCAACCGTTCGCTAACTGATAGACCCATTCTGCATACCACAGCCTAGTCCTGGATATATTTATCCGTGCTGTAAAACACATCATCCGTCCTTTGGCGGAAAGGGGCGACATACCCCGTCCGCCTTTGGGGAAACGTCCACTATGTGCAAAGGCATAGACAAACACGGAGAACATCTCGATATCGTAAAGGTGGGCAAACAAAAAGACGCTGCCCACCCTACGGATCAACTCAAGACCAGCCACAAACCGGCGAAGGTGTATCCGCTTGCGGCGTTAAATCCCGGTAAAGTCGGATTGCCCCAGTTATTGCCCAAGCTGCCGTTCCCCGGATCGTAATAATTGCCGTCGGAACCCCGAGCCAGCATGTGTAAACCACCGCCGCCGTTATCTACACAGATAATGTGAGTTTCGCCAACCTGGGGTGCTGCGTAGTTAACAGGAGCCATCGCCGTCCCAACATGCACATTGCCGCCTCCCACTACTGCGACGCATCTTCCGTACTCGCCGGGATACACCGGACTCAAGGCAGCGTTGCCAGCCTGGGTAATATTGACAGTAACATGTCTACCCAATGTTACAGCGACTTGCGCCAGCGCTGCGGGCGAGTTGTAGCCGTTATTAGCGACCAGTTCCGGGTTTGCCGGGATTGGCGGAAATAATGGGTTGAGAATCCCTGTCAACGCGTAAACCTTCGCCGCCAGTTGGGGAAATGTATCGGCTACTGTCAATTGCTGGTTATTGCCGTTGTAAGCGATATTCGTATTCACCGCCACAGGTGGATTGCCAAAAGCGCCGGCAGCGGCTACCAAAGCATAGGCTCCGCAGCCATTGACTTGTGCCTGGGTCATTTGTGGAACTGGATTAACATTGAGGCCATTGATTCCTGCAAGCGTGGCTAAAGTAATATTTGGCATTGTATCGTCTCCATAATTTTGGATAATTGGATTGGTTCTAGTCATGCACCTCTTAACGAAGTAAACAGAGGTAAACGGCTAGGCTCATTTTTTACTGTTCTAGCTGATATTTTCTAGTGCGCGGGATGCGCTAAAGTCTGACCTTTTTCGGGCAGCGACGAATCAACCTGAAATGATCTTGGTCGAATCGCCAACCCGAATCCCGGATCAAACATTAACCAAATACAGGTTTGCATGTAAGTATCGTTACGGTAACCATCACTGGATGTTACGGCATCATTGCAGTACGAACGGATTGCCGCTTGATACGGCAAGAATCAAAGTAGTCAGGCACCAGCACCCGACGGGAAATTCGTCCCGTCGATTACAGTGTTTTTTCGTAGATGGATAATGAGGCAATATTAAGGTTAAGGGCCGTAGACAAAAGCATTTTTCGTAAGCTCAAAATGGATGGTCGCCTGTTCAGGAGCATCCAGATCCACAGACAGGTAATCTCCTATCTGAGGCACAGCAGCTTGCTTAACCGAATCGGTTCCGACGTTAAAAGCTTGAACAGAGTTAGATAGCGGTTTCATGATACTAACTGGCAACACGCTGCCTGCACTGATGTCGTTGCTAGCGATGAAGACCCATACAACCGGGTCGGGTTTAGGGATTACCCGGGTCTCGTAGGGGTACAGAGTATAATAATTGATCGGCAATGGCAACGTGGGGCTAGATGTATCTTTTTCATGAATATACCAAGCCAACCCCGTCTCAACAGGCAGCGTGGAACTCTGCGGTGCGTCGAAATAAATAGTAACATACCCATCCAACCCGGCCCTGGTATCGCCACCGACAATCGCCACGCCATTAAAGTTATATGCCTGCCCGTAGACCACCGGCGTTGGGGCTGGATACGCTATCTTGATAATGTCGAATGCTGCCACAGGCGAGTAAGATACATAGAGTATCGCGTCAGAATCGAAAACGATCCGTGTCGAGTCGGCGGACGGCTCGATAACAAAGGCAACGACGATAGCGGTATTACTTTCTGATAAGGGGCTTGCAAGCGCAATTGCAACCTTCTGTTGATTAGTAATTAGAAATTGCCGCCCCTCGATGTCCACATTGATATTCAGCGTAAGCTGAGCAGCATTGCAGGGATGGAAGAGCAGTCCGCTTGCCACGATTGCAACCAATAGAGTTCTTACGAAAGACAGCGGCATTGACAATTTATAGCTGAATGGGAAACGACAAAAACCGTGTCCGCCATTAGGCGGACACGGATGAAACATAAATATCTGAATACAGATCAATTACTAAGTGTTGATGATAGTCCCAATCGTTGATCCAGAGCTGACAGGCATGACAGATGTTGTACCTGGCACATTAGTGATTGCGTAAGTGTTTGAAGTAATCTGCAGATCATACGTTTGCGCACTGGCAGAAAATGAAAACGTGCAACCTGGCGCTGATACACTGGCTTGAACGTTGCCGGACTGAAGACTGCGTTGCGCGGCGACCAGAAGAATTGTTTCCAGCGGCTTCATGACAATGGAGTTCTGAGGAGGCAACGTGAATGCGCAAAACGGCAGGTACTGGGAACCAGTCGGTAAGTTGACAAGACCAGCAAGGCCTACCGTCAAATTCGATGTAGTCCCCGGACGATTGTTAAACAACGCAAGGCTATCGGCCGGAACATTATCTACGCCGCCTGAGACGAAAGCACCATCCTGCTGGAATGTCAGCGCGTTGCCGAGCGGCATAGCGCTTGAAATCGATTGCATCTGAATCGTCGTATTGGCAGCGATCTCGCTCTTATTGTACACATAGATTTTATAGGTCGGTGTGTAGTCAATGTCGACAATACCAAACATATTGCCAAAGGGCACGGAAAACCATGTCGGAACGCCAACGGTGAGCTGATTCGGACCTTCAGCGCCTTTGTAGCCAAGAAGACTATAACCGGCAGCTTGTAATTGGCTGAGAATTTGCTGTTGCTCAGATGTTGTGCTGAAGTCAAAATTGATATCGAAAGTAGTCATTTTAATTTTCCTGTTAAATAAAAAGGGGGGCAATCAAGGGGGGCAGACTCGATTGATTTACAAAAAACCTTCAAACAGCAACACGGTTCAACCTGAAATTTTCGAACCGTCAGCTCTGCCCCCAGGTTTCGGTTTAAACAATAACCAACCAAAGATTTAGTTATAAGTATCGTTACAGTAACATTGGGTATCAGCGGCTTGATTAAGCAGGCTTTTCCTTGCTGTCCCAATAGGATACAGCCGCGTAGTTTGAAATACAGCATCCGCAAAAACACCGTTACTCGTAACAAAAGAACTGCTTTAATGCACCGCAAATAGATGAGGCGATTTCTTCCTGAAGCGTAATGGCAAAAAAAGCATTTCGGTCAAATTGTTCTGACCAGGTAATACAACCTGCTGATATATCTACCAGGCGGATTGAGGCTCTAATGCGTTCAGCATCGATTTGCACGCTTCCTTCAAGCAGGTGGTTTACTCCAACGCTGAAAACATCTTTTAGAACCCGGCTTTCGTTATCGTTATGCGTGAAAAAGGAATGCAATACAATTGTTTTTCCAAATGCTTTAAACAGCTGATGCATAAGCTCCTCATTCAAGCCTTGTGTGAAAGGCACGCCATCGCCATGCTGCGAAATACATTTAAACGGATGGATTGCCAGCATGCAGTACTGTTTAAAGTCGGCATCCATAACACTCATGCTCATGCGCCGAATGACCGGCATGTAACTGCCTATTGGAATTGATATTTCAATGTCGGAACCTGCACCCAAGGTTCCATAATAAGCTTTAAGCTTTTCGCGCAAGCGACCGACCTGAACCCGGACAATAGGGTCTTCGCTGGCGCTATAAGCGGAAGGATCCCGGTCAAAAACCTCAATGCCGATGGCATATTCGCTGGTATCCCGGACAGACCCGGCGATCGCCTTCTCGACGAGAAAGCGCAACAACCTGCACATGCGTGGCGCATTAACAAACATACCGCTTGCCAAAATCAGCTCAAGGGCTGCTTGAACCTCTGCCGCCGGAATAACGGCGACATCATCCGTCCTTTTTGTCATCGAGATCATGATGCTCGTTCCTATAGCTCATCACGTTTATGAAATGAATCTGCGCAGAATACGCTGAAGCACAAAAGGCATCCCGCCCAAACTTGAAGATCCTTTTATGCTGCTGAATGCAATGCCGCCGTTAGCGCCTCTTACACAACAAACTGTCTAAGACAACTTATTGGGAGACGTCGGCAGCGTATTCAGTAATTAGTAGTTAAAGTCACGCGCCAAACAGTAACGCTATATCGATTTCAAACGTAAGTATCGTTACAGTAACTATATCCAGGTGTTACGGTAACATCTCGGCGTGAGCGGCTTGCTCAAGCGAGCCTGATGCGGCGCTGCCAAATGGGATACGGCGGCGTAACTTGAAATACGGCGCCCGCGAAGACACCGTTACTCGTGACAAAAAAAACGTTTTAATGAACTACAAATAGATAAGGCGAGTTCTTCCTGAAGCGTAATGGCAAAAAAAGCATCTCGATCAAATTGCTCTGACCAGACAATACAACCTGCTGAGATATCTACCAGGCGAATTGAAACCCTAATGCGTTCTGCGTCGATTTGCACGCTTCCTTCAAGCAGATGGTTTACTCCGGCGTTGGAAGCATTTTTTAAAGTCCGGTTTTCATTATCGCTATGCGTGAAAAAGGAATGCAATACAATTGTTTTTCCAAATGCTTTAAACAGCTGATGCATAAGCTCCTCGTTCAAGCCCTGTGTAAAAGGAACACCATCGCCACGCTGCGAAATGCATTTAAATGGATGGATTGCCAGCATGCCGTACTGCTGAAAATCCGTTTCCGCTGCATTCATGCGCCGGATAACCGGCATGTAACTGCCTATTGGAATTGATATTTCAATGCCGGAACCCACTCCCAAGGTTGTCGCATAATACGCTTTAAGTTTTTCGCGCAGGCGACCGACCTGAACCCGTACAACCGGATCTTCACTGACGCTATAAGCGGAAGGCTCCCGGTCAAAAACTTCTATGCCGATGGCGTATTCGCTGGTGTCCCGAACAGCCCCGGCGATCGACTTCTCGACAAGAAAACGCAACAGCCGGCACATGCGTGGCGCATTGATAAACATAGCACTTGCCAAAATCAGCTCAAGGGTGGCTTGAACCTCGGCTACAGGAATAACGGCAACATCATCCGTCCATTTTTTCATCGCGGTCATGATGCTCGTTCCTATGGCCCATCACGTTTATCAAATGCAGCCCGGTGAGGGTATTCTGAGGGAAGCGCATCGTTTGAGTCATTTCGTTTACATGAATACTGAAATCGCCAAAATGGCCCCAGTTAACCACTGCGAAGATCGGGAAACGTCCGCTGTGTGTCAAGACGTAGATGAGTACAAACTCCAAGGGACGTGTGGCACCGGAAAGATGGACGGTTCGGCTACCCGGCTTAATCATGGAGTTTTGAAGGTGTATTTTTATTTTACATAAAAAGGTTGCTATCAAAAATTGATTTTTATAGCATCATGCTTAACGGATTGCACATGTATCAAACTACACGTGTGATTGAAAATTAATATCTGCCTAAAAAATATCTACTTATAGCTAGCCATCACCAAATTCACTCAAGTTTCCCATGTCCATAGCAAACGATATACAGCAACTACATGCACAAATGCGCCAGTGGCGGCAGCATCTGCACCGGTTTCCAGAAACCGCTTTTGAGGAAACCCAAACGGCGAAATTCATTGCCGACAAATTGGCGAGTTTCGGCCTGGAAGTTCATCAGGGCTTAGGCAAAACCGGCGTTGTCGCTACGCTTACTGCCGGAAACAGCAACAGGAAAATAGCCTTGCGCGCCGATATGGACGCCCTATTCATTCAGGAACAGAACACTTTTGCCTACAAATCCTGCCACGACGGGAAGATGCATGCCTGCGGCCATGACGGCCATTCGGCGATGCTGCTGGGCGCTGCCAGCTATTTGGCTGAGCATCGCAACTTTGACGGCACGGTGTATTTTATTTTTCAGCCTGCCGAGGAAGGCCGCGCCGGAGCCAGGCAGATGATAGATGACGGATTGTTTGAAAAATTCCCGGCTGACCGCGTTTTCGGGCTGCATAATTTTCCCGATATTCCTCCGGGGCATTTCGCGTTTAAACCCGGCGCCATGATGGCGTCATTCGACTGTTTTGAAATCGTTATCACCGGACAGGCAACCCATGCCGCAATGCCGCATTTGGGCAATGACGCTATCGTCGCGTCCGCCCAGCTGATTACCGCCTTGCAGACCATTGTCAGCAGGACGCTAAACCCTGCCGACCCGGCGGTGGTCAGCATTACCCAGGTACATGCCGGCAACACCTGGAATGCGCTGCCGGAATCGGTTGTGTTGAGAGGCACGTTCCGTTGCTTTAGCAGCGAGGTTCAAAAAACTATTGCCGATAAAATCACACGACTGATGAATTCAATTTGCGAGGGCTTTGAGGTCAGCGCCGAGATCAAGTTCAACCCTGAAAATCCGGGCTATCCGGTGACCTTCAATGCAGAAGCTGAAACGGAACTGGCGCTACAGGCGGCGATAGCCGTGGCCGGGGAGGAAGGCGTCAATCAGCAACCGGCACCCTGTATGGGTTCGGAGGATTTTGCCTTTATGTTGCAGGAAAAGCCGGGCTGTTATGTCTGGATAGGCAACGGCTCTTCCGAGAACAGCTGCCTGCTGCATAATCCGCATTATGATTTCAACGATGAGATATTGCCGGTCGGCGTCGCTTACTGGGTAAAACTGGTTGAAACGGTGTTGGGCGATTCGAATCTGTAGGTGCCGCGCCTGCTATTTCTTGGGTTCAAACAGCATGTGCGCCATTTTTTTTGCTTTGGTTTTTAAATAATCCAGATTGTCATTGTGCGCCGCAACTTCGACCGGGATACGCCCCACCACATTAATGCCCAGCTTTTCCAGCGCATCTATTTTCTTGGGGTTATTGGTCATCAGTTTTATCGATTTTATCTTCAGGTCTTCCAGCATCAGTGCGGCAATCGTGTATTCCCGTTCATCAGCCAGATGGCCCAAATGGATATTGGCATCAACGGTATCCATGCCCTGATCCTGCAAATTATAAGCCTGCAGCTTTTTCAACAAACCGATACCGCGCCCTTCCTGACGCAGATAAATCAACACGCCGAAACCAGCCTTATCGATAAGCTGCATCGCCAAATCAAGCTGTTCGCCGCAATCGCAGCGCCTTGAACCTAATACATCGCCGGTAAAGCACTCGGAATGAATGCGCACCGGCACATTTTCTTTGCCCGCGACATCGCCTTTAACCAGGGCGACATGCTCTTTGTCATCAATGTTATTGCTGTAGTAATGCAGGATGAATTCGCCGTGCCTGGTCGGGATTGGCGTCTGTACCAGATTTTCTAATTGTGGCTTCACTTAAATAACTAATCCAAAAATTCTTTGTATTTTACCCAATTCAGCGGCTGCCCAGTTAAAAAGTTTCGCCTGTCTTGCCGCGAGCCGTTATTTTCTGGCCTCGATCAGCTTGATAATGTCACCGCTATGCTCATCAACACGCACCGATGCAAAAGAGCAGGCTTTAACGTTCTTAACCGTGTTTCTGTTAATGTTTGCCCCGAACAGGGCGACCACGACGGGATTAACCAGATTCATTATACCGGCAATCACCGGCTTTGAGCTCAGCACATGCTCCAGCAATAAAACCTGTCCGCCCGGTTTGCACACCCGGTACAGCTCCTTCAAGCCTTTTACCGCCGACGGCACCGAGCAAAAAACAAAGGAACCGATAACCGTATCGAAACTATTATCCGCAAACGGCAGCGACTGGACATCCATCAATTCCAGTTCGACATTGGCATGCTTCCTGGCTTTCTTGAGCGCCGCCTGTTTCAGCATCGCTTCGCTAAAATCAATCGCGGTTATCCTGGCGTCCTTGGGATAATAATCGAAGTTTTTGCCCGTCCCTACGCCGACTTCAAGAATATGGTGCCCATCAACTTTCGCCCATAGCCTTTCCCGCCATTTCTTGAAAAACAGGCCCTCCATCATGGCTTCCAGGCCGTCAAAATACGGGGCAATCCGGTCGTATCGTTTTTTTATCGCGGCGCTGTCTGTTTTCATAGTGATCTTGGGTGCTTAATCGGGTGATTCATATTACAGCGCAAGCTTAACCGCCATCAACAACTATATAGGTTGATTCAATTCCTGACATTTGCCGCTATTGATCATTTGCACGAAAACTGCTGTTTTTGCCATTTGCCATAAGGTCCAATCGGAGTATGCTATTGCCGATATGGGTGCTCGTTTATCAAAAGGCAAGCCTCCATGTTTATGCTGTTAAGAAATAAGACTATGTCACTGGCGCCTTCGGGCAGGTTCGTAACCTTTTATTTAGGAACAGATCATGCGGAAAATTACCTTGCAAATAAATCACACACTGGCTCTTATCATCATCGGATTAGTTGCAATCGGCCCGGCGCACGCGGACAAGCCTTCTGGTGGCGGAAAAGGCAAGGCCGAAAAACATAGCCAGAAAGAAAGACGCGAAAATCAAAAAGACCGTGAACGGGATCGTAACGAAGGCGAGTTTCACAACAGGGATAAGGATGACCGGAAAAGGAACGCGTATTTTGAAGACCGGCACCGAAATGTCGTCCATGACTACTATTTTAATCAATTTCTCTCCGGAAACTGCCCGCCAGGCCTCGCCAAGAAGAACAATGGCTGCACACCTCCCGGACAGGCGCGGAAATGGGCGATAGGCCGGCCACTGCCGCGCGACGTGACCTACTATGACCTGCCGCCGGAGGTTCTTATGCAGCTAGGGCAGCCGCAGGCTGGACAGCGTTACGTGCGAGTGGCGTCTGACATCCTGCTGCTCAACGCAGCCACAGGAATGGTCGTGGATGCAATTCAGAATTTGGGATGGCGTTAGCCGCTTTAAATCGCCGCAGCCCAATGGAGTCAACTCTATCGGCATGAAACAGAGCAACATCTAGTCACATGAAGTTTATGAACTCGCTAAAAATACTTCTTGTGCTTATTAGCGCCCTCGCAAGCGGACTCATACACGCTGACGCCGCGCCGCCACAAGAGCAAGTGCTTGCGCCCGGTTACGGCAGCCTGCAATTTTCCGCGCCGGAACCAGGGACTTACACGCTGCCCGTATTGGGCGCTGCCGCCGATGGCGCAGTGCTTGATACGGAAGGCAAGGACATTGCCTTGCATAAGCTGATGGGCGATAAAATCGTCCTGCTCAGTTTTATCTATTCAACCTGCAGCGATGTCAACGGCTGCCCGCTGGCAACTTCGGTGCTCCAGAAAATCAAAAACCGCCTGAAACAGGAGCCGGAGCTGGCGGATAAACTGCGGCTATTAACCTTAAGCTTCAACCCTGAACACGACACGCCCGCCATGATGAAGCACTACGGGCAGGAGTTCCAGGACAAGGGCGTCGAATGGCGTTTTCTGACCACGCGCTCCGAACAGGAATTGCAGCCCATACTGGATCACTACAAGCAAAGCATCCAGAAGGTTTATGACAAAGAAGGGAAATTTACCGGCACATTCTCACACATCCTGCGCGTTTACCTGATCGACAAAAACAGGCAGTTGCGCAACATATACAGCGTTTCGTTTTTACACCCCGACACGCTGATTAATGATGTAAAGACCTTGTTGCTGGCCGAGCCGAAACAAGCAACTGCCCCTGTTGACGGGAAGAAAAGCGCGGCGTGGGAACGCGCCGGTGACAACAAGTCGCAATATGAAAACAGCGCTTATGAAACCCATTCCATCGCGCTAACCGAGCGCACCGGACAACAGACCGACCTGCTCAAAACAGTCCGCAAACCACCGCTGGGGCTTCCTGCCGTGCCCGTACCGGCAAACAATCCGCTGACCAAAGAAAAAATCAGCCTGGGCAGAAAGCTGTTTTACGACCGCCGCCTGTCGCTCAACAACACCTTTTCCTGCGCCATGTGCCACATCCCGGAGCAAGGCTTCACCAGCAATGAAATGGCGACAGCCGTCGGCATTGAAGGCCGCACGGTGCGCCGCAATTCGCCCACTTTATACAATGTCGCGTATTTTAAATCGCTGTTTCATGACAGCCGCGAAACCACGCTGGAGCAGCAAATCTGGGGGCCTTTGCTGGCGCACAATGAAATGGCCAATCCCTCCATCGGCTACGTCATCGAAAAAATCAAAAACAGTGCCGATTACAACAAGCTGTTTCAACAAGCATTCCGCAAAGAGCCGAGCATGGAAACCATAGGCATGGCGATTGCCAGCTATGAGCGGACGCTAAACTCGGCCAACTCGGCTTTTGACCGCTGGTATTACGGCAAGGATAAAACAGCGCTGGACGATAAAGCCCGGCGCGGTTTTGAACTGTTTAACGACAAGGCCAACTGTTCCGGCTGCCACACCGTCACCCCAAACTATGCCCTGTTTACCGACAATGACAACCACAACACCGGCGTCGGTTATGCGGAAGCCATGGGCAAAACCGGGGAAAAACAGCGTGTGCAAGTAGCGCCTGGCGTCTATGTTGATGTCGCAACTGCGCTGGTCAATTCGGTGGCCGAGACAAAACCCAATGACCTGGGCCGCTATGAAGTGACGCAGAAGCCGCAAGACCGCTGGAAATACAAAACCCCATCACTGCGCAATATCAGCTTGACCGCGCCTTACATGCACAACGGCAGCCTTGAAACCTTGCAACAAGTCGTTGAATTCTACAATCGCGGCGGCATCGCCAATGAAAACCTTGACCCCTTAATCAAGCCGTTGAATTTGACCGCGCAGGAAATGGATGAGTTAACCGCTTTCCTGAAGTCGTTGACCGGCGACAATGTTAAGGAACTGGTTTCCGATGCCTTTGCCGCGCCGGTTGGGGATGCTGAGTAACTGCTGAGAATGCAGGGGCGGCCAGTCAGCCGCCCTTTGCTTATAAATGCCGCCGCTTAATAGCCTGCGCCAGTTGATGTACAGCCATCGCGTATTTATCGCTGTTGTTGTATTTCTTAATCACACTGAAATTGGGGTGTACCTGCCAGTACTCATTGCCGCGATTTGTGCTCAGCGCAATGATTGGCCCTCCGTGCTTACCCTTCGTTTGCTCCGCTACCGGCCTGTTGTTTTGCCAGCCGTTGCGCGCAAAGTAATGCGCTACGCTGCCGATGGCGTCGTGCTGATGCCAAAGATCGCGATGTCCATCCTGGTTGAAATCAACCGCCAGTGTGCGGAAACTGCTCGGCATGAACTGGCCCAAGCCCATTGCGCCAGCCCAGGAACCAACCGGCTTAAGCGGTTCGTAGCCTTCTTCGCGCGTCATCAGCAAGAAGTTTTCCAGTTCTGTCATGAAAAACCTGGCGCGCCGGTGGGTATCGAACGCCAGCGTGGTCAACGCATCGAAGGTGCGGGTTTTGCCAACATTGCGGCCGAAAAAAGTTTCCACGCCGATGATCGCAACGATATATTCAGGATCGACGCCATAAGTGGCGCTGGCTTTTTGAACGGCATCGGCGTTGCTGCTCCAGAATTCCACGCCGTGATTGATATGCGCCTCGGTGATAAATTGCTTGCGGTAATGCGTCCATCCGCCCACTTTCGTCTGTGCAGGTTTATTAGCTCCGTGGTGCGTTGGCGCGCCATCGCCTTCCAAACGGATAACCGATTCCAAACGGTTGGCTCGCGAAAACAAACCGTTCAAATAGCTTTCCGAAAAGCCGTGCTCGCGCACCATGTGCTGAATAAAATTATGCACGGGCTGGGAATTGGCGTAAATACCGGTCAATCTGTCCGCCGAATAGTTATAGGAACGCTCAAATATCCCCCCGGTATTACGATATTCCGCATCCGGCTGGATTGTTGCCGGCTTGCTGGCGCATCCGGCAACCAGCAGCGCCAAGGCTATTTTAAGTGAATGTTTATAAACTACATTTTTCACGACTGTCTCTTTCGTTTTTGCTTTTAATAAACTGTCTTTACAGAACAGAAATACCCTATTTCATCTGGATTTTTAAGCCCGCGCTGCAAAAAAATACCCGCTCACAATACTGCCCCATCAATTGGGCGGCCTTGCCGGACAAATCAACAAATTGCCGGGCCAAGCGGTTATCGGGAATCACGCCCAGCCCGACTTCATTGTGCACCAAAACCATGTCACAAGTTAACTGTAGCACCGCTTCAAGTTCTTGCAAGATGTCTGCCTCGGGAATTTGGTGATAAAGCTGGTTGTTCAGCCACATCGACACACATTCGACCAGCACCGGCCCTTGGCATTTTTGCAATGCTTCAAGCAGCCTGACGGGCTCTTCAATGGTGATAAATAAGTCCTGGCGGCGTTGCTGATGAATGCGGATACGCGAGCGCATCTCATCATCAAGAAATTCTGTCGTCGCCAGATAGTAAGGCTTATCTGTCGCCGCCTCTAAAATATAGGTTTCAGCCAGCCGAGACTTGCCGCTCTTGATGCCGCCTATAAACAGTGTTTTCATGACAGCAAGGCTCCTGTCGTTAATAGGGTTAGCACAATTAGATTAATGCCTGTTTTCATTTGCAATGCCTGGGTTAATGTGGATTTGTCGACCGGATTGACCGGCATGCCCAGCGTCGGCTTGTGTTTGATTTGGCCGTGGTAGCTGGTATCGCCGCCCAAGGCAACGCCCAAGGCTCCGGCCATCGCCGCAATGGGATAACCGGCATTGGGGCTTTCCAGTTTATTGCCGTCGCGCCATAAACATTGCCACGCACGTTGTTTGTCTGTTGCCAACATAACAATCAGCAACGCGGTCAGCCGGGCAGGAATGTAGTTGGCTATATCGTCCACTATCGCCGCCCATTTGCCGAAATAAAAATAGCGTTCGGTCTTATAGGCAATCATCGAATCCATGGTGTTGATGGCTTTATACACGGCAATCCCCGGCAGGCCGAACAAGAGTAGGTAAAACAGCGGCGCGATAACGCCGTCGCTGAGATTTTCCGCCCAGGTTTCAAGGCCTGCTTTGTAGATTTCGGTTTCCGTCATGTCTTTGGTATCGCGGCTGACCAGATAGCTTACCGCCTGCTTGGGATGCTCCGCAGTCAACAGCGCGGCGACGCTTTCGTGCAGCATATTCATCGCCAGGCCGGTGGAGGCAAATATCGCCAAAACCATCAGCGACAGCCAATCCGGCAGAAGGCTGCACAGGTAAACCAGACTGAGGCTGACCAACAAGGTCAATGTAATTAAGCCGGCCACCAATAGCGCGCCGGGCAAAATCCGGTCGCTGTAAAACCGCCGCTCAAATGCCCAGATAAAATCACCCATCCACGCCACCGGATGCTTGCAGGGGAATTCGCCAAAAACCATATCGACCAGATAGGCCAGAGCCGCCAACTCAAAAAACATCAGTCCGCCTGTAACGCATGCAAGATGGCGGTTATATCCAGATTTTCCGCAACCATATCGGCAAAGCCCTGTATTTCGGCCTCGCGGTAATGCGCATAGGCATAGCCCTGATACTGCGGATTGATAGCTTTAAAGTAAGCGGTGCGGAACGTATCGTCGTCAAACACGCCATGCACATGGGTGCCACAAAACAGATCACCCTGATAATACAACGGGTACTTGTCCATGCGACCGCAATGGATTTCGTAGCCGCTGATTCCGGCGTATGAAAACAGCGGGTACTGACCGCGCGTGAGGATTTTCTGGCTTTGGTACAACACCGTATCGTCTATAAAGCTCAAGCCTGTTTCCACAATCGCAGTTTCATGCTCAATCGCATCCGGGTCGTGCAAGCTCCGGCACAGCATTTGATAGCCGCCGCAGATGCCGAACACCGGTTTGTTGAAACGCAAAATCTCCTCGAACAGGCCCTGTATTTTCAGCCATTGCAAATCGCGGATTACGGTTTTGCTGCCCGGCAACAGCACCATATCGAAGCTTTGCAGCGGGCGGTAGTCATGGATCAGTTCGACATAAAGCTCGGGATCGCCCATCAGCACGTCGAGATCGTTATAATTGCTGAGGCCCGGATAGGCGATCACCGCAACGCGGATTTTGGCGTCATCCAGGCGCTGTCGGTAATTGCGCAGCGACTGGGAATCTTCCATGTCGATATTCAGCGGCTTAAACGGCAACACGCCTAAAACGGGAACGCCGAAACGCTCGGCGATGATCTTTTCGCCCTCATCGAAAAAACGCCGGTCGCCGCGAAACTTGTTGATCACCACGCCGACCAGGTTGCTGCGCATGACCGGATCCATCAGCTCCAAGGTGCCGTAAATTGATGCAAACACGCCGCCGCGCTCTATGTCTGCGACCAGGATGTTTTTGCTGTTGAAGCTGTTGGCGACAAAGGTATTGGACAGATCCTTGTTCAGCAGATTCAACTCGACCGGCGAGCCCGCGCCTTCCGCCACCACCAGGTCATAGTCCTGTCTTAGCTCAGAAAACGCCAGCTTGACCTGCTCTTTCAGATTGTCTATTTCGGCATAATAGTCTGCAATCGACTGGTTTTGATGAACCAGCCCGTTCACGATCACCTGCACCGAACCGTTGCCATGCGATTTGAGCAGCACCGGGTTGAACAGGTAACTCGGCTCGACGCGCGCGGCTTCCGCCTGCAGGCATTGCGCCCGGGAAATCTCCCGGCCTTCTTTGGTGACCGCAGAATTATTGGAGACATTCTGCGCCTTGAACGGCGCGACCTTCAAACCACGGTCGGCGAAAATCCGGCACAGGGCCATGACCAGCGTGGTTTTACCGGCGTCTGAGCTGGTACCGAAGACGGCCAAAGGTTTCACAAACGAACCTCTCTTAAGCTGTGGGCGAGCTGGGCTATGGCCTGTTCATCTTTTACGGCAAAACGCACATGGCTTTTATCCAGGCCCTCAAAACTGTCGCAGACGCGGACTAAAATCCGTGACGGCTCCAGTTGCGCCTGCAACCGATAGCCATCGCCGTCTGCCAGGCGCGCCAGCAGGAAGTTGGCCTGCCCCGGATAAATCTTATCGAACAAGCCGGATTCTTGCAGAGCTTGGTGCAATAAATCGCGTAAACGCGCAGTCTGCAGGCGGGTCTGTTCGATGAACGCGGTATTTGCCAAGGCCTGCTGCATATAGGCCATGTCCAGGCTGGACAGTTTCCATGCCGGTTCAAAGCGGCGCAGCTCCTTTATCGCCGCCGTTGCCGCCAGAATAAAGCCAACACGGATACCGGCGCAGCCGTAGAATTTACTCAGGGATTTGATCACATAAAGTTTATCGTAATGCGCGCTGTGTTCTGTAACCGAATCGGCTAAGCAAAAATCCAGGAACGACTCATCAATGATGATCGTGCAATCGCCTGCCCGCCATTTTGCCAGCAACTCTTCCAGGTCGTAAAGCTGGCCGTCCGGCGTGGACGGATTAACAAAAATCACCGTGCTGCATTCGGGAATATCCGCCATCAAGCTACTGAACCGGTTGATGTTATGAACCTTGCAGCCCAGCTCTCCGGCGATATGTGCATATTCGCCATACAAGGGCGTATATAAAACCAGGTCTTTCGGCTGCAAGCTGCGCAACAGGGCGAAGATAGCCGCACTCGCGCCGTTAAACGGCTCAATATCGACGCTCTCTGGAACTGGATAACGCTGCCTGATCGCCTGTTTTATCAAACCGTAATCAGGGGCGGCATACGGCGTGAGCTGAACGCCTTGCAGGCAACTTAAATCGACCGCCTGCTCCGGGTTGATGTTGGCCGAAAAGTCCAGCACCTGTTCCGGCTGACAGCCAAGACGCCGGGCGAACAGGTAAATGTTGCCGCCGTGATTCATTATAAATTGATGTATTCGACGTAAAGGTAATCGTCGCTGCGCCGCAGCTTATGCACGGAGCCAGAATCGATCCGCAGTTGAAACGAATTGGCTAAAGGCAAATTCAAGGCTCGCGCCAGCAAAGCCCGGATGATTCCCGCATGGGTGACAACTAAAACTTGCTCGGCTTCTACGGCTAATAAATCCTGCCAGAAACTACCCGCACGCTGGTACAAATCCTCAAAATTTTCGCCTTTTGGCGGCGCGGCCGTCACGAAGTTGTTCGTCCAATGCTGCAAAACAGCAGCGTCAATGTCATCAAAACGTTTGCCTTCCCAATCGCCAAAATCAAGTTCCTGCAAGCGCGTATCGGTGGTCACGGTGTCCGAAAAGGTCTCGGCCAGTTGCAGGCAGCGCGTTAACGGGCTGCTGAAAACCTTGCAATCCTCGTCGAACTCGGGCAGTTTGTCATGCAGATTTGCCATCTCGTCAGGGAAACTGTCCGCCAGGGCAATATCGCTTTGCCCGTAACACAGCCCCGGACCGGCAGCGGTTTGGGTATGGCGGATTAAATAAATATCCATAAGGCACTCACGCTTAAATAAAAAACCGTCTCGGCGACTTGCTGGCTTGCGCCCAGGCAATCGCCAGTATAGCCCCCGATATGACGGAAAAAATAACGTCCCAAAAACAAGGTCGCAAACAGGACGGGAATAACTGCCAGCGCACACAAGGCGGGCAACAATGCCAATGGCAGCAACGCGACGGCTGTGGCAAAAGCCAGCTCCTGAAACTCAGGCTTATGAACCGCTCCAGAGGCTTTGCTGTGATGTTCACGCGCGTATTCATAACGCTGCATCAGCAACAGCGGCGACAAGCGGCTGATACTGTGCCCGGCCAGCAAGACTAAAGGCACAGCGGCGGCAGGCATTGCGCTTAGCACGCTGACCTTCAACAACAGCATCAACAGCAGGCCGAGAAATCCGTAAACGCCGATATGGGAATCTTTCATGATCTCCAGAATGCGCTGCTTATTCATGCCGCCGCCAAAACCGTCGCAGACATCGGCAAGGCCGTCTTCATGCAATGCGCCAGTCAGCAAGATGCCCGTGATTAGCGCCAGAATTACCGCCGTAATCTGCGGCCAAAGCAAATCGGCCAGGTAAAACGCTAAAGCACAGACGCCGCCGACCAACCAGCCGATCAATGGCAAATAAACGGCTGCCTGAGGCAACTGCTTGTAATCCAGCGTTTTCGGATGGGGCAGCCGCGTATAGAAACTGAGAGCTAATAGGAATAGTTTTAGATGAGGCATGACTGTTTAACGATCAACCCCAGCTTCATCAAACGTCGCCATTTCATTCAAGAACACCAGCGCCGATTGCAGCAACGGGAAGGCAAGGGCAATGCCGGAGCCTTCGCCCAGGCGCAGCTCCATGTTCAGCAAGGCTTTTGCATTGAACTGGTTTAATAAGGCTTGATGGCCCTGCTCGCTGGAGACATGGCTGAATATGCAATAATCCAGCACTTGCGGGTACAGCTTGCTGGCAACCAACAGCGCGGCGCTGGCAATAAAGCCATCGACCAAAATGAGCATCCCCAGCTCGGCGGCTTTGAGATACGCACCGACCATCATGGCGATTTCAAAACCGCCGAAGGCGGCTAATACGTCTAAAGGCTCTGTTGCGCCTTTATGCTGACTTAACGCCTGTTGCAATACGCTCGCCTTATTTTGCAACTGCTCGTCATTCAACCCGGTGCCGCGGCCGACGCATTGCGCTAATGGCATACCGGTTAAACAGTGCATCAGTAACGCAGCGGATGAGGTATTGCCTATGCCCATTTCGCCAAAGCCGACGCAGTTGCTGCCGCTTTCATACTGGCGCAAAACAATCTCCGCTCCCGCCTGCAGGGCTTTGACGCATTCCTCTTCCGTCATGGCAGGATGCGTTAAAAAGTTCCGCGTGCCTTTGCCGATCTTCGCATCAATCAGCTTGGGATGGCTGTCCAGATCAGCGTTGACCCCCGCATCGACAATCAGTAATTCTATGCCGTGCTGCCGGGCAAAAACGCTGATCGCAGCGCCCCCGGCCAGAAAGTTGGCGACCATTTGCGCGGTGACGGTCTGCGGATAAGCACTGACCCCGGCTCCGGCAATGCCGTGGTCTCCGGCAAAAATGAGTATGCACGGCTTGTTTAGACTTGGGGTCAGGCTGTTTTGAGTCAAGCCTATTTGCAAGGCCAGCGACTCCAACTGGCCTAATGCGCCTAACGGCTTGGTTTTCTGGTCGATTTTTGCTTGCAATGCAGAGCTAAGCGCCGACGGTAGCGGAGGAATAACAAAATCTAGCGGCACGGTGTATTCCAAACGTTTTCAAATAATAAGTCTTTAAGGTCTTTACGGTCCGCCCATTGCTCCTGTTCCAGCATCGGCTTGTCATAAAATTTATCCACATGCCCCAGGCATAAAACCGCGAACGGCTGGCTGTCTTCAGGCATGTTTAGCAGCGCTTTCAATGCTTCCGGCTCAAACATCGACACCCAGCCCAGACCTAAGCCTTCCGCTCGTGCCGCCAGCCACATGTTCTGTATGGCGCAGGCCAGTGAAGCCAGATCCATTTCGGGCAGGGTGCGGCGGCCAAAGACATGCTGCTCCCGCTGCTCGCACAAGGCGGCAACCAGCACTTCCGGGCATTCCAGTATGCCTTCCACTTTCAGCTTCATAAACTCGTCTTCACGCTCGCTTAAAGCCTTGGCGGTGCGAATGCGCTCCTGCTCAACCAGGGTATGGATAGCTTTGCGCAGGTCAGGTCGGCTGATGCGGATAAACCGCCACGGCTGCATAAAGCCGACGCTGGGCGCATGATGCGCGGCATCAAGCAGGCGGAGCAGGACGTCGGGAGCGATGGGGTCAGGCAAAAAATGGCGCATGTCCCGGCGCTCATAAATGGCTCGATAGATGGCGTCGCGTTCCGCATCAGAGTAACGATTTTGGCTCATATACTTATAAGTTCAGGCACGCAATCATTACATTTTTTTACGGTAATCTTGATTCATTTCGATATCAGACATTATACGGATGAACCGCTTCAAAACCATGCACTTTGGCTTTGGTGGTAAAAACCGGCGGAGTCCAGCCCGCTATTTCCTGACCTGCGAGAAATCCTGCCAGCCAGTGCGCCTGATTGCGTATCGGTAAAATGAAGGCGTAGAGTTTTCCGTCCGGCAATTCGGCCACATCGCCCAGCGCGTAAATGGACTCGTCACTGGTCTGCAAATACTGGTTAACCTTGATGCCACGGCCTGTCTCGAGTCCCGCAAGTTCCGCCAATTCAGTGCGGGGCTTAAATCCGCAAGCCACAATCACCCCATCAAACTCGGCATTCACATCGGTTCTTACGCAAACCTTATCCTCTTCTTTGACAAACTCTTGCACGGCTTGGTTTAACAATACCTTAACGCCGGATTCCTTCAACACATTGTTCAACAAAACCGAATCCTCTGCCGCCAGCTGACGCTCCATTAACCGGTCCATGGCATGGAACAAGGTCACGTTATCGCCTGCGATGGCTAAATCCGAGGCCACTTCGCAACCGATCAGGCCGCCCCCGATAATCGCCCAGTCAGGCTGCCGGTTTTGATTTAAAAGGTCTTGCCGGAACTTACGCAACGTTTTTAAATCGGTCAGGCTGTTCAGGCAAAAAAACAGCTCGCTATATGGCCTGAACGGAGGCGGAATGAATGCGGAAGATCCTTGCGCAAGCACCAGCTTGTCGTACTGCAACGACTTTTCCTGGCGACCGCCAGGGATGGTGGCCGAGACTGCTCCCGGCAGTCCTCGGCATTCCCCCCTTCCATGGAGATCAGAAGTGTCGCAATCAGTAGGGAACTGATGCGACCAACTGCCAGAAATGGCGATGGTTTTATCACTGCGATTGATGGCCGTCACTTCTGCGCCGCAATACACGTTGATGTTGCTTTCGCGCAGCTTGTCGAAAGTCTTCAGGATAATGGACTGCTCAATATCATCCCTGGTGAAGCCGCGGGAAAGCAGCGGGCGGGAATAATAGCCGTCATGCTCCCTGGTTACCAGCGTAATCTCGGCAATTGCTCCCTGCATTGCTCTACCTCCTGCATCCTTGCAGTCGTCGTCATCAGCTGATAACGCACGATACTTCTCCGCAAAGCTGATGCCGGCCACGCCCGAGCCAATTACAACGATGTGCATACTGTTCCCCTGTGAAGAACTGGTTAATTAAGCGCCATCAAGTCATATTCGCTTTTTTCCACACCGCATTCGGGGCAACGCCAATCATCCGGAATATCTTCCCATCGCGTACCCGGCGCAATACCCGTATCAGGATCGCCTTCTGCTTCATCATAAATATGACCGCAAACGCCGCACTGGTATTTTTTGTATTCAGGCATAATGATTCCTCTTCAATTTAAGGGCAAGTCTGACTGTAACAGTTCCCTGTCAATTTTCAATCTTGTTTTTCAGCCAATATCTTTTAATCGGTAGCCTTTAATCTATATAGTGCCGATATATCCTCATCGCCATGACCTTCCGCCATCAGCCGCTCGTAATCGGCAATCGTCATGTCGACGAGCGTGGTCGATGCGCCGGTTTGTTTCGCCATGTATTGGCAGATTTTCAGGTCTTTATGGTGCAGCGCCAGTTTAAAGCCCGGAGCAAAGGTGCCTTGGGTCATGGTCGGGCCGCGATGCTGTAAAAACCAGTTGCCTGACGCACCGCCGGAGATGACTTCGATCACTTTATCCATCGGCAGGCTTTGGGCCTGGGCAAAAGCCAGGGCTTCGGTCACAGCTTGATTGATGCCTGCCCCCATGACTTGATTGACTGCCTTGGTAGCCTGGCCTGAGCCGGTTACGCCCATGTGCATGATGCGGCTGGTCATGGCTTCCAGCACCGGACGGGCTTTTTCCAGCGCATCCAAATCGCCACCGACCATCATCGCCAGCGTGCCGTTTTTAGCGCCCTCTACGCCACCGGATACCGGCGCATCAAGAAATACTGCCTGTTTTTCGGCCAGCATAGAGGCGGATTTCTTGGCCGTTTCACTGCTTACGGTAGACATATCAACAACGACAGTGCCGGGCTTGATGGTTTTTGCTATTTTTTCAATCATTGCCAGCACATCCTGGTCGGCAGAAACGCACATCAGCACGATATCGACGTTCGCGGCGAGTTCTTCCGGCTGATCGAAGGCTATGACATTAAGCTCTTCAGCCAGACTTCGCGCTTTTGCCGCGGTGCGGTTGTAAACGCCAGTCAAGTGTCCCGCTGTTGCGACATTCCTGGCCATGCCCATACCCATCGCACCCAAACCGATCATGCCTGCTTTCATGTTATTTTTCCAAGGTTAGTAAATACAATCGAAATTAATTGGTCATTGTATAACATTGGGCATAATCAGCGACGGAGCTCTCGGTTAACAGATATGTTATGCAATATGACTACCAGGGCTTCTCATCCCTTAATTGAATTTTTTTTGAATCCGCAATTTTCTTCAGCTCAATATTAATAGCTCGATAATCTAATTCAGTGCGCATTGAGGCAAACTTTGCTTTCAGTTCCTTGATTGTTTCTTCACTAGCAATCGGAGCAATTATTGCAATATTTGCATTAAACACACGCCATGTAAGGATAGCTTGGTTGAATATATTCAATGTGACAAAAGTCAAACCAAGCAACAAAGGAAACAACACAATCCATTTGAGAAAAAACACTTTTCGTGGATTGATTTTGTCATTGTTTAACCTGGTCTGCCTGTTCCTCCTAATCTTTCTTTGAATTGTTTTGTTCATAGGAAGCAACATAGCTATAGTAGCCGCCTCAATAAGTAGAGTTAAAGAAGGTATTGATGTGGGATCAAGAGCTGCCGTATTAAAAGATAAATCTTTAACTTGTTGAGAACCAAGTGTTAGTAAATTGAACAGGGTTTCAGCAAATATATTGATGCCGGGCTTTATAAAGAAATCATACAGAGCAGAACCTAGAATACCAAAGAGCAAAACACCAATAACTGTGGCCGGCGCTCTTCTCCCCCAAAAATCAGTAATAGTCGTGTTTCCTGCTGCTTCTTGCTTGTCTTCTATCATTGATAACCCATACATAACAAGTGATTAAATAGAGCTGAATACATGAATCAGCTCGATAAGACGTGCTAAACGCAGTAAATCGCACCCAACCCGATCATGCCTGCTTTCATGTTACTTAGCCAGATAAGTGTAAGAGGTTAATCCGGCGATCAGCTCCTGCTCATATTCCTGCCGTTGCTGCTCGCTGAGACTGCTTTGCGCCAGTTTTTCCCGGTAGGCTGTTTTCAGGTCTTCGCCGTTGATATGCACGTAGTCCAGCAAATCCGAGACGTGCTCGCCTTCCTGCAGGTCATAAAAATGGTAGCCGTTGTCGTCGAGCTCTATGTTGATGGAATGGGTGTCGCCAAACAGGTTATGCATATCGCCCAATATTTCCTGGTACGCGCCCAGCATGAAAAAGCCGATCAGGTACGGCTGCTTGCTGTCGATTTCATGCACCGGCAAGGTGTGTTCGATATTTTGCCCGTCGATATACTGGTCGATGCGGCCGTCGGAATCGCAGGTTAAATCCTGAATGACGGCGCGGCGCGCGGGCTGTTCGTCCAGCCGGTGGATGGGCATGATAGGGAAGATTTGGTCGATACCCCAGATGTCGGGCATGGACTGGAACAACGAGAAATTGCAGAACACCTTGTCGGCAAGCTTCTCATTCAATTCCTGCAATATGGTTGCCTCACTTTGATTGTTAGGGTTCAGCTTGCCCATAAGCTGGCGGCACAACAGCGCATAGTTATTCTCGGCCTTGGCCAGTCCGGTAATGCTGAGTTTGTCCTGGGCGAACTGGGCACGGGCTTCCGCCAAATCAAACTGCGCATCATGGTAATGCTCGACCAGGTTGTGCGGCTCCGGCAAGGCTTGCAGTTCGGCATGATTGGTGTAAACCGATTCAATATCTGTCACATTAGTGATCAATACCGCATGATGGGCAGTCAGCGCACGGCCCGACTCAGTGATGATGTCGGGCTGCGGCACTTGTTTTTCCGCGCAAATATCGGCAAAACTGCGCACGATATTCTGCGCATATTCGTCCAGGCTGTAATTGATTGAGGATTCGCGCCGCGAATGGCTGCCGTCATAATCGACGCCCAGCCCGCCGCCGGCATCGACAATTTTCACATTAGCGCCCAGACGGTGCAGCTCAACGTAAAACTGCCCGACTTCTTTCAATGCCACCTTGATGTCGTGAATGTTGGCGATTTGCGAGCCCATGTGAAAGTGCATGAGTTTGAGCGTATCCAGCAAACCGGCTTGTTTCAGGCGCTCGATCAGTTGCAGCACTTCATGGGCATGCAGGCCGAATTTGGATTTCTCGCCGCCGCTGTTTTGCCATTTCCCCGCGCTGATGCTGGACAGCCTGATCCTGACGCCCAGTTGCGGCTTGATGTTAAGGCGCGCCGCTTCCTCTATGATCAATTCAAGCTCCAAGGGCTTTTCAATGACCAGATAAAGATTCAGTCCCATTTTCAGGCCAATCAGCGCCAGACGGATATAAGCCCTGTCCTTGTAGCCGTTGCAGACCACCACGCCCTGATTGGACAGCGCCATAATCGCCAGCAATTCCGGCTTGCTGCCCGCCTCCAGCCCGATATTGTCAGCCGCCAGAATGCCTTCGACCACCTTGCGCTGCTGGTTGACCTTGATCGGATAAACAGGCGTGTAGCGGCCTTTATAGTCATTATTAACGCAGGCTTTTTGGAAGGCATCGGACAGGCGCGTCACCCGGTCTTTTAGAATATCGGTAAACCGCACCAACACCGGCAAGGACAGGTTTTTGTCGTTTAACGACTGGGCAATCTCATACAAATCCAGCTCTATATCCTTTTCCAGATTGGGTTTTACGCACACATGGCCGCTGGCGTTGATGGAAAAATATCCCTGTCCCCAGTTTTCAATGGCGTAGGTTTGCGCTGACTGCCGGATTGTCCACGGCTCTGAATGACTAAATTGCAACTTTTTAACTCCGCTATCCTAAATACAGCAGAATTCTAATATAATGCTCGGTTATTTATTGGTTTTTTTTCAGGAATACAGATGTTAAATCCCTCTCAATGGTTTACCGAGCAGCACGCAGACGCTGGATCAGCCTTTTCATTAAAAATTAAACAAAAGCTGCACGAGGAACAATCCGAGTTCCAGCACCTTGAAATTTACGAAACCGAAACCTTCGGCAACTTGATGGTGATCGACGGCTGCACCATGGTATCGACCCGGGATAACTTTTTTTACCATGAGATGATGAGCCATCCGGCTTTATTCACCCATCCCGATCCCAAAAGAGTGTGGATTATCGGCGGCGGCGACTGCGGCACCTTAAGGGAAGTGTTAAAGCACCCTTCGGTTGAGCAAGCCGTGCAGATTGATATTGATGAGCGCGTCACACGCCTGGCGGAAATCTATTTCCCCGAGTTATGCGAATCCAATAACGACCCCAGGGCCGACCTGAAATTCATCGACGGCATCAAATGGGTAAAAGACGCAGCGCCCAATTCAGTGGATATTATTATCGTTGACAGCACCGACCCGGTTGGCCCGGCGCTAGGCTTGTTCAGCGAAGAGTTCTACCGCGACTGCTTTGCCTGCCTGTCAGAAAACGGCATGGTCGTGCAGCAAAGCGAGTCGGCGCTCTACCACTTGAAACTGATCGGCGAAATGCGTAACGCCATGAGCAACGCCGGTTTAAGTCACTTGCAGACCCTGTTCTTTCCGCAATGCCTGTATCCTTCCGGCTGGTGGAGCGCAACGATTGCCAGCAAAGGCGATCTGACAAAATTCAGGGAAAAGGATTCAGCCAGCAAACCTTTTGACACAACCTACTATAATGTCGACATACACAGGGCTTCTTTGGCTCAACCTGAGTTTTTCAAAAAAGCCTTTTCTTTATAATTAAATGCAAGACACAACAACCTTTAAACTGATCGAGCGCATCAGCACCTTGTTGCGCTCGGAAGAACGGAAAAAATACGCTGCCATCGGCCTGCACCCCATTCATGTTCAGGTGCTGGATTATTTGGCCAACTGCAACTATTGCAGCGACACGCCCGCCGCTGTCACCGAATATTTCGGCTTGACCAAAGGCACGGTTTCCCAGTCGCTGCAAGTTCTTGAACGGAAAGGCTATATTAACAAAAACCAGGATAGCGGGGATGGCCGTGTTATACACTTGACCTTAACCGCAAGAGGTGAGCAGCTGTTAAAAGAGATTCAGGCACTGGATGTTTTTGCCCAGGCTGAAGAAGCACTGGCATCCCAGGACTTTTCCACCATTGGCGAGGCATTAAAAACAACGCTTTTGGCATTGCAGAAAGTCAATGACGTTAAAAGCTTTGGCGTCTGCCACACCTGCATTAACTTTGACGAGGAAGATAACCATTACCTGTGCAAATTAACGCAACTACCTTTGAGCCGTTCCGATGCAGATAAAATATGCCGCGAGCATATTCTTGCTGAAGCCGAGTGACACAAACTTTCACCTTAAATAATATGAGGATGCTCCATGTTTGATCCCAAATCCATTGATGATATTGCCAACCGTTTGGCCGGCGCCATACCTCCCGGCTTGAGCAGCCTGAAAGAAGACCTGGAAAAAAGTTTCCATGCCATTTTGCAAGGCGCGCTTGGCAAGCTGGATCTGGTGACCCGCGAAGAGTTTGAAGTGCAAAAGCTGGTTTTGGCAAAAACCCGCTCGAAACTCGAAGACCTTGAAAAGCGCGTTGCCGAAATGGAACAGCAAATGCTTAACAAAGAAGATCTGTAGAACGGTTTAAATTCCCGGATAAAACCGATGGCTTTAGCTGTTGTATTCAGCCGTGGACGCTCCGGCATAGAGGCGCCCTTAGTGACCGTTGAAGTTCACGTCGCTAACGGCCTGCCTTCGCTGAATATTGTCGGCCTGCCTGAAACGGCGGTTAAAGAAAGCAAGGACCGCGTCCGGGGGGCCATATTGAATTCCCGGTTTGAATTCCCAACCCAGCGCATCACTATTAATTTAGCGCCTGCCGACTTACCCAAAGAAGGCGGCCGTTTCGACTTGGCTATCGCTCTGGGGATTCTGGCTGCGTCCGGCCAAATTCCCAGCGCCAATCTTGACCAGTACGAATGCGTTGGCGAGCTGTCCTTAGGAGGCGAATTGCGGCCTGTCAGCGGCGTTCTGCCCATCGCCATACAAGCCAGAAACAGCCAGAGAAAACTTGTCCTGCCCAAAGAAAATACCGCCGAGGCGGCGCTGGTGAAAAATATTGAGATCATTCCGGCAGTACATTTATTGGAAGTCTGCGCCCATCTTAGCGGGCAGAATCTGATACAGACGGAATTCCAGCAGGAAGAGCAAGCCATACAAACAGCGGACATAGACTTTGCCGACGTGCACGGCCAATATCACGTCAAAAGAGCCTTCGAAATTGCCGCAGCTGGCGCTCATAACCTGCTGATGCTTGGCCCACCCGGCACAGGAAAATCCATGCTGGCGTCGCGCCTTCCAACCATCCTGCCGCAATTAACCGAGCAACAGGCCCAGGAAACGGCGGCCATCGCATCGATCAGCGATCAAGGCCTGGATGTGGCCAACTGGCTGAAGCCTCCCTACAGAGCGCCGCACCACACTGCCTCTGCCGCGGCCCTGGTCGGCGGCGGCAGCAACCCGAAACCCGGCGAAATTTCTCTGGCGCATAATGGCACTTTATTTTTGGACGAACTGCCGGAGTTTGACCGCAAAGTCCTAGAGGTTTTGCGGGAGCCGCTGGAAACCGGCCATATCACTATTTCACGCGCCAACCGGCAAGCCGATTTCCCAGCGCGCTTCCAGCTGATCGCGGCCATGAACCCCTGCCCTTGCGGCTATCTGGGCGACGCCTCAGGCCGCTGCCACTGCACGTCCGAACAGGTGATGCGCTACCGGGCAAGGGTGTCCGGCCCGCTGCTGGATCGCATCGACATGCACCTGGAAGTGCCCAGAGTCTCGCATGAAGTGCTGCGCAAAGGCTCGCCCAATGGCGAGGAAAGCAGTGCGCAAATCAGGGAGCGCGTGGTTGCGGCCCGGAACATAGCCTTATCCAGAAACGGCAAGGCCAATTCCGCGTTGACGGCAAAGGAAGTCAAGCAGCTCTGTGTGTTATCTGAGCCAAGCCACCAAATCCTGGAGCAGGCGATGGACAAATTCGGCCTGTCGCACCGCGCCTATCACCGCATCTTGAAACTCGCGCGCACCATTGCCGACCTTGGCCAATCAGAAAACATAGAAACCTCTCATTTAAGCGAAGCGATTGGTTATCGCAAATTGGATAGAAGCGTTTGAATCATGGACAAATGGAATCAACCAGCCAAGTTCGTCGCTAGTCAAATGGCAAGCATTTAATAGATGATGCGAAAAGATCGTCTAAATCACTGCGCCACGGTCAACAAAGGGAACATTATGAAAAGAAATATCATACAGCTGTTATCTGTAGCTTTGGCTATGCTCAGCATGAGTGTTCGGGGCGATAACATGATCTACAAATGTAAAAATCAACAAGGCAATATCAATTACCAAAAATCGGCTTGTACAGAGAATGCGGAGACTGTTTCTTCATGGGTGGCTAAAGAGAAGCTGCCAGACAAAGAACCGGAGACAAAGACTCGCCAGGAACTTATCGTTAAGCAGAGCGGCAATGGGCATTATTTTTTGGAGGGCGCAGTTAACAATAAGACACTCGAATTCGTAATTGATACCGGCGCGTCGGTCGTCTCATTGCCAAGTGCTATCGCTCTTGATGCGGGAATTTCCTGTAAAGATCAAATTGTCTTGGAAACCGCCAACGGCACAACCGGCGCATGCACTACCACCATTCAAAAACTCAAGTTTGGACCTTTCGTGATTAAAGATGCACTAGCGACGATTGTGCCGAACTTAAGCCAGCCTTTGCTCGGCATGAATATTTTGCAGCATTTCAATATGGCGCAAGCGAATGGCGAAATGCGTATCTCGGCGCGTGACTAATGCTTGGCAAAACGGGTTACAAATCCATTCCAGCGTAGTTTTTATATTTTTAACGTATTGATGTCCAAACTAAACCCCCAACAACAAGCCGCCGTTAAAGCGATTGACCACCCCTTGTTAGTGCTTGCCGGAGCGGGTAGCGGCAAGACCCGCGTGATTACCGAAAAAATCGCCTATCTGGTCAAGCAGGGCCTGCCTGCGCGTCACATTGCGGCGGTGACTTTCACCAACAAAGCCGCGCGGGAAATGAAAAGCCGCGTGTCCAAACTGCTGGATGACAAGCAACAGCGCGGACTGCGGGTATCAACCTTCCATTCCTTGGGGCTGGATATACTGCGCGCCGAACACAAAACGCTGGGCTATAAGTCCGGGCTCACCCTGTTTGACGAGCAGGACAAGCTCACGCTGCTGCGCAACCTGATCGGCCACAGCACCAAAGACTGCGACATCGACAGCCTCGATCACTATGCCCGGCAAATCGGGCAATGGAAGAATGCCTTTGTCACGCCGGAGCAAGCCGTGACAACCGCGACAGCCGACCAATATCCGGCGGCGCATCTTTACGTGGACTACACCCGCAGCTTGAAAGCCTACAACGCCGTCGATTTCGACGACCTGATCCTGCTGCCGGTGCTGCTGTTTCAACAGCACCCGGCCATCCTGGAAAAGTGGCAAAACAAGATCCGCTACTTGCTGGTCGATGAATACCAGGACACCAATATCACCCAATACCAGCTGGTGCGCCTGATCGCCGGCAATCTGGGGCGGTTCACCGTGGTCGGCGACGACGACCAGTCTATTTATGCCTGGCGCGGCGCGCAGCCGGAGAATCTGGCGCAACTGCAAAAAGACTACGCCCGCCTGCAGGTCATCAAGCTGGAACAGAATTACCGCTCCACCGGGCGCATCCTCAAGGTCGCCAACCAGCTCATCGCCAACAATCCCCATGCCTTTGAGAAAAAGCTGTGGAGCGAGCTGGGCTACGGCGATCCGCTGCGGGTTTTAAGCCATAAAGACGAGCTGATTGAAGCCCAGCAGATCGTGTCCGAGATCATTCACCACAAATTCAAAACCGGCAGCAATTACCAGGACTATGCGATTTTATACCGCGGCAACCACCAGTCCCGGCTGTTCGAGCGGGGTTTAAGGGAAAACAATATTCCTTATTTCATCAGCGGCAGCACCTCGTTTTTTGCCTATTCGGAGATCAAGGACATCCTCGGCTACCTGCGCCTGTTCGTTAACCAGGACGACGACGCGGCGTTCTTGCGCGTCATCAACACCCCGAAACGGGAAATCGGCCCGAGCACCTTGGAAAAGCTCGGCGCGTATGCCAACGAACGGCATATCAGCCTGTTTGCGGCCAGCACCGAGTTCGGCTTGAGCCAAAGGCTGTCCGAAAAAGCCATGCACCGGCTGACAAAATTCCGCGATTGGGTCATCGATACCGCGGACCGTATCGAGCGGGGCGATACCTTTACCGTCATCGAACAGTTCATCGACCAGATCGGCTATCCGCAGCATTTGCAGGAAGAAAGCAAAACCAAGGAATCCGCCGACCGCAAGCTGAAAAATGTCTACGAACTGATCGAATGGCTAAAACGCATCGCCGATAAGGAAACCGACGGCCAAAAACCGCTGGCGGAAATTGTCTCCAAAATCATGCTGATGGACATAATGGAGCGCAACCAGGAAGACGAGGCCAGCGATCAGGTCAGCCTGATGACCTTGCATGCCGCGAAAGGACTGGAATTTCCGCATGTGTTTTTGATCGGCATTGAGGAAAACATCCTGCCCCATCAAAACAGCATCGAAACCGACAACATCGAAGAAGAGCGTCGTCTGGCCTACGTCGGCATCACCCGCGCCCAGCGCACGTTAACGTTTAGCTACTGTACGCACCGCAAGCGCTACGGCGAAGTCGCCGAATGCGAGCCCAGCCGGTTTTTAAATGAATTGCCAGCCGATGACTTGGAATGGGTCAACAAAAAGCAGCTGGCCCCGGAAGTCATCAAAGAGCGCGGCAAGGCGAGTCTGGCGAACCTGAAAACAATGTTATCGTAATTGCACCGCCGATCGGTTAGAATACGCCCCACGCGCCCGTGGCTCAGCTGGATAGAGCGCAGCCCTCCGGAGGCTGAGGTCAGAGGTTCGAATCCTCTCGGGCGCGCCATTGACGCATGAAAATGCGCACTTCCCGTTGAACAAACAGCCAACTGCATAAACCACATTTTCACAACTGCCACCGCATGATGGCTTGCTTGCCATTAGCATCGCCTGATTACGCGAATGGCTGATATTTCAATCAGTAAGTTTTTACTCTTGGCTTTGCGGAGCGCCCCGGCGGCGGATGGTTGCTCATGGGCATTTAATTTGACAGGCTGAGTATAGATGCTAGATTATGACAATTATCTCGAGTTATGTATCTGTAACCCCCGTATTACATAAACGGCGGCTAGTAGTTCTATTTCAAACAGTGCGAAAGCTGGATATGATCAGCCAAATATACATTGTTTAACAGTAACAGCTCAAAAAGTAACAGTAACAGTTCAAAAAAGCCAAAAAAACCATCACAAAGTGTTTAGTTTTGTGTATAGTTACATTAAAATTCAAGCTCTGTATAAAACGGTAGCAATTAACATGACAGATCGAACCGGCATACTTAAGAATTCCCCACTCGTTTACACACTAGCTTCAATTCGCTTCGCGTCTTGGCCGTTTATGGTCGAAAAAATTAGCACAATTCACGATGAGTTACGTGATATTACACCGCTGATTAAGCATATCCAGGTACAAGCACTCGATTTAAGTGGTCAAGCAGTACATGCAGAAGGAGTCGCTTCGGTTGTATGGATGTTCATGTCGAGTGACCGTTCGTACGGTTTCCATTTGACGCCGGATCAATTGCTTGTTTTTTCCAGCAAGTACCGCCGTTATGCAGACTTCGAAGAAACTATTGGCAAAGGACTAGAAGTGCTATTGAAGCATATGCGTTTTGTGGACGTGACCAACATTGGTGTACGGTATGTGGATCACATCAAAATGCTTGACGGGGAAAAATTTCAACACTACATCACTGAGAGTCTGCTGCCGGCAGAATTCGAGGGATTTGAACGCATGGGTGGCCTCATTACTGGATTATACAAAGTTGATGATGTGGAATTGCACGTACGTTGCGATACCCGACCGGATGCGTTGTCTGTCCCGGAAGACATAATTAGCATACTTGCCATGGCCCAAGAGCCTAGCAAACCGCTTCAGCTTAAGATGTTAACAAGCAGAGAATTTTTACTGGATATGGATGCAATCAAACATTATCCAACGCTGCAACGAATGGAGGACAATCAAATCATTCTCCAACAGCTTAAGCAGCTGCACCAAGTAGCAAATGACTTCTTCCGCCACAAAGCTGTCTGCACTGACGACGCCTTTAAGCAATGGAAGGGGGAGGACTGACAATGATTACGACAACAGCCGTAAATATGGATAACTCATATTTCAGCAACCCATCGATAATTAATGAGCAAAGATTAAATAAATCCTCCTCACCGTCATTGCGCCTTGGTGAGGTTTTTTTAAAAAAGAAAGAGGTGTTCACGCAGTCCACGCAATCGAAACAGGCCTGTGTACTCATTTTAGTTGACGGTCAGCCGCTTGTCATCACGCAAAACACAGAATCGCAAATTGAAAAATCACTAGACAGCACAAACACACAACCTACTGCCGCATTTACCGAGAGTTTTGATATGATCAAAACTCGTCTTGCCTTATCGATTACGCAGCTGGCTGAATTGTTTGGCGTGACACGTAAAACAGTGTACGACTGGTGCGATGGTAGTAAGGAGCCGCGTCGCACAATGAGAAACCGCATGGAGATACTGATCGAGATACTAGATAGGGTACCAGCAGAGGCAGACTTACGACGACTAAAGGCTGTTTGGAATATCCCTGTTTCTGGGAAATCCTTTCTCGCAGTATTTTGCGATGATAAATTAGATCCCACTGCTCTTCGGGCAGTCCTTGAAGAGAAGCTAAATGAACTTTCTCCTAGATTGGTTGCAACAACTAACTCTATGCAAAAAACAACCTCTCAATTGGGAGAAGCCCATCTTGCAGAATTTGATAGAAGAACCGATTTCGGCTGATGTGGCCGCAACTCTACTACGAGCAATCGAAGAAAAAAGATGGTGGCAAGGATCAGTGATCCATTCTGACCATCTTCCACCTAGCTTTAAAGAACACGTGGATGTCGACTGGTGGGTTATTTCCTCCCAGACCTGCAATATTTACAACTCATCTTTCCAGAAAGTGCCTGTTTTTGAATTGGTGGCTGCTCGTCTAATTGATAAATGCAGCCCTCAAATGAGTAAAGGCGACAAGCCTCGTATTCTTCATGTGGAAGCTCGTTCGGAATCGGAGAATACAATTATGGCTCTTGAAATTGATATTCAGAAACGCTGGTGGTTGCCACGCAAATTACTGGCAGAGATACAGCCGCCAACTTTCCATATCCGTGATGCCAAATGTGGTATTGATCCAGACTGGTTCAAAAAACTGTGGCTGGATAATTTTTCTGGCTGGCTAGCTCGAAGCTATACGCGCATTGCTCTTCCGAACGAATTTAACGATGCCATGGTTGCCTCTCGGATTGAGGAAGTTATTAAAGAGAAACTCACCAAGCATAAGGACGCTCTATACGGCATCTATTTGACACTAGCGTCTGACACTGATAATGAGTGGGATGGAGTTATGGGGGAAATGCCTCCTCCTTATCTACTCGGAATAACGCTAGTTACTGAAGAGAATTTCGATCCAGAGCCGCTCAAAAAGGAATTAGTTGACCATCTTTGTCGCAACGAACTTCAAGACCCAGAAGACAAGGCCAAAAAGATCACCCGTGCGGATTTAGCACGAAGACATAAAATCCGTATAGTCGAATCCTCAATTGAGGCAAGGACTACCGCTGAAATCACTCTTCTCGAACTGAAAAACTTAATTCGTTATTCTTTCGTCGATCATCTATCCAATTCTTCTATGGCTGCTGGTTAGCTTGTCATTTAGCAGAAAATTCACGTTATTAGAGAAACCAAAATCAATAAGTTGATTGTGATAGGAACGTTTTTATTTTTGGGTCGGGTTAATTGTAATAATTAGTGATAACTAAAAATAATGGCTTTGGGTTACATCTGGTTATTCATGCCAACGAAATGACTTCAACCCAACGCCCAGTTTCATCCCATTTGGCGCGCCATTTGACACCTATCCCCGACACATCCGCCTCATGGGTTCGAACCACCAGCGACGCAGTTACCGGTTAAAGCCACCTATCATGGCGCTCTAGCCAACGGCACTGGATAACGCCGCGCATTATAACTTCCCAGACATGGCTGGTGAAGTATTGCCCTCCTTGCTTTACGCATTGTCGGATTTTTCAAGATTTATTGATTGATAATTGATTTGGCATTCTACTCTGACTTGTATGTATGATAGATGTTACAAAAAATTTGCTTTGCTTTAGGCCTAAAGCAGGAACCGCAAAGATCTGTTTGACTGATAAAAAAGGTGACCGCCATGCCGACTATTCCTTTAATAATAAGCTTTCTGGTTGCCTTGTTTCTTGTGGCGATGATTCAGATTCGAATCTTTGAGATCGCTTTCGCAAAACTCGGCTTGACCCCTGAAATCTCGCTACTTTTATTGATCGGGACACTGTTTGGCAGCGGGATTAACCTGCCGCTTTTCAGTCTCCGCGCCAAGAAAGCCGGGCAGATGGTTATGTCTTGGGACAAAAAGCCGGTTTGGGAAATATTTCAACCTGCCATAGAGGGCAAAGTTGTTATCGCCGTTAATGTTGGCGGATGTATTATTCCGGTCGGCCTATGCCTCTATTTCATCTCTCTTCAAGTGATTGCGCCGGAAAAGTTATTAATAGCCTTATTAGCCGTTACCGCATTAAGTTTTAACTTAAGCCGGATAATCCCTGGTTTCGGCGTCGGTATGCCGATATTCGTAGCCCCTTTTGCATCAGCGCTTATTGCGTTAATCCTTGATCCCGCCCATGCGGCTCATCTGGCCTATATCAGCGGCGTGCTGGGGGTGCTGATCGGCGCTGATATTCTTCGGCTGAAAAATATAATTGACCTCGGCGCGCCTGTCGCCGTGATTGGCGGCGCAGGCACTTTTGACGGTATTTTTCTGACCGGCATTATCGCTGCGTTATTGGCCTGATAATGCGGCTATCACGAGATAATTGCACGTCTTGAACGCTCGGTTCCTCTGGAAAGCCCAACTAAAAACCAAACCAGCACGTTTGATTACGTCCTTTGTCTTTAGCTTCATACAAAGCCGTATCTGCCCGATGCAGCACCGCTTCTCCATTAATATCATCAGCCGATAACGACGCTGCGCCGATACTGACGGTAATCTTTACCGGGCCTGTTTCATGATTGATGACGATCTTTGCGACTTGCTCGCGCAAGCGTTCCGCTATCGCCAGGGCCTCGTTTTTGTCTGCCCCGGACAACAAAACAGCAAATTCTTCGCCGCCCAGACGCGCAGGCACATCAATGGCTCGCGAGGTATTATGCAAAATTTCGGCAACCGCCTTTAACACGGCATCGCCGGTGGCGTGACCGTAGGTATCGTTGATCCGTTTAAAAAAATCCAAATCCAGCATTAACAACACAGCCGAATAATGGGACAAACGTGTCGCTTTCTCTACTTCCAGCTCCAATCGTTCCAAAAATTCACGGCGGTTGAATAATCCGGTCAGGGGATCGGTTCTGGCAAGTTTTTGCAATTGCGTCTCCATCTCCTTGCGCTCGGTGATGTTTTCATGACTAACCACAACCCAGCGACGTGAACCTTGCAATGGTGATACATTCATGCGAAACCAGCGTTGCTGATCAGGCGAATGGCACGGGTACTCTAAATGAAATGTTTCCCGATCGCCCGCCAGCACAGCCAAAATGCCGGCTTGGGCAACGCTTGCCTCATCGCCATAAGGTTGATTAACGGCATTTTTACACGCGTCCAGATAATTACCTCCCAGCATACTCTGGCTGAATTCCTGTAAACCATTCTCTTTGGCAAACTGCCTCCATGCGTTGTTGACGGCAACAATAACACCCTGCGCGTCCAATACGGCGATGTGCGAGGTCAGCGAGTTAAGTATGCTGGCATTAAAGGCATCACTGTCGCGCAGCTTTTCCTCCATCTGCTTATGCTCACTAATGTCGGCATGTGTGCCTATCATGCGCAAGGGCTTGCCTTCTGCATCGCGACTGACCACTATGCCGCGATCCAGTATCCATTTCCAACTGCCGTCCTTGCAACTGACCCGGTGTTCACTGATATAAATCGGAGTTTTACCCTCAAGATACGCCTGTACCACAGCGAGGGTCTCTGCCTTGTCGTCAGGGTGAATACGCCGCTCCCACTCATCCAGACTGTCGCCGATCTCGTCTTCGGTAAAACCCAGCATTTCTTTCCAGTGTTTGGAGAAAAACACCGTCCCGTTGGCCACATTCCAGTCCCAAAGACCATAGCCTGAACCCTCAACGGCAAATTTCCAGCGATATTCGCTTTCTCGTAATGCCGCCTCCGCTGCTTTTCTTTTCCGTATCTCAGCTTGCAGTTGTGCAACACTAGGCACAGACAAAGCGCGGCGAGCAACCCTCAACGTCAGCACAGCGGTGACGACCGAAATCATCGCTGTAAAGGCTTTAAGCAAGCCGTCCAGCCAATATAAAGGTATCCAGATCGTAATAGCCGCCAGTAAATGCGTGGCGCCACCGATGCCAATGAATCCGGCAAACATGGCAACCAGCCACAGATAGGGCAGATCTTTACGCTGCCGGATGAAATAGATAAAAATCAAGAGAATGGAATAATAGGAAAGCGTGATCAGCAGATCTGAGATAATGTGTAGCCAAAGTAATGCGGGACTCCATGACAGGCCATAACCATGCGGAATGAGATCTTTAATATCAAAAAAGTCTATTAATGGTTGCATTTGCCAAGTGTAGGATGAAATGTGAATTTTCAGGATGGCTTAAAGCGCCCCCACCTCGTGCATCGTCGGAAACCCAAATATGTTTAAGATCAGAGTCCCACTGATCCGCATGTTCTCGCAGATAAGCTTGGATAGCAACCCCTTCCAATCGTCAACTGCCGCCATACCGCTGAATGAGTTGCTGGTAATAACCGGCCTCATCAATTTTCCCGCGCTTTGTTACGCCATTAAGGTAAATGGCTGCTTTTTTCAACAGCATAGCTACCGCGGCCTGTTGGTTTTCATCGGATAATTCGCCGGCATCAATGATCTTCTGCAAGGCATTGATTCGAAACCTGTCCATACCCCAATGCATCTGTGAAAGCTGATCCTCATGCCCTCCATGCTTGTATATTTGAGGCTCTTCAATTAACAAAACAGGGTAATTCGCAGTAATTCTGAGCCACAGGTCATAGTCTTCACAGGCGGGCAGGTGGGTATCAAACAGGCCTATATCATCAAAAACCGAGCGATGTATCATGACCGTAGAGGGTGACATCGCGCATAGCGGCAAGCAATGCGTGAATATCCAGCCGCCGGTTTTGGCGTATTTTTTAGCGGCATTGACGCGAATTCCATTGCGTATCCAAGTCTCTTCGGTATGGCAGACCTTGTGATCGGGGTTGGCGGCCAATAAGACTTTCTGATTAGCCAGCTTTTCAGGCAGCCATTCATCATCGGAATCCAGAAATGCCAGCCAGTCCCCTGTTGATTGCTGTATGCCAAGATTTCGTGCGGCGCTGACCCCTGCATTTTCCTGGTAGCAGTAGTTTACCTGGGGGAATTCTTTGCGGATCATCGCGCCAGTTTCATCAGTTGAGCCGTCATCAACTACCGTTACTTCGGCCGGCAATACTGTTTGAGAGAAAACTGATAATAGCGCGCGTTTCAGCAGCTCCCGGCGATTGCAAGTGGGAACCACAACCGATATTTTCATAAAATATCCTTATTTTTTAATTAATTGTTGCACTTTCATGATAATCGACATAAATTAAAGCCACTAACTATAAAAATTAGGGAGAAGCTTATGAATGCTGCAGTTCAAATTAATCCGAAAAAAAGACAGCAAGCTTATCAACTGATAACCGAGCTGCAAAACGAAAGGCAAGCGGTATGGTCTTTGTATTGCCATGTTGCCGAACTAATGCCTTTTTCAGCTAATCAGGCAGTAAGGAAAAAACTGGCTAAGTTTTCGGAAATACTGATTGATTATATTTCTCTTGGCCATTTTGGTGTTTATGAGCGTTTGCTTGCAGACGCTGAGCGCCCAGATCCCGTGCTATCTGTGGCAAAAGAAATTTACCCGGAATTGTCCGCTACAACGGAAGCGGCAGTCTCATTTAACGATAAATATGAGAAGGGTAAAGGAAAAAATATCCCTGGCGATCTAAAGCAGGATTTATCAACGCTAGGCGAGAGTCTGGCAAAAAGGATTGATTTGGAAGACCGGCTTTGTGCGTTGATGCTGCATAACGTAATGTTTTAAGGCGCGTAACAAACCAGACCGGCGAGACATAATCTGCCGATCTGGTTGTGCTTTCTTGCCCGCTTAGTTCTTCTTCAGCTCTATAATGGCTTTTGACGTCCCTGTGCCATTGCTTTCTGCGGCGTTTTTGAGGTAAATCTGTTTTAACCGGCTGAAAGCCGACCATAAGGTTTTATCCATAACAACCTCATTGCCAATAGAAACAATAACCCGGGTTAATTCGGGTATTTTAGTTTTGGTCGAAGCCAGATAAATCGGTTGCACATACAGAACGGTATTGCCCATCGGCAGAATAATCATGCGGCCCATTTCAACAACGGAACCATACTGCCCCCACAATGTAAATTGGGCAGAAATTTCCGGGTTTTGGTTAATCAACGCTTCAACTTGCGCAGGCCCATTGACCTGGACATCCTTGCCGAATTTATAGACGGTAATGCTGGGCTTGTAATCCTGGCTGCAATTGGTTTTATCCAGTGTGCTGGCAACACCTAGCATGCTGAGATTATTTCTGTTAACCGGCGTCATCGGGTTAATCAAGACAAACTCTTCCATATCATTACAGTTGCCAAAATCCATGGTCTGATAATAAGGCAATACCGGTTGATCCCGGACATTGGCAAACTGCCAGGTTTCGGCCTGTTCGTAGAATAACTCCGGGCTTTGTTGATGATATTTGGCAAACACCTTCATCTGCAGATAATGAAGATCACGGGGATAGCGCAAGTGTTTCTTCAATTCCGCAGGCATTTCCTCCAGATTTTTAAACAATCCCGGGTACGCACTGCTGTATGCCTGAATAATGGCATCTGATGGATCGGCAATATAAAAATCGACATCGCCATCAAAAGCATCAACAACAACCTTGACCGAGTTGCGGATATAGTTGAAGTTCTGTTTGCCTTCCAGGAAATCATCGTCTGCAGGCTTGGACACCGGATATTTGTTAGATAAGGTGTAGGCATCCTGTATCCAGTAGAACCGGTCCTTGGTTATAACCAGATAAGGGTCTTTATCCAGGTGCAGGAATGGCGTCAGCGTATTAATGCGCTCAGTGATATTTCTGCGGATCTTGACTTTGCTCTCTGAAGAGATATTGGTTGAAAAGAATATTTTTTCGTCTTTGAAATAAAAGGCGAATAATGCTTTTCTGAACAGGGATGGAATGAGGATGCCTCCTTCGCCGTGGTAAGCTTCCACCATGCCGGGATCAGTGCCGGCAATTCCTTCGATATTGAGCTTATTGGGGACTATGGCATAGTCGAATTGTTCCTGGCCGTAGTAGATGTCAGGATGCTCAACGCTGAAGCCGACATCGGAGTGCATGTTTAAATCACGCAGATACCAGACCAGAGGGTTATCGGCATCCTGCGCGGCAGGCGTGACGACTGCGCCATAACCGTGGGTATAGCGCAGATGGATATTTTCCCAGTTTTGCGCTTCAGGCGGTATCTTCGCAACATTAACTTCTCTGGCTGCCAGATTGACCTGCCGGGTATGGTCAAGAATAAAATAGCGGTCTTCATCGACAGACAGGATTTTGTAATAAGGCCTGATCTCCTGCAATTGCTTATAACTGTCAATGATGTATTCCCTGTCCCATACCGGAATATTCTCAAAATGCTTTTGAGTGCTCCATGTTTCGATGTCCTTGGCTGCATCCAGTTTAATGCTCAAATCAACCGTTTTAATGTTTTTTAAATCATAAGCAGCCAGCGTCGAATCAATATTGTGCTGCATCAGCGACTTATTTGTTTTGACCGGATTCGGATTGACTATGTATTTCTGGATTAAATCAGGGATAAATTGAATCTTCGACAAACCTACAACACAAAGGAAGACGGTAAGTGATATTAAAAAGGGCGCTTTTACACGGTGTTTTTCTGAAAAAATAAACAGGCCTGCCGTTATCGCAGTCGCCACGAAGGTAACAATTCCAAGCCAGATGAGCGGCAATTGATAGCGTATTTCAACAAAGCCGGGGCCATAAAAAACCGGTTCGTGCGTATCGGTATAAAGCAGCGTAAAGCGATCCAGCATGAATCCCCAGACCACAAAAGCAACCACAAAGCCGATTAAGATAGTTAAATGAATCTTGGCGCCTAAGGGGAACTCCGTGTTTTCATCAGGTATAAAAACATGCTCCAGCCAATATAAAATACCGACCATGCAAAAGATCAGCGAGGAGGTTATCAGCATTTCCTGCTGGATCAACATATAGGTCGGATAGGACAGCATATAAAAGCTGACATCATTGCCGTAAACCGTTTCGGTTACACCCGAATCACTGCCGAAAAAGTACAGCAGTGTTGATTCCCATTGATTATAGAAAGGGATGGCGATAAATATGGCCAATATCAAGGATATCGGCGTGTATACCCTTGCCGAACCATTCATGAAAGTGTTGGCAAAACGCTGGAAACGCCGGCGTTTATCTATGTTACTGAGAAGCTCGTCAGTCGGATTGATGCCCAGATAACGCGAGGCGACCCAGAAGTGAAAAAAGAAAATGGCAAAGAATGCCAGCGTTACTCCGCCGGAAAGAAAGAATTTGTAGAGCAATCTTAACCAGAAATAAGCTTCAAGTTTTAATGATTGGTACCACCATAAGTCAACAAACAGATCAAGAAATATGAAATAAAAGGCGACATATAAAATGATAGCGATTACAAGTGTCGCTCCAATCAACGCGGGTAAAAGCTTCAAGTTCCGCATAGCGTCCTCTTTAAATAGAAAATGTTTTTAACGATGCTCGTGGTATATGCATTCAGATAAACAATGTCCGTTTAATGCATACTTTTTTGCATTCTAACACCCAATGAAATATTCGTAATGATTTAGACGTTGCAGACTGCCATTAAACAATTCCTTAAACGCGGCAAGAATAGATGCCTCACCCACTTCGAGTTCAGAAAACAGCATCCACACCACTGGCAAAAAACCGTGGCATATCACGACAAACAGGCATGTTCTCTTAAGCCAGGCTGGCAAACTGCAAGCGCCGATTTGATGTACGTCAACCCGAGGGCATAAATGGCGGATTGTCTCGGCAGGAGCAAATATCTGCCCATGCAGTCGTGGCGACCCGTTAGAGCGCGAAGAAAATCCATCATACGGATTTTTGAATATAAAAAAGAAACTGGGGACTCTACCTTGTATACCCGTCAGCTTGATAGTGGAAGCAACGAAGGCCTCGCTCCGTTTTCTTCCAGTCTTTCAGCCACCTCAGGCAAGTCCGTTAATACCTGACTACATGTAGCTAAAATTAATTTCACCATCAATTATCTGAAAAACACCTTTGCCACGTTCCTCTATGGTTCTCCAAATCTGATTGCCGATCTGGATTTCGGTATCGCTATAGACAGCCCGTTCGACAATGACTTTAGCATCCTCAGCAAACGCCATTTCGGCCTGAAGGCTGTCCAGATCAGCATTATAGCGGGTAAAGTCCGACGTTAGTTTCTCCAGAGTACGGTGCGCCTTATCCAGCAAACCGTCTTTGTCTTTTTCAGGATTATTCTGAACAAAGGTGATAATTTTCTTTATGTTTTCCTGTTCTTTTTCATTCGCCTCAATCCCGCGTTTGAGTCCATTCAGTTGCTCATAAATATGGGGATTTAAGCCGGCATGAACATTGGTTTTGATGCCAGCACTTGAACCAATTGAGGCGGCTTTCACCAGAATCATTGCACTGGCAGTGCCGCCCATAATGTGCCCCTTTTTCCCGCCAGATTTTCCAACTAAAATCTGATTGAGCGCAGTCAATTGATTATTCATGGAATATTCTTCAATAATGATGTCAGTGCCCGCTTCAATACTGGCATTTTCGGCAAAGCGGACGCTGACCGAACCTTTCGCAACAATTCTGGCGCCAAATACAGGCGTGGAGCCATCGCCAGGCTCACTGTTACCAATCACGCCTCCCTTGATAACGATATTCCCACCGGCTTCAATTTCTGCCGCTTCAACGGTTCCCCCAACGAAGATGTCCTCCGCGGCATAAATTTTCATCCCTTCCTGAACATCGCCCTTAATGTTAATCGTACCCTCGAAACTTAAATTTCCGGATGTGATATCCACCAGCGGCACATTGATAGTCGGTGACACCACAACACCATTAGGAACCAGCACTGGCTGTCCAATAATCGAGGCCAACAACAGATCGGTATCCTCCGGGGCAAACTCAACACCCTTTAAGCCTGAGGCAAACGGTGTGTCATTACCAGCCTTGGAAGCAAGCACTTGCCCCATGATGTCATAGCCCTCCTCTCCTGTGGATGGAGGCATACGGCGCATAAGCACATCGCCTTTCTCCACAACAACAAGCTCCCCAAGATCACGATAATTGGCGACTCCGCGTTCGTCTATCTGGGGTCGCCGTTCTTTTACTTCCGGCATCAGACAATGGAACTGCGCATCAATACCTGGCACAGGATGCAATCCTTGGGCGATAATCTGATCTGTAGCGCGACCCTCCCTCACGGCAGCTTCGATCTCAGCAACCATGATGCCGCTGACAATGCCTTTTTCTTCTAAAGATTGGTGAATTTCCTTGAGGGTGACAGCAGCGCCGCCAAGAGGCGGGGTCAACGTGAGCCATGCAATCATCCTGTCCTTGGAAATCCTGATGGTGCACTCGCCATCCTGGCGCCCACCTATTTCCATAACAAAACCCGTAGTAGCGCTGTTGTACTGCTGAGCTAAACGTGCAAGCATTTTTTTATCCAGAAACAGCTCGGATAGACCCTGCTGAACCAGCATTTCTTTAATCGCTTCAACATCCAGTGCAATCCTGTCTTCACTCGGCTCAAATACGGCAAGCAATTTGATATTATCTTCGCACAGTTTAAATGTCAGTGCGTTTTGAGGAATCACCTCGACTTGAGAGATCGGCTCGTCCACGTCTTACTCCTTGGAAAATCGTTGCAGCCCGTAAACTACGAAAATATTTTGCATGAGATTTTAAATCAATTAATCAAGTTTGATCGATCGGCAGAGGCTTAAAAAAACGGAGTCAGGGCTTTGCCTTGTGCAAGGAAAGACCTGACTCCGCTAAACTTATATTGTTCCGAAAGTATACAATACTATTATAAATAGCAAGCTTTTTATGCTACATCAAAAACCCCTCCACATTGGTCAAATTCAAGATTAAATGCCCCAACAGCAATAAAAATAGTCTTTGATATAATTAGATTTTTGTTGCTCAGCGCACATTATTCATTACTTCAAAAATCTCACACTATGAACCAAAAAAAACGCCTGGCTATTTTTGATAGGCTCGCCGTAGCAATACCTGAGCCGACCACGGAGCTCCAATACACCACCCCCTTTGAATTATTGATTGCAGTCGTCTTGTCCGCGCAAGCGACTGATAAAAGCGTAAACAAGGCCACCGTCGGGTTATTTCCCGTTGCCAATACGCCCCGTGACATCTTGGCGCTGGGAGAGGAGGGTTTGAAGGAATACATCAAGACCATCGGTTTGTTTAACAGCAAGGCTGCACATATCATCAAGCTGTGCCAGCAGTTACTCGATAAGCATGAGGGCCAAGTGCCAAAAACGCGAGACGAGCTGGAAGCGCTGGCGGGCGTAGGCAGAAAAACAGCCAACGTCATTCTTAACACCGCTTTCGGCCTGCATACGATTGCGGTGGACACTCATATATTCCGAGTTTCTAACCGCACGGGCATCGCCCCCGGCAAGAATGTTCTGGTTGTTGAGAAAAATCTGGAAAAAACCGTGCCCAAACAGCATAAGAAAGATGCGCATCACTTACTGATTCTGCATGGCCGCTACACCTGCATCGCCAGAAAACCGCGCTGCCAGAGCTGCGTTATTGAAGACTTGTGCGAATATAAAGAAAAAACAACAGATTAAGATTAAGTAATAAAGATTATGATTTTTCTTTAAAAAAAAGTGTATTCATTCTATATTCAACTGTCTTTGATATGATGAGCAACATTCGATACGCCTCATGTATCGAAGTTTTATATAACTATTCGGGAGTCACTATGAAAAAATTCAATAAATCGCCTTTAGCTGCTGCAATGGGCGCTGCTTTTATTTCAACTTTCGCTTCAACCGCTGTTAATGCTGAAGCAAATCCATTCGGCATGACTGAATTATCTACTGGTTATATGCAAGTTGCCGCTGCTGATAAAGCGGCTGAAATGGCATGTGGCGCGGCAATGGGCGGCATGGAAAAGCCTAAGGCAGCAGAAGGCGCCTGTGCCGGCAACAAAAAAACTGATGGCGCAAAAGGCACCGAAGGGAAATGCGGTGAAAGCAAATGCGGCGCTATGATGCAAGACGGCAAAATGAAAAAAGGCATGGAAGGCGCTTGCGGCGACATGATGAAGGGCAAAGAAGGCTCATGCGGCAACATGCCTAAAGACGCAGCCGGCAAATAAGCCTAAGCGTATTGGCACAGGAGGGCATGGTCATCATGCCCTCCAATTCCTCTAATCACAGTAAGGTGTTCTTATGGACACAACCCAAAATCTTGTTCACGGCGCCGGTTTAGGCCTGCGGCGGTCTTTTTTAAATCAGATCGTTGATACGCCTCCGAAAGACGTCGACTTTTATGAAGTTGCGCCGGAAAACTGGGTCACCATAGGAGGAAAATCGGGCAAGCAGTTTCGCGCCATGACCGAGCGTTTTGATTTTATCTGTCACGGCCTATCGCTGTCGATAGGCAGCACCGACCCGCTGGATGAAAAGTTTGTGCGTGACGTAAAACAGTTCATGGCAGAGCACCAGATCAAGTTTTACAGTGAACACCTGAGCTATTGCAGCAAAGACGGGCATTTATACGACCTGATGCCGATCCCGTTCACCTCGGAAGCGGTTGCTTATGTTGCCGGACGGATCAAGCGCGTTCAGGACATTCTGGAGCAAAAAATAGCCATCGAAAATGTATCCTATTACGCCGCCCCCGGCCAGGAAATGACTGAGATCGATTTCTTCAATGCCGTTATCGAAGAAGCTGACTGTGATGTCTTACTCGACATCAATAATATCTACGTTAATAGCGTTAATCACGGCTACGATGCCGAAGATTTTTTAAAAGCCATTCCGGCACAGCGTATTTCTTACGCACACATCGCCGGACATTATGTTGAAGCCGAAGATTTCCTGGTGGATACGCACGGCGCTGAGGTGATCGACCCTGTATGGAAACTGCTGGGCAAAGCCTACGAGCTTTACGGCGTGTTCCCGACGCTGTTGGAGCGGGATTTTAATATCCCCGCCGTAGCGGAATTAATCAAGGAAGTTAACACTATCAGGTCGATACAATCCGCCTGGGGAACGCAACATGCAAAACGATTTGCTTAAGGCCGGCATGAGTATCGACTTCAAAGCCAAACAGCTTGAATTTGCGTCCTACATAAGAGACCCGGAAAACAATCCGGCGCCTGCCGATGTCCAGCAACAACGCATGGACATGTACCGTGAGCTGTTTTTTAACAACATCGAAAGCTTTCTGTCGGCCAACTTTCCGGTAATCAGAAAAATACTGAACGGCAGCCAATGGCTTGAGCTGGCTCATGACTTTTTTGCCAAACATCCCTGCAAATCACCCTATTTTTCTGAAATTCCGGAAGAATTCATGGAGTATCTGCAAAGCGAGCGGAATAATCCGGGCGATTTACCGTTTATGCTCGAATTGGCGCATTACGAGTGGGTGGAAATGGCTTTATCCATCTCCAAAGAAGAAGCGGCTGCCAATAATCAAAGCTGGGACAACCTGCTTAAAAAACGCATCAAATTGTCGCCTTTGGCCTGGCCGCTGGCTTATCAATACCCCGTCCAGAAAATATCGCCTGATTTTTTGCCTGACGCCGCACCCCAGCAACCTACCTTCCTGGTCGTCTATCGCAATCCGGCCGATGAGGTCAATTTTATAGAAACTACCCCAATCACTTACAGACTGTTGCAGCTGATTCAGGAAAATGAGGAGATGTTGACGGAAAACTGCTTAACGCAAGTGGCGGATGAATTGAATCATCCCAATCCTGAAATAATTATTGAAGGCGGCTTGCAGATTCTAAAAGAGCTCGCCGAAAAAACTGTTATTACGGTTGTTGGTTAAATAAAGCAAGCCGGGCTACGTTAAAGCGTAACCCGGCAATATCACTTGTTTATTGATCGCTAACTTTCTGCCTGCCAAACAAATGCGGTCCTTTAGGTTGCACTTTTTGTTGCAAACAGTGATAAGCCGCATTTTCATACTTGATAACCAGCGATTGAGCATTTTTATGCTCATCGAGAAACTTCTCAGCCTCTTCCGCCGTTAAATTTTTCATCAAATAAGTCGCAATACACATGCAAGGCTCGTCGTAACGATCTCTATCCATGTCCTTATTGACTGAGTTTTTCAGCTCCCTGTCTACACACTGCTGGGCAAAATCATGCTCAAATTTGTGTTTTTGGATGTCAGTCACTTCGACATCATGAGAATGGTCAAATGGATTGGGATTATGCGTGGCAACCTTAACAGGCGTCTTAACAGCCACTGTTTCAGTCTGTACTTTTTCTTCGTCATCGGAACAGCCCGCAACAGACAGCGCGATAACCATGCTGGTCAAGGCAGCGAACAAGAATTTTTTTGTAAATGTAAACGTTTTCATAGATTTGAATCGTAAATGGTTAAGGATCTGGTATTGAACTGGCTAAACTTTATCATTTTATTGCGGCTGGTTCTACCCATCTTCGGCTTTCATGCCAAGATGTCTGTAAAAAGCGACCATCTGGCCGTCATGGATGGTGGGAATGCAGAATGATTGCCAGGAGCAATGACTGCCATGCAGGCGCAACATTAAGAACTCACTGTGTTTATAATAAATAGCGCTATTTGCTGCGCGCCTGTTTTCGTTATCATGTCGCTTTCCGCTTATGACTTTGGCCCATGTCTTTTATTAAAAATCTCGAGCCCGAATTTGCAGCGCTGCCTGATGAGTTAAGAGCTCCGGTAGCAGCCTCCCTGAAAAAATGGGATGAACAACTGACAACGCTTAATCTGAGTTTTGATCGCACCCCCGAATTCATGGCATCAATCGTCAAGGTCTGGTGCTCCAGCCTGTTTGTTGCAGAAAGCTGTACCCGGCAACCTGAGCTGCTGGTTGATCTGGTTATGTCCGGTGACTTATCGGCCGATTACGATGAAAACCCTTATGCCGACAAGCTGGCGCAAACGCCGGTCGAAACGGAAGCGGAGTTAATGGCAAAGCTGCGGTATTTCCGGCGCAGGGAAATGATCAGAATTGCCTGGCGGGATTTGGCCGGATGGGCCGAATTATCCGAAACGCTGACCAATTTATCGTGGCTGGCGGATGCCTGCATTCAATACGCGCTGGATTTTCTTTATCAGCAAGCCTGCGAGCTGCGCGGCACGCCGTTGCTGTCTGACGGCAGCCCTCAGCAGATCGTCGTGCTGGGCATGGGCAAGCTGGGCGCTTACGAATTGAATTATTCATCCGACATAGACCTGATTTTTGCCTATGCCGAAGACGGCGTGTTGCCGGACAGGAAGGAAACCAGCTATGGTGAGTTTTTTACCAAACTGTGCCGCAGTCTGGTAAAGGTTCTGGATGAAATCACCGTGGACGGCTTTGTCTTCCGCACCGATATACGCTTAAGGCCTTATGGCGATAGCGGCCCTATCATCATGACCTTTGACGGCATGGAAAACTATTACCAGACCCAGGCCCGGGAATGGGAGCGTTATGCCATGATCAAGGCTCGCCAGGTCGCAGGCGACTTTAAAACCGGCGCGCAACTGATGGCCATGTTCAAGCCTTTTGTGTACCGGCGCTATCTCGATTACGGTGCATTCGAGGAGTTGCGCTCGTTAAAAGCGCAGATCACCCAGGAGCTGCGGCGCAAAGACCGCATGGAGAATATCAAGCTCGGGCCCGGCGGCATACGCGAAATTGAATTTATCGGTCAGGCGTTTCAGCTGATACGCGGGGGCAATGCAAAGGCCCTGCAAACGCGCGGTATTCTGGATGTTTTGCAACTGCTGGGTGAAATGGAGTTGCTGGCGCCAAAAGATGCCGATCAATTAAAACAGTCCTACTGCTTTTTGCGCCGGGTGGAAAACCATATCCAGCAATATCAGGACAGGCAAACCCACGATTTGCCGGCAGACCCGTTAGTGCAGCAGATACTGGCGTACTCGCTGGATTATTCGGACTGGGTCAGCTTTAAACAGGATCTGGACAAGATAAGAACACAGGTACATGAGGTATTCGACCAGGTTTTTTCGCTGTCAAAACAGGACAGCGCAAACCAGCACAGCCAAAATATCTGGGATTGCGTAGCGGATGATGCGGAATTGATGGATGACCTGAAAGAATTCGGCATTCAAGAAACGGATAAAATACTGGCCGCCATCAAAGCATTTAAAAACTCAGCGGCTGTCAGAAGGCTAACCACAAAAGGCGCGGGTGTGCTTGACCGGCTAATGCCGCAGTTAATAGAGGCCATGCAGCAGGTCGATAACCCGGACGAAACCTTGACACGGATACTCGACTTGTTTGAGGCAGTCGCAGGCCGGAATGTCTATTTATCGCTGTTGTCTGAAAATCCGGACGCCTTGTCTCAACTGATCAAGCTATCCTCGGCCAGTCCCTGGATTTGCGATTATCTATCGCTGTACCCCGTGCTGTTCGATGAATTGCTGGATATCCGCTCCCTTTACGAGCCGCTCAAAAAAGCCGATCTTGATGAGCAGCTCAAGGTGTTGCTGGCTCAAGTCGAGGTTCAGGATCTTGAGCAGCTGATGGTCGTGCTGCGCCAGTTCAAGCAGCTGAGCGTACTAAGGGTTGCCGCCGCCGACATTATGGGCGTCATACCTGTCATGGTGGTCAGCGATTACCTGACCTATATCGCCGAAAGCATAGTCAGCCATGTGATTGATCGTGCCTGGCAGATGCTGACCGACAAGCACGGCTTTCCGCCGGACACCGATAATGTAGCCACAGGCTTTGCGGTCATCGGCTTTGGCAAACTGGGCGGCATCGAGCTGGGTTACGGCTCTGACCTGGACTTGGTGTTTTTGTATGATTGCCGGGATAACAATGCCGTAACCGATGGCGAAAAGCCGATCTCCTGCGCCCAGTTTTACGGCCGGTTGGGACTGAAAGTCCGGCATATTCTTGATACCAAGATGCTGTCAGGCGTGCTTTACGAAGTGGACATGCGTCTGCGCCCGAATGGCGACTCCGGCTTACTGGTCAGCCATATTAGCGGTTATGAAAATTACCTGAAAAACCAGGCATGGACCTGGGAGCTTCAGGCGCTGGTCAGGGGCCGGTTTATCGCTGGCGACCCGCAACTGAAAGCGCAATACGAAGCCATTCGCAGCCGGATTTTGAGCCTGCCCCGGGATACCGCAACATTAAAAAAAGAAGTCCGCGAGATGCGCGAAAAAATGCGCGGGGCCTTGGCTACCAAAGATAAAGACAAGTTTGACCTAAAACAAAGCAAAGGCGGTATTGCTGATATTGAGTTTATAGTACAATTTGGCGTTCTGGATCAGGCTGCAAAAAATGCGGCGCTGACCACCTACACCGATAATGTCAGGCTGCTTGACGGCTTGCAGGAGCAAGGCTTTATGTCAAAAGCCAATGCGGAAACGCTTAAAGCCGCTTACTGCGCTTATCGTGACTATGGTCATAAACTGGTCCTGCAGGGAGATCGCGCTGTTATAGATGAGGCTGAGGTTGCCGAAATGAGCGCCCAGGTCGCACAGATTTGGCATGATTACATGGAGTAGGATGTGCTATAACCAAAAGTAGGCGCTTTAGGCGACGCAGTGTAGCGCATCATTCGCGAACGATGCGCTTCGTACCTCAGCACATCCTACGCACTTGTCGGTTTTATTGTTCCACGCAATGCGTGGAAATGGGAAATACATAAACACTAAGTTGGAGAATGAATGATGACGATGGACGACAGAGACGGCGTTATTTGGCTGGACGGGCAATGGGTTGAGTGGCGCGAAGCTAAAGTCCATGTGTTGACGCATACCTTGCACTACGGCCTCGGCGTGTTTGAAGGAATCAGGGCTTATCACGCGGAAAAAGGCACGGCGATTTTCAAGATGCAGGATCATACGGACCGCCTGTTCCGTTCCGCGCACATCATGAACATGAACATGCCGTATGGCAAAGACGAGATCAACCAGGTTCAGCGCGATGCGGTGGCTAAAAACAACCTGGACAGCGCCTATATCCGCAGCATGTGCTTTTTAGGTTCCGAAGGCATGGGCTTGCGGGCGGATAACCTGAAAGTGCATGTCATGGTTGCGGCATGGTCGTGGGGCGCCTATCTGGGTGCGGAAAGCATAGAACAAGGCATCCGCATCCGCACGTCGTCATATACCCGCAACCATCACAACAGCACCATGTGCAAAGCCAAAGCCAACGGCAATTACATCAACTCCATTCTCGCGTTACAGGAAGCGCGCGCCAATGGTTACGATGAAGCGTTAATGCTGGATCATGAAGGCTTCGCGGCGGAAGGCAGCGCCGAAAACCTGTTCATCGTGCGCAACGGTAAAATTTACACGCCGGAAACCACTTCGGCTTTGGAAGGCATCACCCGCGACACGGTCATGACCATTGCCAGAGAACAAGGCTTTGAAGTCATCGAAAAACGTATTACCCGCGACGAGATTTATGTGGCCGATGAAGCCTTCTTCACCGGTTCCGCGGCCGAAGTGACGCCGATCAGGGAACTGGATAACCGCGTAATAGGCTCCGGCAGCCGCGGGCCTGTTACAGAGAAGCTGCAAACACTGTATTTTGACTATGTGCATGGCCGCAGAAGCGATCACGCCGACTGGTTGACTTACGTCGCCTAAGGTTTGAAAAAAGCACCGAAAATACTGGTCGTCGGCCCGTCATGGGTCGGCGATATGGTGATGGCGCAAAGCCTGTTTATCACCCTTAAACAGGAACATCCGGACTGCCGGATTGATGTACTGGCTCCTGCGTGGTCGTTTTCCCTGCTGGAAAGAATGCCCCAAGTATCCAAGGCCATCGCCATGCCGTTATCGCACGGCCAGTTTGGCCTGAAGGACAGAATCAACCTGGGCAGACAGTTGCATTCTGAAGGCTATGACCAAGCTATCGTGCTGCCAAATTCCTGGAAATCTGCAATAATTCCGTTTTTTGCCAACATTCCACTCCGCACCGGCTACATCGGCGAATGCCGCTGGGGTTTGCTCAACGACGCCAGGAAGCTGGATAAAAACGTGCTGACCATGACCGTGCAGCGGTTTGTCGCCCTGGGCTTGTCCAAAGACATGTGGTGGTTGCCGCCCGAATACCCTGTGCCCGCCATCGTCATTGGAAAAGACAGGCAACAGGCGGTCATCGGCAAATTCAACTTAACGCCCTCTGCAAAAATCCTGGCCTTATGCCCCGGCGCCGAATACGGCGCGGCCAAACGCTGGCCGGCAGAGTATTACGCCGAAGTTGCCCGGCATAAAATCGACCAGGGCTGGCAGGTCTGGCTGTTCGGCTCCGACAAGGATAAAGAAGTCGCAACGCAAATCAATCAAGCAACCGACTGGAACTGCACCGATTTTACCGGCCGAACCTCATTGGCCGAAGCAGTCGATCTGATGTCGCTGGCCGGTACGGTAATAACCAATGATTCCGGCTTGATGCACGTCGCCGCCGCGCTGGACAAAAAAATCATCGCCATATACGGCTCATCGAACCCGGGCTTTACGCCGCCGCTGAATTCCAAGGCTCAGGTTATCTCTTTGAATCTTGACTGCGCGCCCTGCTTTAAGCGCGATTGCCCGTTAGGCCACACCCAATGCCTGACCGGCATCAAGCCTGACCGGGTGCTTGATTTAGTGACGAGCCCGTAAGTGAAAATCGCCATCGTAAAACTCTCGGCTCTGGGAGACATCGTCCATGCGATGGTCGCGCTACAGTTCATCAAGGCTTACTCCGCAGATATTCGCATCGACTGGATTGTCGAAGAACGCTTTGCCGGGGTTTTAGAAAACAACCCCGATATCGATAACATTCTGACGGTTAACCTGAAATCCTTAAAAACCAATAAGGCAGGCTTCTTTCAGCAGTTCAAAAAAATCCGCTCTTATGCCGATAATGACTACGATCTGGTTATTGACGCCCAGGGGCTGATCAAATCGGCTGTTACCGCCAAATTACTGGGCAAACACATCGCCGGATTCGATGCCGATTCGATCAGGGAAAAAGCCGCCTCCTGGTTTTATGATGTCAAAATAGCCTGCGCTTACGATGCCAATACCATCGACAGAAATGCCCTGATTCTGTCCAGGCCTTTAGGCATAGGCATCACATCCGAGCAAATCCTCAGCAAGAAGCCGTTCCTGTTTTTTAAAAACGAAGACCCGCAAATTTATGATTACTTGCTGAAAGACCGGCAAAATATTGTGCTGGTGATAGGCTCGACCTGGGACAGCCGCAACTATCCGCCCGATAAGTTTGTAAAAATAGCTCAAGCCTTGCAGCAAAACTGCCTGGTCATCTGGGGCAGCGAAAAGGAGAAAGCCGCCGCAGAATGGATGGCGACACAATCCGAGCTGATTAAAGTCATGCCTAAGCTGGATTTGAACAGCCTGAAAGCACTGATCGCCAACGCCGACCTGCTGATCGGCAATGACACCGGCCCGACCCACATGGCGTGGGCCTTAAACAGGCCGTCAATCACCATCTTCGGCCCGACACCAATCAGCCGCGTTTACCAGACCGACATCAACAAAGTGGTTAACTCCGCTTCATTCGTCAATCCTTACAAGCTCAACAAGCAGGATTATTCGATTAAGGACATTGATGAACAGGAGATTATCGGGCTGGCAAAATTGCTGTTGGCGCTGTGAATTTCGTCATCCCGGCAGGGAATGCCGGGATCCAGGACACAGGGATGTGAAAATCAGGGTGTAGGCCGGAATAAGACCGACCGCGCATAGCGTAGGTCGGGCGTTTCCGGCAAATTCGGCATTGTGTTGCCGGAAACACCCGTTTTCGCTATCGCTCAAACAGGCTTATTCCGGCCTACAGAACTGCCTTGTTGTATGGGGCAGTGAAAAGGAAAAAGCCGATGCAGAATGGATGGCGGCGCAGTCTGGATTCATCAAAGTCACGCCCAAACTGGATTTGAACAGCCTGAAAGCACTGATCGCCAACGCCGACCTGCTGATCGGCAATGACACCGGCCCGACCCACATGGCGTGGGCCTTAAACAGGCCGTCAATCACCATCTTCGGCCCGACACCGGTCAGCCGCGTTTACCAGACCGACATCAACAAAGTGGTCAACTCCGCTTCATTCGTCAACCCTCACAAGCTCAACAAGCAGGATTATTCGATTAAGGACATTGACGAGCAGGAGATTATCGAGCTAGCAAAATTGCTGTTGGCGCTGTGAATAAAGGATTAGGCTGCTTTGGGGTTCTCACCTAACTCTAAAAACTAGGCAAACTCGTCATTCCGGCCTACAGGACTTGCTTGATCGAGGAGTTTTGGAGGTGTATTTTATTTTGTATAAATAAGGTCGCTATCAATAATTAAATCTGATAGCCTCTGATTAGACCGATTGCCAAGATAAAGCCATACGCCGGTAATTGAAAATTAATATACACCTGAAAAGGTGCCTACTTATAGTTAGACTTTTATACAGAATGGCATCCATTTCAAAAGTAAAAAAATAGGCTATATATGAATACAACTGTACCAATTATGTCATCAGATGAAGAACGTTTCATGGCTTTTAGTGGTCTTGTTCAGTGGACGCAAGGTGTAGTCCTACAATCAAAACGGGTGATTAATGTTGCCGAACAATTAAAAGACCGTAATTTTTTTTATCGCTCCATTTATAGCATGCATTGTGAACATCACTATTTCGTAATTGCGGCATATAAACTTATTGAACATCGCGAATGGATAAAAAAATTTGGATTATGTAGTAATGTAGATTTTTCTGAAATAGATGAATTTTCGGTACAGGATATTAAAGACTTGCGGAATATGCGCGAGCATGTTGTTGAATATTTCCAAGGAAATGGACGCACCAAATCTCGGTGGTTTGTTGAAACACCTGCATATAAAGCCGATGCAAGTTCTAGCGTAGGCACAATGATTGGTGGTCGATTAGACTATATTAAATTTGCAAACGCAGCTGAACGACTGCTTTGTAATTTAGAAAGGGAACAATTTCCCTACCCACCGCACGCCCTAAATGTTTAAGTTCTTTTGAAATTGTAACTGTTTATTTGAAAATAAACATTCTTATATATTCAAAAATATAAATTTCTGAAACAGTCTGACAAGCACCTAACACTCCAACATCAGCCTAACATTGCGCTCAACCGGAGCGCAGTTATGCAATAGTGCAAAAGGGGGCAACCATAATTTTTGAGTCGCTTTTAAGGATATTGATGAGAGGAGATTATCGAGCTAGCAGAATGCTTCGCCAGCCCGATCAGGGTGAATCACGCTACAGCAGTTTGTTATAGCGTGACAACTTCATTGCCCTTGCCAATCAGCACGACGTCGGCAGGACGCATGGCGAATATGCCGACGGTGACTACGCCGACAATATTGTTGATGGTTTGTTCCAGCTTGATCGGCTCCATAATATCCAGATTATGCACATCCAGAATATGGCAGTGGTTATCGGTAACGCAGTTTTCGCGCCACACCGGCTGTCCGCCCAATTTAACAATCTCTCTGGCGACATAGCTTCTGGCCATAGGAATGACTTCAACCGGCAGCGGGAAAGCGCCTAATATATCGACGCATTTGGTTTCATCCGCGATGCAGACGAACTGTTTGCTGGCTGCGGCGATGATCTTTTCGCGCGTCAGCGCGCCGCCGCCGCCTTTGATCAGTTGTTTGCGGGGATTAACTTCGTCCGCGCCATCCACATAAACATCGAGCGTGCCGACGGTGTTTAAATCAAACACCGGAATGCCCAGTTTTTTCAAGCGCTGGGTGCTCATCTCGGAACTTGAAACAGCGCCTTCGATTTCGGCCCTGAAATCGGCCAGATAATCGATGAAGTGATTTACTGTAGAGCCTGTGCCCACGCCAATAATGGCGACATCTTTAATATAAGGCAAAGCGGCTTGGGCAACTTTTTGTTTTAATTCATCTTGAGTCATTCTGGCTCCCGTAATTCCAGTAAAAATAAGTAAATAATATGCAATAATATACCTTAGATAGCAGGATACCTCAGCTGATTTTTAAAAATGCCCAAAAAATATATAGAAAAGATCTTACGCGCCAAGGTTT
>JBAZWN010000017.1:0-69702 GCA_041660285.1 Methylobacter sp.
CACGACGCTCTTCCGATCTTGCATGGCATGGGAAATATCATTTCCGGCCTGGAAAAAGCATTGCATGGCAAAGCTGTCGGCGACAAGTTCAATGTGCGTCTTGCGCCGGAAGATGCTTATGGTGAAAAACATGATGACATGGTTCAGGTTATTCCGCGGCAAATGTTTGATGGCATCGACGAGGTTGAAGTGGGTATGCAGTTTCATGCCGATGTGAGCTCAGGGCCGGGCGTGGTCACCGTCGTTAAAGTTGATGGTGACGATATTACTATTGACGGCAATCATCCGATGGCGGGCATGGCCTTAACTTTCGATGTGGAAGTGATGGACATCAGACCTGCAACTGCGGAAGAAACTTCTCACGGACATATTCATGGCGCGGGCTGCCACCATTAATTCATAAATTAAGCAGCCTTGTTTTTTGCAAGGCTGCTTGTTTTAGTTAGGACAATGCTATAAACGCCTTGAGCAATTCAGCGGTATTCGCCATGCCTACGTGGAGGTGCTGCTCAATTTCCGCCATGGTTATTTCACCTTCCGTTTTCCCTGCCGCCCAGTTGGCGACCACGCTAATAGAGGCATAATCCATATCGAGTTCTTTGGCCAGGGCGGCTTCCGGCATGCCGGTCATGCCCACCAGGTCGCAGCCATCCCTTTCCATGCGTTGAATTTCCGCTGCGGTTTCCAGCCGCGGGCCTTGGGTGCAGCCGTAAGTGCCGAGCGGACTGATTTTTATGTCGGCTTTGGCGGCTGCGGTGATTAAGCGTGAGCGCAATTTTTGACTGTAGGGGTAAGTGAAGTCTATATGGGTGACGCCATCTTTTTCGTCTTCAAAAAAAGTATGCTGGCGGCCATAGCTGTAATCGATAATCTGGTCCGGAATGGCAATATGCGCGGGAACCATTTCAGCGGTAATGCCGCCTACTGCCGCAACGGCAATGATGTGTTCAACCCCCAGTTGTTTTAAGCCCCAGATATTGGCCCGGTAGTTTATTTTGTGCGGGGCGATGGTGTGCGGATTTCCATGTCTGGCGAGGAATATAATTTCCTTTTGGTTAAGCTCGCCGGTAACGAATTCGGCTGAAGGCGAGCCATAAGGAGTTTCCAGTCGTTCGCGCTTGATGATTTTTAAGCCGCCAAGCTGGGTCAGTCCTGTGCCGCCGATGATGGCCAGTTTAGTCATGCGCTGTTTCCCCTTCTTTACAGGCATAAATGCCGGACGCGTTGCGTAAATAGCCTTTGTAGTCCATGCCGTAGCCGAATAAGTAGCGGTCTTCAGTTTCTAGTCCGATAAAGTCCGCTGTTATCGGTTTTTTATGGTCGAGGATTTTATCCACTAACACGGCGCTATAAACGGATGTGGCACCTTGTTCCAGGCAATATTGACGGATGGCTTCAAGGGTGATGCCTTCGTCGAGTATGTCGTCAATGATGAGCACAGTCCGGCCTTCAAGCGGTGTTCCCGGTTTAAGCACCCATTCAATGTTGCCGCCAGCGGTCTGGTTTTGATAACGGCTGGCGTTAATGGCATCTATAGTCAGGGGAATCTTTAAGCGGGTCAGCAGTTTTCCCGCTATGACAATGCCGCCATTCATGACGCAGAGCAATAACGGATTGCGGTCGGCAAGCAAGGTGTTGATGTCCTGAGCCATTTTATCTATGGCGGCTTCAACTTCCTGTTCGCTGTACAGCAAATCGGCAGTTGCCTGAACGTGTTTGATTTCTTTAAGCATGTTGACTGGTAAATTGGTTGATGAGGTTTGAGATTTGCTGCCATTTCCCGGTGTTCATTAACTCCGCCCGGTTCATCTGCGGCTTGCCTTGCATCCTGCTGAGCCGCTGTTCTCTGATGGGGTCTTGGGTTATCGGCAAGGCATCAAGCACCTGTTCGGCAGCGGCCGGGTTGTTGCAGACCAGAATCATATCGCAACCGGCAAGCTGGGCCTGTCGGGCGCGTTCCGGGAAGTCGCCGACCGATGCCGCGCCTTCCATGCTCAAGTCATCGCTGAACACCGTGCCGTTAAAGTTCAATTCCTGGCGTAAAATCTGTTGTATCCAGAAGGGCGAGAAACCGGCCGGGTTGGGGTCAACTTTAGGGTAAACGACATGAGCGGGCATAATGCCTTCCAGGCCTTCTGCTATCAGTTGTTTAAACGGCAGCAGGTCTTTTGCCCTGATGCTGTCCAGGTCTCTTTCGTCTACCGGCAGGGTCAGGTGCGAATCCAGCGCCACGGCGCCGTGCCCGGGGAAGTGCTTTCCGGTTGCCGCCATGCCGGCTTCATTCATGCCTTTTCTAAATAAGCTTGAAAGCCGTGTTGCAAGCGCAGGATCGGTTGAAAATGAACGGTTGCCGATGATTTCGCTGACGCCGCAGTCAATGTCCAATACCGGAGCAAAGCTGAAATCAACGCCAACCGCCAGTAATTCTGCAGCCATCAGCCAGCCGGCCTGCTGAGCTATTTCCGGTGCCTGCGCATAACTCGAGGCAGGCGGCAATCGGGTGAAGCCTTGCTGGAAACGCTGGACCCTGCCGCCTTCCTGGTCAACGGCAATCAGTATGTCGCCATTGCGCGCCGAGCGAATGCTGTTGATAAGGCCGGTTACCTGCTCCGGATTTTGGTAATTGCGCGAAAAAAGAATAACCGCCCCGGTGTTGGGATGATTTATTTTTTCTTGTTCATGCTGTGTCAGGGTCAAGCCCTCCACATCCAACATGATAGGGCCGATGGTTAAATTACTTGTCATTGCTCAGGTTCGTTTTTAATATTCATAAGGTTGGCCTATACTAGGCCACTATCATTTAGTCACATGGAATTATGGTATGCGTTTATTTGTTTTGGTATTAAGTCTGCTGTTCATTCCCGCTTTTGCCGTTGCAGAAGAGGAAGGAGGGTCAGAGGAGTCAGGCATACAATATATGGAAATGAAGCCTAAGTTTACCGTCAATTTATCAGAACCAAAAAAATATTTGATGATACAGGTTCAATTGTTGGTTGAAGATGAAGAAACTGTTGCAAAGATAAAAAAGCACATGCCTGCATTACGTCATGAATTGATCATGCTTTACAGCGGCAGGCAGTCGGATGAGCTGCAAACCATGCAGCAACGCGAAGCTTTGCGGAAAGAAACGGTTGTTGTTTTACGCAAGAAGCTGGATAAGCTTGAGAAGCATAATGAGGGCTTCAAGGATGCGTTTTTTACTGATTTTATAGTTGATTAATGCGCAACGTGTAAATAACTTCCCAGTTGATTTTTAACAATAGATAGATTCTCGGTCATTTGCTGCTCCGTGTAGGGAACGGCATCAAACTTCCCCCAAACCGGCGCCGGCCAGGCTTTGTCAGTCCTGTAACGGACTATATGATGGATATGCAGTTGCGGAACCATATTGCCTATGGCCGCAATATTCATTTTGTCGGCTTGATAAAGTTTCGCCAGGTTTTCTGCAAGGTAGCTGGATTCTTCAACCAGCAGTTTACGATCCGGCGTGGAGAGCTGGTAAATTTCACTCATATCCGCCTTTTCCGGTACCAGTATAAACCAGGGATACTGGCTGTCATTCATCATCAGCAACCGGCATAATTCAAAACGGCCAATGGTTATGCAGTCTTGCTGCAATTGAGGGTGTAACTGAAATGGCATAGTCATATTTTTCTTGAAAACAGCGGGGTAATCAGTTTAACTTAATATTCTGTCTAAAAAAATAAGAATACACAGAGGATAGTTTCATGTCTGCGCAAATAATTTCAGCCCAGGATTTGCCTAATGAGAATCAGCTGGCTGTCTCATTCCGGTTGTTGTTGGGGTTGTATTCAATCATTCCTGTGTGTTTATCGTTGCAGTTGTTTGATGGTTGGTTCTGGCACGGTTTTCTGCAACAGAATTTGCCGAGCAGCCCCTCCCATTTTTTGCTGTTCCAGATTATTTTCGGTACGCCGCATATCGTCGCCAGCGCCGTTGTATTGGCGAGTAACGCTGAATACCTGAAAACGTATAAGCTGAAAATTATTTTGATGACCGTCGCTATTGCGGTTGTTTTTGGCTTGGGCAGTTTGTTTATTCCCTACAAAGTCTTTTACGTGGCGGTGGCTGCCTGGACTGTTTACCATGTGCTTAAACAGCAGCACGGCGTTGGACGCGGTCTGTGCCATTTACCTGGCTGGGCGTTTTACCTTTTATTGTGGCTGAGCGTGGCGGCGGGCATTTTCATTTACGTCGGCATTTTCCTGAAAAACAGCCTGGACGTTCAGCAAGCGGAATGGATTAGGCACATTGCGGCGAGTTTATGCGCGGGACTGATTCTAAGTGGGGTTTTATGCCAACGCTATGTAACCACTCAATTTGGCAAGTGGTTTCTGTGGGCCAATATTTTATTGGTGTTAAGCAGTTTTTATTTGTATGTTCAGCAGTATTACTTGTTGGCGATTTTGGTGCCGCGACTGGTTCATGATGCGACGGCTTATATTTTCTATGTGACGCATGACTACAACAAGCATCACAACCATCCGCAGAATTTTATTTACCGCTGCGCGGCGCGTTGTAACGTGCACGTTTTCATTGTGCTGCCTGTGTGCTCATTTTTTCTGACGTTTGTTTTGCAGTCTTACGGGGACGCTGTTGTTAGTTTTATAACCAACTTCTTTTTTGACGTAGAGATCAGGAAAGCGGTTACGTTGGGCTTATTAGGCTATCTGGCTTTAATGCATTACTACACGGAGGCATTTACCTGGAAGCAGGGCTCGCCTTACCGGCGTTTTATTGCGTTTTCAAAGTGAATCAAGGCATCGGTGGAGCCATCGCTCACTCTGAGCTTGTTGAAGGGCGGCGCGGATCGACAAGCTCAGCGCGAAAGGCAAGGCATCAAACCGGCCGGTTTAATGTCCTTTGAAGCTAACCATTATTCTGTTAGAGAAAAGCCGACTTTAATGGTGACTTGCCAGTGTGCAATCTTGCCGTTTTCCAGGTGGCCGCGCGTTTCGACTACTTCAAACCAGCGCATGTCGTGGATGGTTTTTGATGCTCTGCTGATGGCGTTTTCGATGGCTTCCTGCATGCCAATGGTTGATGAACCGGTCAGTTCTATTTTCTTGTAAATATGGTCAGTCATGGTCTTTTCCCCGTTGTGTGTAATAAAAGTCCAGTTCCTGCAAGCGTTCCGGCGTTCCTATGTCCATCCAGAAGCCTTCATATTTTTGCCCGGAAACCCGGCGGTCTGATATTGCCCGGCGTAACAAAGGCGCCAGTTTGCTGCTTCCGGCCGGCGTGCCGCTGAACAGTTCAGGGCGGTACAGTCCGATACCGCTAAAAGTGAGTTTCTCAAACCCTGTTTCAGTGACTTTGCCATCGCTATCCAAGGCAAAGTCTCCTTGGTTATTATGAACAGGGTTGTCGACCAACACTAAGTGGGCTAAATCGACATTCAGCCCCTTGAGTTCGGCAAAAGGGAAGTCTGTGGCTATATCGCCATTGACGACCAAAAACACGTCGTTACCTAATAAATGCAAGGCATTAATGATGCCGCCCGCCGTTTCCAACCCTTGTTCGCCTTCAGGGGAATAGCTAATGACAGCGCCAAACTGATTGCCGTTACCCAGCTTGTCTTCTATTTGCTTGCCCAGATGGGCATGATTGATGACTATATCATTAAATCCCGCAGAGACCAGTTGTTTAATCGTATATTCGATGAGCGGTTTGCCGGCGGCTGCAAGCAAGGGTTTGGGCGTGTGGTCGGTCAACGGGCGCATTCTTTCGCCGCGCCCCGCCGCTAAGATCATGGCTTTCATGATGTTATGCCGTGTGCAGGTAAAACCTCGGCTTGCAGGAAGTTATTAAACTCGGAAAGCTCGGGATAGGCTGCGCAAACCATCGCAACGTAGTTCAGTGTGCGGGGTATGTCGTTAAGGTAGTTTGATTTACTATCCCTCAGATGCAATCGGGAGAAAATACCGATGGCTTTGAGGTGGCGTTGCAGTCCCATCAGGTCAAACCAGCGTTTAAACCGGGTTAGGTCGCAATTAACGATATCTGCCTGCCGGAGCCGTTCAAAATATTGCGTCATCCATTGGTCAACCTGTTGTTCGGGCCATGCGATATAACAATCGCGCAATAATGACACCAGATCGTAAGTGATCGGGCCGATGACGGCATCCTGAAAATCTATGACGCCGGGGGAATTACTGTCCAGAATCATCAGGTTGCGGGAATGGTAGTCCCTGTGCACGCAGATGACAGGCTGCTCCAGTGCGGATTCGACGAGAGTCGCTTGTACGGCATCCCAAATCTGCTCCGGGATCGTAATTCCCTGCAATTGATCCAGAAACCATTCATTAAAAATGGCCAGTTCTCTGCGCAGAAGCTGCTCGTTATAGCTGGGCAGGCCGCAATTTTGTAATGGGGTTTGAGTTTGCAGCTTAAGTAGGCTGTCGAAAGCAGTTTGATATAGATTAGCGGCGTTATTTGTGCTGAGTTGATCTAAAAAACATTGTGAGCCGAAATCTTCCAGTAATAAAAAGCCGTCAGCCAGGTTCTGCTGGAAAATGGCGGGCACGTTGACGCCGGATTGCGCCAGTAAGCTAGCAATTCTTATGAAAGGTTCAATGTTTTCTTTTGTCGGGGGGGCGTCCATGACAATGAATTGCCCCTCTGGAGTTTTTATCCTGAAGTAGCGCCGGAAGCTGGCATCGCTGGATGCGGGTTCGCAATGTTCGATGGTGAGCAATAGATCATTCTCAAGCCAGTCGAGCATGGATATTGTTCTTAAATCTTCAGGCATCATGAGGTTCAGGATAGATTAGTATAATGTTACGGTAGTGGGGTAAAATAAGCGTCCGGCATTCTATTCGATTTATGATTCATTACGCTACTAAACTTATACCATTCATGCGCCGCCGCCTATTCCTGTTTTTTTTACCCTCATTATATGCAAATATCAGCTTCGGCAATGACGCATCATGGAATTGTGTGCAGGATAAGAACAGCAAAGAGTGGGTGTGCGTCGGTGAAAAAAAGTCCGCAAATAAAACCAGTGAAACAAAGGCCCCCGCAAGTGAGCCTGTTAAAGAGGTCCAGTCTGCGCCATCCAAGCCGGTCGAAGACACTCAGCCGACTGTAGCGGACCCCGCTCAGGTTATACCGCCTGTTATACCCGCCAATGCAAAAGCGACGGAAACTGCTGAAAGCAGCCAACCGGTCATGACTAAAACTGTTCAAGACGCTCATCCCGCCAGTACTGAAACTGCCCAAGCTCAAGACGCTCATCCTGCCGGCACTGAAACCGATAAAGGTGTCCAGCAAGTCAGTATAGTGACTGGTGAAAGGATTGCGCCAGCTGTCGCCAGCTCAAAAAAACTGCCTCAGTCCGAAACTAATCGCCCTGGCTGGACCTGTGATGCAAAGGGGGCCGATAAAAACTGGGATTGTCAGCTGGTAGGTGCAGACCCGAAAGGTCAGACGCATGTTGTTGAGTCAGGTGAGATGGGCGTAGGACTACTTAATCCGGCGTTTGACTCAAAGGAAGAGGGCACTTTCAGCGTTCTAAAATCACAACTGAAATATGACCCCTGGCAAAACTGCGCAGCACCCAGCGGCACAAAGCCAGGTTTTGTGCCGACAAAGGATTTGAGAGAGGTATCGCCGCTAGATATTAATTCTGATTATGCAGAAATATTTGATAGCGAAATCTACAGTTATTTTGGTAATGTCGAAATGACTCGCGCAGATCAGCATACATTATCCAGGACGGCGCATTATGATAAAATTTCCGAGACACTGGATTTGCACGGTGATGTTTATTACAGCGAGGATGAGTTGGCGTTGCACAGTGAGTCGGCCACGCTTGATTTAGCCACTGACAAATTCAAGCTGAGAAATAACCTGTTTATTACTCCAAGTACGCCGCTCAGAGGCCGGGCAAAAGTGATTTATCGGGACAGTAAAACCTTTTCTCGATACAAAGATGTGGTTTATACCGGTTGTCGTCCAGGCAATCAGGATTGGGTTGTGCATGCGACTGAACTGAAGATGAATAAGATCACAGGTATAGGCTCCGCTAGAAATGCCTGGATTGAATTCAAAGGCGCGCCTGTGTTTTATTCGCCTCATCTTTCTTTTCCGATTGATGACAGACGGCTTTCCGGTTTTCTTTCGCCTTCAGTTGGCAATACGAAAAGGGGCGGCTTTAGTTTGACAGCGCCATATTACTGGAATATAGCCCCTAATTATGATGCAACTTTACGACCCCGGTATCTTTCAAACAGGGGCGCAGCACTGGGAGGGACTTTCCGTTATTTGACAGGGTGGACCAATGGGACTACGAACCTGGAACTTATGCCCCATGACAGTCTTCTTAATAAGACCCGGTATTTTGCAGCGGTTAAGAATAATGCCCAATTGGCATCCCATATCAGTTCGAGTCTGGATTTGAACACTGTGTCGGATAAAACCTATTTTTCAGATTTGGGTAATGCGCTTAGTACCTCTACTTACAGCAGTTACCTTTTAAGTCAGGCGAATCTTGTCTATGCAAATAATGGGGTTTCTTTAAGAGGCCATGTTGACAATTATCAATCGATTGATCAGGCGATAACAGATGCGGGATTACCGTATCGGAGGTTGCCGCAAGTTAATCTGAACTTGAACCGCGCATTCAAAAAATTTATGCCGTTGAATACGGTTATGGATGCTGAATATGTGCATTTCCAGCATAATATTCTAGTAAACACACAACGGGCCAATGTCAAACCGTCAGTCACTATTCCACTACAAACTGCCAGCGGCTTTTTAACGCCCAAGCTTTCCTTGCAGCATACCCAGTATATGCTAAATGATCCAAACGGAGTTGCCTTAGCTCAGAACAGCATGTCAAGAACCCTGCCGACTTTTTCTGCGGATAGTGGCCTGTATATGGAAAAGGAAGTGAACTTTTTTAATAGATCTTATCTGCATACTCTTGAACCCAGATTGTTTTATTTGTACGTCCCCAGGACAGGGCAGAGTGATATTCCCATATTTGATACTTCAGTGACTGACTTTTCATTTAGCAGTATGTTTCTGGAAAACCGCTTTAGCGGTATTGACAGGGTACAGGATGCCAACCAGGTGACGGCAGCCCTGACAACGCGTCTGGTTGATGCTAAATCCGGCAGGGACAAGCTAAAACTCAGTGTAGGTGAGATTATTTATTTTCAGGATAGAAAGGTTAATTTGCCGGGCTATGATGAACCTTTGCCTGGTTATTTTCCAAATACCGATAAGTTGTCAAATCTGGTTACTGAACTCAATGCCGGATTGACGGATCATGTGTCGCTAATCTCAGGGGCACAATGGAATCCTCATTTGAACCGGGTTGTCAGGCATAACGCCACGCTGCATTATATTAATCAACCAGGCGAGATTGTTAATATGGGCTATCGTTATAGAAAAAACACCGTTATTCCGACTGCACCGGGGGCGAGGACTTATGACATTATTCAAAGTGACGTTTCTGCTCACTGGCCGATCTATGACGATTGGTCTATGGTTGGGCGTTGGACGTATTCATTGCTGAATAATTCAACGCAGGAAAGTTTCTTGGGCCTGGAAAAAGAAAATTGTTGCTGGCGTTTTCGTGTGATTGGTCGGCGCTGGATTAACAGTGTAAATCTCAATACAAATCCAAATATTCCGACCCCCGTTGTTGTCGATGCTACGGGTATAAGCCAGACAGGCGTTTTTATACAGATAGAGCTTAAAGGATTGACCGGTATTGGGGATGATCTGGATCAGTTCTTTGAGCAGCATATTTATGGTTATCGGAGACCTACGAATTGAGTATTAAAAACATGAAAAAAGCAATTGCATTTGTATTGTTGTGCAGTTTACTGTTCGGCAGCTTTCTAGTGCGCGCCGAAGTTCTTGATATGATTATCGCTGTAGTTGACGATGATGTCATTCTGGAGCGAGAGCTACAGCATGAAGTGTCAGTCATAGAGCAAAGAATACTGGCGAGTAAATCAGCGATGCCGCCGATTTCTGTTCTGCGCAAACAGGTGTTGGAAAGAATGATTGTCGATAAGATTCAAAGACAATTGGCGGAAAAGGCAGGGATTACGGTTAGCGAAGAAATGCTTAATAATTCGGTGGCTGATATTGCGCAAAGAAATAATATGGATGTCGAAGATTTCAGGGCGGAGCTGGAAAGACAGGGTATTACTTATCAAGGCTTTTTGGATAACATACGTAATGAAATCATTATTAATCAGTTACGCGGCAGAGAGATAGGCGGGCGAGTTAAAGTGACTGACAGGGAAGTCGAGCATTACATGGAAACGCAGGATAAATTGGGTGATGAATCCACACAATATCATTTGGGGCATATATTGATTGCAGTTCAGGAGGCGGCATCATCGAGCGAGATACAAAGAGCCATGAGCAAAGCTGATGATATTGTCAGGAAATTGCGCGCAGGGCAAGATTTTACCCAAACGGCAATGAATGAGTCAGACGATGCAAATGCCTTGAAAGGCGGTGATTTGGGTTGGCGTGCAATGAGTGAAATACCAACTCTGTTTGTTGATGCGATCGCAAAAATGCAGCAAGGTGATGTGGCGGATCCCATACGCAGTCCGAGTGGTTTTCATATTATCAAGATGCAGGGACTAAAGGGCAGCATGGATAATCATATGATTACCAAAACCAAAGTTCGGCATATTTTGATTAAAACCAATGAATTGGTTGATGATGCTGAAGCGAAAAAACGCTTGCTTGCGTTAAAGGACCGTATTGCAGATGGCGATGATTTTGCGGCACTTGCACGCGCTCATTCAGATGATAAAGGCTCGGCATTAAAAGGCGGGTCACTTGATTGGGTTGGACCGGGCGATTTGGTGAAGCCATTCGAAGAAGCTATGTCAAAACTGGGAATTAATGAAATTAGCGAGCCTGTGCAAACTCAATTCGGCTGGCATATTATTCAAGTTTTAGGCAGGGAAAATAAAGATAATAGCAGCGAGTTTAAAAAGAATCTGGTGAGAGACGCCATCCGCAAACGGAAAATTGAAGAAGAAACGGAGCTTTGGATACGCCGGTTGCGTGACGAAGCGTTTGTGGAAATTTATCAGGATAGGCTCTAATGCAGCCAACCCTTTAAGTCTGTAAACAGCATGAGCAATAGCAATAATACAGACGACTGCATAGTTGCTCCCGTTAGTCTTGAGGCATCCTCGCAGTTGAAAAACCTTTTGCAACAGGTTCTTAACGGCGGGAATCTGGATGCTCAGCGTGCCCTGATTAAAGGCATAGCAACTGAATTGGGGACAGATATTCTGAATTGCGCTGCTGCACTGGTGTATTTGACCCAAGAAACGGCAGCTAAAGAATATGTGCCACGACGAGAACCAAAGGTAGAAAAACAGCCGCTATCTGAAAGCTCTCCGTCAGGCATTAAAATGGTTCGCTATCGGCTGGACGTGGGGCGTAAACATCAGGTCACCTTGGAAGAGCTTAAAAAAGTATTGATTGAAGAGTCGGGAGTCGATAAAAACAATATCAATAATGTCAATATACAGGGCGATTACACGCTTATTGATTTACCAGACGCAATGCCTCCGGACATATTCCTGCATCTAAAATCGGTAGAGATTAATCAGCGCAAGTTGGATATAAGAAGAGTAAAAGCGCGCAATAATAAAAAGCGCGGCAATAATAATTTTCGACGCGGACGGCAACGTAATGCTCAGCAGCCCGGTAATGAAGGTGCTGATCAGGCCAATAGTTGATAAACAGACAAAAGATTAAGATTGGCGGCTGGATCCGTTGCCGACAAAAGGATTGCTGCGCATTTCCTCGCCAAAAGTAGACATTGGGCTGTGACCGGGAATAAAGGCAAACTGTTCGCCTAAGGACCATAAATTGTTTTTGATGGAATTAATCAAGGTATTGAAATCGCCTTTGGGCAAATCCGTTCTCCCGATCGAACCTTTAAATAAAACATCCCCGACTATGGCCAATTTTGATTCGCGGTGAACAAAAACCACATGTCCCGGCGTATGACCAGGGCAGTGAAAAACATCCAATGTTGCCTCGCCAACTTTAACAATATCACCCTGATTTAACCAGCGTGATGGGGTAAATGACTCGCTGGGCGGAAAACGAAACGTCTGGCACTGTGCGGGAATGGCATCGATCCAGAATTGGTCTTCATGATGAGGGCCTATAATGGGAATGGAAAGCAGGGTTGCCAATTTCGCAGTTGCGCCGATGTGATCAAGGTGGCCATGAGTGATCAAGATGGACTCCAGCGCCACATTTTCCTGCTCAATAATTTTCAGAATAATGTCAATATCGCCACCTGGGTCAACAATGGCGGCTTTATTGGTTTGCTCGCAAACCAGCAAGGAACAGTTCTGCCGATAAGGTGTAACGGGAATAATACGAAATCGCATAGTGAGTTAAGGCAAAAGCTAAATTCTATCATTAAACTGAAAAACCACCATTAACCCTAAAATATGCATGATTTTGGGGTTACTTTAATAACCGCTTGTTTAAATTTATGACAACTATCCAATATATAAATACTCCCGATCAGCTGGCTAAACTGTGCGAACAGATAAAAAAAGAACCCTGGCTGGCTCTTGATACCGAGTTTTTACGGGAAAAAACCTATTACCCGAAATTTTGTCTGCTGCAAATAGCAACGCCGGAGTGGGTAGCGTGCGTTGACCCGTTGGTGTTGCCATCGCTGGATACTCTTTTTGAAGCCATATACAGCCCTTCCATCGTAAAAGTATTTCATTCCTGTCGGCAGGATTTGGAAATTTTTTATCAATTGACCGGAAAATTGCCCACACCTGTTTTTGATACGCAAATAGCAGCGCCACTGCTGGGTTTTCAGGAGAACCCGGGCTATGCGATGCTGGTTTCCAGTTTGTTGAATGTTAATTTAAACAAGGCGCACACCAGAGCGGATTGGAGCAAGCGGCCGTTGAGGGCTGTGGAAATTGAATATGCTGCTGATGATGTGATTTATTTATGTAAGATTTATCAAATAATGCTGCAAAAATTAGCGGAACTGGGCCGGGCCGAGTGGCTGGAGCGCGACTTTGCTGAACTGGCAAATCCGGATATTTACCGGGTAACGCCGGAAAAAGCCTGGTTAAAAATTAAAGGTAAAAACAAGCTGACAGGAAAGCAGTTATCAATTGTTCAAGCACTGGCCGAATGGCGGGAAAAAACGGCGCAATCTGAAGACCGCCCCAAGAGTTGGCTGTTGCGTGATGAGATACTTTTTGATATGGCCAAGCTGCAACCGGAGACAGTGAGTGAATTAGCTAATGTTCGTGGTATCAATGAACGCGCGGTTAGTCGTTATGGACAGGAATTGTGTCAATTAATTACTGCCGCTAAGAATCGCCCCCCGATACCTTTAAATGAAAAGGGTCGGCCCGCTAAAAAAACGCAGCAGCAGGAAGCAATATTGGATATTTTGACCGCATTGGTCAGAATACGTGCCGAAGAGAACTCGCTGAATCCGATCATTCTTGCGACGCGTAAGGATCTGGAAGTGCTGTTGTTTAATGACGATGACGAATGCCCCTTGCTACACGGCTGGCGCTTTAAAATGGCCGGCAGGGAATTGGTAGGGTTGCTAAAAGGTGAGCTGTTGCTGGGGATTGAGTCGGACAGACTGGCTATTATCGAAAAAGAATCATTGGAATTAGAGTCTTGATCAGATGAGCAGGCGCGGTCAGCAATATATCGACCACCTTTGATGAAGCTTTTGGATTGGTGAGCACAAAAAGTACATGTCATTCTAACAGACTGATTAGAAGGTCGAATATTTAATATTATAACTTTGACATTATGACAATGTTGAGTTACCTTCCTGATAAAGGGATTTTGTGATCCCTTTAGCTTGGCTTTTTGGGTCAATGTTGTAGCCACGAAATTGATTGAGGTTATATAACGACCTGATGGCTTAAACATTTTTGGAGGAATCAACAATGAATAAAAAACACCTCTTTATTGCCTGTGTACTTAGCAGCGCATTATTGTCAGCGGCTCCGGCTTATGCAGAAGAGCATGATTATCTATCCGGATTTACCTGTAAACTTAGCCAGGGATTGCTTAATACGGCGACTGGCGTTATTGAATTACCGAAAAATATCATTAATATCAGTAATGATGAGAATGTTTTTGTCGGCTTAACCTGGGGTTTAGTGCGTGGAGCGCTGCATACAGTAAGCCGGACTGTAGTGGGGGTAGCGGAGCTAATTACGTCTCCTATTCCTACGGACGATTACATTTCGCCGCCCTACGTATGGAACCGTTTTAGCGAGGATACACGTTATTTTGGCCTACATATGCCGGGTTTCTGGACTACATACGGACCGTTAGATAACGGTGAATAGGTATTTGACCCATTAAATAATCATTGAATTCATCCGTCACCGCATGTGGATGATTCGGATTGAGAGGATAAAATCATGAACAAACAATGTACTTACCTGCCATTTGCCGTCTTAGTCAGTGTCCTTGCTGCCTGTACGCCGCCAGAGAAAGATATTCCCGGACTAACCTCGGAAGTTGATGCCGTTGTAGCCGGTCATTACGGACAATCCATCTATCATGAGGAATTAGCTGAAGAAAAGTTGGAGGAAGCCAATAAAGTTTTAGATCATTGGAAAAATCATCATTATTGGAACATTGATGAAAAGCAAAAAGCAATGGATGCAGCCAAGGAAGCAGCCCAGCATAGGCTTGCCTCGGAAAAAGAGCTATGCGAGTGGATAGTAGATGTCCATGGTAAAAACCATCATACTGAAAAGGCGCATAAGGCGGCCGCATATTTTAAAACAGGCAGTGCGGAGCCCTACAAAACCAATGATCATGACATTTCCGTTTTAGGTAAATATTTGGGAGCTCATCCCGATGCCACTGCAGAGGTGACCGCTTATACCGATACTGTAGGCACTCCGGAGAGCAACCAACAGCTGGCGGATAAAAGAGCTGCTGTAGTCAGTGAAATGCTGAACGAATATGGCGCTAAAATGGAGCAATTGCATATCAAAGCAGTGGGCGAGGCTCATGGGCCGGATAATACTCCGGATCAGGAACATCGGATAGTAACGATTAGTGCTGCTCAAACAGACTTTACGCATTGCTCCGATATAAAATAGTATCTTCAAAAACTACCCTGCAGTCATTATCAGGCTGCAGGGTTTCTTCGGTTTTAACCGGACTAATTATTCTTTCCTAAGCTTTTCCGCTCTGGAATATACTCACTCATAATCCGACAAAGGCGGGCAGGTGCAGACTACGTGCCGGTCGCCATAGACATTGTCAATGCGACCCACCGGAGGCCAGTATTTGTCATCATGCTGGTGGCTGTCGGGGAAAAAAGCCTGTTGCCTGGAGTAGGGCAGCGTCCATTCTGTCAGCAGCAAACGGTGCGTGTGCGGCGCGTTGTGCAGCAGGTTGTTTTCCGCATCGGCTTCGCCGGTTTCTATGGCTTTGATTTCTTCGCGGATGCTGATTAACGCCGCGCAAAAACGGTCAATCTCGGCTTTGTTTTCGCTTTCCGTGGGTTCTATCATCAAGGTGTCGGCGACCGGAAACGACACGGTGGGCGCATGAAAGCCGTAGTCGATCAGGCGCTTGGCGATGTCTTCCACGGTGACGTTGCAGTTCTTTTTAAACACATGGCAATCGATGATGCATTCATGCGCGACCCAGCCGTTTTTGCCGGTGTATAAAATCGGGTAATACGGCGCTAGCCGTTTGGCGATGTAATTGGCGTTCAGGATGGCGGTCAAGGTAGCGCGTTTTAATCCGGCAGCGCCCATCATCGCGATATACGCCCAGGAAATGGTATAGATGCTGGCCGATCCCCAGGGCGCGGCGGACACTGTACCCATGGTGCCGTGCTCGCCTTTGGCAGGATTGACGCCTTCGACTACCGGATGGTCGGGCAGGAACGGAGCCAGATGCGCGCCCACGCCTATCGGGCCTACGCCGGGACCGCCGCCGCCATGCGGGATGCAGAAGGTTTTGTGCAGATTAAGATGCGCGACATCGGCGCCGATTTTGCCGGGACGGCTCAAGCCTACCAGTGCATTAAAGTTGGCGCCATCTAAGTAAACCTGTCCGCCATGCTGATGGATCAGGTCGCAGATTTCCCGAAACGCCTGCTCGAACACGCCGTGCGTGGACGGATAGGTAATCATTAGCGCGGCCAGGGTGTCCTGGTATTCGGCTGTTTTCGCGCGCAAATCCTCCAGGCTGACGTTGCCGTTTTCATCGCAGGCGACGACCACAACCTTAAGCCCCGCCATCGTCGCGCTGGCCGAATTGGTGCCGTGCGCTGAAGCGGGTATCAGGCAGATGTTGCGCTGCGCCTGCCCCCTGACTTCATGGTATTTGCGGATGACCAGGAGGCCTGTGTATTCGCCCTGGGAACCGGCATTGGGTTGCAGGGAAAAAGCGTCGAAGCCGGTCAGGTCGCACAGCATGTCTTCCAGTTCGGCAAACATCTGCTGGTAGCCGTGGGTCTGGTACAGCGGCGCAAACGGGTGAAGGCCGTTAAATTCATAATAGGAAATAGTCTGCATTTCCGTGGCGGCGTTCAGCTTCATGGTGCAGGAGCCCAGCGGGATCATGGAGCGGTCGAGCGCTATATCGCGCCGGGCTAGGCGGCGCATATAACGCATCATTTCGGTTTCGGAATGGTAGCGCTCGAAAACCGGATGTTGCAGGATTTGATCGTTGCGCAACAAGGCTTCCGGGATGCATTCAATCAAGCTGGCATCCAGCACATTGATGTCGGGAAGATCGGCGGTGGCCGATGCAAACACCTGCCAGACATCTCTTAAATTATTCCGCGTCGTGGTTTCGTCCAGCGAGATGCCGATATGATCGGCATCGATAATGCGCAGGTTGATATTGGTTTCTTCGGCCCGAGCGGCGATGTGTTTTGCCCAGTTCGGGGTGCTGACAACCAGGGTGTCGAAATAACAATCGCTAAGCACCTGATAGCCCAGTTGAGCAATGCCTGCGGCCAGGATTTGCGCGTAGCGGTGCACCCGGCCTGCAATCAGGCGCAAGCCTCCCGCGCCGTGATAAACCGCATAAAACCCGGCGATGATGGCAAGCAGCACCTGCGATGTGCAGATATTGCTGGTGGCCTTGTCCCGGCGGATGTGTTGCTCGCGGGTTTGCAGCGCCATGCGCAGGGCCGGCTGGCCGTGGCTGTCCTTGGAGACGCCGATAATGCGCCCCGGGACTGAGCGTTTGTATTCGTCTTTGGTTGCGAAGAACGCGGCATGAGGGCCGCCGTAACCCATCGGCACGCCCAAACGCTGTGCTGAACCCACCACAATATCGACACCGAATGCGGCAGGGGCTTTAAGCAACACCAGCGCCAGCAAATCCGCCGCTACAGTGACCAGCGCCGATTTGGCCTGTGCTATCATGGTGACGGCGGACAGGTCTTTGATTTCGCCTTTTGATCCGGGATATTGCACCAGCAGGGCAAAAAAATCATGGCGCTCCAGATCCTGATAAGGGTCGGCGACGATAACTTCATGACCCAGGGAGCGGGCGCGGGTCTTGATGACGGCGATGGTCTGCGGATGGCAATCCTGATCCACGAATATGCTGTTGGCGGCGCTCTTGGACAAGCGCCGCGACATGGCCATGGCTTCCGCCGCCGCCGTGGCTTCATCCAGCAGTGAGGCGTTGGCAAGCTCCATGCCGGTCAAGTCGACAATGACTTGCTGAAAGTTAAGCAATGCTTCCAGCCGCCCCTGGCTGACTTCGGCCTGATAAGGCGTGTAAGCCGTATACCAGCCGGGGTTTTCCAGCACATTGCGCTTGATCACCGCAGGCATGATGGTGTCGTAATAGCCCATGCCGATCATGGAAGTGAACACCTTGTTGCGTTCGCGCATCTTATGCAGATGCGCGATCACCGCGCCTTCGCTGATTGTTTCGGTCAGTTTTAGCGGCTCATGATTCAGGATATTGGCCGGAATGGCCAGATCGATGATGTCTTCGAGTTCGTTTAAGCCCAGCTCCGCCAGCATGTCTTTAGTTTGCTGCGGGTTGGGGCCGATGTGGCGGTTGATGAAATTACCGCGCATTTCCAGTTGGGCTAAGCTAGGGCGGGATGTTGGCATGATGGCTTACCTCTTTTTATCGGTGGTAGCGATGGGGGATAAAGGGCAGTTTGGTCACGGTAACTGCGATTTTGCGGTCGCGAACCTTGGCGTACAAGGTGTTGCCCAAGATGGCGGCATTCCGGTCAAGCAAGGCCATGGCAATCGGCTGACCCAAGCTGGGGGAAAAACTGCCGCTGGTGACACGGCCTATGACGATACCTTCGGTGTTGTAAACCTCACTGCCTTCCCGAACCGGTATTTTGCTGTTCACCAGCAATCCGGCGCGGACTTTTTCTGAACTGCGTTGCACCTGAGCCAGAATTTTTCCGGCTCCGGGGAATTGACTATGGCCTTTTTTAAGCAGCCATTGGAGACCTGCCTCTACCGGCGTAATCGATTCATTGATTTCATGGCCGTACAGGCACAGCCCCGCTTCCAGGCGCAGGGTGTCTCTGGCGCCTAAGCCAACGGGTTCGACTTCGGCTTCAGCCAGCAGCAGGCGGGCAAGCTGTTCCGCAGTGTGATTGGCTACCGAGATTTCAAAGCCGTCTTCGCCGGTATAGCCGCTGCGGCTGATGCTGCATGGCATGCCATTGATGTCGGTCTCGCAGGCTTGCATAAAGGATAAATCCGCGGCAGATGCAGAAAACTTGCCGATGATCTTTGCCGTAGACGGGCCTTGTAAGGCGAACAGGGCATAGTCAGCGAGTTCTGAAACGGAGCACCGATCGGATAAATGCCTTTTTAAATGGCTGAAATCCTTGTCCTTGCAGGCGGCATTCACAATGACCATTAACCCTGAGACGGTACGGGTAACGATGATGTCGTCAATAATGCCGCCGCCGTCATTGGTTAATACGGTGTATTTTTGTTCGCCGGGTGTCAATCCGGTAATGTCGCTAGGCGTCAGCCGTTCGAGTTCGCTGGCGGCGGAATCGCCCAAAATCAGGCATTGTCCCATGTGGGAAATATCGAAGAAACCGGCGTGGCTTCGGCAGTGAAGGTGCTCGTGAAGTATGCCGTTGCCGTATTGCACCGGCATTTGATAGCCGGCAAAGCACACCATTTTGGCGCCCAGCTCAAGATGAAGATGGTAAAGCGGCGTTTGTTTTAACATGGCGGCACTTGTCTCGACGTGTGAGCAAGGCTGTAGTGTAACGCTGAAAAAATGTTAAATGAAGTTTAGAAGAACCGAGAACCGGTTTTTAATGACTGGCTATTACAACTTGAGGCTTCAGTGCTTGCTATTGCTTGAGCGATTTTAGTATTTGGTCTAACGGAGCCAGCGAAATTAGTGCTCTGTAAAGAACGGACTTATCTTCCATGAGGCCATAACATTCGTAGTTATAAGGCGAGTCTATGGTGCTGCCTATGCCTTCATTGCGGGACTCTGGGGGTATTTGTTTAATCAGTATGTACAGTGCGTCACTGGATTTTAGTTTTGCGTGATATATGCGATCAATGCTGATTTTGTGGGACATATAGACTAGCGGGTTCCGCTCAAAATCGTGTTTATCTATAATGGCTTTTTCCAGCAAGGCGCTGGATATAAGGCTGCACGGGAATATTTCAGGAAAAACAGCTTTATTTTTGAAGGGATCGAAAAAAGCATCCTGGTCCACCAGAGAGCCGCACAGGAAGTTTTTTGCATTGCTGCTGCTGATAAATTTTCGTTTCAGAAAAAAAGAGCTGCCGGGTATAAAAGACCGGTCGGGGAGTTGATTGAGGGCTCCACACTGCGGAATATCAGGATTGGTCAGGAATAATGCAAATTTGGATTCCGTCTTGTAGCCCAGCAAGGCCAATGAGCCGCCCGATTTAACAGTGATTCTGTTGCTGAGAAGCGTCTCGGGTTCTTCTTTAAGTTGCGATGGTTTTATATCGACCGATACAACTTGTCCGGGTTTGACGGCGTTAACAAAAGAAAACTGGTAGTTGCTAAAACGCAGGTTTTTATCGCTAATCAGCGCGTTTTCATTATGCTGCTGGCGATAAAGAAAAACCTTGTGTTCAATCAGTGTTTCCAGCTGAAATCCCAGTACAATAGGACCCTTGAACGGGTTGTGATTAATTCGCAGCCATTTATTTCTATCGTGGAATAAATTGAAATCATCCGTTGCATTACGTGCAACATCAATATGTATTTGGTTAAAAATATCCTGATTGTTTGGAGTATTCATGGTTCCTTAACGATAGAGTCTCTGATGCCAGTTCCCGACTAGAGCGATGATTGCGCGGACTTATGGTAACACCAACCGCATATTCTACCCATCATTCTGCGCGCCAGCCGGAAATTGGCCATAACTGTGGCCTTGTTGGCACTCGAATATGCTCGCATTAAACCGGTTTTACGATTCGCTACGCATGAAAAATGAGCACTCATGCAGGCTATGTTAATCGATGAAACGTTTTGTCAATTCCCCGTATGCGTCAATCCTGCGATCACGCAGATAAGGCCATATTTGTCTGACACGCTCAAGCCGCCCACTATCGATAGTGCAGGTTAAAAGTTTTACCTCAGAATCATTGGCGCTGGTGATGATTTCCCCTTGAGGCCCGGCAATAAAACTGTTGCCCCAGAAGTTGATGCCTGTTGCCGAGTCCGGCGCTTTTTCAAATCCTATACGGTTACAGGAAATGACCGGGACGCCATTGGCGACAGCGTGAGAGCGCTGAATGGTAATCCAGGCATCCAGCTGGCGTTGATGTTCTTCGGGCGAATCTTCCGGATCCCAGCCTATCGCAGTCGGGTAGATCAAAACTTCAGCACCGGCCAAAGCCATCAGCCTTGCCGCTTCCGGGAACCACTGATCCCAGCATACCAATACGCCTAGCTTGCCGATTGAAGTTTCAATGGGTTTGAAGCCCAAATCGCCCGGAGTGAAATAATATTTTTCATAAAATCCAGGATCATCGGGAATATGCATTTTCCGGTATTTACCGGCAATGCTGCCATCCTTGTCAAAAACAACGGCGGTGTTGTGATAAAGCCCCGGCGCTCTTTTTTCGAAGATGGTCGAGATGATGACGATACTGAGTTTTTTAGCCACGTCTGACAGGATTGCAGTGGCCGGGCCGGGAATGGGCTGGGCAAGATCAAAGTTATTGTAATCTTCACTCTGGCAAAAATACGGGCCAAGATGCAGTTCAGGCAATACCACCAAGTCTGCATTGGCAGCGGCGGCTTCATGGATTTTCGCTATGGAAAAATCAAGGTTGGTCTGCCGGTCTTCATTACAGGGCTGTTGAACAGCGCTAACGATTAGTTTTGCTTTCATGATCGGATAATATGATGGTTTTCAGTGTCCACATTTTAAATGATTTAGCGATTAGAAATACAGGAATTGCGGCGCTTTCATGAAAGCGGAAGTTTTGGTGGCTTTTAGCGGTTAAAACGCCGATTGATTGGCTTCGCTATTAACTTGCTAATATGCCGGTCATGAGTGCGGCTTAACAGGATCAATGCCAGCATTGCGCCAAGCAGCGCATAAGCCATGTCTGATTGGGTGTCCCATATGTAGCCCTGAGAGCCTAAAAATGCTTCGGCGGCTTCCTTGCTTAATATGGCAACCCACCATTCAATAAGCTCGTAAAAGGCGCTGATTGCAAGACAAATACAAATGACGAAAAAATTAAGCCATTTGATATTTTGCACAACATGGTTTCTGATGAGAATTTCCCTGGCGATTATTGCGGGGATAAAACCTTGTGCAAAATGGCCGATTTTGTCGTAATTATTGCGTTCAAAATGGGGTATTCCCTTTAACCAGTCGAACAGCGGAACTTCCGCGTAAGTGTAATGTCCGCCTATCATTAATATGATGCTGTGGAGCAAGATCAGGTTATAGGCCAAGCTTGTCAATTGAAAGCGTTGACGAGTCGCCCAAAGAATAATAAAGGCAATCATTGCAGGGGCTGTTTCAAGTGCCCAGGTCAGGTAGTCTTTAGGATGTATGCCTGACCATATCAGTGCCGAAAAGAATACCCCTAGCCACGTTTTGTTCATTGATAAGCCTTTGGTCGATGTGGGTACAAAACCCGGCACAAGGGGCAGTCGAATATTAATCAACAGCCCGCAGCGCCTTCTCAGGAAACTGCATGGTCATGCAATGCAGGCTGCCATACTGATGTACCAAAGGCCGGCAAGGGGTGGCGATAATCTTGCGGTCTGGAAAACAACCTGCCAAGCGCTCTAAGGCAACGGCATCCATCGGGTCGTCATAAACGGGAACCATAACCGCATCGTTGATGATCAGGAAGTTGGCGTAATTGGCGGGTAAGCGCAGACCGCCTTCGTCGTAAATCGGTTGCGGCATGGGCAGCGGGGTCAACTGATAGGCGGCGCCTGCTTGGGTGTGCAAGGCCTGCAGCTGCGCCTCCATGTTTTTCAGGCTGGCATAGTGCGGGTCCTTGGTATCTTCGCAGCTGGTATAGGCGATGGTATTGGCTGAGCAAAAGCGGGCCAAGGTATCGATGTGGGCGTCGGTGTCGTCGCCCGACAGGTTTTCCTGATCTATCCATAAAACCCTTTTTGCGCCGAAGTACTGGAGCAGTCGCCGTTCTATGTCTTGCTGGCTCAGGCCTTTATTTCTGTTCGGGTTTAACAGGCATTGCCGGGTGGTCAGGATGGTGTCAATGCCGTCGCTTTCGACGCTGCCGCCTTCCAGTATGAAGTCAATGTCCAGGTGTGTCGCGCCTTTGAATGGCGGGGCGGGCAACAGTTTATGATTGAGCGCATTGTCGTCATGATGCGGGTATTTTTCGCCCCAGCCATTGAAGGTGAAGTTCAGCAATTGCAGTTGGCCGTTGTTTTCTACGCTGAGGAAAACGGTGTCTCTCACCCAGATGTCGTTAAAAGTGGCCTGGATGAAATCGATATTGTCATTATGGCCTATCAAATCCCTGATATGCTGCTGATGGCTGTCATCGTGACAGACGATAAGCAGTCGCTGGTGTTGGCTAATGGTGTCAGCAATAAAACAGTAGGATTGCTCAACAGCTTGAAGATTGCGAAAATCGCCCAGTTCATGGGGCCAAGCGACTAATACGGCGGATTGTTTTTCCCATTCGGCTGGAAAGCGGATCATTGACTTTGGTTTCCTGTAGTTAACATTTCTTTGGCGTGGGCCAGGGTGTTTTCGGTGATATTGACGCCGCCTAACATCCGGGCAATTTCTGCAACGCGTTCTTCCGTTTCCAGCAGCCGGACATTGGAAGAAGTGACGTCGGTTTGGTTGTTCTTTTCCACATATAAATGGTGATGCGCCTGGGACGCGACCTGCGGCAGATGGGTGACGCACATGACCTGCCGGTTAAGGCTTAAATTCCGCAGTTTTTGCCCGACGATTTCGGCAATGCCGCCGCCTATGCCTGAGTCCACCTCGTCAAAAATCATGGTCGGCGTGGTTTTGTCGCTGGAAGTGGTGACCTGAATCGCCAGGCTGATGCGCGATAGCTCGCCGCCGGAGGCGACCTTGTTCAGCGGTTTGGCGGGCAGGCCGGGGTTGGCACTGACCAGAAACTCGATTTTATCCTTGCCGTTGAGTTTGGGTGTATCGGTTTCAAGTCCGGAAATATCGACCAGAAACTCGCCTTGCGGCATGCCCAGTTCCTTGATCATCGCTGAAATCTGCTGTTGCAGTTTCTCGGCGCCGAGGCGGCGTTGCTCGGACAGTTGACCGGCAAGCTGGTGGTATTGAGCGAGCAACTGGCTGGTGCTTGCCGTTAACGCATCAATGCGTTCGCTGCTGTGAGTCAGTCCGTCAAGTTCCTGCTCAAGTTTGCTGACCAGTGCCGGCAATTCATCCGGTGCAACATGATGTTTGCGGCTAAGACCTTGAATAATGCCTATCTGGTTTTCCAAGGATTCCAGGCGCTGCGGATCGGCCTCTTGCGACTCAAGGTAACGGCGTAATTGTAGTGATGCTTCTTCTATCTGAATCTGGGCTTCGGATAGCATGGTGCAGATTTCGTTTAATTCGGGCGCGAACTGGGCGATGTGGCTTAATTCACTAAGACTGTGGTTGAGCATCTGATTGACCGAGAGCTGGTCGTTCTCATAAAGCATATCAACCTGAGTCTGGCCTGTGCTTAAAATCTGCCCCAGGTTGGCCAGTTTGCTGTGCTGCTCTGAAATGTCGGCGTAGCTGAAATTTGCCAGGTCCAGCTGCTGCAATTCTTCAATCTGGTAGCGCAGCAGTTCTTCACGTTCGGTTTGGTCGGTGCTGGACTTGAGCAGGCTTGTTAGTTCCTTATAGGCCTGATGCCATTGCCGGTAGCAGGCGTTAACATTGTCCAGCAAGGGCTGATTCTTTGAATATGAATCCAGCAGGCGGCGTTGTTCGTCATTATTGAGCAGGGTCAGGTGAGCATGCTGGCCGTGGATTTCGACCAGTTTTTCGCTGAGTTCCTGCAAGGATTGCAAGGTGACTGGGCGGTTGTTGATATAAGCCTTTGAGCGGCCATCGCTGCTGACAATACGCCGGATCAGACATTGCTGCTCGGCGTCCAGTTCATTGTCTTTCAGCCACTGTTGCGCCTGAGGGGCATCGACCAAGTCAAATTCCAGATTGACTTCGGCGCGCGGGCAATCAGGGCGCACGTAGCCGGAATCAGCACGATCTCCCAAGGCGAGGCCCAAGGCCGTTAATAAAATGGATTTACCGGCTCCGGTCTCGCCGGTGAGCACCGACATGCCTTTTTTCAGGTCGAGATCTAATGATTTAACGACGGCAAGGTCGATAATATTAAGGTTTAATAGCATCGGTGTCTGTGTGGTAACCACTGCTCCAGTTTAATTTTTTCCTGAGTATCTGGAAGAAATCATGGCCTTCCGGGTGCAAAATTCTAATCGGTTTCGGCTCTTTTTTAATCAAAATCTTGTCGCTGATCAGCACTTCCGGGATTTCAATGTGATCGCACGTGACCAAGGCGTTGATTTGCTTGGTTTGGCAAAAGCTTATTTCAATTTCAGCAGAATCGTCTATCACTATTGGCCGGTTTGACAAGGTATGGGGGTTAAGCGGAACCAATACCAGGGCGTTTAACGACGGGTACAGAATCGGCCCGCCGGCAGACAAGGAATAAGCGGTTGATCCGGTGGGCGTTGAAATAATCAAGCCGTCGGAACGCTGTGAATTTAAAAATACATTATCAATTTTGGTAATGATCTCAATCATGCTGGGCGTCACCCAGCGGTGGATGGCCACTTCATTGACGGCGGTTTCTTCATGAATGATTTGCCCGTTGCGGATGATTTTGGTGCGCAATAAATAGCGTTTCTCTTCGGTGTAATGGCCTTGGAGTATGCGGTGCAAGGTATCGGGCAGTTCATTGGGCGATATATCCACCAGAAAACCGAGCCGGCCAAGGTTTATGCCGATTAAAGGGATGTTGTATTCGACGATGGCGCGGGCGGCAGAAAGGAAAGTGCCGTCGCCGCCGACGGCGATAACCAGGTCGCAATGCTGCCCCATCTTGCCTGTGGAGCATGATTTGACGGGCTGGTCAGGAATAAACCGGGCGCTGTCCTCATCAACAATGACAGCGTATTGATGTTGCCTTAAATAGTCGTAAAGAACAGATAGCGTCGCGGCGATACTGGGGTCACTGGGCTTGCCTATGATGCCAATGGTCTTAAAAGGAGTCTGCATTGATGGATAACAATCGGTAAATGGATTCGATTATACAAAAAAACATTAGTAAACCTATCAGTATTATAGATGCATTGGGCATTTTTAATGCAGGTAAAGCTAGATAGTTGATTTTATTGTCAGCAATTAAGGGAAAATGGCAGGTTTTAGCGGGATGGCCTTTATTGACAACCGTTCGGCGAGCTGATATTTTGCCTAGCTGGCACTCGTCTTTAGGGAGTGCTAAATTTTAGTTTCAGAGGTTGATGTGAGTAAGGCTCAAATTTTAAACGAGAGGTCGCTGCAGTTATTGAAAACGCTGGTTGAGCGTTATATCAGTGACGGGCAGCCGGTAGGCTCGCGGGTGTTGTCAAAAGACTCGGATTTAAACTTGAGTCCCGCAACCATCCGCAATGTCATGGCGGATCTGGAAGATCTGGGGCTGGTGCATTCGCCGCATACCTCGGCGGGACGTGTGCCCACGGTAAGCGGGTATCGATTGTTTGTGGATAGCCTATTGACGGTCAAACCGCTGGAATCGAAAGAACTATCGCGTTTGCATCAGGGTTTATCGGTCAATGATGGTTCTAGCGATGTAATTGGTGCCGCGTCCCGCTTGCTTTCAGAATTAACGCAGATGGCCGGGGTGGTGACATTGCCCCGAAGAGAACTGGTGTGTTTGCGGCATATCGAATTTTTACCTTTATCTCATACCCGCGTACTGGTTATTTTTGTTACCAATGAGCAGGAAGTCCATAACAAAATTATCCATACCTCTAAAACATTTAGCGCCGCGGAACTACAGCAGGCGGCCAATTATTTAAATTCAATTTATTCCGGACGCAGCCTGGATGCGGTGCGCAAAGCCGTTGTAAAAGAGTTGCAGGAAGATCAGGAACGCATGAATCAGGGCATGCTGGATGCGGTAAAAATGGCGCAACTGGCTTTTGATCAGGACAATAAAAAAGATGATTATGTGCTGACCGGCGAAACCAATTTGATGGGCTTTTCCGAGTTGTCGGATATGGATAGGCTAAAAAATCTGTTTGAAGCCTTCAGTCAAAAGCAGGGCGTTATTCATTTGCTGGATCAGTGTATGAAAGCGGAGGGTGTGCAGATATTTATTGGCGAAGAATCCGGCTATCAGGCATTTGATCAATGCAGCCTGGTGACTTCATCCTATTCAGTCAGTGATGAAGTGGTCGGGGTGCTGGGCGTCATCGGCCCGACACGCATGGCTTATGAGAAAATTATCCCTTTTGTCGATGTGACTGCAAAATTGTTAGGCGCAGCCTTGAATCCAAAATCAACGACCCCATCATAAGCAACATCTGTTTTTTTGTGCAGTTAGGCACGATACCAATTTTGAATGTTAAGGAGCTATAAATAATGAGTACAGATCAGGAAGCGCCTGGATCTCAGGTTGAAACTGAAAGTAGCACGGCTGGAGAGCCATCGCATACTGAATTAACCGAACACGAGCTTTCGGTTGAAGAGCTGAAGCAGGCATTGGCTCAGGCTGAGCAAAAAGCGCAAGAGAACTGGGACAAGGCGGTTCGGGCTCAGGCGGAAATGGAAAACCTGAAAAGAAGAACGCAAAAAGACCTGGAAGATGCGCATAAGTTTGCGTTGACAAGTTTTGCCAAAGAATTATTGTCGGTGTTGGACAGTCTGGTGCTGGGCCTGCAGGCCGCAACAGGCGACAGCCCTGAAGTGCAAAAGTTTCGTGAAGGCAGTGAATTAACGATTAAACAGTTTGAATCGGTATTTGCGAAATTCAAAATTGAAGCGATTGATCCGCTTGGCCAGCCGTTTAATGCCGAGCTGCATCAAGCAATGGCCATGCATGCGGTAGAGGGTGCTGAGCCGAATACAGTGATTAACGTTTTCCAAAAAGGTTATATGCTGAACGGGCGTTTGTTGCGCCCCGCTATGGTTTTAGTGGCCAAAGCCGCTGAAAAGCCGCCAACAGATATTCCGAGCATTGATGAACAGGCTTGAACACGCTAAATCAGCCCCCATATCGGTAACAACTTTTTACTTTTTAAATATATTCAAGTCTGGAGAATTCAATGGCTAAAATAATTGGCATAGATTTAGGAACAACAAACTCGTGTGTCGCGGTGTTGGAAAACGGCGTGGCAAGAGTGATCGAGAACAGCGAAGGCGCCCGCACCACGCCTTCCATTATCGCTTTTACCAGTGATGATGAGGTATTGGTCGGACAGTCGGCAAAACGTCAGGCGGTTACCAATCCCAAAAATACCGTATTTGCGATAAAACGCTTGATCGGCCGTCGCTTTAAGGACGATGTCGTACAAAAAGACATCAAAATGGTGCCTTATAAAATCGTCGAGGCTGGAAATGGCGATGCCTGGGTTGAGGTTCACGGCAAGAAAATGGCGGCTCCCGAGATTTCAGCGCGTATTTTGATGAAGCTGAAAAAAGACGCCGAAGCGTATCTGGGCGAAGAAGTCACCGAAGCGGTCATTACCGTGCCGGCTTATTTTAATGATTCTCAGCGTCAGGCGACCAAAGATGCCGGCCGTATTGCCGGTCTGGAAGTCAAACGGATTATCAATGAACCGACTGCATCTGCATTGGCTTTCGGCATGGACAAGCCTAAAGGCGACACTAAAATTGCAGTGTATGACTTAGGCGGCGGTACGTTCGATATTTCCATTATCGAAATCGCCGAGATTGAAGGCGAACACCAATTCGAGGTGTTATCGACCAACGGCGATACTTTCCTGGGTGGCGAAGATTTCGACTCAAGAATCATCGAGTTTTTGGCGGAAGAATTCAAAAAAGAAAGCGGCGTAGACGTGCATAACGATCCGCTGGCTCTGCAGCGTTTAAAAGAAGCGGCGGAAAAAGCCAAGATTGAATTGTCTTCAAGCCAGCAAACTGATGTGAATCTGCCTTACATTACTGCGGATGCCTCAGGCCCCAAGCATTTAAATGTCAAATTGACCCGCGCCAAGCTGGAATCGCTGGTTGAAGAGCTGATTAACCGCACTAAAGGCCCTTGTGAAATGGCGCTGAAAGACGCAAAGTTATCGGCATCGGATATTGATGACGTGATTTTGGTCGGCGGTCAAACCCGTATGCCGAAAGTGCAGGAAATGGTAAAAGCCATTTTCGGCAAAGAGCCGCGCAAAGACGTTAACCCCGATGAAGCGGTAGCCTTGGGTGCTGCGATTCAGGCGGGCGTTCTGGGCGGTGAAGTTAAGGACGTATTGCTGCTGGACGTTATCCCGTTATCGCTGGGTATCGAGACCATGGGCGGCGTAATGACCAAACTGATCGAGAAAAATACCACGATCCCGACCAATGCATCGCAGGTGTTCTCAACCGCGGATGACAATCAAACGGCAGTGACCGTGCATGTGTTGCAAGGTGAGCGTGAACTCGCGGCGGCGAATAAATCGCTGGGCCGGTTCGATCTTTCCGATATTCCACCTGCGCCGCGCGGTATTCCGCAAATCGAAGTCGCATTCGATATTGATGCCAACGGTATTTTGAACGTGTCAGCCAAAGACAAGGCGACCGGCAAAAAACAATCCATCGTCATCAAGGCCTCCAGCGGTTTGTCGGATGATGAAGTTGAACGCATGATAAAAGATGCTGAAGCCCATGCCGATGAAGACCGTAAACTGACAGAGCTGGTTCATGCCCGCAACCATGCGGACGGCATGATTCACGCGACTGAAAAATCACTGAAAGAATTGGGTGATCAAGTCGGCGCTGATGAAAAAACCAGCATCGAACATGCGATTGATGCACTGAAAGAAGCAGTTAAAGGCGATGATAAATCGGCAATTGAAGCCAAAACAAATGACTTGACCGAGTTATCAGGTAAACTGGCGGAACGTGTTTATGCACAAAAATCGGCGTCTGAAGGCGACCAGTCTGGTGCGCATGCTTCTTCAGAACATGCTGCCGATGACGGTGTTGTTGATGCCGAGTTTGAAGAAGTCAAAGAAGACGATAAATAAAAGGCGTTTGATGGGTATTACTGTTAAGTAATCGACCAACAGTCTTTTATTGGGTTGCTAACTACGAAGGACACGGAGGGCGCGAAGTTTTTTCTTCATGGCCTTCGTGTCCTTTGTGGTAAATACCCCGGCTTCACTTTTATGCCTGGCGGGTGCTGGCACATGCGTTGTGCCTTTTTCGCAGGATTTTTAATAACATTGCAGCAATGCTGCATCTCCTGAGTGGACACTTGGGAGCGGATTGAAATATGGCAAAAGAAGATTATTACAAGCTTCTCGGTGTAGATAAAAACGCCAGTGATGCAGAGATCAAGAAAAGTTATCGCAGCAAGGCGATGAAGTTTCATCCGGATAGGAACAAGGATAATCCGACAGAGGCTGAGGCCAAATTCAAGCAAATCAAAGAAGCTTACGAAGTTTTATCAGACCCTAAAAAACGCGCTGCTTATGACCAGTTCGGCCATGCCGGCGTTGATTCGTCTATGGGCGGCGGGCGTCACGGCGGTTTCGGCGGCGGCGAAAGTTTCAGCGATGTTTTCGGCGATGTTTTCGGCGATATTTTCGGTGGCGGCAGGCAGCAGCGGAGCAGCGTTCAGCGCGGTGCGGACTTGCGCTACAACCTGGAGTTATCGCTGGAAGAAGCCGTATTCGGAACAGACGCCAAAGTCCGCGTGCCGGTGCTGGTTGCCTGCGGCGAGTGTAGCGGAACAGGCGCCAAAAAAGGCTCCAGCCCGGTTATTTGCTCAACCTGTCATGGTCATGGTCAAGTCAGGATGCAGCAGGGTTTCTTTTCAGTTCAGCAAACCTGTCCGACCTGCCAGGGCTCCGGCAAGCAGATTAAAGACCCTTGCGGGTCATGCCGTGGTCAGGGGCGTGTTCAGGAAACCAAAACCCTGTCGGCAAAGATTCCTGCAGGCGTCGATACCGGAGACCGCATACGATTGGCTGGAGAAGGCGAGGCCGGAATAAACGGCGGGCCGACCGGCGATCTTTATGTGCAGATTCAGGTGAAAGAACATGCGATTTTCACCCGTGACGGCGCGAACTTATATTGCGAAGTGCCTATCAGTTTCCCTACCGCCTGCTTGGGCGGCGAGTTAGAAGTGCCTACCTTGAATGGCAAAGTGATGCTGAAAATCCCTGCTGAAACGCAAACCGGGAAATTATTCAGGCTGCGCGGCAAAGGCGTTAAGCCGGTCAGGGGCGGCGGTGTCGGTGATTTGTTGTGCAAAGTGCAGGTTGAAACACCCGTGCATCTGACTAAAGAACAGAAGGCATTGGTTGAGCAATTGAGCGCCTCATTATCCGGCAGCGGAAAACATCACAGTCCTCAGGAATCCTCATGGACTGACGGCGTAAAAAGCTTTTTCGATAAATTAACAGGATAAGTCATGACTCGTATTGCTGTAGTAGGCGTGTCCGGCCGCATGGGGCTTTGTCTGATTAAAGCGGCGGCGCTGGCTAAAAACGCCGAATTAGCCGTTGCCGTCTCACGCCCCGGCAGTGCTGCAATAGGCCGGGATGCCGGCGAATTGGCGGGCATCAGCGTGGTCGGCGTTAAGGTTGTCGATGATTTGGCGGCAGTCGTCGAGCAGTTTGACGTATTGATCGATTTTACGCGCCCCGATGCATCAATGGCCTTTATCGAGACTTGCCGGCAAGCCGGTAAAAAGATTGTTATCGGCACCACCGGTTACAGCGATGCGCAGAAGGCTCAGATTTCCGAGGCGGCCAAAGACGTGGCGATCGTGATGGCGCCCAACATGAGCGTCGGCGTGAATTTGTCGCTCAAATTGCTGGAAATGACCGCCAAAGTCATGGGCGATTACACCGACATTGAGGTGATCGAGGCCCATCACCGGCATAAAATCGATGCGCCATCCGGCACCGCGTTGCGCATGGGCGAAGTCATTGCCGATGCGTTAGGCCGCGATTTAAAAGACTGCGCTATTTACGGCAGGGAAGGCAATACCGGTGAGCGGGACAGAAAAACCATCGGTTTTTCAACGATTCGCGCCGGTGACATAGTCGGCGAGCACACCGTTATGTTCGCCGATGAGGGTGAGCGGGTTGAAATCACCCATAAAGCGACCAGTCGCATGACTTTTGCCAATGGCGCAGTCAGGGCAGCGGTTTGGTTAAAGGATAAACAAAACGGACTTTATGATATGCAGGATGTTTTGGGGCTTTCGTAGAGTAGTAGGCAGTGCTTTTCTGCTTGCCACTGGTTAGCCTGTTTTGACAAAACGGGCTAACCAGTGTCGGACAAATAGCATCCTCATCCTGTTTGGCTGATGTTATGGCAGGGCATCGTGTGTCCTGGATATCACTGGATAACAACGATGAGTGGAATAATTGATAACACACAAAACAAATTTCGGGCAAAACTGGAGAAGTTGCTGGAAGGTACGGGTATTGTTTTTAACGGAAATAATCCGTGGGATATTCATGTTTATAATGCGAACCTGTATGAAAGGATACTGACTCAAGGGTCGCTTGGCCTGGGCGAAGCGTACATGGATGGCTGGTGGGATTCCGGCCAGCTTGACGAGTTATTTAATAAATTCTGTTCCGCACAAATCAAAAGCCGGGTCATGCTTGATCCCCAAGCGCTAAAGAATGGGCTTTGGGCATATTTCTCAAACCGGCAAAGCAAAAACCTCGTTTCACATATCATCAAACGCCACTATGACATCGGCAATGATCTATACCGTGCAATGCTTGATGCCCGATTGACTTATAGCTGCGGCTATTGGAAAAATGCAAGAACACTCGATGAAGCACAAGAGCACAAGTTTGAGCTGATCTGCAGGAAGCTGAATCTGCAACCTGGCCAGAGAATTCTTGATATCGGGTGCGGCTGGGGCAGTTTCATGAAATACGCAGTTGAAAAATATGATGTTTCCTGTGTCGGAGTAACCCTGTCTAATGAACAGCTCGGCTTGTGCAAAGAGTTGTGCGCCGGTTTGCCGATAGAAATACGGCTTATGGATTACCGGGAGCTTAATGAGACGTTTGATCATATTGTTTCAATCGGCATGTTCGAGCATGTCGGTTACAAGAACTACCGCAAGTATATGCAGGTTGCGCGAAGGTGCCTCAAGGATGACGGTTTATTCCTCCTGCATACGATTGGGGGGAATAAATCGGTAATAACCGTCGATCCGTGGATAGAAAAGTACATATTTCCGGGAGGCGTGCTCCCTTCCATCAAGCAGATTTCAAAAGCCGTCGAGGGGAAGTTTGTCGTGGAGGACTGGCACAATTTTGGCGCCGATTATGACAAGACGCTGATGTGCTGGTTTGAAAATGTGTCTAAAAATTGGGCTTCTTTAGCGGATAACTATGACGAGCGGTTCTTCCGCATGTGGAAATACTATTTGTTATCGTGTGCCGGCGCGTTCCGGGCGCGCGGCAATCAGCTTTGGCAGATTGTTTTATCCAAAAACGGTGTGCGGGGCGGATATGTTTCGGTGCGCTGAGGGCTGGATTCGTTACGTTCATGCATCCCAGGTAATGCAGGATGTCTTAGTGTTACAAAATTGTTAATGACCAAAACTGCATAATCTCGTAAAATTACCCTAGTTTTGTTTTTTTATAACGGGATGAGTCCTTAAAGGGGTTCATCCCGTTTTGCACATTTGAGGTGACGTGTTTGACTAAGTCTGCTTTATTGGTATTGGAAGATGGAACGGTATTTAACGGCGTGGCTATAGGTGCAGACGGTTGTTCCGTGGGTGAGGTTGTTTTTAATACAGCCATGACCGGGTATCAGGAAATTCTCAGTGACCCCTCTTATGCCCGGCAAATTGTGACATTAACCTATCCTCATGTCGGTAATGTCGGCACAACCAGCGAAGATGACGAGTCTGTCGGCGTTTTTGCCAGCGGTCTGGTGATCAGGGATTTGCCGTTGCTGGTCAGCAACTGGCGCAGCGAAAAAACCTTGCAGCAATATTTGATTGATAATAACGTCGTGGCCATTGCCGATGTCGACACCCGTAAATTAACCCGGCTTTTGCGTGACAAAGGCGCGCAACGCGGCTGCATTATGGCGGGCGAGTCGGTTGATCTGGAGGTTGCAAAAAAGGCGATTGAAGGCTTCCCCGGTTTGAAGGGGATGGATCTGGCCAAGGAAGTCACGGTCGCCAGGCCTTATGAGTGGACTGAAAATATCTGGGATTTGCGGCACGGGCACAAGCCGGCCGAAAACCTGACCAAACACGTCGTGGCATATGACTTCGGCGTTAAACGCAACATCCTAAGGCTGTTGGCCAATCGCGGCTGCCGCGTCACCGTTGTTCCTGCAACAACGTCCGCTGAAACAGTATTGGCGATGAATCCTGACGGCGTTTTCCTGTCTAATGGCCCTGGCGATCCTGAGCCGTGCACTTACGCCATAGAGGCGATCAAGACCATACTGGAGAAGAAAATCCCGGTGTTCGGAATCTGCCTGGGACATCAGTTATTGGCTTTGGCCAGCGGCGCGAAAACCGAGAAAATGAAGTTCGGCCATCATGGCGCGAACCATCCGGTTCAGGAAATAGCGACGGGCCGGGTCATGATCAGCAGCCAGAACCACGGCTTTGCGGCCAATGAAGACAGTTTGCCTGATAATGTAATAGCGACGTATCGTTCATTGTTTGACGGCAGCTTGCAGGGCATCAAGCGGACGGACTGCCCAGCCATGAGTTTTCAGGGCCACCCTGAAGCAAGTCCGGGTCCTCATGATGTGGAGTCTTTATTCGATGATTTCATCGAGATGATGGAACAAGTAAACCAATAATCAGCAGAGCAAATCAACAACATGCCAAAAAGAACCGACATAAAATCGATTTTGTTACTGGGGGCGGGCCCCATTGTTATTGGTCAAGCCTGCGAGTTTGATTATTCAGGCACGCAAGCCTGTAAAGCGCTACGGGAAGAAGGTTACCGCGTTATTCTGGTGAACTCCAATCCGGCGACGATTATGACCGACCCGGATATGGCGGATGCCACCTATATCGAGCCTATCGACTGGCAAACCGTAGAAAAAATCATCGCCAAAGAACGCCCCGATGCCATATTGCCGACCATGGGCGGGCAAACCGCATTGAATTGCGCGCTGGATCTTGACGCCAACGGCGTTTTGGAAAAATACGGCGTCGAAATGATCGGCGCCACCAAGGAAGCGATCAACAAAGCCGAAGACCGCGAGCTGTTCAATCAGGCGATGCGGAAAATCGGTTATGAAGTGGCAAAATCAAAAACTGCGCATACCATGGAAGAGGCGCTGGCTGCGCAGCAGGAAGTAGGCTATCCGACCGTTATCCGCCCCTCATTTACTATGGGCGGCAGCGGCGGCGGCATCGCTTACAATAAGGAAGAGTTTGTTGAAATCTGCGAGCGCGGCCTGTATTTGTCGCCAACCAACGAGCTGTTGATTGAAGAATCGGTGCTGGGCTGGAAAGAATACGAAATGGAAGTGGTGCGCGATTCCAAAGACAACTGCATCATTGTCTGCTCCATTGAAAACTTCGACCCGATGGGCGTGCATACCGGCGATTCGATCACCGTAGCCCCGGCACAGACGCTGACCGATAAGGAATACCAGATACTGCGTAACGTCTCTTTGGCGATATTGCGCGAGATCGGCGTTGATACCGGCGGTTCCAACGTGCAGGTCGCCATCAACCCCAAAGACGGGCGCATGATCATTATCGAGATGAATCCGCGCGTATCGCGTTCGTCCGCCCTGGCGTCCAAGGCGACTGGCTTCCCAATTGCCAAAGTGGCGGCGAAACTGGCGGTAGGTTACACGCTGGATGAATTGCAAAACGAGATCACCGGCGGCGCAACGCCGGCATCATTTGAGCCGACCATTGATTATGTCGTCACCAAGGTTCCGCGGTTTACCTTTGAAAAATTCCCGCAGGCGGATGACCGTTTGACCACGCAGATGAAGTCTGTGGGTGAAGTCATGGCCATTGGCCGAACTTTTCAGGAATCGCTGCAAAAAGCCTTGCGCGGACTGGAAATCGGCATCAGCGGTCTTGATGAGATCATCGATTTGAGCAGGGAAGATGCCCAGGAAAAAATGCAGCGCGAAATGCGCCATCCGGGGCCGGACCGTTTGCTCTATGTCGCCGATGCGTTCCGCAGCGGCATGAGTCTGGAAGACGTGCACGAAGCCAGTAAAATCGATCCCTGGTTTCTGGCGCAGGTTGAAGATTTGGTGAAGACTGAAAAGTCATTGGCGACAAAAACCTTATCGACCTTGAAAGAAGGCGAGCTTTACAAATTAAAGCGCAAAGGCTTTTCCGACCTCAGGCTGGCCAAGCTGCTGGATACCTCCGAGTCCGAGGTGCGTAATGTGCGCCATAAGCAGAATATCCGCCCGGTCTATAAGCGTATAGACTCCTGCGCGGCCGAGTTTTCATCCGACACGGCTTATCTGTATTCAACCTATGAGGAAGAATGCGAGGCGCGGGTTTCCGACAAGGAAAAAATCATTATTCTCGGCGGCGGTCCTAACCGCATTGGGCAAGGCATCGAGTTTGATTACTGCTGCGTGCATGCGGCATTGGCTTTGCGTGAAGATGGCTATGAGACCATCATGATCAATTGCAATCCCGAGACGGTTTCTACCGACTTTGACACCTCGGACAGGTTGTATTTCGAGTCGCTGACGCTGGAAGATGTGCTGGAAATCGTGCATCTTGAAAAACCCAAAGGCGTGATCGTGCAATATGGCGGCCAGACGCCGCTGAAACTGGCGCGCGCATTGGAAGCGGCTGGCGTGCCCATTATCGGCACATCGCCCGACTCGATTGATTTGGCCGAAGACCGCGAGCGGTTCCAAAAGCTGCTGGAAAGACTGGATTTAAAACAGCCGCCCAACGCCACGGCGCGTTCTACTGAGCAGGCGATTAATGCGGCAAAAGAACTGGGCTATCCCTTAGTCGTTCGGCCTTCCTATGTTTTGGGCGGCCGGGCTATGGAAATCGTCTTCAATGAAGAAGGCCTGCAGCGTTACATGAAAGAAGCGGTCAGCGTTTCCAATGATTCACCGGTATTGCTGGATCGTTTCCTTGACGATGCTGTCGAAATGGATGTCGATGCCATTTATGACGGGGAGCAGGTGTTGATCGGCGGCCTGATGGAGCATATCGAGCAGGCCGGCGTGCATTCAGGTGATTCCGCGTGTTCATTGCCGCCTTATGAATTGGCGCCTAGGATTCAGGACAAATTGCGCGAGCAGGTGGCAAAAATGGCCGAGGCTCTGGGCGTGATCGGCTTGATGAATACCCAGTTTGCCATCCAGGGCGAGGACATTTACGTGCTTGAAGTCAATCCAAGAGCTTCACGTACGGCGCCTTTCGTATCCAAGGCAACCGGCTATGCGCTGGCCAAAATTGCGGCGCGTTGCATGGTTGGACAAACCTTGGCGCAGCAAGGCGTTACTGAAGAACGCATTCCCGGTTATTACTCGGTTAAAGAAGCGGTTTTCCCGTTTGTTAAATTTCCGGGCGTTGACCCCTTGTTAGGGCCTGAAATGAAGTCAACCGGTGAAGTCATGGGCGTGGGCAAAACCTTCGGCGAGGCTTTCGCCAAATCCCAGCGCGCTGCCGGCGTCAACTTGAATCACAGCGGCAAGGTGCTGATCAGTATCCGCGATGCGGATAAAGCCAAGGCGCCTGATGTTGCCAGGATGCTGGTAGATAAAAACTATGAGATCGTTGCAACGGGCGGGACGGCAAAATATCTTCAGGATGCAGGTGTTCCTTGCGAGGTTGTTTATAAGGTCAATGAGGGACGGCCGAATACGGTTGATATGATCATAAACGGTCAGATTCAACTGGTTATTAATACCACCGAAGGCAAGAAAGCCATTTCAGATTCATTCACCATGCGCCGGGAAGCGCTGCAGCATCGCGTCACCTATTACACGACGATGGCTGGAGCTAGAGCGGCCTGTTACGCGCTGGGCGAGCTGGATGCCGGCGATGTGAATTGCCTGCAGGATCTGCATAAAAGCCTGATTTGATACAAAACGTCGTGGGTGCGAAGGAGTTCGTGTCCACAGTCAACTATTGGAGTTGTTGAAGAATGAATAAAGTACCTCTTACCGTAAAAGGCGCTGAAAAATTGCGGGCCGAATTGGAAGAATTAAAAACCGTTGTGCGTCCTCGCATTATCACAGCAATTGCCACGGCACGAGAGCATGGTGATTTAAAGGAAAATGCCGAATATCATGCCGCGAAAGAGCAGCAAAGCTTTGCCGAAGGGCGTATTGCAGAAATTGAAGGCAAGTTATCCAATGCGCAAATCATTGATATTACCAAGGTGGATGCAAATGGTAAGGTGGTTTTCGGCGCGACGGTGGAAATAGAAGATATTGAAGCTGAGAAAAAAGTGACTTATCAAATTGTTGGCGAAGACGAGGCCAATATCAAGGAAGGCCGTATTTCAATTGGATCGCCTATTGCCAGGGCGCTAATCGGCAAAGAGGTTGAAGATGTTGTTACGGTTAAGACGCCGGGCGGCGATGTTGATTACGAAATCATTTCGATCAAGTATATCTGATCGAGCCTGGAGGGCAGGGGCAGCTTGATGAACATGCCCCTGATTCAATTATTTGTCGGGGTTTGGTCTGTAAATAACTACAATTTGCCCAATATTTTGAATGAGCTCTGCTCCCGTGTCAGCGCAGATTTTCTCGCTAATCTGCTTGCGATCTTCCCGTTCAGCGCGTATGCGGACTTTAATCAGTTCGTGGCTGTCGAGCGCCAATTCAATCTCTGCCAGTACGGCGGCTGTAAATCCCGATTGACCGATCATAATGACGGGTTTTAAGCTGTGCGCTTGGGCCCGGAGTTTTTTCTTATCTGCAGAGTTCACTCTTTATTCCTAAATTAAAAGCGCAAATTTTACACTAAAATAGAGTTATGGGACGAAGTAAAAGCAGCAGTCGCTGGATGCAGGAACACTTTCAGGACGAATATGTCAAAATGGCGCAAGCTCAGGGATACCGGTCGCGCGCGGTTTTTAAACTGAATGAGATTCAGGACAAGGATCAGATTATCAAGCCGGGGATGAATATTATTGATCTGGGTGCGGCTCCGGGCGGTTGGTCCCAGCGTGCACGTCAGATTATTGGTAAAAAAGACAAGATTATCGCTTTGGATATTTTGCCGATGGATCCGCTTGAGGGCGTCGACTTCATACAGGGAGATTTTCGTGAGCAGGCTGTGCTGGATCAATTGTACGCTGTGCTTGACGGCGCTCCGATCAATCTGGTGATGTCGGATATGGCGCCGAACATGAGCGGCAATAAGGGCGTGGATCAACCGCGCTCCATTTATTTGGGGGAATTGGCGCTGGATACGGCCAAGACGGTTTTATCAAAAGACGGCATGTTTTTGGTCAAATTGTTTCACGGAGCGGGTTTTGAGGAGCTTCATCAGGAGATTCAGCAGTTTTTTTCAAAAGTGGTGATTAGAAAGCCAAAAGCATCAAGGCCCAGAAGCAATGAAGTTTATATTTTGGCTAAAGGGTTTAAATAATCTTTTGCAGCCCTAATATCTGTAATATTAGGGGACAAGCGGGTATGATGAAGTTGTATTTTTCATATGTAGATGAATTCCAGATAAATAACGGCAGTCAGGAAAGATAACTCCTGATATAATTAGTCAGTTTTTAAATCGGGAGCCTTTCAGGCCCAGGGCGTGTAAATTGAACGATATGGTAAAAAATATAATCCTATGGGTCGTCATTGCTGTTGTATTGATGTCCGTGTTTAATAATTTTGGCCCTCAAAATGATCGAAGCGATTCGTCGATGTCTTATTCGCAATTCATCGAGTCCGTGAAAGCAGGCCAGGTTCAGCAGGTGATGATTGATAACAACATCATCAAGGGCAAAATGCAGGGTGGCGAAATATTTAAAACCTATGCGCCTTCAGATCCTCATTTGGTGGATGACTTGCTGGCAAATGGCGTTGAAGTCAAGGCTATTCCACCTGAGCAGCCTTCCATGCTGATGCAGCTGCTGGTCTCTTTCGGACCCATGTTGCTGCTTATTGCCGTTTGGGTTTTCTTTATGCGTCAAATGCAGGGCGGTGCAGGCGGTGGCCGCGGAGCAATGAATTTTGGCAAAAGCAAAGCCCGCATGCTCGAAGAAGATCAAATCAAGGTGACTTTTGCCGATGTTGCAGGTTGTGATGAAGCCAAAGAAGAAGTCGTCGAAATGGTGGATTTTCTTAAAGATCCTGCAAAATACCAGAAATTAGGCGGTAAGATTCCTCGCGGCGCGCTGATGATTGGCCCTCCGGGAACAGGTAAGACCCTGTTGGCGAGAGCTATTGCTGGCGAAGCTAAAGTGCCGTTCTTTACAATTTCCGGTTCGGATTTTGTTGAGATGTTTGTCGGTGTCGGCGCATCCCGCGTTCGGGATATGTTTGATCAAGCAAAAAAACATGCTCCCTGTATTATCTTTATAGATGAAATTGATGCAGTGGGTCGTCAGCGCGGCGCGGGTTTGGGCGGCGGCAATGATGAGCGTGAGCAGACATTAAACCAGCTGCTGGTTGAAATGGATGGTTTTGAAGGCAATGAAGGCATTATCGTTATTGCAGCTACCAACCGCGCGGATGTGCTGGATAAGGCTTTATTGCGTCCCGGACGGTTTGATCGTCAAGTAACTGTGGGCCTGCCTGATGTTAGGGGGCGTGAGCAGATTCTTAAGGTTCATATGAAAAAAGTGCCTGCCGCTGATGATGTTGAGGTTAAGTATATCGCTCAAGGCACACCGGGTTTTTCAGGGGCTGATTTAGCCAATTTGATCAATGAAGCCGCGTTATTTGCCGCCAGAATGAATAAGCGCGTAGTGAGCATGTTGGATCTTGAGAAAGCCAAGGATAAACTGATCATGGGGGTTGAAAGGACTTCTATGGTGATGAATGAGAAAGAAAAGAAAATGACGGCCTACCACGAAGCCGGTCATGCGATAGTTGGCAGGCTGGTTCCTGAACATGATCCTGTCTACAAGGTCAGTATCATGCCTAGAGGCCGTGCGCTGGGTATTACCATGTTCTTGCCTGAACGGGATCAATACAGCGCCAGCAAGCAAAAATTGGATAGTATGATTTCCAGTCTATATGGCGGCCGTATTGCGGAAGAGATTATTTTTGGCTCGGAACAAGTCAGTACCGGCGCCTCTAATGACATTGAGCGCGCTACTGAGTTAGCCAGAAATATGGTGACTAAATGGGGGTTCTCTCAGCGATTGGGGCCATTGTCCTACAGTGAGGAAGAGGGTGAGGTTTTTCTGGGGCGTTCGGTGACGCAACATAAATCAGTTGCTGAAGAGACTTCGCATACGATTGATGAAGAGATCCGCTCTTTTATCGATCGTAACTATGAGCGTGCAGAAACCATCCTCAAAGAAAATATAGATATTCTACATGCCATGTCGGCGGCGTTGATGAAGTATGAGACTATCGATAGGACTCAAATTGACGACTTGATGTCTCGTAGGCCTATAAAAGCCCCTGAGGGCTGGGATGATGTTCCTCCTTCTCATTCGTCTCATGGTGATGCCGTAGCCGATGATGTTAAAGATAAAGAAGATAATAAAAACGAGAAATCAATTGGTGGGGCTGCTGAGCAAAGTTAACAGTTCTCCGCGTTAAAAACAAAAAGGAGAGGCATAACCTCTCCTTTTTTTATGCAATTTTGAAAACAAACGCTTGATAAGCGTTTGTTTGATCGTAAGATGTTCGCTATTGCTGCAATCTCTCGGAATTATAGGCTGTTAAACTATCCGGATACAGGGGGAACTTGGATTCATGACAAGAAAATATTTTGGAACTGATGGTATCAGGGGAAAGGTGGGCGAGCCTCCGATAACCGCGGATTTTTTGTTAAAGCTGGGTTGGGCCGCAGGCCGGGTGTTTGCCAATGAAGGGCATGGCTTTGTTCTTGTTGGAAAAGACACACGTATTTCGGGTTATATGTTTGAGTCGGCTCTGGAAGCAGGCTTAATTGCTGCTGGCGTGGATACACGCATGCTGGGGCCTATGCCGACTCCTGGAATAGCTTATTTAACACGTACCTTAAGGGCTCAGGCCGGTATTGTCATTAGCGCCTCTCATAATCCTTATTACGATAACGGGGTTAAGTTTTTCTCGGTACAAGGTACGAAGCTGCCTGATGAAATAGAGCAAAAAATCGAAGAGTATATTGATTCGCCGATGACTACGGTGGAATCATCAAAATTGGGCAAAGCGAAACGTTTGACTGATGCTGCCGGCCGCTATATTGAATTTTGCAAGGCCAGCGTACCGACTCGGCTTGATTTTAGCGGCATGAGGATCGTAATCGATTGCGCTAATGGAGCAACTTATCATATAGCGCCGCATGTATTTAGCGAAGTAGGTGCGGAAGTTGTTACGATAGGCGCCGAGCCCGATGGACTCAACATTAATGATGAGTGCGGCGCAACCAAACCGGAAAAATTGGCGGCAACAGTTTTATCTTATCGTGCCGATTTAGGTATCGCGTTGGATGGCGATGGTGACCGGTTGGTCATGGTAGATCACAAAGGTGAAATCGTAGACGGTGACGAGCTTATTTATATCATTGCCAAATCAAGGTTGGATGCAGGATTGATGTCCGGCCCCGTAGTTGGCACATTGATGACAAACCTGGGAATGGAACACGGCCTGAAGAAGCTGGGTATCGATTTAATTAGGGCCAAGGTGGGCGATCGGTACGTTATGGAAATGCTGGCAAAGCATAAAGGGATTTTGGGTGGGGAGAACTCCGGACATATCATTTGCCTGGATAGAACAACAACAGGGGATGGCATTATTTCGGCATTGCAGGTGATGGCTGAGATGAAAAGCAGCGGGAAAAATTTGCATGAATTGAAGTCCGGAATGCAAAAATACCCGCAAGTTCTGGTGAATGTGAAAACAAATAAGAAAATAAACCCTGACGAAGATGTCGATATACAAAAGTCGGTGAAAGAAATTGAGAAAAAGCTGGGGGATACCGGCCGGGTATTGCTTAGAGCTTCAGGCACTGAACCATTAATTCGCGTCATGGTGGAAGGGCAAGATAAAGACCTGGTCAAAAGTTACGCAAATCAACTGGCTGGCGATGTTAAGAAAGCAATAGGTGCTTGAACTAAGCGTTGTTAGCATATACTATACGTCCTTTTATTCCGGCTGCGTGGGTGCGCTGGCAATAGATGGTCAGGCCCAGGCAATCACCAGTTTCCAGTAGGCTATTACTGCTGATGAAGGGTAGTACAGACAAAATATAAATTTATATCCGGTGGTTAGTCTTGCCGGATATTGATAGCGGTTTAATTAGGTGGGGCTTCGCTGTGCAGAGTCCTTTTTACAGATTTATCATTCGATTTAGAGTAGTTTAACCATCATGTATCAGGTAATTATTGTTGTTCATGTGTTGTTGGGTTTAGGGGTTATTGGATTGGTATTAATCCAGCAAGGCAAAGGTGCTGATGCCGGCGCGGCTTTCGGAACCGGTTCTTCAGGTTCTGTATTTGGCGCTCAGGGTGCCGGGTCATTTTTGTCACGAACTACAGCCATTCTGGCAACTCTGTTTTTTACAACCAGCCTGGGTCTTGCGGTGTTAAACGGTCAGCAGGGCGCGGCTTATGATTTAATGACTACTCCTAAAGTTGAGCAAGACACGCTTGGCCTTCCTGACGTAGGTGGAACGAAAAGTGCTGACAGCATTCCTTCTGTCCCCGTTGCTCCGTCGGCTACCGAAACCGAAAAGCCAGCTGAAAAAAAATAAATAATTGATTTTTATTGCAAAAATAAAGATGCTGTTGATTCAAAAATAGTGTCCAGTATCTTTATCTTTAAACACGTTTTAGCCGATGTGGTGAAATTGGTAGACACGCCATCTTGAGGGGGTGGTGACGCAAGTTGTGCCGGTTCAAATCCGGCCATCGGCACCAAATATGCCCCGCTAGGGAATTTCTCTAGTGGGTTTTTTTTGTTAGGCACATTGAAAAATATAGCGATAATTTTAAAAATTAGAAGTGCGATACAGAGAAGTAATTGGGCTATACTTATTGACCTCAACGCAGGGCGCGGTAATATTTGTATTGGGTTTTTGCTTTGAAATTTTAAAAAATAGTGGAGAGAACAATGGCAAGTATTCTTGCAGTTGACGATTCAGCTTCAATGAGAAAAATGGTTTCATTTACTTTAAAAGCTGCTGGATACGATGTCGAAGAAGCAGAAGATGGAGTTGACGCTTTAGAAAAAGCACAAGCTAGGCAATTTGATTGCGTTGTTACTGATGTCAATATGCCGAATAAAGACGGGATTACCTTAATTAGAGAATTGCGTGCGCTTCCTGACTATAAATTTATTCCCATGTTGATGCTGACGACCGAATCCGGAATTGAAAAGAAACAAGAAGGTAAAGCTGCCGGTGCTACGGGATGGATGGTTAAACCGTTTAATCCGGATCAACTGCTAAAAACATTATTAAAAGTTTTGGGTTAGTCGTCGATAACATTTTTAAATCCTGACCGATAATAAAATTAAGAAAATTGTAGGGTTAGTAACCTTATTTAAATGAATTTAGGCGCACACGGGTAAGTCTATGTCTATCGATATGTCACAATTCCATCAGGTCTTTTTTGAAGAATGTTTCGAAGGCCTGGAAGCAATGGAGTCAGGATTGTTAACTCTCGATATGGGTGATATTGATTCGGAAGTAATCAACACCATTTTCAGAGGGGCTCACTCGATTAAAGGCGGTAGCGGAACTTTCGGGTTTACTGTTGTTGCTGATTACACCCACATTATGGAAACGCTTCTCGATGAAATGCGGGATGGGCGCAGGCAAGTAACCCAGTCTGCGGTTGATGTTTTGCTCGGATCGGTTGACTGTCTTAGAGAAATGTTGACTGCGATACAAAATGAGCAGGATGTCGATGAGGCCAGCGTAGCCAAACACAAAGCCGCTTTGGAGATTGAGCTTAACGGTTCTGCTTCGGCAACGGAACCAGCGCCGCCAGTTGCACTCGCTCCGCAAGATGAAGTTGTTGCAGCTGATGTCGCTTCTGAGGTTGAAGAGGAAGTCATTGAGGACGTTGAACAGGGCTGGAAAATAGCTTTTTGCCCTTATCTGGATTTACTTAAAACCGGTAACGATCCGGTAAGATTATTTCGGGAACTGAACGAACTGGGTGAGTTAACAGCCATAGCCAATGTCCAGGATGTCCCGAGTTTGAGTGAGATAGATCCTGAAGAATGCAATATATCCTGGGACTTAAAAGTTATCGGGGATATTGCTGAAGCTGAAATCAAGGAAATATTCAACTGGGTTGAAGGCGACTGTGAAATGGACATTCAGCCTCTTGCTAAAGCCAAACCACCCAAAAAAGCAGCTCCTACCCCCGCCCCAATCCCAGTCGCCGCTGTAGAAACAGCCGAGCCTGAACCTGCCGAGATTGTTGCTGAGACTAAGCCCAAAGTAACTGCGAACGTAAAAAAACCTGCCCCTCAAGAATCCGATAACGAAGCAAAGACTGCAGCAAAAGCCTCAGGTTCGATCCGCGTAGATACCGATAAAATTGATGCGTTAATCAATATGGTCGGCGAGGTGGTTATAACGCAATCTATGCTGGGTCTGGTGGGGGAAAACTTCACTATGGATAAGGTCAGCCAGCTTAAAAGAGGACTGGCTCAGCTGGAGCGGCATACGCGTGACTTACAGCAAAGCGTCATGAATGTCCGCATGTTGCCTATCAGTTTTGTTTTTAGCCGGTTTCCCCGTCTGGTGCACGACATCAGCACCAAATTAGATAAAAAAATTGTCCTGAAACTGGTCGGAGAAAATACCGAAGTGGATAAGGCTGTCGTTGAGCTGATTAACGACCCGCTGGTTCACTTGATTAGAAACAGTCTGGATCACGGCATAGAAAAACCGGCAGAAAGAGTTGCAGCCGGCAAGCCGGAAACAGGAACCATAGAGCTGAAGGCATATCACCGCGGCGGGCACATAGTCATAGAAATTATCGATGATGGCCGCGGGCTTAATAAAGACAAACTTTTGGCAAAAGCCATAGAAAAAGGCCTGATTGAAGAAAATGCCGTCCTGACCGACAAACAGATTTTTGAATTAATCTTTATGCCCGGTTTTTCCACGGCTGAACAACTCACCGATATTTCCGGCCGCGGAGTGGGTATGGATGTTGTAAGAAGAAACATCCAGTCATTAGGCGGCAACATAGAGATTATTTCAGAGCTGGGCAAGGGGACGACCATCGCAATTCATTTGCCGCTGACACTGGCAATTCTGGATGGCCAATCCGTTGCAGTGGGTGATGAAACCTATATCGTGCCGCTAGTTTCGATTATCGAATCAATCAATATTACTGAAAAAATGCTCAATAAGGTTGCAGGCAAGGGTGAAACCTTCCGTCTGCGCAATGAATATTTACCGGTTATCAGGATGCGCGAAATATTTAATGTGCACTCCGGGAGTGCGGCAAAAATGAATGAAGGTGTCATTGTCGTCGTTGAGGGGCAGGGAGCCTTGTGCGGTTTACTTGTCGATGATTTACTGGGGCAGCAACAGGTTGTTATTAAATCATTGGAAGCAAATTACCGGCGGGTGGAAGGCGTTTCAGGCGCAACCATTTTAGGTGATGGGTCTGTCGCGTTAATTCTGGATGTTCCCGGCCTAGTGCGTTTTTCAGTCCGCTAATAAAATCATGTAAGCCAAAAGATGAAAGCAAATATGGCACAAGAATCTGAAAATAAAGATATTGAACAATATCACGATAGTAAAAAACTGGATAACGCAGTGCAGTATCTGAGTTTTGCATTAGGTAAAGAAGAATATGGGGTCGATATTCTTCGCGTACAGGAAATACGAAGTTGGGAACCTGTATCGAGAATACCTAATGTTCCATTCTACGAAAAAGGCGTCGTTAATTTGCGCGGCGCTATCGTACCGATTATCGATTTGAGGGAAAGATTTAATCTGAGTAAGGCCGAATATACGCCGCTGACAGTGGTGGTCGTATTGCAAACCAGCGACGGCAACAAAACACGAATAATGGGTGTTGTTGTTGATTCGGTCTCGGATGTCATTAGCATGGATAAAAATGAAATTCAAAACGCCCCGGATTTTGGCACCAAAGTCAGTAATGAATTTATTAGTGGGCTGGTAGCGGTTAATGAACGCATGGTGATGCTGCTTGATGTGGACAAACTGCTTAAATTAGAAGATTTGGATCTAGATGAAAGCCAATAATTATAATAACAAAACGAATGTTTTAGTTCGTGAGGGGAAGTTTAAATGAAAGTAAATATGCCTGTAACTAACAATGAAATCCAGATGAAAAAGGGTGCGCTGTTGGTTACTCGAACTGACCTGAAAGGAATTATCACTTACGTCAATGACGAGTTTGTCAATATCAGCGGTTTTACCCGCGATGAGCTCATAGGTGCGGATCATAATATCGTCCGGCATCCCGACATGCCGGCGGCCGCTTTTGAAGATTTGTGGCTGACGTTAAAAGAGCTTAGACCTTGGCAGGGACTGGTAAAAAACAGGGCGAAATCCGGTGATTATTACTGGGTGGAAGCGAATGCAATGCCCATATTTAAAAATGGTAAGGTTCATGAATACCTTTCTGTTAGGCGTGCGCCAAGCCGTGAAAAGATTGAAAAAGCAGAGCAGTTATACAAGCTGATTACTGCCAGGAAAGCAACAATAAGGCCTACCGGTTTAGCCGTAATGGTCAAGTCAATCAAGGAAATGGATGTCTGGAAAAAAATGGCATTTGCACTGGCCACGCTTTTGGTGCCCCTTTTCTACCTGATGTACCAGTTGTTTTTATCGCAGGATTATCCGTTATTAGCCGGTGTTGCAGCATCAGTAGTGATCGCATCGGCGATAGGATTCAATGTAATCCAAAGTTTCACCACGGTGTTAAATAAAACAATCGGTATTTTTTATCGTCTGGCCGAGAAAAGATTCGGTAATGTGCAGGATTTAACCCGGAATGATCTGATCGGTGATTTTCAGCGCGGCCTGTATTCAATGGAAGTGAATTTGAGTCTGGATTTGGCGCAATCCAGGGACGATGCGTCAAAAGCCATGCGTATTAACCAAGCGCTGGATAATGTTCAATCCGGCGTCATGGTAGCCAACACGAATCTCGAAATTATTTATACCAACGATAGCGTCGAGCGTATGCTCAAGGCAGCAGAATCTGATATTCGTAAACAGTTGCCGGATTTCGATACCGGTAAACTGATGGGCGCAAATATCGATAGTTTTCACAAGGACCCCGCTCATCAACGTGCGCTGTTGGCAGGTTTAAATGAGCCATATAGTTCGGAACTGATTATTGGAGGGCAACATATGCATGTTATTGCCAGCCCTGTCATTGATGATGAGGGTGAGCGCATCGGGTTTGTTGCTGAATGGCAAAATAGAACCCAGGAGATTTTAATTGAACAAGAGATTGGACAGTTAGTGCAGGATGTTAAAGAAGGGGATCTGCGTACCCGCATTGACATGAGCAATAAACAGGGGTTTGCCAAAATGTTGTCGTCCGGGATTAATGAGTTAACGGATGTCATAGAAAGTGCCTTTAATGACATTAACAGAGTGATGGAAGCTATGTCTCAAGGCGATTTAACCAGCTCTATTACTAACGATTATCAAGGCGTCTATGCCGAATGCAAGAATAATATCAACAGCACAATGGCGAAATTGAGTGATTTTATTATTCAAATCAGGGATGCGGCTGATTTTATAGACAGTTCATCACAGGAAATGGCAAGCGGCAACAACAACCTTTCCCATCGCGCTGAACAACAAGCGGCCAGCCTGGAAGAAACCGCTGCCAGCATGGAACAGCTTGCCAGCACGGTAAGAAATAACGCAGAAAACACGCAACAAGCGAATCAAGTTGTTATTTCAGCAAGCCAATTGGCGCAAAAAGGCGGCGATGTAGTTCATTCAGCCATCGCTGCAATGCAGGAAATTAATGAGAGCAGCAATAAGATTGCTGAAATTATTGGCGTGATCGATGAAATTGCCTTCCAAACCAATTTGTTGGCGTTAAACGCATCAGTGGAAGCCGCCAGGGCCGGAGAACAGGGCCGCGGCTTCTCTGTCGTTGCAACGGAAGTGCGTAATCTGGCTCAGCGAAGCGCCAATGCCGCTCAGCAAAGTAATGAACTGATTCAGAACAGTGTACAAAAAGTCCGCGCGGGAACGGCGTTTGTTAATGAAACGGGTGCTGCGCTGACTGAAATTGTCGACAGTGTTGCAAGAGTAGGTGAGATTGTCTCTCAAATTGCAGGCGCCAGCGCGGAGCAGACGGCGGGTATTGACCAGGTCAATCAGGCGGTTGCTCAAATGGACGATATTACCCAGCAAAATGCCGCTCTCGCCGAACAAGCGGCAGCGGGCAGTATCGCTATGAGCGAGCAGTCTACCAATATGACCAAGTTACTCAGTTTCTTTAAAGTAAGCTCGAAGAAAGGCGCCTCTGCACCGGCGAAAGCAATCGAGCCTAGTAAGGCGCCAGTAGCTCCAGTAGCGTCACCAAAGCCTGTAGCACCTGCTTCATTTAGCAAGCCAAAACACGATGATAGTGAGTGGGAAGAGTTTTGATGTCGATTGTTAACACCCCAATATACCCTGTCAGGGAGCTATGAATATGACAACCGATGTGCAGTCCAATGATAGTCGCATAGAGCAATTTCTTACTTTCGAGCTTGCCGGAGAAGCGTATGGAGTGGAGATTTTAAAAGTACAGGAAATTCGCGGCTGGGAAACGGTTCGCGTCATACCCAATACACCGGCTTTTGTTAAAGGCGTACTGAATCTGCGCGGTTCTGTTATTCCCATTATAGACTTGCGGGAAAGGTTTTCACTGGAACACAGTGAATATTCTCAAAAAACAGTCGTTATCGTACTCTGTGTCAATCACGGTGCCAGCCAGTTTGTCATGGGCATAGTGGCCGACGCTGTTTCTGACGTGCTGGACATAAAATTGGAAGATATCAAGAAATCTCCAAACTTCGGAGCAAAGATTGATACGCGTTACATGCGGGGCATGTACGTTTATAAGAAAAAAATGATCATGCTGCTGGACGTTGATAAATTGCTCAATCCAGATGAGGTTGAGGGTATTGAAAGCTTGGTGTGATAGGTGAGAGTTGTCGCAATAATTAACCAGAAAGGTGGGGTTGGTAAGACGACTACTTCTGCAAATTTATGCCATGCAATTGCCGAATCCGGGAAAAAGGTTACAGCCATAGATCTTGATCCGCAAGGCCATTTGGCCGTTTCATTAGGTGTTAGGTCGCAGAATATTGGCGGTGTTGATGAAGCCATGCTCGGAGAAAAAAAAATTCAGCAACAGGCTATTCCTGTTCGGAATAATCTGCAATTGATCACATCAGGGCCCAGGCTTAAGGATATTGAGCAGTTGACCAGTAAGCGCGCGCCTCGCGGAGTTTTGTTAAGAGATGCCATGCGTGGCGGCCTTGATGATCAGGACTTTGTTTTCATTGATTGCCCGCCGTCATCAGGATTGCTGGTTGCGAACGCATTGATTGTAGCTGACGAAGTTTTGATTCCTATGACCAGTGATTTTCTTGCGTTGCAGGGTTTAGCTCACTTAATGGGATCGGTTAAGCGATTTGAGAAAGCTTTGAATAAGAAATATAAAACATTGCTGGTGATGTCACGATATGCGCCGGCCAGAAGAATATCGAGTCAGGTTTTAAATGTTCTGCTTACGCATTTTCCCGAACAGATATTGGCGACAGTCATTAGAGAAACGGCATTGTTAGCGGAATGTCCCAGTTTTGGTAAAACGATTTTAGAATATAGTCCGAATAGTCGCTCAGCAAGGGATTTCCAGAGCCTTGCCCGAGATTTTCTTGAATACAGGGTGATGTATGGCAAAAAATGAAGAAAATAATTTAATTGGCTACGATCCTCTTGCGTGGATGGAAGAGGAGGACACTGATGCCGACAAAACCAAGGATCAATCAGTAACGGATGAAATCGATAGCGATGTTAACCTGGAAGAACAGCTAGCTGATGCCCAAACGGAGATAATCGATGATTATCCAAGTGATTTGCTGGACAACACTCGGGAAAGTGATGTTTCAAGTGAAATTGAGATAGAGGAAATCATTGAAAATCCAGCGTCAGGTGATGCGGGCGGCTCAATTGACGCGCCTGATGATATTGAAGAAAGTGAAGTTTCAAGTGAAATCGAAATTGAGCAGAATAGCGATGTTGCAGAAGAAGCTAGTGAAGGCTTAGCGGCTGAATCGCAAATTGATTTGGCTCCTACGTTGACTATTCAGCATGTCGAGAGCCTTTGCGAGCAGATGAAAGCATCTTTGGCGGCGCACGATCAAATTGAAATAAATGCCTCAGATGTGGTGTCCATAGATACATCGACTTTGCAGTTACTTGTCTCGCTGAAAAAAGAAGCGGCCAAGCTGCAAAAGGAAGTGACTATTATTTATCCATCGCCCAGATTTGTTGAGTCTGCGCAGTTGCTCGGGTTGTCGGATATACTTGAAGTTCGTGCTTAATCGTCTACAGACTAGAATGGAAACGGTTTAAAGATGGCCATTGTAGAAAAAGTTCGGGAATTTAAGTTTACTGCCGATGATTTTAATTTTTTAAGGAAATTGTCTAACGAACATTCGGGTATTCAGGTTCCGGATGAAAGATTTGATATGTTTTATTCCAGGCTGTCCAAGCGGGTTAGGAGGCTTGGGCTGACAAATTTCAAGGAATATTGTCAGTATCTTCATGATCATCCGGATCTCGAGTTCACTGAATTTATTAATGCAATCACAACCAATCTGACTGCTTTTTTCAGGGAAATACATCATTTCGACTACCTTCGTGATGTTGTTATCCCGGAAATTTTAAACAGAAATAAAACTTCGCGACAAATCAGGGTGTGGTCTGCGGGTTGTTCTACGGGTGAAGAACCTTATTCTATAGCTATTACTTTATTGGAAAATGTGCCGGCTGACTGGGATATCAAGATTTTAGCGACTGACCTGGATACTAATGTTTTGCAAACAGCGTCGGATGGGGTTTATCCGGAAGATCGCATCGGTGATTTACCGGAGAGTGTGCTTAAGCAGTGGTTTATGCGCGGCAAGGCATCGCAAGCCGGTCAGGTGAAAGTAAGGCCGCAATTACAACAAATTATCCAGTTTAAAAAGTTAAATTTGATGCAGGAATGGCCGATGAAGTGTCATTTTGACTTTATTTTTTGTCGCAACGTACTGATTTACTTCGATCGCGAAACTAAAACAATGCTGGCGAAAAGATATGCCCAAATGTTGTCCAGCAAGTCATGGTTGTTTATTGGGCATTCAGAATCATTAAATCAGCTCTCAAACGAGTTTGAATTAGTTGCAACTACAAGCTACAGAAAAAATGTCTAAACACCAATGAATAGTGGCAAGGATATTAACGATCCATCCATCGATGGCTTTGAGCACATCAATCGGTACATGGACCGGGACCATGGCCTCATTGCGGCAAAGATCTTGCCCGGTGAATACTATGTAACCCGGGAAAACGAGTTGATTACAACGGTGTTAGGGTCTTGTGTCGCGGCATGTATTCGGGATAAAGAGTCAGGGCTGGGCGGAATGAACCATTTTATGTTGCCTATAACAAGTGTCGAAAAATTAAAGCAGGGCAATGAGGCGGTAGTAGGCAATGCTACACGCTATGGGAATTTTGCCATGGAACATTTAATTAATACTATTCTCAGTAACGGCGGTAAAAGAAAGAATTTAGAAGTGAAACTGTTTGGCGGTGGAAGAATCATTCCAACCCTAACGGATGTCGGTATTAAGAATATAGATTTTGTCCTGGAGTATGTCGACACAGAAGGATTGGCTTTATTATCCCAAGACCTGGGCGATATTTATCCCAGGAAAATAATTTACTTTCCTAAAACCGGGAAAGTCGCGATGAAAAAAATTCAACATTTGCACAATGATGTAATCATTCAAAGAGAGCGGCAGTACTTTAATGATATTAAAAATGCACCTGTTGAAGGTGATGTAGAGCTTTTTTAAGGGTGCAGCATGGGTAGAATAAAAGTATTGATCGTTGATGATTCGTTGTTAATCAGAAACGTACTGACTGAAATCTTAAGTTCGTCTCCAGACATCGAAGTAGTCGGCGCAGCAGAAGACCCTTACGTTGCCAGGGAAATGATCAAACAATTAAATCCGGATGTATTGACGCTGGATATTGAAATGCCGCGCATGGATGGGATCACTTTCCTGCGCAACTTGATGCGATTACGGCCCATGCCCGTGGTGATGATTTCTGTGCTCACAGAACATAATGCAGAAGAAACCTTAACGGCATTGGCGCTGGGCGCTGTGGATTTTATAGCTAAACCTATAGTTGATGTGGAAAATACATTGAATGACTATGCCGAAGACATCATTACTAAAGTTAAAATGGCGGCAGAGGCTAATATTCAAAGATTGGAGTAAGGAATTTCAGCCTGAAACTCCAGGTAATACAAATTGGAAAATCAAGTTAACGGGAAGCCCGGATAAATCATCCAGGACTTGTATTTATAACAAAAAAGACGCCTTAAAGGCGGTGTTGAATTTTTTAGAGTAGATATATGGGCAAAATACGAGTATTGATTATTGATGATTCGGCATTAATCAGAAAAATACTGACTGAAGTTTTAAATTCGTCACCCGATATTGAGGTAGTCGGCGCAGCAGCAGACCCTCTCATTGCCAGGGACATGATTAAACAATTAAATCCGGATGTATTGACGCTGGATATTGAAATGCCGCACATGGACGGGATAACTTTCTTAAGCAACCTGATGCGCTTGAGGCCAACGCCGGTTGTGATGATCTCCACGCTTACTGAAAATGGTGCGGAGGCTACTCTGAATGCTCTTGCACTGGGCGCAGTGGACTTTATAGCCAAACCCAAAGTCGATGTTGTCAATACGCTGAATGAGTATACCGAGGAAATTATTTCCAAAGTAATAATGGCCGCAAAAGCCAAAGTGGGATATGTTGACACCAGAGCGGTTAAAACCAAAAGTTCTGTAGCAGCTACCCCCGATATTGCCGAGAAACATTCTGTCGATGTTATTTTAAAAGCGGCAGCGCCTGCAAAAGTTCATGTTACTCCTACCAACAAGATCATTGCGCTAGGCTCTTCAACGGGCGGAACGGAGGCGATTAAAGTTGTAGTTAAAGGCTTGCCGGCGGATACCCCGCCTATTTTAATAACGCAGCACTTACCTGCAGCGTTCAGCGAGTCGTTTATTCGCCATGTTGACCTTGTAACTGAAATGACAGCCAGCATTCCCAAGCATGGGCAGGTAGTTGAACCCGGCAATATCTATCTTTCGCCCGGAGACAGGCACATGCTTGTGGTCAGAGAGGGGGGGAAGTACATTATTCATTTGAGTGATGGGCTGCCTGTTAATCGACATAAGCCTGCGGTCGATGTTTTGTTTCGCTCCGTTGCGCAATGCGCAGGCGCTAATGCCATTGGCGTGTTATTAACGGGAATGGGCGCTGACGGCGCGATGGGTATGAAAGAAATGCATGATGCGGGTGCGAAGACGGTTATTCAGGATGAGCAGACATGTGTCGTTTGGGGCATGCCCGGTGCCGCATTCAAGCTGGGTTGTACTGACTATGTGGTGCCGCTGAACGAGGTTTCAAAGAAAATTATAAGCTTGGTCAAGGCTTAGCAGTCTTGATAAAGCCGGTTAAAGGATAGGCTGCTGCGTTACCTTGTCAGTGCTGACAGCAGGAAATGTTTTTTTCACGGGTGCATTCCGTCTGGCCTTGTTGTAGAAAGGTGAAACGATCGTGCCGATTGTAGATTTTAAAAGTGCCACTTTTCACGTTGTGTAATTAAATATGACTAATCAGACTAAATCACAATTCATTGCAGTAGCGTCCATTACATCGGAGTTAAGCGCGGTGATGGTGGTGGCTAAGGAAATTTCTTTAGCGGCAGCCAACGCCAAGGCTATTGCATTCAGGGCAGGGGATAAAGCCAAGGGTTTCCAGCCGATTACGGATTTCATTAATGAATTGGCTAAAGAGACAATAGAACTGGTTACCAGTATCAATGTACACGCTTTATCGTTATATCGGTTAACCGTTAACGAATACCGAAGAACAGGCGCCTATAATAGATTTGAGTTGGCTACAAAAATGGCTGAAGGTGCTGTTTATGCCCAATCCATGCAGGAACCTCTGGAGCATGCAAGGCTTTCAATGCTGGATTGCCAACGTCAATTTAAACGGGATGTTGCTCAACTGTTAGGGCAACTTGAAGCGGTGATGCACCATGCGCGTGCTGCACGGGTAATTGCGGCAAACTCAAGAATTGAAGCATCGCAGGCGGGTGAATATTTGCAGAGTCTGCAAGCGGTTGCTGAGAGTGTAGATAAAGCTGCACATACCATTCATGATAATGTGCAGCGTTGTAGAATCGCATTATCTCTTTATCGTAATACCTGAAAACTGCTTACTAAAGGAGGCACTGTTTTTCATGAAAATGACCAAAATATATGAAGGGTCGCACCAGTGGATTATGTTCGGCAGGGATGAGAATAAGCCCGATAACATAGTCGACAGCAACCAGTATGTAGTGCGTACGGCTAACCGGTGTCTGCTTCTGGATCCGGGCGGTTCTGAGCTGTTTGCCCCGATGATGGCGGCCGTTTTGCATCATGCCCCTGTAGAGCAAATAACAGACTTGTTTGCCTCGCATCAGGACCCTGATGTGATTTCGTCTCTGGGTTTATGGGATCAGGCATTATCAGATGCCAAACTTCACGCGCCGGCGATTTGGGAAGGTTTTTTGCGTCATTTCGGCTGTGAATCAATTGAATACGTGCCGATTCCCGATAATGGCGGGACAATCAAACTGGAGTCCCTGGAATTACAGCTTGTTCCCGCGCATTATTTGCATTCATCCGGGAATTTTCATGTCTATGATCCGCAAGCCAGGATTTTGATGTCGGGCGATGTCGGTGCAGCGCTAGAAGGGCCGGGCGCACCTGTGTTTGTTGATAATTTCGATGCGCATGTTGAAAAAATGCGTTATTTCCACCAAAGATGGATGCCTTCAAATCAGGCAAAAAGAGCCTGGATTGAGCGGGTGAGAAATCTTGATATTGATATTCTGGCGCCGCAGCATGGACGGATGTTTAAAGGTGATGACGTCAAACGGTTTTTAGACTGGTTTGACGCTTTACAGGTAGGTATCGCTGTTTAACACTGTCCACCGGATATTTAAAGCCCATGCTCATGGGCTTTATTGACCGCTCAAATTTCATATTTATGGCCGGTTATTTGCTTCCAGACAGCTGGATAAAGCAAACCGCAAGATAAAAAGTGTCATCGTAATGGGATACAGCAGGAAATGCTCCTGCAATCCCAGGCTGGCAATGACGCAAAGCATCAGAATCCAGGGCTGAAGTCTGCTCTTGTCAGAAAAATAACGCATTTGACGAAGTGTTTCGTAATCAATTGTATGCCGTTGGCCGATAAAAAATAATGAAACAAACGCCGTTATAAATGCGAAATAAAGCGGATATAGAAAGAATATCGGCGAGTCTTCATTGAATATCGGTTTCCAATAGGCAAACCATACCAGCAACATGCTGCTGGCAAATATGTCATACCAAATTTTTGCCGGTGTTTTTCTTGATAGAATTTTAAAAATGCTGAGCATGGCCAAAGCCATACCCGTATAAATAAAAAAAGGCGATATCAGGATGTGTTGCAGCGGACTCGCAGTTTGCACCGTAAAACTTAAGGCGAGACTAAGGGCGATAAAAAATGGCATGGCAGTATAGATTCAGTTGCTGTGATCGATTGTGTGAGTTTATGAGTATATTAGGTATTATTTATACACAGATTGATTTTATTATGGAAGGGATAGCGCAAGTCTGTTGTAAGCATCGGCTTACTTTGTGCAACTTATTGATTATTAACAAAATTATGTTGCTGTATAAAAACACTACAATTTGACACAGAGGCAAGCGTCATCAAGCTTGGGAAATGTTATTTTTGGTTTTTACACAGAGTTATGCACAGGAATTGTGGAAAAAGAACGTATGTATTTGATTGTTAAATTTGAACAACAAGGCTATGGAAAAATAAAAAAAGGGAGCCTAATAGTCGATTAAGCTCCCCCTTACCGATGAGGCAAGTAAGAGCGCTTATTGATATGCTACCAACGCGCAGACAAAATGATAATGCGGCAAATTGTCACATATAATCAGTAAGGTTTTTGCTTGATAAAGTTTTTAAACTATTAAATAAAATAGATTAATATCGGCAACTTCTCAATAATTCAATCCAGGGCAAATGCGTGATTCGCTTAAGGGAGATGTGATGTCTGAACAAATGAAGTATATCCGCTGGTTTAATGAATTAACAATCGACGATGTGCCGCTGGTCGGCGGCAAAAATGCATCGCTGGGTGAAATGTACCGCGAATTGACCCCGCAAGGCATCATGATTCCCAATGGCTTTGCCGTGACGGCCGAAGGCTACCGCTACTTACTGGATCAGGCCGACGCATGGGAGCCGCTGCATCAGGCTTTGGATGACCTGAATCCCGGCGATGTCGCCGATCTTGCCCGCCGCGCCCGTAAAGCCCGTGAAATTGTTTATGCCGCGCCATTGCCTGATGATCTTGAGCAGCAGATTCTGGAGGCGTTTGCCCAATTGCGCCAGCAATACGGCGAGGACTTGAGCGTTGCCGTACGCAGTTCCGCGACCGCAGAAGACCTGCCGACCGCCAGCTTTGCCGGACAACAGGACACTTACCTTAATATTAGCGGAGACCAGGCCTTATTGAATGCCTGCAAACGCTGTTTTGCCAGCCTGTTTACCGACCGCGCCATCCATTACCGGATAGATCAGGGTTTTGACCATTTCAAACTGGCGCTGTCGATAGGCGTGATGAAGATGGTGCGCTCCGATCTGGATGCCAGCGGCGTGATGTTTTCGCTGGATACCGAATCAGGATTCAGCGATGTGGTTTTTATCACCGGCGCTTACGGGCTGGGCGAAAACGTCGTGCAGGGCGCAGTGGACCCGGACGAGTTTTATGTGCACAAGCCCACTTTTGAGCAGGGCCATCGCGCGGTATTAAAACGCACCCTGGGCGCAAAAAAGATAAAAATGGTTTACAGCGACGGCAGCACGCATGAATCTACGCGCAATACCGTGACCTCCGCCGAAGAGCGCAACCGTTTTTGCATCACCGACCAGGACGCGCTTACGCTGGCAGACTACGCGATCAAAATAGAAAAGCATTACAGCGCCAAGGCGGGTCAAGCCAGGCCGATGGACATGGAATGGGCGAAAGACGGCGTTGACGGCAAGCTGTATATCGTTCAGGCGCGGCCTGAAACCGTGGTGTCCCAATTAAGCGGAATGATTCTGGAGCAATACAGTCTTAAGCAAAAAGCCGAGCCGATTATCACCGGGCATTCGGTAGGCAGCAAGATTGCCACAGGCAATGCGCGCATTATTGAGAAAATTGACCAGCTTAGCGAGTTCAAGCCGGGGGACGTACTGGTTGCGGACATTACCACGCCGGACTGGGAGCCGGTAATGAAGATCGCCTCAGCCATTGTCACCAACCGCGGCGGGCGCACCTGCCATGCCGCGATTATTTCCCGTGAGCTGGGCGTCCCCGCCGTGATCGGCTGCGACAGCGCCACGACGGCCATTAAAAACAACACGCCGGTCACCGTGTCCTGCGCCGAAGGGGATGTAGGCAAGGTCTATTCCGGTATCCTTGACTTCGATATTAAAACCACGGACTTGACCGGCCTGAAACGCCCCAAGACCAAAATCATGCTCAATATCGGCAATCCGGAACTGGCGTTCAAAACCAGCTTTCTGCCCAATGATGGCGTGGGTTTGGCGCGGATGGAATTCATCATTACCGAATACATCAAGGCGCATCCTATGGCGCTGATACACCCTGAGAAGGTACTAAACCCTGAAGAGCGCGAACAGCTAAACCAGTTGACGCGCAACTACGACAAAGCCGAAGACTTCTTCATCCAACGCTTGTCGGAAGGCGTTGGAACTATCGCCGCGGCGTTTTATCCCAAACCCGTGGTGGTGCGGATGTCGGATTTTAAAACCAATGAATACGCCACGTTACTGGGCGGGCGCTGGTTTGAATTTGATGAAGCCAACCCGATGATAGGTTTTCGCGGCGCTTCCCGTTACATCCATCCGGCTTACGCCGAAGGGTTTGCCTTGGAATGCGCCGCCATGAAACGGGTGCGCGAGGACATGGGGCTGATCAATGTCATACTGATGATTCCGTTCTGCCGCCGGGTACAGGAAGCCCAGCGCGTCCTTGAGTACATGGCGCAGCTTGGCCTGAAGCGCGGCGAAAACGGGCTGGAGATCTATGTCATGTGCGAAATCCCCAACAACGTCATCCAAATCGACGCGTTTTCCCAGCATTTTGACGGTTTTTCCATCGGCTCGAATGACCTGACCCAGCTTACCTTGGGCGTTGACCGGGATTCCGCCATAGTCGCCGAGGATTTTGACGAACGCGATGCGGGCGTCAAAGAGATGATCCGCCTTGCCGTGGAAGGCTCAAAGCGCAATAGCAAACATTGCGGCCTGTGCGGCCAGGCGCCATCGGATTATCCGGAAATGGCCGAGTTTCTGGTGGAAATCGGCATAGATTCGATGAGCCTGAACCCCGATACGGTGCTGCAGACCACGCAACAAGTGCTGGAAACCGAAAAACGGCTGGGCAGGACTTAAGCGGTATGGAAAAACTGTTTAACATCCAAGAGTTGTCGCGCTTAATGATATAATGGTGCATAAACCATTCATCCAGTTGGTGAGAACGCAGTGGATATTAAAGAATACATGAGCAGCCTGGGGCAAAAAGCCAGGAAAGCAGGGCGGGAAATAAGCCGCACCGAGTCGGGCAAGAAAAACCGGGCCTTGCTGGAAATCGCCAAAATTATTGAAGACAGCCAAGAACTGTTGATAGCGGAAAACCGCAAGGATTTGGACGCCGGAAGGAAAAACGGCCTGGATGCGGCATCATTAGACAGGCTGGAATTAAAGCCAGCCGGTATTCAGGCGATGATTGAGGGCTTGAAACAGGTTGCCGCGCTGCCCGATCCGGTCGGTGAAATCAGCGATTTAAGCTATCGGCCCAGCGGCATCCAAGTGGGCCAGATGCGCGTACCTTTGGGCGTGATTGGCATTATTTACGAATCACGCCCCAATGTGACGGTCGATGCGGCGGCCTTGTGCCTTAAATCCGGCAACGCCTGCATTTTAAGAGGCGGTTCGGAAGCCATACACTCCAATCAGGCGATTGCAGCGTGCATATCCAAAGGCCTTGAAGCGGCAGGCTTGCCGGTGGAAGCCGTGCAAATCGTGGCGACGGCGGATCGCGCTGCGGTGGGCGAATTGATCACCATGAACGAATACGTCGACGTGATCGTGCCGCGCGGCGGCAAGAGCCTGATCGAGCGCATTTCCAAAGACGCGACGATTCCCGTCATCAAGCATCTGGACGGCATCTGCCATGTCTATATCGACGGCACAGCCGACATAGACAAGGCGGTCAGGATTGCCGTCAACGCCAAAACTCACCGTTACGGCGTTTGCAATGCGATGGAAACCTTGCTGGTTGCCGAAAGCATTGCCGCCAAAGTGCTGCCGCTGCTGGCTCAACAATACAGCGAGAAAGGCGTCGAACTGCGCGGCTGCCTTAAAACCTGTTCCCTGGTTCCAAACTGCATCAGGGCGACCGAGGAAGACTGGAACACAGAATATCTGGCGCCTATTTTATCGATCAGGGTTGTCGAAGGCATCGATGAGGCGATGGAGCACATCAACCAATACAGCTCGGGGCATACCGAAGCGATTGTGACCGAGGACTACACCTTGGCGCGCCGCTTTTTGCGGGAAGTGGATTCCAGCTCGGTGATGGTGAACGCCTCAACCCGTTTTGCCGACGGCTTTGAGTACGGGCTGGGCGCTGAAATCGGCATCAGCACCGACAAGTTGCATGCACGCGGCCCGGTGGGTTTGAAGGGGCTGACCTCGTTAAAATACATCGTGCTGGGCGATGGCCACATCAGGCAGTAGGGGCTACCGGCTGGTCGCCCGTATTATATGATCGGCATTCTTGGCGGCACGTTTGACCCCATCCACTACGGACATTTGCGTTCGGCGCTGGAAGTCAAAGACATCTTCGGGCTGACTGAAGTCAGGCTGATTCCCTGCGCCAATCCGCCGCACCGCGAACAACCCGCCGTAACAGCCGAAATGCGTTTGCAAATGCTGGAGCTGGCGATAAAAAACCAGCCGGGACTGAAAATCGATACCCGAGAGCTGGACAGGTACGACCAGCATCAAGCGCCATCGTATATGGTGGACACGCTAAAGTCACTGCGGCAGGAGTTTCCAACCGAACCCTTGCTGTTGTTTATCGGCAGCGATGCGTTCAAGCATTTAACCGGCTGGCATCAATGGCAGCAGTTATTTGACTATGCGCATATCGTGGTGATGACCCGGCCGGGTTTTGAAACACAGGAACTCGATGGTTTTTTCAAGGCCAGACTGGCTAAAGACAAAAACGAGCTGGCGCAGGATGCAGCGGGGAAACTTTGCTTTCAGCAGATCACCCAGCTGGATATTTCGGCAACGGCTATCAGGGACATAATTACAAGAAAACAGAATCCGGGTTTTTTATTGCCCGATGCTGTCATAGAATACATCAAGCAACACAAGCTTTACGAGACACATTGATCTCATTATTTGGCTAACAATTTAAGGTGGGACTGTTTAAAGTTAAGCCGTTCGTGGTGAGCTTGTCGAACCATGTACGGCTTAACCGCCCACCCTTCGACAGGCTCAGGGCGAACGGTTAACCCTTATTACTTGTCCCGCCTTAAGTTAATAGCTCATTTTTACACTAGGAATTTGAATGCAAGCAGAAGAAATATTGAAAATTGTCCAGGATGTTTTGGATGAACGCAAAGGGCAATACATAACCACGCTCGATGTCCGCGGCAAAACCAGCTTTACCGATTATATGGTGCTGGTGACAGGCACCTCAGACCGTCACCTGAAATCTTTATGCGATTACGTATCGGAAAAACTCAAGGAAAACGGCTTTAAGCCTTTGGGTGTCGAAGGCGATTTAGGCTCGGACTGGGTACTGCTGGATTTGGGCGATGTGATTGTCCACGCGATGACTGCTCAGGCACGCGAGTTTTATCAACTGGAAAAATTATGGACGGTTGAGGGCACTAAAGAAAGCGAGCAGGAAGCGGGTTAAAAGTGTAGGGCGGAAGAGCGTGTGTTTACGGTAAGAAGTACAAAACTCAGACCCTATCGCGCCAATAATCCGGTCGCCGACGGTGCGGGGCAACGACTAAAACCTCAACCTCAGCGCCAACCAAGCGGTAGAGAATATTGTACGGGAAGCCTGGAAGCCGATAACGCCGGATATCGGGTGGAAACTCGACCTTATAGCGGTGTGGAGCCTCGCAAACCTTGATCATTGAGACATCGAAAGCCGCAAGGTAACGCGCGCCAAGCCCCGGCTGTCGGGATTCGTAATAGGCTACGTGTTCGAGGTGCTCAACTCGCGCCTGCGGACTGAAAAAGTAATTCACTTAAGAAGTGTCTGAGCCTCTCGACGCACTGCTTCGGCGGGAATGCGCTGAACTAGCCCTTGGTCTAACTCGGCGGCGCGATGTACCGCCTCTTGAAGCCAAAGCTGCTCAATCTCCGCTTCTGACAGGGTATCAAGGCTGGACAGCAATTGCTCGGCTAATTGGGCGCGCTCCTGGGGGGGGAGTGACAACGCTTCATGACGGATTGTTTCGATGTTCATTTGATCACCAGTTGTTTAAAAACAGCTCTAACGCAAAGTTAAGTTTAATTATTATAACATTACGGTGCAATACGCTGTGCTATTGCACCCTACATATGCGCCTTACCGTGTTTGTACATTGGTTAAGTGTAACCGTTTAGCTCAGGCATCGCAGAAACGTTAAGGCCAATGCATGTTGCGAGCCTCATGCTTTTCAAAATCAACGACACTGACCTCATTGATTACTGCATTGATTATTCGACGGATGGGTTAGGCGTCAACGCTGGCACGGAAGAATTCATAGTATTCCGACAGCGTAGAGAATGCGGACTCTGCAAGCGTGTGCACATCTGCCGTACCGGCAGCATTTAGCTTCCTCTGCGCCTTCTCTGATCTAGCCTGAAGAATGTACAAGCGCTCAATGCGAACTGGCTCGATCTCTCGGTCTGTTGGCTTGAGCGTCACCGGGTCAATTGCGTAGTGAGTAATCCCCTCTGGCGGTGCTTCGAGTAGCTGATCGTCAAGATTCCAGGTTCCTTCGAACACAAAGAGTTGTCCATGTTGCACCGAAACTGATAGCGGGAGGCCGGCTGGGATTGGAAGGTATCTTCGCTCATGAACCGAGATGAACACTTGATCTCCGTGTTGATCTTCGTTCCGTAGGTACTTGAGCAACGCAGTAATTGGTGTCCAGTTAGTAAACAATGCCGCTTGCCACTCAGTCTGATTCAGTCGGCTGAAGTCTCTTCGCATCGCCGCGGTAAGCTTCTGACTCAATTCGATGAATCGAGAGAAGGCTCGTCGAACATTCTTGGGCGATCCACGAGCCTCCCCCAACGCGGAGAGCGCGTCTCGTAGATCTGCGAACACCAAGGCAGCTTCGGTAGCGTGGGGCATGTTCTTGACAACTAACGTAGAGTTCAGCGGTTGCTGGAACCTCGGGTTAGCCTCCTCCCATGTGGAGTTTGACCACTGCTAATTCGTTTCTAAGTTCGGTTAGGATCTTGCTAAAGGAGTTCGGTTCGAACCCAAAGGCTCCTTCCCATACTTCACCGTCCACATCGATCGGATACCGATGAAGTTGATCTTCGGGCGTGGCCTTATTATGCTCTTGAATGTAAGAAAGTAGTTCCTCCGCTACTTGCGGATCGAGGTTCTTCGTGTCTGGAAGTTCCCGTTTGAAGGGTATGTAGAACTGCATTGCTTTGCCAGGATACAAGTTGGAGTACCGTTTATGAAGAACTGCCAAGTCGTGGCCGGTTCGTCCACCGACAACCTCTGTCGGAGCTTTCCGCAAGATCGCCGCCTTCAAAAAGAGTTCCAGTGCGTGAAAAGTCAGTGACATGACCACGGCGCCATGCGCGTAGGTCGCTCGGTCTGCGGTGCCGCAAAGTGTGGCGCAAAGATTGTCAGCGGATTGCAAATACGCATCTGAGAACGCAAAGAGCTGATCTGGAATCGCTAGGAGTTGTAGATCGCTGAAATGAAGCATATGCCAGGGCATGTTGTCTCCAAAGGTGGCCAACTATAATTAGGCATTCCAATTAGACGCAAAACATAGCGTCATTCGTTTGCCTAATAATTATTAAAATGTTTGATGCTGTTGCGTAAAGTTAGTACGCCCTAAACTAAAACTCAGGTGGCGTCACATAAAAGCACGGGTAATTGAATCATGAACACTCAAAATAGACAATGGCAATAATCCTAAGCTTCAGACTCCACAAATTTTTTTGGCTAATATTGGGTTAACGACAACACCTTCAGGGGCACAAGAATCGTTAACCCGAAGCGACTTCTCTAAACTTCTTTATGACTAGCCGCTAAAGCAGGCAATGATTTGACCAGCTTCATAACGCCATATCCCAAAACCATATAAAGCAGGGAGGAACTGACATAAGGTGGGTAATACATGGCTACCCGTGAAAAATACTGACCCCAGGATAAATCAGGATAACGGCCTGAAAGCACATAAAAGCTGCCGTTTGAAATGGCGAATGCAGCCGATGTCGCCAGTACCATCACGCCAAACTGCATTAAAAGTTCAGCCGGTTTCAGCGATTTAAATGCCGAGCAGTAGCGGCCTGCAAACCACATGACTGCATAGGTTGGGATCAGGAAAACGTAGGCGGGCGACACGCACCAGCTGCTGGTGCCGTTTGATATGGCGATGGTGTCAATCAATCCCGCCAGAGCCAGCAAGAAAGGGAACAAGGCCTTTTTGCGGTAAAAACCGGCAAAGAAAAAAACTGCCAGCGAGGCATCGGGCAGATGCAATACGTCGCCAAAGTGATGAAAGCGCGTCAGCGCCATCAGAGCGATCAGGGGGATAGGTAAATAGTCTGCTTGCAGCCATTGTTTTATGTTCATGGTGTTGCCTCCAAAAGGTAAGGTTAGTTGTTGTAGTGGATTGAAAGAAAGAAATTCCGGTCTGCGGTGTTGTAGGTATTAATGGTTTGATACTGTTTATCCAGCAGGTTGTTCAGCTTTGCACTCAGCATCCAGTTTTTATTTAAGTGATAGGCTGTACGTAAATCAACGGTTACGTAACCGCCAACCTTGGTTTTGTTCAGCGCATCGTCAAAACGCTCGGCTTGAGCCAGCACATTGGCACCCAGGTCAAACTGCCCGAATGAACGCGATAAATCATAAGACAAGGTTTTTTCAGCCCGGCGCGGCAGCCGCATATTGGACTCCCGGTTTTTGGGGCTTAACAGGTTCATGTTCAACTTGCTGTTCCAGCCCATCAACTGCGTACCGATTTCAGCTTCAATGCCGTCAATTTGCGCTTTGCCGACGTTTTCCGCGGTGGATAGAAAAGTTGTCGGGTTGGTTACCGTCACGATTAAATTATCGATATTGGTATGATAGCCGCGAAGCTCCCATTGCAGCCAATCATGGTCGCCGGCCAGTCCTGCTTCGAAAGACGTTGATTGTTCGGGTTTCAGGGATGAATTGCCGAATCCCGGAAAATAAAGCTGGTTAAATGTCGGCGCTTTGAAGGCATTGCCAAAACTGGCAAACGGACTGATGCCGTAGTTCCCGTTATAACGCCAGCCGAAATTGCCCGTTAACTGATCGCCGAAGGCCTCGTTTTTATCTCCGCGTACCGATGCGTTGATAAAGTGGTCATCCAGAATGCGGCTGTGCAACTCGGTGAAAATGCCTGCATCATAGCGGGAATTTTTGTTGTAGGCGGTTGTGCTGTCCGCTTGATCCAGACGGTAGTCGGAGCCGATAACCAACTTGTGATCATCGGATAAAGCGACCTCATTGAGCCAACTGGCGTTCCATCGAGTGCTGTTAAACTTGCTGGCAAATGTCCCATTAGGCGCAAAGTTGTCACCGTCGTCGCGGCTTTGCCCCAGGCGCAGTATTGAGCGCCAGTTTTCAACGATGTTCATGCTGGCTGTGGTGCCGACGGTCTGCTCTACAAATTCCGTTTTATCTTGGGAGTTACCGTCATATTCGGTTTTCCCTTCAGCCCGCATAAAAAACGCCTCAACTTCGGCGCTGTTGTCAAAACGGTGACCTAACCGGGCATTCAGCGCCGTGTTCAGGTAACCGTCATTGTCGGGTTGGTTTAAACCGGTGATGGGCCGCCGGGCATTAAAACCCTGAGAACCAAACTGCGATGAACCCAGGGTATACCAGCTGTTTTTCCATTTGCCGCTGACAGTACCGGAAGCGCGGTAAGTGTCATAGGTGCCGCCGCCTGCATCCAGGGTGACGCTGGGCTTTTCATCTTGCCCTCCTTTGCGGGTAAAAATCTGAATAACGCCGCCTATCGCTTCCGAACCGTAAAGGCTCGATTGGGGGCCGCGGATTATTTCCACCCGCTCGACCTGATCCATGGGAATAAACTGAAAAGGTGTAGTGCCGGTGGTAACAGAGCCAACTTTAATGCCGTCAATCAGCACCAGTACATGGTCGGCATTGGTTCCGCGCATGTAAATATTGGTATCCTTCCCGTAGCCGCCGTTTTGCGTCACGTCGATTCCGGCCGTGCCGCTTAACAGTTCAGGCAACGTTTTAGCCTGCAGGCGCTCGATATCTTTTCGGGTATAAACAGTGGTTGCAGCGGCCAGCTGATTTTTAGCCGTCTCCGTCCGGGTTGCCGTAACAACCAGATTGGGAAGGTTTTGCACAGTTTCCTGCGCATGTAACTGGGTATTAAAACCCGTGAGTAGTAATGAGCCGAAGATGAGTTTTTGCATGTGTGTCCTCTGCGCCGCCCGCGCATAATGGTTGCGAGTACACAACAGAGGACAAAAAAAGACGGGTGGTAATACGAAGATACACTGTCTTTTTCGTAGACAGCCCTCCGCTGTACCGAATTAAACTCTCGGGCCGGTCTCCGGGCTTATAAGTGGCGTTAGCCTGAATCATCACCTTCCCATGCGTGAACACAGTGGCATCTCGATGAAACTTTTACTTACATACCGTTGCGGGGGCAGCGTCGGATTTGGTCTAAACCTTACCGACTTCCCGTTTAACCATTGGGTCTGAAAAACCCTCTGGAACCTGAAAGCAGAAATGATTATAAAGGGTTATGTTGATATAGCAAATTTATGGCAGTAGCCAAGGGCATAAAAAATTATTCCCACTTGGAGTGAGATTAAAATCTTACTGAAGCTGTCAGCCTTAACATGCGCGGCTCCACCGGATGCTTGAGTATGCCATCCACGCCTTCGGCTGCTTCTCCCTGCAAACGGGAGGTGTAGGCATAAGCGGTGTCGTTGCTCTTGGAATCCAGCAAGTTGAACAGGTCGAGTTCAAGCTTCAAGTCCTTATGCTCATAGCCAAGTCCCCAGTTAACCAATGTCGTGTCGCCGGCGGTCAGGTTGCCTGTGTCGTTAAGCGGAATGTCGCCGAAATGGCGCAGGCGCAAGGTGGTAAAGATGTGAAAGGGGAGTTGCACCACCGCCCCGGCGCTGATCCCCCGTCCTACCGAATTGGGAATATGGTTGGTCTCGCGCGGCACGCCGGTATAATTCGCTTTTGAAAAAGACAGGTCGGCGTCCAGGGTCAGCCAATCGGTTGCTTTGTAATAGTTGCTCCATTCCACGCCGTGGCGTTCGCTGCGACCGCTGGGTTCAGTGCTGCTCGAGTCGCCGACGAAAATCAGTTCGGAATTCATCTGCATCCACCACAGCGCCACTGTGGAATTTAAACCCGGAATAAACTGGTTGCGCAGACCGATTTCACCGCCGCGCGACCGAACCAACGGCGAGACCGAATCCGCCGAATCGCCGCTGACGGGGTTGACGCGCAAGGTCGCTCCGCGTGCGTCATTGGAGTGATGGCCGTAACCCAGATTAACAAACATTTCGTTATCGACCCAGGGACCGAAAATCAGGCTGAGCTTGGGGCTCAGCATTGCTGCGTCCCGTTGGCCTGAATTGGCAGCAAGTGTGCGGCTGTTAACATTAACATCCAAAAAGTCAGTGCGTAACCCGGAAATGGTGCGGAATTTTTCCAGCCACTGAACCTGATTTTTCAGGTAGACCGCTACGCTGGTTTCGCTGATGTCGTCCTGTCGCACCGTCTGGAAAATCCGGCGCTGTTCGGTGCGGTTTAACGCTGCTCCGATGACCTCGTCATGGCGGATTTGCATTCCTAAGCTGTTGTCAACGTCCAAGCCGAACCATTTGGCAAACCAGGTTTGTTCACCGTTGCCGCCGGTGACTACGCGGCGCTCGGTTTGATGGACTTGGTCGCCCTGCACGGGGTAGTCAAGGAAACCGGTAGCGTTGGAATAAAGGTTGAGGTCGTAATAAACTAGGTAGGCGTTAAAGTCGTTTTTGTAGCTGTCGCCCCGGCTCCAGACGTTGCTCGACAGGCTGTAACGGCTGCTGTTGCCGCCATCGGAACGATCCATGCTGCCGTACAGATCAAGCGTGCCGCTGTCGATAGCCCGTTCAGGAATCTGGTTGGTTGCATTCCAGCTGGAGTGATAGGCTTTGGCGTTGACCGACAAGCCCCAATCGGTGTTGTCCAGGGTGTAGCGTAACATGCCGTTGTACTTGCCCAAGTCTTCCGGCTGTTGCCATACGCCGTTATAGGCATTGAATTCGCCCGCAGCCAGCAAATCGCCGGAACCGATTTTTTTGGAATCCGCCAGCAGCGCACGGTAATAGCCGAACTCGCCGCCGGTAAATTTGAGCAGTCCTTTGGGCAAGTTGTGCATGGTGCGCATGCGAGAATAACCGGCAGAGGAAAAGTCCCCGGCATCCGCGTAATAAGGCCCTTTGCCGTATTCGATGTTGTCAACCAGTTCGGGAATGACGCTGTTCAAGTCCAGATAGCCTTGCCCGTGAGCATGGCTGGGCATATTCATCGGTACGCCGTCCACCATCACCGAAAAGTCGGTGCCATGATCCAGATTAAAGCCGCGCAAATAAAACTGATTGGCCTTGCCCGAGCCGCTGTGCTGGGTCGCCAGCGCGCCGGGCACGACTTCGACCAGCTCACCGGCTCGCGCCAAGGGCCGGTAAGCAAACTCAGGTTGCCCGACGATGCCTTGTGATGCCGATGCAGCAACGCCCAGCAAATCGGTGCCCCGGCCTTCGACTTCCATCGTGTCCAGAGTAACGGTTTTGGTTTTATTTGTGGGTGTTGCTTGCGATAGTTGCGTCTGGGTAACCCCGACGATTATTAGTGAGCTAAAGATGAGTTTTTGCATGTTTGTCCTCTTCTGCGCCGCCCGCGCATGGAAAGTTGTTTTAAACAACAGAGGACAAAAGAAAACGAGAGAGACACGGAGCTGGCTGTCACTTTCGCAGACAGCCCTCCGCTGTACCGAATTAAACTCTCGGGCCGGTCTCCGGGCTTATAAGTGGCGTTAGCCTGAATCATCGCCTTCCCATGCGTGAACACAGTGGCATCTCGATGAAACTTTTACTTACATACCGTTGCGGGGGCAGCGTCGGATTTGGTCTAAACCTTACCGACTTCCCGTTTAACCATTGGGTCTGAA
>JBAZWN010000018.1:0-67229 GCA_041660285.1 Methylobacter sp.
ACGATATGGAAATCGCCGCCACCATCATCGCCATGGCGCATACGCTGGGCTTCAAGGTCTCGGCAGAAGGCGTGGAAACGCCGGAGCAACTGGCTTTCTTACGGAAAAATGGGTGCGATACTTATCAGGGCTTTATCAAAAGTCATCCCCTGGCGGCGGACGATTTTGCTGTCCTGCTCCAGAAAGGCGGGTCATTTCAAAAAAACTGAATGGGTGCTACAGCAGGAAGGATTAAATATTAAATTTATCTTCTATTTTTTGTTTGTAGTTCAGGTAATGAATGGTTTGCAGTTGCTCCGGGCTGCCGATACGGAATACAGAAAGAGGCAGATCAATATCAGTAATGTGGGCAGGGTAATTAGGTTTGTTTTGCCTGGATCGGAGTATGTGCTGATAGGCGGCGTAAAACACTTTATTGCCGTGATCCAGCGAAGAGAACTCCTGGTCATTGCAGTAGATCGTGTAGATGATGCCTTTGGGGGTGTTTTCGCCGGTGATACGCAGGCCTAGCTCTTTATTTGCGGATGATGTTTTCAGGCGTACCTGATTACATGAAAACGCACCGGCAGAACTCTTCTGAATTTTGTAATACTCAATGGTAAAAAGGCCATCAAAAAGATTGTGACTGAGGACTGATTCCAAAAAAGCGGCATATTGTTTTAGCAGCTGGTTGGTGTCTGATTTATTGTGCTGCCGGGTATATAAGCTGCCTCTTTCGTCAATAATATAAATACTGACGTCCATCTTGTTTTCATAATAAAAGAGCTGAACGACTTGCGGTTTATTCAGGGTATAGATCAGAGGGATCAGCGTATTTTTAAGGACGCCCGGATCAAAATGCATTGGGCGGAAGTGCTCTTGCGGGCTGGCTAATTCTTTTAACAGCAGCTCTTCTGTTGCCAGTTTCCGGTAATTTAGGATTTTGTTTTCAGACTGAAAGATATAAAACGAGGTTCCGCCGGGCAAAATATAGCGGGGTGAAGGGGTGTGATGCGGTCTGGAAAAAAGTTTGACCAGAGTGCTGAATACGGTTTCAACGCGCAGAATAATGCTTCTGGCTCGAGCCGGCGTGTAGCAGGTAACCTTCAGGGTGTTCGGCGACAGCGGTTTTTTGTTGTTATTGATAATGTCTGTCAGGCAGTCAAACAGCCCTTCTACGCCTTTGTACTGGCTGGTCACGATCTCACTCCAGCTGGACGATGAAATCCTGTCTATGGTTTGAATGAAACATTGGCGACTCATGCCGTAACTTAACGCATCAGAACGTTCGCTTATAACGCACAGGTCATTGGTATCCGGGATTCCCAGATTTACAATAATCAATGAATTCAGCGGAGTCTTTAGGGTCTGGTAGGCCTCCAGCGGGGTGTCATAGTCAAAGTTCTGGGTTAAAAAAAGATTGAGCTGCATCAGGATTAAATGCAGTCCTTCGTTCGGAATTTTGAGTGAATGCGAACTGAACTGGAGCTGTAGTCGATTGTGATAGAGTTCATTGATGGACAGCCAGCAAAGAATTTCGATTAAAGTCCGGCATTTTTGTATGGGTTCAAAATCTGCGGCGTTAGCCATTTGCACATTTTTCAGATATAAAGCCCAGCCATCGTTGCCGCCGGGGAGGCGGTTTTCCACGATAGATAATGCATTTTCTTTTGAGTGAACTTCCGACCGTGTAGTAATGATCTCGATTTTGCCCGATTTTTTTTCCAAAAATGAATGGATCTTTCTGCCTATCAATTTCTGGTCATTACTGTCTCCCTGGTTTTGGGTGACATGGTCTCTGGCGAACCCCATAATCATGCGGTAGCAGTGGGTCAATTGCTGCACAATAACGGCGTGTTCTGACGTTGCTTTTTTTATATTCCAGAATCGCAGATTTTTAAGGTTATCAATAGTGGATGCAGGCCAATCCCAGAGTTTGGCGACTTGCTGGATATATGATTCTCTGGCTGCCCGGGTCAGGGAATCCATAGTGTTGTCGGATGCCCCCATGATTTTTAAATAAAAGCATTGACGAGCCAAGTCTAACCTTCCAGGGCTATGGGCTTTTTTCAGGTATTTTTCGACTTTTTGGTAAATGAGGAAATACGGGTCGAGATCGTCCGTCATGAAAGTTCCCTCATAAACGGCTTTTTTTATGTCCTGGCAAAGCCATTCAGTCTGGGGATATTCGCTGGCATAGCATTCCATTAGCAACAGTTTCAATAATGATTTGTGCGGTGAATGCAGCGCTTTATAGAGGTGCCAGAGGGTTGCGCTGGTAAATTCTTCAGCCGGGACGGCATCGAAGCCGCCAAAATCGATCAGTTCATGCTCGGGAATGAAAAGATTATCTATCAAATGTTTGATATAGCGTCCGTAATTGCCTTCTTCATGAGGGGGAACCAGCCACCATGCTGGGCTTTTCCCCGCAACATAAATTGCTGTCCGGTAAAATTCCTCAAGCAGCAGGTAATGCTGTGTCTGGCCGCTGCTTTCTTTAGAGATCGGCGTGTTTTGGCCGAGCAGAAATTGCCTGCTGTCCATCAGGAAGAAATGCACTTCCAGTGCTAACGATGCGGCCCAAATTTCTATTGCGGTGGCTTTTTTTTGCAGCTCATCAATGGCGGCGGGTGACAAGCCGGATTGGTGGCATAACCAGATGTCCATGTCGCTGGTTTTGGAAAATGCAATACTGCCGACACTGCCCATTAAAAACAGCCCTTCGATAGGGTAGACAGGTGATGCCGCGCGGGTATAGTTGAAATTTCTTGCAAGTTGCCGGGCGGCGTTTATTGCCCGGCTGCCGGGGTTGTATTCAGGTATTCCCGCGGGTGTCGCCGAGGAAATAAATCCCGGCAATGCGGGGAAGTTGCAATGAAAAAGCAAAGGCAATACATCTAAGAATACTTGTTGACGAGGCTGCAGAAAATCCTGAACACGCTGCTCACGAAGCTGATTCAAGCGTTTGAAACGGAGCTTGATCGTTTGAAGATCTTCTCTGCTGATATCTTCGCCGGGTGAGCCTAAATGAATAGGGGTATCTTGGTGTCGTCTAGTCATGGTGCAAGCATTATTTTCTATATATTGTTGCCTATAGGGATGCAGGTGAGGGATGGAAGCTTTGCCGCGCTGTCCGGATGGCGAGCCTGACTGTATCGGGGGCCGTGCCGCCGATATGTTTGCGTGCCGCGACCGAGCCTTCCAGAGTCAAATAATCAAAAACATCAGCCGTAATCAAGCCAGAAAATTGCTGTAGCTCCGGCAGGGACAGTTCCGATAAATCACGCTGGCTTTCCAGCCCCAAGCGCACCGCCAAGCCGACAACTTCATGCGCATCACGAAAAGCCATGCCTTTGCGCACCAGATAATCGGCAAGGTCGGTGGCCGTGGCAAAGCCGCGTTTGGCGGAATTATACATGTTGGCTTTTTTGGCTTCGATATGGGGAACCATGTCGGCATAAGCCCGCAGGCAGTTGATTAGCGTGTCGGCGGTGTCGAAAAGCGGCTCTTTGTCTTCCTGATTGTCCTTGTTGTAAGCCAGCGGCTGGCTTTTCATCAGCATCAGCAGCGAAACCAGATGACCTGTTACCCGGCCTGATTTGCCGCGCACCAGTTCCGGGACATCGGGGTTTTTCTTTTGCGGCATAATGGATGAGCCGGTGCAGAAAGCATCTGGCATCTCGATAAAATCAAACTGGGCGCTGGACCACAGGATCAGTTCTTCGGAAAAACGCGATAAATGTATCATGATCAGGCTGCCAGCTGCCGCAAACTCAATGGCAAAATCACGGTCGCTGACCGAATCCAGTGAGTTGGCCGAGGGTCTGCTGAAACCGAGCAAATCAGACGTCATCTGGCGGTCGATGGGGTAGCTGGTTCCGGCTAATGCCGCAGCTCCCAGAGGCATGATATTGATGCGCTTGCAGCAATCCTGCAGTCTTTCCCGGTCGCGGCTCAACATTTCAAACCAGGCCATCAGGTGATGGCCGAAAGTGATGGGCTGGGCGACCTGTAAATGCGTAAATCCCGGCATGATGGTGTCGGCATGAAGTTCTGCCAAATCCAGAATGGCCGTCTGCAGGCGCGTGAGCTGATCTAAAATCTGCTGGATTTCACTGCGCAGATAAAGGCGAATATCCGTCGCTACCTGATCATTACGGGAGCGGCCGGTGTGCAGTTTTTTGCCGGCAATGCCGATTAAATCAGTCAGCCGGGCTTCGATGTTCATGTGAACGTCTTCCTGCTTGATCGACCAGGCAAATTCACCGTTGACTATTTCCTGGCTGATTTGGCTCAGTCCGCTGATAATGTCGTCGCGTTCCTTTTCGGTCAGAATGCCGCAAGAACAAAGCATTTTGGCGTGTGCAATTGACCCTTCAATATCCTGTTGCGCCATGCGCTGGTCAAAATCGACAGAAGCGGTGAATACCTCAACAAAGGCATCAGTTGCCTGGGCAAAACGGGCGCTGGAAAGTTTGTCGGAATTAACGTTGGTCATGGTGTTTGTTAGGCGAATTAACTGATAATTTTAAATTATACAACTAAAGCTTTAGCTCTTGCTAACGCTCGTTGTGTGTCTCTGCGCCATGTATGGGGATGCCGTAAGGCTGCATGCTTGTATATGCTTCACAGAAATCAAGTTCAACTAACCGTCATTAAGTTACACAGGTTACAATAACCCTGGTTTATTGACGATAAAGATAGGTTTTCTTTTGGCTGAAAAAATTATTCGTATTGCAACGCGCAGGAGCCCTTTGGCGTTGTGGCAGGCAGAACATGTCGCAGAACGCTTGGAGCGGACATTTCCCGGCGTGAAGACCGAGCTGGTCAAAATGACCACCCGGGGCGATAAAATTCTCGATGCGCCATTGGCGAAGGTCGGCGGCAAGGGCTTGTTTGTTAAAGAGCTGGAGCAGGGCATGCTGGACGGTTCTGCCGATATTGCCGTGCATTCAATGAAAGATGTGCCGGTAGAGTTTCCCGAAGGGCTGCACCTGGCGGCTATTTTAGTTCGGGAAGATCCAACGGATGCTTTCGTATCAAATCATTATTCCGCGCTGAATGAGCTGCCGGCTAACGCCAGAATCGGCACGTCCAGTCTGCGCAGGCAGTGCCAGATCAAAGAGCAGTATCCCGATGCTGAAATACTGTCGTTAAGAGGCAACGTCAACACCCGTCTGTCCAAGCTGGATGCCGGTGAATACGACGCCATTATCCTGGCTTCGGCCGGTTTGAAAAGGCTGGGCATGGCCGGGCGCATCAAGCAGTGTCTGGATGCATCCGTCAGTCTGCCCGCAATAGGCCAGGGCGCGATAGGCATAGAATGCCGTGTAGATGATCCGGAAATCAATGAAATGCTGAGCGTGTTGCATGACGCCGAAACAGGACTGTGCGTCGCCGCTGAAAGAGCGATGAACGCCCGGTTGAATGGCGGCTGTCAGGTGCCTATTGCCGGTTTTGCCCAGTTGCAGGGCGATCAAATCGTCATGCGCGGATTGGTCGGAAGCCCCGATGGCAGCGTGCTTTACCGGAGTGAACGCTCAGGCGGATTGGATGAGGCGGAAGCTATCGGCAAAATGATTGCCGAAGACTTGTTGTCCCAGGGCGCAGATAAAATTCTGCAAGCGCTGTATCTTTGAATAAAGTGCTGAGCGGGGTGCGTGTTTTAGTGACGCGTCCGGCGCACCAGGCGGGGAATTTATGCCGCTTGATTGAAGAGCAGGGCGGAACGGCAATCCGCTTTCCAACGCTGGGTATTGTTTCGCGGGATGATGCCGGCGAAATAACGAAAACCTTGGCAAATCTGGATAGGTTTCAATGGGTTGTTTTTATTAGTGCAAATGCAGTAAATTTTGCACTCAAGGCGAATGGTGGCAGAATAGGCCGTTTAAAATCTGTGCGTTATGCAGCGGTTGGGCGTTCGACGGCTCAGGCAATGGCAGCGGCAGGATTGCCGGTCGATTTGGTGCCTGAAAGCGGTTATAACAGCGAGGCATTGCTGGCGATGCCGCAAATGCAGCAAGTTGAGGAGCAAAACTGTTTAATCGTTCGCGGCGAAGGCGGGCGTGAAGAGCTGGCGAATACCCTGCGGAGCAGGGGCGCAAATGTTGAATATCTGGAAGTATATAAAAGAGTAATTCCCGATGTTGACGGCTCAGAGCTGATTAAACTGCTTGGACAAAACAGGCCGGATGTAATCACCATAACCAGCGGTGAGGCTTTGCAGAACTTATTAATAATGCTGGGTGCAGGAAATCATAAGCTAATGTCAGCGATACCCTTGGTGGTGGTTAGTGATAGAATCAGGTGTGCAGCTGCCGATATGGGATTTAAACGAATTACTGTGACGGATAGTCCTTCAGATACAGCAATTCTTGAGGCAGTAACAACGTGTATGTTAGGGGAATAGAGTGTCCGAATTGATTGAAAAACAAGAACAGGATGTGGGCAAGGGTAAAAAGGCCCGCTGGTGGCTTCGCAGCGAATTCTGGTTAGGCATTATCATTTTATTTGTGGCAGGAGCCGGTTTTTTCCTTTTTTGGCAATTGCGAAGCCAACAGGATAATTTAGGCGGTGAGCTTAACAAAGGCGATATGCAGGTCATCGAGCTGTCGAAACAGATTAGCGGTTATCAGTCACAGCTTGCAGCCATTCAGTCCCAGCTGGCAACCGTAGAGGCTGATGTTGCCGCCAAGGATGAGCATTTCACCAAAACCCTGGCTGATTTCTCCCAACTGCACGGCGAAAAACTGGACAGCACGCGCAATGAATTAAACGGAACGATCCAGCAGATACAGCGGCAGCTTGGAAAGACCCGAGGCGACTGGTTAATTGCAGATGCGGAATATCTGCTGAGCATAGCCAATCAACGCTTGTATTTGATGGCTGATGTCAACACGACGCGCGAAGCATTGGAAGCGGCCGATCAGCGGCTGAGGGAAAGCGGTGATGGCGGGGTGTTCAAAATACGCGAACAGATTGCCAAGGACATAGCCGCCATTCGCGGCATTGCCGTTGCCGATGTGGTGGGCATTTATTCCTCGGTGCAGACATTGCAGGATAACGTCGATAAGCTAGCCTTGTTACTGCCTTATTCGGGAAAATCATTGACCCCGGCTAAAGAAGTGCAGGCGCAGCCGGCGGATAAGGACAAGGAACAAACGGGTAATAAGCTGATTGATTCGGCCATGGAACAATTGGAAGGCATGGTCACTATTCGGCACACAGAGCATCCGATCAAAGAGATATTAACGCCGGAAGAGGCCCAGTTTATTCGCGAGCAGTTAAGAGTGAAGCTGGAAATGGTGAAGATTGCGCTGGTTCAGCAAAATGAAGCGCTTTATTTATCCGGTCTGGCCGATGCAAAAAAATGGACCGAGCAGAATTTTACCAAGAATGCGGGCACAACCAGCTTTATTGCCGAACTGGACAAGTTCAGCGCCATTAAAATTCGCAGCCAGTTCCCCGACATCAGCCTGTCTTTGAAAATGCTCCGGGATATTACCAAGCTGAGATTGGAAGCAGATAAAGCAATACAGCCCTCCGATACAGCCAAATCAACGCAGGCAGAAAAGCCTGTTGAAACAGCAAAGCCGGCTGAAGCGGTAAATCCAACTGAAACAGTGAAACCGGCCGAAACTGCAAAACCGGCAGAAGCCGCGCCCGCGGCGCATTAACCAGAGAGTAAATAATGAAAAAAATACTTTATTTTCTGGGCTTGCTCGCTGTTGCCGTTGCGGCGGCTTTTGGGGCCAACAAATGGCTGGGCGGATTTGAGAATCCCGGCTATGTCCTGATTGGCATTGGGCAATGGTCCCTGGAAACATCGTTGATTGTTTTTGCGGTCAGCCTGATTATCAGTTTTTTTGTATTTTATGTGTTTTTCAGGCTGCTGGGCTGGCTGCTCAGGCTGCCCAGCAGAATCAAAAATCGCGGTAAAGACGTTAAATTCAACCGTTCCCAAGAAGCCCTGATTGTCGGCTTGGTCGATTCTGCGGAAGGCAACTGGGAAAAAGCCGAAAAAGTATTAATCAAACATGCCTCCCACAGCGGCGCGCCGTTGATACACTACCTGACGGCGGCAAGAGCCGCGCAATCCCGCGGCGCGTATGATAAAAGGGACGAATACCTGCAAAAAGCCGCTGATCAGGCGCCGGGTTCCGATGTGGCCATAGGCCTGACCCAAGCTGAGTTGCATCTGTCAGGAGAGCAGTTTGATCAAGCGCTGGAAACACTGACCCGCTTGCATTCCATCGACCCGACTCACGCCAGCGTCCTAAGGTTGTTGCATCAAACCTACCGGAATGTCGGCGATTGGGAAGGCGTCCGAAAGCTGATTCCGTCACTGAACAAGAATAAAGTGTTGATGGAAGCGGAGATCAAGCTGCTGGAGACGGAAGCATTCAGTGAATTGTTAAAAGAGGCCTCTGCAAGAGGCGATGCCGCAGAAATTGAAGCGCTGTGGTCGGAAGTTCCCGATTACATCAAAAGCGTGCCGGGCGTTTCGGCTATCTATTTTGCCGCCATGATTGATGTCGGCGCAGGCGCAAGAATAGAGGACGAATTGACCAGAGCCTTGTCGATACACTGGGATCAGACCTTGCTGGTATTGTTTGGCAGCGTCCAGACGGTTGATGTCGACAGGCAGCTTGAAATGGCCGAGCAGTGGCTTTCCCTGTATCGCAGGGACGCCTTGCTGCTAAGCGTTCTGGGCAAGCTGAGCCTTCAATGTTCCGACTCCCAAAAGGCAGAAAGCTATTTAGCCAAAAGTATCTCAATTGAGCCCACCGTTCAGGCTTATCAATTGCTGGGTGATTTATCGATGTCGCAAGGCGATGCCAACAAAGCCTGTCAGCTATATAAATCAGCCCTGGAACTGGCGTCCAGCGCGATTGTCAGCGGGATAGATTCAATATCTGAATAACAAACCGCTTGGTAGGTGGGATTACGAAAAATGTAGCCCAACCTACGCCTCGTCCACCTGGAACGACGTGTTATTCGGCATGCTTTCTCAAAAGCACTATGTCTTGTTGATGTTTATTTAGTTCCTTTTCTGTTGAAGCAGCAACGCTCTCTTTCATCTTAATCAGATTTTCTACGGACGGAATGTGAACTGGGATATTAAACAACTTTCCCATAACCGAGCCCCTCATAAGATCTTCAAAGGTAAGTCCGCTACGTGCTGGAGTAATGATGTCGCAGTAGTAAATTTTCTTTATCGGTGCTTGAACACCGGGTTTGGCGAAGGAGTTACTCGCGAAACCATTTAAGCCAAGACTTCCAAGCGCATTTGTTATCTTTTCAGAGTTTTCTTTCGTAGGATTTACAAGGACGTCCATATCGTTGGCTTTTCTCGATGAGCAGTACCAAGAGACAGCAAGACCTCCTACCAAAATGAATTCTACGTTGAAAGCGGAGAATGCTTTCACGATTTCCTCGTTTGAGCCGGTGCAGATAAGATTGTCGCCGATTCTATTCATGTCAATGCCGTAAACGCGTGACATAAGACGCGCGCTTTAGCGCGTCTCACTTGATAGATGGGTTAGTCATATTGTCACCTCCAATAACACAAGCTTCGCGAGCATTGAGCGTGTTGTCGATTAGCTGTTTGGTTTCCTTGTCCGCTTTTGAATATCCAAGCTCCTCTTTGGTGGTTGTTACTACTTTTACATAGCCGGTGAAATCAATCCCTATGGGAGATTTGTCTCTTAAACATTGGCAAAATTTTTGGTTTCCGAATGCTTTAATGCAATCGGAGTATTTCTGTCTCGATATACTATCAGCAAGGAGTTCTAATTCTTTAGTTTCTTCTAAAATCTTATCAATGCTGTCGATTTGATGCATTGTTTCAACAGGTATGGTTTTAGTCGGCGCGTCTTTCTTCTCTTCTGCAATGGAATATTGGGAAAAGAAAAACAAGCTAAGTAAAGCTGAAGAAAAAAACGTGTCATGGCATCCTCTTAATTTAGGTGGCTAACTAATATTAGGTAGTCCTGTAGGCCGGAATAAGCCTGTTTGAGCGTAAGCGAAAACGAGCGTTTCCGGCTCACTGCTGAGTACGATGTTAGGCATGAACCTCAACGAACGAGCTTGAAGAATGCGGCCCGGATACACTGGCCTTTTTTTAAGTCCCCAGATGTGAAATTCAATAGTTTCTTGTCTACAGAACCTGTTGCCAACTATCCCGCTCAATCAAAGCGATAAGGTCTTGTGTTTTATGCTTGGAGTCTAGCACAGTCTTTGTTTGATACTCAATTAGTAGCAAGTCGTGCCCGAGCAGAAAACGAGCCACAGGTCATTTGTTAATCGACGCATGAATTTGATTGGCAAGCGATTTAACGCCGCGCTGTGTTACTTTTTCGTGGTTGCCTTTAAGTTCAATGTCATAGCTTGCGGCCAGCGTTTGGTTTTTTACATTAATCAAATGCGTCATCAGATATGAAAACAAAAAGCTGGGTTTGCTGTGCTGGCTGACCACAATCCAATCGGCGCCAAACTGCTCGCCCAGCTTGGCGGCAAGATCATTAAAGCGGAACAGATAGCCGAAGCTCGAATTGGCGGCTGCTTGAGCTGCGGCGTTGATGTGAATGATCTCGTAGTCGCCGGACTGGCTTATCGCCTGTTCCAGCAAGGGCTGCATGGATGCGGTGCGCAGTTGTTCCTGTGGCGTGTTGGGCAGGGAAGTAATGTCGTTCAGTTCAAAATTTAAGACGGCTATGCGTTGTGCAGCACCGGCGTTGCTTAACGGCAGAATCATGGCCAGTGCTATTACAGTTGCTTTTAGAATGTTCATGGAATTTCTCCTCAAGAGTACTGCTGCTGTGCCTGCCCTTTGTATAAATTGACAAAGTCCTGCATGCTCAGTGTGCCAATGATGTTCAAGTCATCGTCGAGAATCTCATAGAGGACGCCATCGCTGCCGCGAATGCTGAAAAAGACGATAACATCCACATCGCCGCCGCCTTCCCGATGCGGCTCATCGCTGGGCAGACTGGAGGTGTAACTGCCGACAGCCCTGACTTCCTTAAGTTCGCCGTCTGCTTTATAAAGACGGTGTTCGCCTTGGATAACAAAGGTCTTGTTCAGGGCCTTGTGCCTGTGCAGGAGAATCTGCTGGTTTGCGGCGAACTTAAAAATCACGTCAATGATTTTGCTGCTTTCATCGATATCAAGAATTGCATAATGCAAATGCTCGAAATCACCTAAGGTTTGCCAGTTGATGTTGGAGTCGTCAAAAATACGGTTTGTCATCGGTTTTTCCTTGTTCTGTGGATTTTTAAATTTAATTGCCCAGGCAATAAGAGCGTCGAAAATAGCTTATGGGATTAATGCGATGCCGTAAGCCGATTTTTGCCCGCAGAGTACGGGCAATTTGCCCGCATTTAAGCTAGCGGCTTTCCAGCGTGTATAACGCCTCTTATAATGCAGTCACCGCCGTCTGGCCGCAGGCTTGCCATGAATCTACAACTCCATTTGCTATTCCGCATCACGGTCGTCGCCCTGATGTGTCTGTTAACTACTGCAGCCTATGTGCTGTATCACAGTGACAGGCAAGCCAGACAGGCGACTCAAAGTACCGCCGAGTCGCTGGGCAAGCAGCTGGAGTTTCAGCTTTTGAGCATCAATGCCGGATTCGGCCAAGCTAATCGGTTCCCTGATTTTGACCTATGGAAACAGACAGGCAGCGCGCCTGGAGTTTGTGTCCGCTTTGTATCGGCAGACAGTGTTGCTGCACACAATCTTTGCAACGGCGCAAAACAGTCCAATCGGAGCTGGCCTAATGGCTTCGAGGCGTTTTATCGCCGGCTTTTAAATCCGGGGTTTGAGGTAACACGGCCGATTGCATTCAATGGCCGGATTTATGGTTCGCTGACGGTTACGCCCAACGCCGAGATGGAAATAGCCCAGGCTTGGGAAAATATCCGCAGTTTGCTGGGACTGTCCGCCATAACCGTTCTGGCTGTTTGCCTGCTGGTTTACCTGAGCATCAGCCGCGCTTTGCGGCCAGCCCAAATCATCGTCGCCGGGCTGGAGCGTATGGAAAAAGGCGATTTGAACTGCCGCCTGCCGTCATTCGAGCTGATCGAATGGCGACGTACCGCCGCGGCAATCAACCAACTGGCGGCAAGTCAGCAGCAATTGCTTGCCGAGCGCCAAAAGCTGGCCGTGAAACTGATCAATCTTCAGGAGGAAGAACGCCGTTATCTGGCTAGGGAGCTGCACGATGAATTCGGCCAATGTCTGGCCGCCATCGGCGCCGTTGCCGCATCCATTGCGCAAACGGCGGAACGCCAGTGCCCGGCATTGGTTGATGAAGCCGATCATATCAGCCGGATTAGCCAGCATATGATGGACAGTGTGCGGGGGCTGCTTGGGCGTTTGCGGCCCGCAGAACTCGATGAGCTGGGCCTTGCCGCCAGCCTGAACAGTCTGGTGGCGGGATGGAATTCGCGTAGCGGCGGTAAAACCCGTTATCAACTGGACATAACCGGCGATTGCGCATCGCTGCCGGAGACGCTGGCGGTCACGCTGTTTCGGATTACTCAGGAATGCCTGACCAATATTGCCAAACATTCGGAGGCGACCAGCGCAAGCCTGGCACTCACGGTAACCGCCGATACAGTTGCCTTGACCGTCAAAGACGACGGCATCGCCACCGAACTGCCATTTGCCGACAGTTCCGGCATAGGCCTGCTAGGTATCCGCGAACGGGTCACTGCGCGGCATGGGCGGCTGGCATTGGCAATCGCCGAACCTCACGGCCTGATTGTTAAAGTATGGCTGCCAATCGAGGCGGATGCATGACCCCTATGGCAACGATCAGAATTTTGCTGGTTGACGATCACGCCATCGTCCGCGAAGGTTATCGCGCGCTGCTGGCAAAGCAGTCGGGCTTGCAGGTGGTCGCGGAAGCGGCAGACGGTATTCAGGCCTACCAGCGGTTTAAGGAATGCAGCTCCAACGTGGTGGTTACGGACCTTTCTTTGCCCGGAATGAGCGGTCTGGAACTTATTTCCCGCATCAAGCAACGCGATGCGGATGCGAAGATTCTGGCATTCAGCATGCATCAAAATCCGAGTTTTGCCGTGCAGGCAAGCCGCGCCGGCGCCCTGGGGTACGTGACCAAAAGCAGTACGCCGGAAGTTTTGCTGCGCGCTATCCATGAGGTTTATGCGGGTCATCACTTCCTGAGCGCCGACATCGCCCAGGCGCTGGCGCTGGAAAAGCTTGGCAGCGAGCGTATGGCGTTGGAAACACTGACGGTGCGGGAATTCGAGATTCTGCGGTTGCTGGTCGAAGCGCGGACAGCGGAGGATATCGCGCAAACGCTGAACATCAGCCCGAAAACCGTCTGCAATTGCCATTACCTGATCAAGCGCAAACTCGGCGTTGCCGGAGACATAGAGCTAACGCGATTGGCGATCAGGTTAAACGTGATCAGCCTCTTGGAGCTATCGGCTCCAGTAGCCCCCGGTGTGGAAGACGACCGTTAGATTTAAAACAAACTATCCCACATCTCATCCACTTTCTTGACTACCTCCGGCGACATCACGATAGTCCTGCCCCATTCCCGGTTGGTTTCCCCCGGCCATTTATTGGTTGCGTCAAAGCCTACCTTGGAGCCCAAGCCTGAAACCGGCGAGGCGAAGTCAAGATAATCGATCGGGGTGTTTTCCAGTATGGTTAGGTCTCTCGCGGGGTCCATGCGGGTGGTCATCGCCCAGATCACATCCTGCCAGTTGCGGACATCGACGTCGTCATCGACGACGATCACAAACTTGGTGTACATGAACTGGCGCAGGAACGACCAGGTGCCCAGCATCACGCGTTTGGCATGACCGGCATATTGCTTTTTCATGCTGATCACCGCCATGCGGTAGGAGCAGCCTTCCGGCGGAAGGTAGAAATCGACGATTTCCGGGAATTGCTTTTGCAAGATCGGCACGAACACCTCGTTTAACGCAACGCCCAGGATGGCCGGTTCATCGGGCGGCCTGCCGGTATAGGTGCTGTGATAGATCGGCGCCTGGCGCTGGGTGATCCGTTCGATGGTGAACACCGGAAAATCGGCGACTTCGTTGTAATAGCCGGTGTGGTCGCCGTAAGGGCCTTCGGCGGCGAATTCGCCGGGATATATGAAGCCTTCCAGCACGATCTCGGCGCTGGCTGGGACCTGCAAGTCGCTAAGCAGCGATTTGGCGACTTCGGTTTTGCTGCCGCGCAATAAACCGGCAAACGCGTATTCGGACAGGGAGTCAGGAATCGGTGTGACGGCGGCGAGTATGGTCGCGGGGTCTGCGCCCAAGGCCACCGAAACAGGGAAGGGCTGGCCGGGATGGGCGGCCTGGAATTCCTTGAAATCCAGCGCGCCGCCCCGATGCGCCAGCCAGCGCATGATGACCTTGTTTTTGCCGATGACCTGCATGCGGTAGATGCCAAGGTTCTGCCGTTCCTTGTTGGGGCCTTTGGTAATCACCAGCGGCCAGGTAATCAAGGGCGCTGCATCTTCCGGCCAGCAGGTCTGGATAGGGTAATCGCCCAGGTCGATTTCATCGCCTTGCCGGATCAGTTCCTGGCAAGGCGGGGAGCTGACCACCTTGGGCGCCATGTTGAGCACCTGCTTGAATACCGGGATTTTCTCCCAGGCATCCTTCATGCCTTTGGGCGGCTCGGGTTCCTTCAGGTAAGCCAGCAATTCGCCAATGCCGCGCAGCTCATCAACGGACTCAGCGCCCATGCCCATCGCGACGCGGTGCGGCGTGCCGAAAAGGTTGGCCAGCACCGGAATGTTCGCGCCCTTGGGATTTTCAAACAGCAGCGCGGGGCCGCCCTGTTTCAGGGTGCGGTCGCAAATTTCGGTCATTTCCAGATAGGGATCGACTTCAACAGTGATGCGCTTTAGCTCGCCCTGTTTTTCCAGCTGTTTGATAAAATCGCGCAGGTCGTTGTATTTCATGCGGCTATTCCAGTATGTCTGAGCAAGGCGTCGATGGTGGGTTTGCGGCCGCGGAATTGGATGAACAATTCCATCGCGTCCTGGCTGCCGCCTCGTTCAAGGATGTTGGCTAGAAAGGCGTGGCCGGTTTCCTGGTCAAAAATGCCTTTTTCCTCAAACAGCGAGAAAGCGTCGCTGGACAGGACTTCCGCCCATTTGTAGCTGTAATAGCCTGCGGCGTAACCGCCCGCAAAAATGTGCGAGAAGCTGTGGGCGAAACGGTTGAATTTTGGCGGCCGGACAACGGCGACCTGCTCCCTGACCTGTTCCAGCGTTTCATAGATGCGTCCGCCTTGTCCGGGATCGTAGTCGCGGTGGATCCTGAAATCGAACAGGCTGAATTCCAGTTGCCGCACCATGATCATGCCGGCCTGAAAATTTTTCGCCGCCAGCATCTTATCAAACAAGGCGTCGGGCAATGGTTCGCTGGTTTGGTAGTGGCCTGAAATCAGCGCCAGCGCTTCGCGCTCCCAGCACCAGTTTTCCATGAACTGGCTGGGCAGTTCGACAGCATCCCATTCGACGCCGTTAATGCCGGATACGCCCAGATGGTCAACCTGGGTGAGCATGTGGTGCAGGCCGTGGCCGAACTCATGGAACAGCGTGGTAACGTCGTCATGTGTCAGCAAAGCAGGTGTATCGCCTGCCGGGGGCGTGAAGTTGCAGGTCAGGTAGGCGACAGGGGTTTGGATGCTATCGTCGAACCGCTTGCGGCTCACGCAATCATCCATCCAGGCGCCGCCGCGCTTTTTGGCGCGGGCATAAAGGTCGATGTAAAACTGGCCGCGCAGCTGGCCGTGTTTGTCGTGAATCTCGAAAAAGCGCACATCGGGGTGCCAGCTGTCAAAGCCGGTAAGCTCGGATATTTGCAGTCCGTACAGTTTTTCCACGATGGCGAACAGGCCGGGCAAAATGCGGGTGATCGGGAAGTAGGCTTTAACTTCCTCCTGCGACAACTGGTAAAAATGCTGGCGCATTTTTTCCGAGTAATAGCCTAAATCCCAGGATTGCAGGTCATTAACACCGTAGTGCTGTTTTGCAAAATCGCGCAATTCGGCCAAGTCCTTGCGGGCATGCCGCCAGGACCGGTCGGCCAAATCTTCCAAAAAGTGGGTGACATCATCCGGTTTTTCCGCCATTTTGGTGGCCAGCGACAGTTCGGCATAGTTGTTGAAGCCCAGCAGTTTGGCTTTTTCATGGCGGAGTGCCAGGGTTTTTTCCATGTTTTCGCTGTTGTCCCAGCGTCCGGCGTGCGGGCCCTGGTCTGAAGCGCGGGTTGAGAAGGCTTCATAATGCTCGCGGCGCAATTCGCGGTTATCGGCGTAAGTCATCACGGCAAGATAAGACGGGAATTGCAGCGTGATCATCCAGCCTTCTGCATCATGGCTTGCGGCCGTCTGTTTGGCCTGGGCCAGCGCGGATTCAGGCAGTCCGGCCAGGTCGTCTGCATCCCTGATGAGCTTGCTCCAGGCGTTGGTCGCATCGAGCAGGTTTTCTTCATAGTTGCTGGCAAGGCTGGATAATTCCTGGCTGATTTCCTTGTAGCGCTGTTTTTTCTCGTCATCCAGGTCGATGCCGGATAACCTGAAATCTCTCAAGGCATTGCGGATGATTTTTTGCTGGGCTATATCCAGTGTCGCAAATTCGGCGCTTTCGGCGATAAAGCGATAGGCTTTGAACAAGGCTTCGTTTTGCCCCATTTCGGTCGAGTAGGCGCTGAGTTTGGGCAGGCAGGCGTTGTAGGCGTCGCGCAGCGCATCGCTGTTGACCACGGAATTCATGTGGCTGACCGGAGACCAGGCTTTATTCAGCCGGTCTTCGACGTTTTCCAGCGGTTCGATCAGATTTTTCCACGTGTAAGTCTGTGTAGCCTGAAGGTGCTGCTCGACGGCTGAGCGGGCTTCGGCTAATAGTTGGTCGATGGCCGGTACGATGTGTTCCGGTTGTATTTTGGAAAACATCGGCAGTGTGGAGTTTGCTAATAAAGGATTGTTCATAGTGGTATCAGGAAAGAAAGTTCATGGCGGCATCAATGCGTTGCTGTGCTTTATGTAACAGATGCAATGAGAAGTCCGGGTTTAGTTTGCCATCCTTAAGTTTTGCATAGGCAGGTATGGAGTTTATGTACGGCAAGCCCTTGGCTTTATAAGAGCCAAAATAACTGTGCAGCTTGGCTAATATGACTATGTCGATCAGGGTCAAACGGTCACCATCGCTTTCGTAAAACCAGTCTTCGGCGTGTTTGGGAATGTCGGTTAATTCCGGAGCAAAACCCAGAGTATGCAGCACTAAAGAGCCGACTGGAGGATTCAGAAATGGGATGGCGGACTGCAACATTTTTAAATTCGGGTATTCATCCGGATATTGTTCGGCAAAATGCAAGATGGGTATCGTGCCTATGTCGCTGATTAAGCCGGCCAATAAGGCATCTTCCGGGTTGACGGTACCGCTTTCCTGAGCAAGTACAAAACTTAAGGAGGATACATAGAGACTGTTCTTCCATAAAGCCTGCATCGTAGTCATCAGTTGCGGGTCTTTGCACTGGAACAATTGTTTCAGGCTGATGCTCATGACCAGTTTTCGGGTTTCATCCAAGCCTATTCTGACAACGGCGTCATGGCAATTAGTGATTGGCGATATGGGTGAATAAAGTGCGCTGTTGGCAAGCTGAATCAGCTTGGTGACGATGGGGGCGTCTACCTGGATGATATTGACAGCTTCGTTGACGCCGACATCATCTTTTTGCATCGCTTCTTTGAGTTTTAAGGCGACATGAGGCAAAGAGGGCAGGCTTAGTTTGTTTTCCCGGTAAGCCTGAGCAAAGCTGGAGAAGAAACGATTGTCGGCAATTTGCTCGGGCAGTTCAATATCAATAAGCTCAATGCAGGAAGCCTGTTCAGCGCTTTTACCTGTCCAGTGATGGATGAATTCCCCTGATATGGCAAGAATGGTTGTATTGGTTAGAGTTGTAGCGGTTGCGCCGCACGTTTTGCCGCTATTGAGCGGTAGGTTGGCGCGAGCTGACCCTGTCGATATGGTGTAGCTGTTGTCGCTATCCGGTTGAAGCTCGATACTTCCCTTGAGCAGGTAAAAGACGGAATCGGTTTTCTGGCCCAGGCTGAAAATTACGGATTTTGGCGCATAGGTGAGTGTGGTGTGGTCCAGTTGTTCAACATAGGCATCATCAAGATCACGAAGGGGGGCTAGTTTTTTTAATGTCGCCAGGGGTTGTTTTTGGTGGTCTGTGGAAACGGGTTCCGAACAGGCAGACGAATCATCCATGCGGCCATCAGCCACTCCTCCTTTACCAGCTACAGCGGCGCTGCCGCCAGTTTTTTTTCCAGAGCGGGTGCTGCGGCTGTGAGGAAATAGTTTGGTAAACCAATTCATAAGTACATCGCTAATAAATTCATTGTTTGGCGGGTCTTAAGTATAGTGCAAGCGCTGTAGAGAGGGGCGTTGACGCTGCAATAATCAATGGGGCGTGTCTTGACGGTCAAAAAACAGCGCTGTTTTGGACAGGTTATCGTGCCAGCTGCGATGATTCTTGTCGACAATAATCCAAAAAAAGCCCAGTCCGAAAAGCCCCCAGGATAGTATGGCGGCAGTAAAACGGAGCAAAGCCTGTTTCCAGCTGACCGGCTTCAGGTCGAAGGTTAGAACTTTTATTTTCCATGCGCGCAAGCCCAATGTCTGGCCGCCATGAGTCCAGAACCAGGCGTAAAACAAGAAACTGATAATAAGCAGGTACAGGGGATAAAAGAATTGTTGGGCAGTGAAGGCTTCACCCTTGTTTAAAGGGAGTAGCAGGGCCGTTGCGACAAATAAAACAGCGATCAGCAGAAGCAGGTCGTAAAGAATCGCCGCCAAGCGGCGTAAAAAACCAGGTTCAGACATGGCGTCATTGCCTGGTTTTAGCGGTTTATTCTTTGTTGGTCGAACCAATTAAAGTTTAAATAATGATAGTTTTTGACCAAAATACATGCACATCGCCACCAGCGCCCCCATCATTAAAAGGGAAAATAAGAATGGCGGTCTATGGAACAGAAGAATAAAGAAGTCTGTTACAAAAAGGCTGGTTAAGAAAGGTTGGTCAATTAAGCCATCAAGAATCTTTTTGAACATAACAATCCCGTCAAGTGCGCTAATGTTTAATGCGAGTGTTTAAAAAATGGTTGCCTGATCTTTTATCCGGTTAAGTGCAATGTAATCGATATCAATTGTAAAAATCAGAGTATGGATTCTACTATAATCAAAAGGGGAATGTAAAAGAAAAGAAACTTGCCAATTGGGCTACAATTCATTGAAATGATATGATTGGTATATTAAAACAATAAACAGAGTGTAAAGACCATTTTAAACTTCTTTAAAAAAATCATTAAGCCGGCTAAAAGCAAAGCTGGGCCAAGCGTAGCGCAAGTCAGAATTTATCCGCGTGCAGAACATAATATTTCACGATCCCAGATCAGTGAAAATGCGCTGAAGGTTTTGTATCGCCTGCAAAAAGAGGGTTTCGATGCCTATCTTGTTGGCGGCTGTGTGCGTGATTTGTTGCTGGGCCGGGAACCAAAGGATTTTGATGTTGTAACCAATGCCGATCCTGAGCAGGTCAGAAAGGTATTTCGCAATTGCCGTCTGATTGGTCGCCGGTTTCGCCTGGCGCACGTGTTTTTTGGCAGGGAAATTATTGAGGTCGCGACCTTTCGGGGCGCTGGAGAAGAGCAAAACGACAAGCAGGTTCTTAATAAGGAAGGACGCCTGCTGCGGGATAATGTGTACGGCACTATCGAGGAAGATGTTTGGCGCAGGGATTTTACGGTCAATGCGCTTTATTACAACATCAAGGATTTTTCGGTAGTGGATTATGTCGGCGGTATGGCTGACCATAAAGCTGGAACGCTCAGGCTTATCGGGGACCCTGATATGCGTTTTCGCGAAGATCCGGTGCGCATGTTGAGGGCCGTGCGTTTCGCCGTCAAGCTGGGTTTTAATATCCATCCTGACTGCGAGAAAGCAATACATAACGATGCCGAGTTGTTGGCCAGCATCCCTCCGGCACGCCTTTATGATGAAGCATTGAAGCTGTTTTTATCCGGCTATGCGCTGCAAACATTCGAAATGCTCAGGCATTATAGGCTTTTTCAAATGCTGTTTCCCTCCACAGAGAAGAGTTTGGCGGTTGAAGACAACGGCTTCCCCAAATTGCTTCTGGTTAAAGCGCTGGAAAATTCGGATAACAGGATTGCCGAAGGTAAAACAGTTACAGCCTATTTCCTGTTGGCGGCTTTTTTGTGGGAGCCTGTTCAGGTGCGAGCCAAACAAAAAATGGCGCAAGGTGCGGTTGAGTTTATTGCCTACCAGGATGCCGCTAATGAAGTTATTTCCAGGCAGATTGGAAGTACCTCTCTTCCCCGCCATATCAGCATGTCAATGAAGGAAGTTTGGAGTTTGCAGCCAAAATTTAATGCGCGCTTCGGCTCCAAGCCCAGCCGCCTGATAACGCACCCGCGTTTTAGGGCGGGCTATGATTTCCTGTTGTTACGCGCTGAAACGGGAGGCGCTGATCCTGAGCTGGCCGAATGGTGGACCAAGTACCAGGCTGCCAGTGAAACAGAGCAAAGAAAAATGACTCAGCCTCCGCGTAACCAGGAAAATAAAAAGCCGGGGCGAAAAAGGCGACATCGTAAAAATGTTAAAGATAGCGTTGCAGAAAAAGAGTCTTAAGGGATAGATTCAACCTGTTTCGCCTGGTTCTCGCCCCCTGCAGCCGGCTTATCACGTCTATGTGAATAATATGAAAACGACAGAAACTGATCTGGTAACTGCTTATATAGGTTTGGGCAGCAATCTTGCAAGCCCTGTGGAACAAATTAAATCAGCCCGCACTGCAATAGCCGCAACGGTCGGCGTGGAAGAGCTGGCGTTTTCCAGTTTATATCGCAGTTTGCCTATGGGGCCGCAAGACCAGCCGGATTATGTCAATGCGGTTATGTGCGTGGCAACAAGCTTGCCTCCGATGGACTTGCTGCACAGGCTGCAAGGCATAGAAAATGATCAGGGCCGGGTAAGAAAAGGCGAGCGCTGGGGGGCAAGAACGCTGGATCTGGATTTGTTGATCTATGGCGACCGGAAAATTGAGACGCCTGATTTGACAGTGCCTCATGTAGGCATTGCTGAGAGGTCTTTTGTCTTGCATCCCTTGTATGAAATTGCGCCGCAACTGGTCGTGCCCGGAAAGGGCAATATTGCCGATCTGGTTGCAAAGTGCCCGCTGAATGGGCTAAAACGCTTAGACTGACTGGTTCTCGCTCCTGTAAAATCAGCGTACACCACATCCATGTGCATAAAATGAATCAATATCCTTCCTCATCTACAGTAAAATCGCTATCAGTTACCGATCTGGCCGTCATGAAACAGCGCGGCGAGAAAATCACCTGCTTGACCGCCTATGATGCCGGTTTTAGCGCATTAATCGATAAGGCGGGCATCGATGTGATGCTTGTGGGCGATTCTCTGGGGATGGTTATTCAGGGGCATGATACAACCCTCCCGGTTACCATGAACGATATGGTTTACCATACCCGGTGCGTCAGCAAGGCCCGGCAGCGGGCGTTTGTTATCGCCGATTTGCCGTTTATGAGCTATGCCACGCCCGTCATTGCCGCCAAAAATGCCGCCAGATTAATGCAGGCTGGCGGCGCACAAATGGTTAAGCTGGAAGGTGCAAGAATTGAAGTTGTCAGTTTTCTTGTTGACCAAGGCGTTCCTGTTTGCGGGCATTTGGGCTTGTTGCCGCAATCAATCAATCAGTTAGGCGGTTATAAAGTTCAGGGCAAGGAACGCGCTGATGCGGAAAAAATGATTGCCGATGCGCAAGCGCTGCAACAGGCCGGCGCAGGGCTGCTGGTATTGGAGTGCGTGCCTGCTGAGTTGGCCAAGGAAATCAGCGTCCGGCTAACGATTCCCGTTATCGGTATCGGTGCCGGCGTGGATTGCGATGGGCAGGTGCTGGTGCTTTACGACATGCTTGATATCGGCACGGTTAAGCGTCCGCGCTTTTCCAAAAATTTCATGCACGATGCCGCAAATATCGAAGAGGCTGTCGTAGCCTATCATCAGGCTGTCAAGCAGTCGCAGTTTCCAACATTCGAACATAGTTTTTAATTTATGCGCACAGTTAACACGGTATCCGGGCTGCGCGATGCGGTTAGGGCCTGGCGTTCAGCGGGTGAAAGCGTTGCTTTTGTGCCGACTATGGGCAATCTGCACGCAGGGCATCTAAAGCTGGTAAGTGAAGCCGGAAAAAAAGCGGACCGGGTGGTAGTCAGTATTTTTGTCAATCCGACCCAGTTTGGTGTAGGCGAAGATTTTGAGACTTATCCGCGCACCGAGCGTGAAGATCAGCAAAAACTCAGTGCCGCCGGTGCGCATCTGTTGTTCCAGCCGCCTGTTTCAGAGGTTTATGCGCCGGATGCCAAAACAGTGGTGTCGGTAACCGGGTTGTCAGAATTATATTGCGGCGCGTCCAGGCCGGGACATTTTGACGGCGTTGCAACAGTCGTCTGCAAGTTGTTCAATATGGTGCAGCCGGATGTCGCCTTATTCGGGTTAAAGGATTTCCAGCAGTTGGCGGTGATACGGGCTATGGTCAGGGACCTCAATATCCCTGTTGAAATAATCGGTGTGGAAACAGTCCGGGAAGCCAGCGGCTTGGCAATGAGTTCCAGGAACGGCTATCTGAACGCAGAGGAAAAGACTGTAGCCGCCAAACTGTATCAGTCGTTATGTGCGGCGCGAGATGCTGTTTTAGTGGGAGGCCAGGATTATCATGAAATAGAGCGCCATTCGGTGCTGTTTTTGCAGGAAGCCGGTTTTCAGCTGGATTATTTTTTCATATGCCGCAGCAGTGATTTGAAAAAAGCGGATGCTGATGACAGGGGTCTGGTTTTGTTGGCGGCGGCGCGCTTAGGTAAAACCCGGTTGATTGATAATATTTGTTTTTCCAGATAAGCCGGACTTTGGCGGTTGGGAAAATGCTAAAAGTTGATGCATCATCGTAATTAATGGATAATGCGCGGTTCTAAAAAGTGTTCATATTGTTTTATTATGCAAACTACAATGCTTAAAGCGAAACTGCATAGAGCTACGGTGACCCGTTCAGAGCTGGGTTATGAAGGTTCTTGCGCGATTGACGGCAATATTCTTGATTTATCAGGTATCAGGGAATACGAACAGATACAGATTTATAATATTAATAACGGCGCACGGTTTACGACTTATGCAATCCGTGCCGAAGAAGGATCAGGGGTGTTTTCTGTTAACGGCGCGGCCGCTCGTTTGGCGTGCCCCGGTGATCTGATTATTGTTTGCGCATATGCCATTTTGGATCAGAAAGAGCTTGAAAATTACAAGCCCACGCTGATCTACTTTAATGAAAAGAACGAGATTCAGCGTTCAGCCAATTCCATCCCCGTTCAAGCAGCTTAATCGCCTGTTCTTTTGACTTCCTGCTTATTCATAACAAGCATTGACTCTTTGTATTAATACGACAGAGTCAATGCCGCCGTTTCAACATCCCCATTCATATGCGCACGATTTTTTATCAAGCGACATAATTGAGCAGGGAGATTCTAATTTTTACACACCCTCGGAAACATCAATTTCATTGCTGGTCTCGGTCAGCGTTATGCTTTGTTCTACGCGAGCGAGTACTTTTTGCAAGCCTATTCGATTTACGCTATTGATGATTAAAGGAAAGTTAATGGAACCTTTGATTGTGGGCTTCTGGTTGCCTTGATTGTCTTCATCCTTGTGCAGAATTATCAGAATAAGAATGTCGGCAGGGTTTTTAATGCCCAGAGTAGCTTCTTCTGCATCGGTTAACGTAAAGCTGTAGTTAATATTGAAAATAGAGGGTTGAGCCACTGAAAAGACCAGGGAGTCGTCGTCCAGCGATTGCAGCCAGAAAATGACAGGATTGCCTTCCTGATGAAATAGCTTGAAACGGGTCTGATCTTCAAAGCCTGGAATTCCGTTAGGAAAGCTGATGATGGTGCTAGGGTCGATGGTTTGGTCGCCGAAAAATCTTGATTTAATTTCCATGATGAATATCGCTAAAGGTAAATGTTAATATATAGTCTAAAGCTGCAAGCATGGCAAGGCTTACTCATAGCAAAGACCGGTTAAAACTTCTAGTCTATTGGGTGGTAATAAGCATAAAGTTAAGGTGACTTCGTTATTTTTGATAGTCGTTATAGTAGTCTTTCTGAACATCGTAAATAAAGCTGTCAGTACCGTCACGAATGCCATACAGGAGGCCATAAACGCCTCTTTCGGTATCCCTGATTGCCCTGTGCATGTTGCTAAAGAATCCAACGGTCTCATCTCTAGTAGGCATTATTCCGGCGTGCTGTCCTTGTTGTGCGGCAGGCGGCTTGTTCCATGAACAGGAACAGAGCGTCAGTAAAAATAGTATGGAAAGGCTTGGTTTAAGTTGCATTGCAGATCCCCGTCTGTGTTTTATTTAAAGTTATGCAAAAAGTAAGCCATAACTTATAAAGTTTATAATGTATGGAAAAGTGTTGATATTTAAAGAATTATAGGTGGAAGGTAGTGTCATTTTTTTGCCGGTCATTGGCGAGCATGGACGCGGAAATAACATGCCGGATATGAAATAACAAAATGGGACGGATTCTGATAGATGATTTTGCGCATTAGGCTGCATTGCATCAGAGGCACGTTCTCTGTATCCTGCACCGCATGCAAATAAATCTGATCTCAGTAGGAAACCGTATGCCGGGCTGGGTGCAGCAAGGCTACGATGAATATGCCAAGCGCCTGCCGCGTGAATGCGAGCTGGTGCTTAAGGAAATTGCGCCGGGTAAAAGAAGTAAAAACAGTGATGTTGACAGGATTGTAAAAGAGGAAGGCGACAGGATGATTGCGGCGATTCCGCAAGGCACGCATATTGTAACGCTGGATATTCCCGGAAAACCCTGGACAACTCCTGAGCTGGCGCAGGCAATGCAGCGTTGGCTGGAAAGCGGGCAGCATGTTTCTTTATTGATCGGCGGGCCGGAAGGTTTGGCGGAATCCGCCAAACAAATGGCGCGTGAATCCTGGAGTTTGTCAAAACTGACATTTCCTCATCCGCTGGTGCGCATTATAGTGGCCGAACAGCTTTATCGTGCATGGAGCATTCTTCACAACCATCCCTATCATCGCTAATGACAATACAGATTATTCTTGCTTCAGCCTCTCCCCGTCGAAAGGAGCTGCTGGATCAAATTAAAGTCATTTATACTGTCAATCCGGTTGATCTTGATGAGACGCCCAGACCAAGTGAAGCGCCGCTGGACTATGTGCAGCGGTTAGCCGCAGAGAAGTCGGCGGCCTGTGTTGCGCAGATGGGCGCAGGATTGCCGGTTTTAGCCGCAGACACCGCCGTTGTTTTGGGTGATTTGATTATGGGAAAGCCTAAAGACCGGGATGAAGCACTGGCCATGCTGAGACAGTTGTCCGGTAAAACCCATCAGGTTTACAGTGCTGTTTCGCTCAGAGGGCGTGAGCATGGCCAAGCAGTAAGCATTACTGAGGTGTCGTTCAGGCAGTTGACCGAACGCGAAATAGCGGCCTATTGGCAAAGCGGCGAACCGGCCGATAAAGCCGGCAGCTATGCCATTCAAGGGCTGGGTGGTATGTTTGTAGAGTCGATAAAAGGCAGCTTTTCCGGCGTGGTTGGCTTGCCGTTGTTTGAGACTGCGGAACTGTTATCCAAACAAGGAATAGAACCTTTCAATGAGTGAAGAAATTTTAATCAACGTTACTCCGCCTGAGACGCGTGTTGCGCTTATTGAAAACGGCGTGCTGCAGGAATTGATCATTGAAAGAGGCCGGCAGAGAGGGTTGGTGGGCAATATCTATAAAGGTGAAGTATGCCGGGTCTTGCCCGGCATGCAGGCGGCTTTTGTCGATATAGGCCTGCCCAGGGCGGCATTTCTCCATCTTTCCGATCTATGCGCCAAGGATCTGGAGAAAAAAGGCTCGGAAAACATCGAGCATTATTTGCATGAAGGCCAGCATATTATTGTGCAGGTGGTCAAAGATCCTTTAGGCAGCAAAGGCGCGCGACTAACCACGGAAATATCGATACCGTCGCGGTTCCAGGTGTATATGCCTTATGCGAACAATTGCGGCGTGTCGCAGCGGATTGAGTGCGAAGCGGAACGGGTACGGTTAAAAAACTGTCTGGAGTCATTCAGGCTGGAGCATAAATGCGGCGGCTTTATCGCGAGGACAGCGGCGGAATGCGTGGAAGAAGTCGTGTTGATCGCAGACATGACCTTTTTACTGAAACTGTGGGAGTCCATATCCGCCAAGATTTCTACTGCCAAGCCCAAGCAGTTTATTCATAAGGATTTGCCGCTGAGCATCAGGACCTTGCGGGACTTGTATAAAGAAGGTATTGAAAGGGTTCGTGTGGATTCCAAGGAAACCTATCATCGGCTGGTCGAATTTGCGGAGATTTTTGTGCCTGAAATAGTGCCTCTTATCGAGCATTACACAGGGGATTGCCCGGTTTTTGACATATACAGTGTCGAAGATGAAATTCAAAAAGCGCTGGAGCGTAAAGTCAGCCTGAAATCGGGCGGGCATCTGGTGTTTGACCAGACCGAGTCGATGACCACTATTGATGTGAATACCGGAGGCTATGTCGGCGGACGCAATCTGGAAGAGACCATTTTTAAAACCAATCTGGAGGCGGCGCAGACCATTTCAAGGCAGCTGCGCTTAAGGAATCTGGGCGGCATCATTATTATCGATTTCATCGATATGCAAAGTGAGGACCATAAAAGGCAGGTATTGCAAGCGCTTGAGCGCAATCTGGAAAAAGATCACGCGAAAACCAAGATTACCGAAGTGTCCGCGCTGGGTTTAGTGGAGATGACCCGTAAAAGGACACGGGAAAGCCTGGAGCACATACTTTGCGAAACTTGTAGCGCTTGTGGTGGGCGGGGCGTTTTAAAAACAGCGGAATCCATGTGCCTGGAAATATTTCGGGAGATTATTCGTGAGGTCAGGCAGTACAATGTGCAGAAATTACTGGTTCTGGCATCCAATGAAGTTGTGGAAATGTTGCTCGATGAGGAAGCGGATATGCTGGCCGAATTAGAGGCCTTTCTGGGGGTGCAGATCAAATTCAGGGCAGAGGCTGAATACAACCAGGAACAGTATGATGTCGTGCTGCTTTAAGGTGGCACGAAGTACCATTTTTTAATCTTGCACTTTTAAATTTCTTTAGTGATTCATCATATTACGCGTGCAACGCGGCATCTCATTTTCTGGTCGTTGATTGCGGCAGCTATCGGCTTGACCAGCGTGCGCCTCTTATTGTCTGAGGTAGAGGACTATAAATCTGATTTGGCGGCCAGCATCAGCGGGTTCATTGGCACGCCGGTAAAAATAGGCCGGTTAGGGACAAAGATGCGCGGTTTCAGCCCTCAGCTGGTGCTAAAGGATATCGATATTTCATCCCAGGCGGATTTGTCATCCGTTATTGCCGATGAGAAACCGGCAATTCAGCTCAATGAAATCCGCCTGAGCATTAATTTGCTCGACATGCTGATCAGCAGGGATCTGTTGTCATCATCCAGGGTTACGCTGGTTGGCGCTAAACTTGGCGTAAAGCGCAAACAGGATGGGAGCATTGTTATTGTCGGTTTAAAAGTCAGTGACGGACAACCGCAGTGGTTGTTGCAGGGTGGGAAATACGAAGTCTTGCAAAGTGAAATCATTTGGCAGGACGAAAGAGCAAATGGTCAGCCGCTGTTATTCGATGCGGTAGACTTGGTGATCAGCAATGATGGAGAACGTCACCGCATTAATATGCTCACAAAGTTGCCGAAAAAATATGGCGATACACTAAGAGTGTCTATGGATTTTGAAGGCAATGCATTTGAGCCTTCAGCTACGCAGGGTACTGTTTATGTCGAAGGGAAAGATATAAAGCTGCCTGAGCTGGCAGCGGCTGGTTTGCCGTCCGATATGAACATCAGTTCCGGTACGGGTGATCTTAAAGCCTGGAGTGATTGGCAGCATTCGCAACTGGTATCGCTGGATGGCGTGGCGCAAATTCAGCAGATGAAACTTGTCCGGCAGGATAAGGACGAATTTCCCGTTAAGCAGTTGAAAACCCGGTTTCATTGGGATTTGCATGATGCGCAGTGGCGACTGGATGTAAAAGAGTTTCTGCTGGAAACTACGGATGCTCTTAACGGCACGGTTAGAAAATGGCTGCCCGCCGTGTTCAGCGTTTCCGGGCAGCGCATGGAAGATAATGCGTTGCACAAGATAGCGCTGTCTGTCGAGTCTGTGGACTTGCAGGAAGCATCAGGCATAGCGCAGTTTTTTGCCCCGCTGCCCAAAGAGCAGTTGAACTTGCTGGCGCAAGCCGGACTTAAAGGGTCGTTAGAGCATTTCTCGCTGTTTGCCGATCTGGATGCAAAATCTGTCGCGGTAAACGGCAAGTTTAACAAGATCAGTGTTGCTCCGTTGTCTGCAACGCCTGGAATAGAGAACTTGAGCGGCCAAATAAAAGGCAGTGATAAGCGGGGTGTGGTTCGCCTGGAGACCAAAGGCGCTCAAATAACGTCACCGGATTTGTTTCGCGAAGCGTTGCCGGTCAATAGCCTTAAAGGCGCTGTTGCCTGGCAGCAAACAGAAAATGAATGGACTGTATCCAGTCAAATGGTTGAGCTGGATTCCCTGGGATTCCAGAGTAAAAGCCGCTTGAACATAAACATTCCAAAAACGAAAGCCCCTGTTTTCATGGATCTGCAAAGCTCATTTGTTGGCGAGGATGCGAGCCAGGCCGCACATTATTTGCCGGTTGGCATTATGGATGATGAGGTGGTTGATTGGCTGGACCATGCTTTTGTTAGTGGACGTCTGGCCAACGGCGGCTTGTTGGTTCACGGTAATCTGAGGGACTTTCCGTTTACCAATGGTCAAGGCGTTTTTGAGGTGCTATTCAATGCAGAGCAGGTAGAACTGTCATACGATCCGCAATGGCCTCATATAACCGGCATGGGCGCTGAAGTCTTATTTTTACAGGACGGCCTCAAAGTTAACATACATCAAGGACAGACTGATAAGGTAAGCATTAAGCAAGCGGAAGTCACTATTCCATCGATGGAGAAAAGCAAGCATTTACTGATTCAGGGCGAGGCTGAAGGGGAAATCGGCCAGGTTTTAAACTTTATGCAGCAAACACCTCTGAATTCGCCGGTGGATTCGTTACTGGAAGCCATTGTCCCTGGAGGGAATACTCAAATTGCGCTGGATCTTAAAATCCCTTTATATGCCAATGTGCAAACCAAAGTAAACGGAACGGCGCAGCTGAAAGATGCCAACCTGAACGTGAAATCACTCGACCTGGCGGTCAACAAAATTGATGGCGAATTAAAGTTTAATGAACAAGGTGTTTATAGCGACACCATTCATGCGGCGGCTTTAGGGCACCCTATTCAGGTTAATATCAAAAGCGCTGACAGCCGAACCATTGTCAACGTGACAGGCCGTGCCGGAGTGAACGATTTGAAGGCGCAATTCAAAATACCCTGGTGGAACAGGGTTGAAGGAGCGACGGATTATCGGTTAGAGCTGGGGCTGCCTTATGACAATGGCTCGCCGGAGCTCGTTGTAGAATCGATGCTGGAGGGCATGGCTCTGGATTTACCGGGGGAGTTGGCAAAAACCAGGGATCAGCAAAGACCGTTGACAATGACGATTAATCTTGCAGATAAGCTGGTACTGCCGGTGGTATTAAATTACGACGATAAACTGAAAGCGGCGGTGCAGTTAAACATAAAGCAACAAAACATTTATTCCGGACATATTCTTGTCGGCGCAGGCGATGCTGTCCAGAGGCAGGAAGCTGGATTAAAGCTGGAAATTAATCGAGATCAACTGGCTCTGCAAGACTTAGCCGGCTTTTCGTTTGCCCAGGATAAGGATAATGAAACAGCAGCCAATGACCGCGCCAGTTCCCAACCGGCCAGCGGCATACAAACCATCCCTGGCGATGTCAGGGAAATAAAGGTTCATAGTGATCATGCGCTGTGGAAAAAAACACAGATAGGCGTATTTGATCTGGCGTTGAAGCGTGCAGGCAGTTTCTGGGCCGGTGATATTGGCAGTGCATTCGCAAAGGGAAAAGTCAGGATTCCGGACGACCTTAAAGGCTCTGACAGGATCAAATTTGATATGGATGTGCTGGATATTTCCGCATTAAAGCATGTGAACTCTCAGGACGACACGCTGACGCCGGAGTTATCGCCGGAGCTGCTGCCTTTATTCAATGTGACCAGCCGGAAAACGCTGTGGCAGTCGGTTGATCTGGGCAGGCTGACATTGGAAACCGAGCGCATACTTGGCGGAATGGGTTTTAAAAGTTTGACGCTGACGGGAACCGATCTAAAGCTTGCATTGTTGGGCGGCGAGTGGAAAGCCAGCGGTGAGCGGTCTAGAACGCATACAGAGGGCCGTCTGGAGCTGGCGCGAACCGGCGAGTTGCTTGGGCAGTTGGGGATTACAAAAGACCTGACCGAAACCAGCGCGATTATTGATTTTGCAGTGAACTGGGATGGGGCGCCGTATCAGTTTGCGTTAGCGGCGTTGAAAGGCCGGGTGGACGTTAATCTTAACAATGGGCGGATTTTGAGCATAGAGCCCGGATTCGGCAGGATACTGGGAATGCTGGCGTTGGCTCAGTGGATAAAACGGGCGCAGCTTGATTTTAGCGATGTGTACAAGGAAGGTTTGACGTTTAATAGCATTAAGGGGCATTTTGATTTATTAAACGGAATAGCATCAACCCATGATTTAGTGGTTGATGCCGTTCCTGCAAAAATCACCATCAATGGAGATACCGATCTCATTAACCGGACCGTTGACCACATTGTTGATGTGACCCCTAAAAGTGCTGATGCCGTACCTATTGCTGGTACAATTATGGGTAAGGTGGCGGCTTTGATTGGACAGTCGTTGACTGGTAAAAGCCAGGAAGGTTTTTTCTTTGGCTCTCAATATATGGTGAAAGGAGCGTGGGGAAATGCGGAAATTATTCCTATGCATAAGAATGATGGAGTGTTGCAGAAAACCTGGGATGGCATAACCGGCTTTCCATGGCTACCGCAACAAGAAGAACAATAATTAAAGAGAGATAATATGAGCAGATGTGCGGCCATACAGATGGCATCAAGTCCGAATGTCAGCGCTAACTTGTTAGTAGCCGATAAGCTTATTGCAGAAGCAGCCAAGGCGGGGTCAAAATTGGTGGCTTTGCCGGAAAATTTTGCCTTGATGGGGGAGCATGAGCTGGACAAGATTAAAGTAAGGGAAGTCGATGGCTCGGGGCCGATCCAGGATTTTCTGGCCGCAGTTGCCAAAAAGTATTCTGTCTGGGTGGTCGGCGGCACTATGCCTATAGTAGGCGACGACAGCAATAAGGTCCGGGCGGCTTGCCTTGTCTTTAACGACAAAGGCGAGCGGGTTGCACGTTACGATAAGATGCATCTGTTTGATGTCAACGTTCCGGGAACCAGCGAAGTTTACCGGGAATCGGATTCAATTGAAGCAGGTCATGAGCCGCTGGTTATCGACACCCCTTTCGGCAAGCTGGGTATCGCCGTGTGTTACGACCTGCGGTTTCCTGAATTTTTCCGCAAAATGAGCACGATGGGCGTGGAAATAGTTGCGGTTCCTTCCGCTTTCACCGCAGAAACAGGCGCCGTTCACTGGGAGTTGTTGCTCCGTGCGCGTGCCGTGGAAAACCTGTGTTATGTGATTGCGCCGAACCAGGGCGGTTTCCATGTTAATGGCCGGAAAACTTTCGGGCATAGCATGATTGTCGATCCATGGGGTGTGGTGCTGGATTGTTATAAGACCGGCGGCGGCTTTGTCTCTGCCGAGATAGAGCTTGAGCGTCTGGAAAAAGTGCGCGGCGCGTTTCCGGCGCTGAATCATCGTCGTTTTTTGTGAGTAAACAGTGATTAACATGTACGGTATAGCTAAAAAATGTGGTCTTGTTTTATGGCTGGTTACGTCTTTGGTTTCCTGTAGCACGGAAGACAGCCGTTACCGGAATACTGAAATGTTGGAGCGTCCGCCCACCGTGGCTGTCGAAAGGAAAGCCGGGGAATCGCCTCAGGTTGACGATAGCGTGATTCCAAGGAAAAAATATAAATCGGGCTTGGGCGATGATGTTTATCTGACGGAGTCGACACCGGCGAAACTTAAAATAAAGCAGCCTATCGATGATGCGTGGTATACGCTGGATCTGGCATTAAAACAAAGTCAAATCAAAATAACCGACCATGAACGTGATAAAGGTTTCTACTATGTCAGCTATAAGCCAAGTTCTCTTTTTGAAAACGTGGCCGGTCTTTTAGAAAAACAGCATGATGAGCAGGATGGGGCCGTATACCTGTTAACCGTAAAAAAAGACGGGGCTGAAACAGAAGTAACCGCAGCCATAGCCAATGCATCCGAACAAAGCAGCTCGGGCAAGAATGGCGCGCAGCGCGCCACTGAGGAAGGCGCGGAGGACTTGCTGCAACAGGTGTATAGAACCCTGCGCTATGATTTAAAGGAAGACTAACAAAGCTGAAAGATTCAAGGCGAAAAACCTAAGAATCTTTCAGCTTTTATTTTAAGGCTAGCTCTTACACTCAAATTTAAAGTTGTGATGGACATATTAAACCTTGCAAGACAATCCATCCTGACGCCTGCCGGCATACAGGATGGTGATATTGAAAAGATCATGAGCCGGTTGCTCAGCTCGCCGGTCGATGCGGCGGACATCTATTTTCAGTCCAGCCATTTTGAGTCCTGGGTCATGGAAGGCGGCATCATTAAGGAGGGCAGCCATAATATCGAGCAGGGCGCCGGAGTGCGTGCGGTATCCGGCGAAAAAACCGGCTTTGCCTACAGCGACCGGATTGAACTGCCGGTGCTGCTGGAGGCGGCCAACAATGTCAAAGCTATCGTCAGGCAGGGGCAGGAGGCACGAGTCGGCCTGAGCAAGGCGGCAAGCTGGCCTCAGTATTATGCCCCGCTTAATCCGCTAAAATCCCTGGCGGATCAGCAGAAAATTGACTTATTGCGCAGGGTCGAAAGTGAAACGCGCAAGCTGGACAGCCGGATTGAAGAGGTGATTGTCAGTCTGGTCGGCGTGCATGACAATATTCTGGTGGCAAGCCAGGACGGCTCTCTGGTTGCCGATGTGCGGCCTTTGGTGCGCATGAATGTAACGGTCATCGTGGAACAAAACGGCAAGCGCGAGCAGGGCAGCATGGGCGGCGGGGCGCGCAGCGACTACAATTATTTTATCGAGCAAGACCGGGTATTGGGATACGGACGCGAAGCCGTCAGGCAGGCGCTGGTTAATCTGGAAGCAGGAGAAGCGCCGGCAGGCAACATGACGGTGGTGCTGGGGCCGGGCTGGCCGGGTATTTTGTTGCACGAAGCCATAGGCCACGGCCTGGAAGGCGACTTTAACCGCAAAGGCACGTCGGCATTCAGCGGCCGCGTCGGTGAGCGGGTGGCTTCCGATTTATGCACGGTGGTCGATGACGGCACTCTGCCGGGGCGGCGCGGTTCGTTGAGTATTGATGATGAAGGCACGCCCACGGAAACAACCGTTTTGATCGAAAACGGCATCCTGAAAGGCTATATGCAGGATAAGCTCAATGCCCGGTTGATGGGCGTTAAGTCCACTGGCAATGGCCGCCGGGAATCCTACGCCCATTTGCCGATGCCGCGCATGACCAACACCTATATGTTGCCCGGTCAGCATAATCCGGAAGAGATCATAAAGTCGGTAAAAAAAGGCCTGTATGCCAAGAATTTTGGCGGCGGACAGGTGGATATCACTTCGGGCAAGTTTGTGTTTTCCGCCAGCGAAGCCTATTTGATCGAAAACGGCAAGATAGCCCGTGCCGTCAAGGGCGCGACACTGATAGGCAATGGTCCGGATGTGTTGACCAAAGTATCGATGGTCGGCACCGATCTGGAGCTCGATAGCGGCGTCGGCACCTGCGGCAAGGACGGGCAGAGCGTGCCGGTCGGCGTGGGGCAGCCTACGTTGAAAATTGACGGGCTAACAGTTGGCGGGACAAGTGTTTAGGTGAAATTTACTCAGTATTTTCTTTATACGCGGAATAGAGCGGATAGGGCGGCCATTAAACTCGAATGGATCGAGGATGTTGTCGCCTGTCCAATTAAAACCAAAGACAAGCGGATGGACGGTTTAAAAAATGGGGATTTATTCAGGAAGAGGGAAAATATTTAAGAGTTATTTTGTTAGAAGATGAAGAGACGGTACATAATGCTTTCTTTGATAGAGGGTTTAAAGAGGTAGATAATGAAAATTAAATATTTTGAAGATACCGATACAGCATTGCTGGAGTTTTCAGAGCGCCCTGTTTTCGAAACTAAGGAAATTAATGAAAATATTTATCTGGACTTGGATGAAGATGGAAATTTGATTGGAATGACGATTGAACATGCATTGTCGCAAGCAAATATTAATGAAGTTTCATTTCAGCAGATAAATCGGCAAGTGGCCTAAAAAGGATTAAAGAAAGCACAGTGCAAAATCAGGAACAAATCAACCGCTTAAAAAATACCGTTCAGGACATCCTGGACGAGGCGACAAAACAGGGCGCCAGCGCCGCGGAAGCAGGCTTGAGCCAGGAGAACGGCTTATCCGTATCGGTGCGTCTGGGCGATGTTGAAACCATAGAGCATCACTGCGATCAGGGGCTGGGGGTAACGGTCTATTTTGGCCAGCGGAAAGGCTCCGCCAGCACCACGGATTTGTCGGCCGCTTCCATCAGGGAAACAGTCAGCGCGGCATGCAGTATTGCCCGCTACACCAGCGAGGACGAGTATGCCGGCCTGCCGGAAAAAGAGCTGCTGGCTACCGAGTTCCCTGATCTTGATCTCAATCACCCATGGAATATCGGTGTTGATGAGGCGATTGCTCTTGCCATTGAATGCGAAGATGCGGCGCGTTCTTATCATGCGGAAATCAGCAATTCCGAGGGCGCTTCCATCAATACGCACCAAGGCATCCGCGTCATGGGTAATACCTTAGGGTTTCTTCAGGGCTATGCCTCAACCCGTCACTCCTTGAGCTGTTCGGTATTGGCGCAGCGCGGCGACAGCATGCAGCGCGATTACTGGTACACCGTGGCAAGAAATGCGCTCAATCTGGAACCTGCTGTTGACGTGGGTAAAAAAGCGGCCGAGCGGACCATCCGTCGTTTGCAGGCTCGCAGCTTGAGCACGCGGCAGTGTCCGGTGTTGTATTGCGCGGAAACGGCCTCAGGTTTGCTGGGTTCGTTTATAGGAGCGATCAGCGGCGGCAATTTATACCGCAAATCGTCATTTTTGTTGAATGCGCTGGATACTCAGGTCTTCCCCGAATTCGTCCGCATTCATGAGCTTCCCCTTTTAAAAGGCGCTTTGGGCAGCAGCGCTTATGACGGCGAAGGCGTCGCCACCCAAACTCGCGACATAGTCAGCGGCGGCATTTTGCGCGGTTATGTCTTGAGCACCTATTCCGCCCGCAAACTGGGCCTGCACAGCACCGGCAATGCCGGCGGCGTGCATAATCTGACGATCGATCCGGGTAAGCTTGATTACCAGGGCATGCTAAAAGAGCTGAATACCGGTCTGCTGGTCACCGAGCTGATGGGGCAGGGGGTCAATATGGTGACTGGGGATTATTCGCGCGGGGCTGCAGGATTCTGGGTGGAAAACGGCGAGATCCAGTATCCAGTTGAGGAAATCACCATTGCCGGTAACCTGAAAGACATGCTTAAAAATATCGTTGCCGTGGGTAATGACGTCGATTACCGCGGCAATATCCGCACCGGTTCGATACTGGTCGAGCGGATGTCGATTGCTGGGGAATAAACCATTATTGCGCGGGCGACCGGCCAGTCGCCCCTACGCATACCCTTGGGATGTGGTGCAATTAAACTGTAGGGGCAACCGGCTGGTTGCCCTTTTTTGTTTTCACAGAGATTTAACAATATCGGCTATCAGCTGCGGGCCGCGGTAAATCAGGCCGCTGTATATCTGCACCAGACTCGCCCCAGCCGTTAATTTTTCCTTTGCGTCCTCTGCACTTAAAATCCCGCCTGCCGCAATAATCGGAATCCTGCCGTTCAATTCCGCCGCCAATCCACGCACCACAAAAGTGGATTTTTCCTTGACCGGCGCGCCGCTTAAACCGCCGGCTTCATTGGCAAGCGGATGATCTGAAATCATGTCGCGGGCGATCGTAGTGTTGGTGGCAATCACGCCGTCAATTTCAAATTCCAGCAGCAGCCTGGCAATATGTGTTATTTCATCCATCGTCAGATCGGGCGCTATTTTCAGGGCCAAAGGCACGTATTTTCCGTGTTCCTGTTGCAGCTTCAGTTGTTCTTCTTTTAAGGCAGCAATCAGGTATTTGATTTCATCGCCCTGTTGCAGTTGGCGCAGATTCTTGGTGTTCGGCGAAGAAATATTAATAGTGATGTAGCTGGCGGATGTGTAGGCCTTGCGCAAGCCGATCAAATAATCGTCCGCCGCATTCTCAATCGGTGTGTCGAAGTTCTTGCCGATATTGATGCCCAGAACGCCAGAGTAACCGCTTTGCTTTACCCGGGCCAGCAGGTGGTCTATGCCCAGATTGTTAAAGCCCATGCGGTTGATGATCGCCTGATGCTCGGGCAGCCTGAACAGGCGCGGTTTCGGGTTGCCGGGCTGCGGGCGCGGCGTTACCGTGCCTATTTCCACGAAGCCGAAACCCAATGCGGCCAGCGCGTTAATATAATCGCCGTTTTTATCGAGGCCGGCGGCAAGGCCGACCGGGTTTTTAAAGCTCAAGCCCATGACACTCACAGGCTTGTCCTCAATAGTGGGATAGAGCAGTTTTGATACGCCGGAAGCATAAGCGGCGTTCAGCAATTTAAGCGTCACTTCGTGAGCGGTTTCAGGATCAAGTGAGAACAGCAATGGGCGCAGTAATGGATAAAGGTTCATGGGCATTAGTGTTCGCTGGTTAATTGATAAGGTTCGGGTGCCACCGAGGTAGGCCGGTTTAAAACAAGATCGACCATCAGCTGCGCAGATGCAGGCCCCATCACCAAGCCGTTCCTGAAATGACCGGCGTTAATGCATAAATTGCTGATCTCGGGATGTTTGTCGATATACGGCACGCCGTGTTCAGTGCCGGGCCGCAATCCCGCCCAGTGCTTGACGACGGGGAAGTTTTTAAGCGCCGGCAGCAAATTTAATGCAAAAGCATTCAGCTTGTCCCTGGCTTCTGCCGTAGTCGTCTTGTTGAAATCATCCAGTTCTACCGTGCTGCCTGCCAGTATTTTGCCGTCGCGTCGCGGGATCAGGTATTGATCGCCATCCAGCGCCATAAACTTAAGCGTTCCCGGTTCGGCATCAAATAACAGCATTTGACCTTTAACAGGCGAGATTCTGGGGGCATCGGTTGCCGGAAAAAGCTGCTGAAATAACTGCCCCGTCCATGCCCCTGCCGAAATGATCAGCTGATTGACAGCAAACTGGTCTGACGTAGTATTAATAGTTGTAATACGGCTGTTTTCGAGGGTGATAGCCTTTAATTCGCAGTGTTCTATTAAAGTCACACCTTTATTAATCAGGTCTTGTTTTAATGATTTAACCAGACGGGGATTGCGCGCCTGGGCAATGTCCGGCAGCCAGAGAGGGTTGTCGGGCGTCGTATTAATCGTGCTAAAAAAATCCGCGTCAGCCTGTTGAAATGAAATGTTATTGGCGCTGCACCAGTCGATAGCCGCGGCAATATCAGGATTTTTAGTAATCAGTAAGCCGCAGGGATTCCATTCGGGATCTATGCGGGTCTCAGTATTGAGTTGCGAGGCCAAAGCCGGATACAGTTTCAGGCTTTGCAGCGCTAACCGGGTAATCGCATCCGGTTGCCGCCACGGATAAAGCGGCAGCAAAATACCGCCTCCCGCCCAGGATGATTCCTGTCCTGCCAGGTTTTTTTCGATAACAGTAACCGTAGCGCCTGCCTTAAAAAATTCTCGGGCTGTCAGCAGGCCGATAATGCCGCCGCCAATGATGGTGATATCCGGAGTTGTGGTCATGAGTGTTAAAAGTCAGAACAAAAACGAATCATTAATTGTTTGTATAGCAAATTATAACTTAATACGAAAGACGATAAGGATATGAAGAACTTTAACGGTGGTTTGTATGTATAAGGTGAATAATTTGTTGTTTTTTGCATACAATTAAATGCTCAGAGCTAAATTATCTTTTACTTATTGATAAATAAGGAATAATTAATTTCAAAAAAATAGCACCAAAACTTGTATGGAATTAGTTTAGCTGCTACTATTCAACCCGGAAGATGGGCTTTGTTGTATTAAAGCAAATTTTTTTAAAATAATAACCTCATGAGGGGGATATAAATGATAAATAAAACTAAACTGGCGCTGGGCATTGCTACAGCGACATTAACAATGGCTGGCGCTTTGGTTTCTCCGCAAGCAGCAGCTGGCTCAAAGGCGAAGCACCATGCTGAAGTAACAAGCGTTAGCAGTAAAGTTGATGCAATGGAAGCGGAACTGCAAGCCATGCGTGCTGAAATAAACAGCTTGAGAGCGGCAGCAGGCCGTCCTGCTGTGGATGCTGGAAAAGTTCAGGAGCTGGATCAATGGATGGCATCTGTTAAGTCTGGCAAGGCTAGTGCAAACGGACCAAAAGACCATTTGTTCTCTGCCCGTGGCGGCTGGGCGCATTTTAATGACGGTCGTGACACTGCTACTGGAACCGTTGGTACTGCAGGTTTCAATGCTGATCAAGATGCCCATTATTATGGCGGCGCTATCGATTTCAATATGAACAATGATCTGTTCGGCTTGATGGATCATACCTCTTTTGGTATGGAATTCGGTGTTGAGTATGCGCAGATAGGCAACAGCAAGCCAAACGGTTTGAGTAGCCAGTTGGCAAATGTGAATCAGTTAAGAATTAATGCGTCGCCAAAAATCAAATTCATGCACGGCAGCAAATTCAGACCGTGGTTGATTCCTGTTGGTTTAGACTTTAACCTTATCAGTCCTCCATCTCAAGCAGTTACCGTGTTGAACAGCGGCATGCAGTTTGGTGCCGGTGCTGAATACGAATTGCTGAAAGGCGTTGTTATCGGTACTGATGGTCGTTATCATCACACGTTTAATAATATTGACGGCGTTAATACTGACGGCTTCACGTTGGGTGGCTCTCTCGGTTTCAAATTCTAAGCTTAAACACTTAGCGAAACCTGAAAAGGGCATAAAGGGAGGGTTTCAAACCCCTCCCTTTTTTTATGCTTGAAGAATTTAAAAGGGTGCAAGGCAACGGCGCAAGGTAAAATGATGTTCTTTCCAGTTCTTGTCGGGAAACAAATCAAAAACTGATGCTACAAACCATGAAGAATCTTTACCCTGAAATTTCACCTTACCAAACGTTTTTCCTGAAAACCGGCAGCAAGCATGCAGTTTATGTGGAGCAGTCAGGCAATCCTGACGGTATTCCGGTCATTTTCCTTCATGGCGGGCCGTGTTCCGGCACTAAGCCCGATCACCGGCGTTTTTTTAACCCCGAGCTTTATCAGATTATCCTGTTTGACCAGCGCGGCTGCGGTCAGTCGCTGCCTTTTGGCGAGCTGGAAAGCAATACCACTCAGGATTTGATCGATGATATGGAGCGTATCCGTAATCAACTGGGTATAGGTCAATGGCTGGTGTTTGGCGGTTCGTGGGGAGGAGCGCTGGCTTTGCTGTATGCTCAGCAGCATAAAGATAAAGTGCTGGGCTTGGTTATTCGAGCGGTGTTTCTGGCGCGGCAACAGGATTTGGACTGGTTTGCCAAAGACGGTGCGGGCAAGATTTATCCTGAGCAATGGCAGCGATTGATTGAAAGTATTCCGGAACAAGGGAGGGGCAATCTGGTGCAAGGGTTATGTGATGCATTATGGGGTGAAGACGAGGTGGCAAAAAGGCGGGCTGCAAAAGAATGGACTGCCTGGAGCGGCCAAGTAGCACTAGGCAACGATTATCAGCCGAGTCCAAGCGGCGAGCACGCAACGGAGAAAATGGTTAAGCAGGTGCGCATGGAGCTGCATTACGCGAAGCATCGTTATTTTATTGACGACTGCATGGATGCAGGAGGTAGAGCAACGCATGGAGCAGTTGCCGAGGAAAACCAGATTCTTGACAATTGTGCTGGCTTGACTGAAATCCCAACTATTATTATCCATGGACGTAATGACTTTGTCTGCCCGATTGAGGCAGGCTACAGTCTACATAAGGTGCTGCCGGATGCCGAATATATCGTATTACCCAATGCAGGGCATGTTGCCCAAGGCGAAGAAATGATAGATGCACTGGTAGCAGCAACCGACAAGTTTGCGGCTTCTTTAACGCGCTAGGTGAGACCGTCAGGCCGCCTTTATTAATGATACTAATATAATGAGCTCAAAAAAACGATTGATCATAGCGATGACCGGCGCAACCGGCGCGGTCTACGGCGTAAGAATGTTGCAAGTTTTACAGGCGCAGGAACAATGGGAAACGCATCTTGTCATTTCTTCTGCCGGCGTGGTGAACTTAAAGCACGAAATGGATATGAAGCGGGCGGAATTGGCCGAACTGGCTGATGTAACGCACGGTATTGATGATATTGCCGCCAGCATTTCCAGCGGCGGCTTTAAAACAGAAGGGATGATTATTGCGCCGTGTTCAATGAAAACTCTGTCGGCGGTTGCGCATGGCTTTGGCGATAACCTGATTTCACGATCCGCTGATGTGGTGCTGAAAGAGCGTCGCCGCTTGGTGGTCATGCCGCGTGAAACACCGTTAAATCTGGCGCACATCAGAAATATGGCGAGCGTGACCGAAATGGGCGGCATCATTTTCCCGCCGATGCCCGCTTTTTACAGCAAGTCCAATTCAATGGCGGCCATGGTTGATGAAACCGTTGGCCGGGTTCTGGAGCTATTCGGTGTTAATGTTGATGGTTTGTATACGCCTTGGGAAGGGCTTTAAAGACTATACTTTAATATAAATTTAAAGTTTCGTCATACCCGCCGGGATGCGGGTATCCAGTGACAGGGATGTTATCTTGGTATCCGTCCGTGGCCCCTGGATTCCGGCAATCCATGCCGGAATGACGGATTTGTGTAGATGTTTGTCATATTCAAAGTGTATTTCAATTTCTAAGACAGCGAGCGCGAATTTTTGCTGTTGCGGAAAATCAGCGGTTTTTCGTTGTCAGCTAAGGCGCTTGCCCGTGCCGAGTCTATCGCCTCCTGAATAACAGCGTGATTTGGCGATTTGCTGCATACCGGGTCGGCAGCGTACATGTCGCCGATCAATAAATACGCTTGGCAACGGCAGCCTCCGAAGTCTTTTTCTTTTTCATCGCAACTGCTGCACGGTTCTTTCATCCATTCATAGCCGCGGAAAAAATTGAAGGCTTTGGATTCGTTCCAGATTTGTTCAATGCTATAGTCTTTGACATTGGGGCAATCCAGCCCCGGCAGTTCGCGGGCCGAATGGCACGGCAGGGCCATGCCATCCGGCGCGATGGTTAAGAAAGTTGTGCCCCAGCCGTTCATGCAGGCTTTGGGTCTGTCTTCATAAAAATCCGGCACCACATAATAGATTTTCATCTTGCCGGCGACTTTTTCTTTAAAATCCTGCGCGATTTGTTCGGCCTGTTCAAACTGTTCTTTGGTCGGCAGCAATAAATCGCGGTTGGCATGCGCCCAGCCGTAATACTGGGTGTTCGCCAGTTCCAGGTAATCTGCGCCCAGTTCTTCCGCCATCGCCAGTATTTCCGGCATCTGGTGGATGTTTTCGCGGTGTATGACCACGCACAAGACCATCGGGTAGCCGTGTTTTTTGACCAGATGGGCGACTTCTTTTTTATGTTGGAACGAGGCGGTGCCGGCAATATGGTCGCTCAGTTCCTGGCTGCTGGCCTGGATGCTGATTTGAATATGGTCAAGCCCCGCTTCCTTGAGCTGGATGATTTTTTCTTCAGTCAGTCCATAGCCTGAGGTGATCAGGTTGGAATAGTAACCCAGGTCTCTGGCGTGTTTGACCAGTTCGGTTAGATCTTTGCGGGTTAATGGCTCGCCGCCTGAAAAACCCAGTTGCACGGCGCCCATTTTACGGGCTTGCGTGAGCACGCGCTTCCAGTCCTCGGTGTCCAACTCAGATTGATGCTTGGCATAATCAATCGGGTTAGAGCAGTAAGGGCATTGCAGCGGGCAGGCATAAGTCAGTTCCGCCAGCAGCCAGCGCGGAGGGGTGATGTTAGTTTTGTTGGATCCAGCCATTTTTTAATGCGACTTCTAAAAAAGCGGTAATGTCATTAGCGAGACCGGACGTTGCAAATTTCTGTTCAAGGTCGCTGACGATTTGGGCGAGCTTGCGTGTGCCGTCGCATAACTTCAGGATTTCCGCGGAACTCTGGTTGAGTTCCACCATGCCTTCAGGGTAGAGAATAACATCTTTCTGTTGAGCTTCTTCCCATTGCAGGCGGTGCATGGGGGAAAACTTGATGGTCAGGTCGGGGTTAATGCTCATTTTTCAATATTAAAATAAGGCGGCATGTTGTTGATGTAGGCCATGTACATGGCATCCGCCATCGTCCACAGTACGTCCAGCTTGAATTGCAGGATTTGAATCATGCGATCCTGCTGCTCGCGGGTTTTATACCAGTCCAGCGTGATGGCCAAGCCGTGTTCGACATCGCGCCGCGCTTCGGTCAGGCGTTTGCGGAAATAGACATAGCCTTCCTGTTCTACCCAAGGGTAGTGCTCCGGCCAGTTATCCAGACGCTGCTGGTGGATTTTAGGGGCAAACAGTTCGGTCAAGGACGAGCTTGCCGCTTCATGCCATTCCGCTCTGCGGGCAAAATTGACATAGGCATCGACCGCAAAACGCACGCCCGGCAGAACGTATTTCAATGAGGTGATGTCTTCACGCGTCAAGCCTACTGCCATGCCCAGTTGTATCCATGCCTCAATGCCACCCGGATCGCCGGGGTGCCCATCATGATCCATAATCCGCTGAATCCATTTTGCGCGGGTTTCCCGGTCCGGGCAATTGGCCAAGATGTTGGCATCCTTGATGGGAATGCAGACCTGGTAATAAAAGCGGTTGGCCACCCAGCCCTGCAGTTGTTCTTTGGTGAGTTTGCCTTCGTTCATCAGCGTATGGTAAGGGTGATGAATGTGGTAATACTTTTCCATGCCGCGCAGTTCGGCTTCAAACTGTTCTTTGGTCCAGGCTTTATTGTCGCTCATGGTGTGTGTATCCTTTATAAATCAATTTCCAGTCCATCGTAAGAGACTTCAATGCCGGCGGCATCGAGTATTTTACGCTGCCCGGAATCTTCGTCTAAAATCGGGTTGGTGTTGTTGATGTGGATCAATATTTTGCGGGCTTTGGCAACGCCGCTTAAAACTTCTATCATGCCGCCTTTGCCGGATTGAGGCAAGTGGCCGATTTCACGGGCTTTTTTATGGCTGATATTCAGCGTACACATTTCGTCATCGGTCCAGAAGGTGCCGTCTACCAGTAAACAATCAACGGCTTGCATGGCTGCCATGACATGGGGTTCTATTTCGCCCAGACCGGGGGAATAAAACACTTTTTTGCCGGTAGAGATTTGCTCGATGATGACGCCGATGTTATCACCATCATGCGGATCATGCCGGTGCGGAGAATAAGGCGGCGCCTTGCTTTTTAAGGCCTGGGTGTAAAAGCGCAAATCATCTATGCCGGGAATGGTAAAGCTGCTGCCATCGACGGGAATCGGGTGATGATTAACCGTGCAGTAGTCTTTTAGCATGTTAAACAAAGGAAAGCCTGTGGTCAGATCCTGCTTGACCATTTCGGTGCAGTAAATATCCAGCGGCTTGCCTTCGCGCAACATCAACAAGCCCGTGGTATGGTCAATCTGGCTGTCGATCAGCATGATGGCCTTAATGCCGGTGTCGCGAACGCCTTCTTTGGGCTGGATGGCGGGAAAGGCCTCCAGTTGGGCGCGAATATCCGGTGAGGCATTAAACAGCAGCCAGTTTTTGTTATCGGTGCTGACGGCGATGGATGACTGGGTGCGGGCTTTGCCGTTCATTTCATTGTGCCGCAAACGATGACAATTATGGCAGTTGCAGTTCCATTGCGGGAAACCGCCGCCTGCGCCTGAACCGAGAACTCTGATCTTCATAGTTTGAAGGTAACCTAAAAGGGGATAAGGGTTAAATGATACGGGAATAAAGGGCGTCAGGCAAAAAAAAGGGGCTCTTGAAGAGCCCCTTTTTTGCCTAAACCGAATGCTATTAACGGTTGTAGATGTACATTGTTACTTCAAAACCGAAACGCAGGTCTGTGTAGCTTGGTGTTTCCCATTTCATAGTAATAACCTCCAGAAGTTTTTTGTATTATACGCTAGCTTGATCAAGTAAGCTGCCATGAAGTATACGATGAACTATTTTTTTACGCAACTTTTGACAGCGGTCGGAGCAAGTATGTCCTTCCTTTATATGAAATTCAAGCGTTGTTTAGGCTGAGCAAGGTAAATAGTAATACGATATGGTAGTTGTGATCGGGAAGGGTGTTTTTTTGGCGGGAAGGGAGTATTATCCAAATTCACCTAAAAATAATAATACAATTGATGCAAATCATTTAGGGGGGATTATGGGTGGAGTTACTGAGTTGTTTGTGGTTATGATACTTATTGCGGCGTTTGCGTTTGCGCCGTTGGGCTATTTTATTTATAAATTTACGAAGAACGGCAGGCCATTCGGGGAAACTGAGCCGCATGGCGACAGTCCGTCTTTGGTGAACGACTTGGCGGAAAATGCTATTAAGTTTATCCAAGGGTTGGCTGGTAAAAAATAAAAAAGTATTTGCAGGTCGGGTTTACGCCGCACTGCGTTAACCCGACTCGCTGCAAGTCGGACAGTTAGGATTTTTCCGCAGCTTCATCGTGTTCCATTCCATGGTAAATCCATCCAGCAGCAGCAGCCGTCCCGTTAGGGTTTCTCCGATATTCATTATCAACTTCATCGCTTCCAGTGCCTGAATGCTGCCGACTATGCCGGTGATTGGCGCTATGACCCCGTTGGTGGCGCAATTTTGCAACTCTTCGCCGTCACTGTTATACAGGCAGTTGTAGCAGGGGCTGTTATTTTTGCCCGGCGTAAATACGGTTACCTGGCCTTCAAAGCGAATCGCCGCACCTGATACCAGCGGCGTCTGGTGTTTGACGCAGGCGTTATTGATAGCAAAGCGCGTTGAGAAGTTATCGCTGCAGTCCAGGACCACGTCGGCTTGCATCACCTCGCTGTCAAGCTGTTCGCCATCCAGTCGCTGTTTAACGGCCCTCACGTTGACCTCGGGATTTAGCTCATTAAGCGTTTGGCGGGTTGAAATTACTTTATCAGCCCCAATATCAGGTGTGTGATGAGTAATCTGCCTTTGCAGATTGGACAAGTCCACTACGTCATTATCATAAATAGCGATACTGCCGACACCGGCCGCAGCAAGATACATAGCGGCGGGGGAGCCGAGCCCCCCGGCACCGACAATCAGCACGTTAGCCGCGAGAAGTTTTTGTTGCCCCTCAATATCAATTTGAGGAAGCATGATTTGGCGGCTATAGCGCAGTAGTTGGTTGTCATTCATAGGTCATGTTGTTGCTGTATTGTGATGACGGATGATGCCAAAGAATGGGGCAGACTGCAAAAACTGATTATTGTTGGCACTCTACGCTAGTGAGTGCTAAAATCTGAATCTGAATTTAACCTTATTTTTAATGTTAGGAGATATTGATGAAAATACGTCCGTTACACGACAGAGTGATAGTCAAACGCGTTGAAGAAGAAACTACAACTGCTGGAGGTATCGTACTGCCTGGTTCTGCTGCTGAAAAGCCAAGCCAAGGCGTCATTTTGGCGGTAGGCGCCGGCAAGCAACTGGATAATGGCCAAGTTCGCGCTCTGGAAGTTAAAGTTGGCGATAAAGTGCTGTTTGGCAAGTATTCAGGTAACGAAGTTAAAGTTGACGGTGAAGAACTGATCGTTATGCGTGAAGAAGACATCATGGGCGTTTTAGGTTAAGCCTGAACACGTTAATCACATTCACATACAAAAATAGAAAGGAATAAAAATGGCAGCAAAAGACGTATTATTCGGTGATGACGCTCGTGTCCGTATGGCGCGCGGCGTAAATGTTTTAGCAAACGCAGTGAAGGTGACTTTAGGTCCTAAAGGCCGTAATGCGATTCTGGACAAAAGCTTCGGCGCTCCAACCATCACTAAAGACGGTGTATCGGTTGCAAAAGAAATCGAATTAAAAGACAAATTCGAAAACATGGGCGCGCAGATGGTTAAAGAAGTGGCGTCGCACACTTCCGATGTAGCCGGTGACGGTACTACGACTGCGACTGTATTGGCGCAATCTATCGTCAACGAAGGTTTAAAAGCCGTTGCAGCAGGCATGAATCCGATGGATTTAAAACGCGGTATCGATTTGGCCGTGACTAAGGCTGTTGACGCGATTGTAGCTTCCGCCACGCCTTGCGTCGACAACAAAGCGATTGCTCAAGTAGGCACCATCTCTGCAAACTCTGATGAGTCTGTCGGCAAAATCATTGCGGAAGCGATGGAAAAAGTCGGCAAAGAAGGCGTCATCACGGTTGAAGAAGGTTCAGGCCTGGACAACCAGTTAGACGTTGTTGAAGGTATGCAGTTTGACCGCGGCTACCTGTCGCCTTACTTCATCAACAAACAAGAAAACATGAGCGTCGAATTAGACGACCCCATGATTCTTATCTACGACAAAAAGATCTCCAATATCCGCGACATGCTTCCAATTTTGGAAGGCGTTGCCAAGGCCGGCCGTCCTCTATTGATCGTTGCTGAGGATGTTGAAGGCGAAGCCTTGGCGACTTTGGTTGTCAACACCATTCGCGGCATCGTTAAAGTCGCTGCGGTTAAAGCGCCTGGTTTCGGCGATCGTCGTAAAGCCATGCTGGAAGACATCGCGGTGCTGACTGGCGGTACTGTTATCTCTGAAGAAGTGGGTTTGAGCCTGGAAAAAGCGGAATTATCGCAGCTGGGTACAGCTAAAAGAGTACAAATCACCAAAGAAAACACCACCATCATTGATGGCGCAGGTTCTGAAGAGCAAATCAAAAACCGTGTTGCTCAAATTCGTGCGCAAGCTGATGACGCAACTTCCGACTATGACAAAGAAAAATTGCAAGAGCGTCTGGCTAAATTAGCCGGAGGTGTTGCTGTTATTAAAGTCGGCGCTGCAACTGAAATTGAAATGAAAGAAAAGAAAGCCCGCGTAGAAGATGCATTGCATTCAACACGTGCAGCGGTTGAAGAAGGCGTTGTGGCAGGCGGTGGTTCAGCGTTGGTTCGCGCTATTTCAGCTCTTGATAAGCTTGAAGGCATTAACCACGACCAAACAGTCGGTATCAACATTCTGCGTCGTGCAATGGAAGAGCCTTTACGTCAAATCGTTTCTAACGCCGGCGACGAGCCTTCAGTTGTGTTCAATGAAGTGCAAAAAGGCAAAGGTAACTTCGGTTACAACGCGGCAACCGGTCAATACGGCGACATGATCGAAATGGGTATTTTAGATCCTGCGAAAGTGACCCGTACCGCGCTGCAAAATGCAGCGTCTGTTGCTGGCTTGATGCTGACTACCGAAGTCATGATCGCCGATGCGCCTAGCGAAGATAAAGGCGGTCATGGTGCTCATGATATGGGCGGCATGGGTGGTATGGGCGGCATGGGCGGTATGATGTAAATGCCGCCAGATAAAGGCGGGTAGTAATCCGTCTTTGTTTGTGTTATAAAAAAAAAGCTTTGGTTGTTGAAAATAACCAAGGCTCTTTTTTATGTTGAGTTCTGCCTTTGGTTAAGCGGTTTATAGACAGGGAATGGTGGATTTTCTATGTATTTTACGAAGCCGGGTTTAGTTATATAAACCAATGGATAAATAATTATAGCAAGGAGAAATGGATGGTAATTAAAGGTTCGGTGATCGCTGTGAAGGGGGTAACTTTTGCAATAGTGGTCATGAAAATTCGAGTAGTTGAATCGCAAGAACAAACCAATGACGCATTAAAGTTATTGAGCTCTGTATTTCCAGGCGTGCCTACTGTAATAATGGCTCTGGATGATAGAGGGGCGCCAAAATATCGGGGTCCACAGGAGATAATTGATTTGTTGGAGAATATAAATATCTCTCTAATTCCATGGAAAATGTATAAAGTCTCCCTTCCAAAGTATGATTCAAGATTTTTTAATGAGTGAGATGAATTTGCAAGGACGGAAATTTGTATGCTCTTCGTATGACTCATGAGTGGAGAGCGTGTTTTGGCACGCATGGTTTTACACTACACTTCATTTTCCCTTCACGATTGAAAAATTTCACTGATTGGCAGATACATCACTTTTCTGTATCCAAATTACCCCCCCCCATCGTTATTGGCGACTAGGCTGAAGGTTTATTTCTCTCGAAATGCGGCGCAGTATTGCGTAATGGCATTATAAGTCTGCCTTGAAGTGTCGGGTTATTAAACCATTTCAAGGTGCGTCGCGTACCCTATATGGCTGAACGGGCAACTTGATGTGAAGATTGTTTCATCCACTCATGCTTGAGATAGTCCTAATCAACAATGCCTGATAGTTCTCAATATGACCACAGCACCAATCTAATTGGTTTGGCAACCGCTTGCATCGCTAGTCATACCTTTAACGAAAACCCCAAACCGTTGCATATTGCAGGCAGCCGACGCGCAATGACTGCGGCCGGATATTTCAAGACTATCCGGGCAAAGCTTCCGGCTATATTGTCGATACCGTGCCAACGGTTTTACATTATTTTTTCAGTACGGACAGCTTTGAATCCTGCCTGATTGCAACCGTTAACCAAGGCGGCGATGCCGACACCACAGGTGCGTTGAAAAAACCGTTTTCAACATGGATGCAGATTAAGCTGCGCTTTCAGCTCGCTAATTTCCTCCAACAAAGGCGCCATCAATTGATCGACTTCGGCTCTGCTATAGCGTGGAGTTATGTGCTGCGGGCAATTCCAGTCGTAAGCCTCCACATGAATGACGATGCCCCGTTCAACTCTAGCGCGGTAAGACGGCACTTCCAATTGCGCGATCAAATCAGGGGCTTCGCTGTCATGGACAATACGCGCACGCCCCCAAATCTTCAAACGTTGCCGATTGGTATAGTCCATCAAAATCAGCGATATGCGATTGTTCGCATTGAGATTGCCGACGCTCAGGTACTGGACATTGCCGCGAAAATCAGCAAAACCGATAGTGCGCTCATCCAGTACTTTTAAAAAACCCTTAGGACCGCCGCGATGCTGGACATAGGGCCAGCCGGTTTCCGATACTGTGGCTTGATAAAAGCTGTCGCGCTGGGTGATAAATTCAGCTTCCTGGTCAGTCAATCGGTTGCGGGCATCCTGCGCCGATTCAAAGCGACTATTTTTCTCGCGACTGCCATACAAACTCTGGGCAGCTTTGACGCTGGAGGTAAAAGTGATTTCTGAAAAAGCCATTGCCATGACCGTGCTCCGTAAAAAAGCCGGCGATGTGGATCATCGCCGGGGGAGGTTATGCTGCGAGATTCAGTGCAACTTTGGGAAAGTCGATTTCAACACGACTGGCTTTTCCTATCAGGTTGGTGAGAATGTTCATGCCGACATGGGTGATGATCTCGACAATTTCCGCATCACTATAGCCCGCGTCACGCGCTTCGGTGATTTCGGCAGTAGTGACTTCGCCCATATTGTCCACCAGCGAACGGGCTAACTTAACCGCCACCGCCGCTTTGGCATCCTGACTGGTTCCAGTACGGTTGGCTTCGATCTCTGCGCTATTTAATCCGGCTTTACGGCCGATGGCAGTATGGGCGGACACGCAATATTCGCAGGAATTTTGTTGCGCCACAGCCAAGGCAATACGTTCACCGGTTTGCGGATCAAGACTGCCCTCGTTGGCAATACCGTGCAAACCCAAGAAGGCGCGCAAGGCCGCCGGCGAGTTGGCAAAGACTTTTAAAAAGTTAGGCACGATGCCCAGCTGGCCTTGGATCGCGTCAAACAAAGCGCGTTGTTCAGCGTTGGCGGTTTCTGTTGTGACAGTGTTGATACGGCTCATGATTCTGTTCCTCTGTTGTGGTTAAGTTGTTGTTGCCCTAAGCTAAGACCTGACAGGTCTGACTTCGGGTGGACATACTGTATAAAATTCCACTGGCAATAAGAATAGTCACAATTCATAATATATTATTCCGATAAGTGGAATAATGTATGAGCAGATTACATATGATGGCTGTGTTCGTGGCAGTTGCCGAAGAACAAAGTTTTGCCGGTGGCGCACGCAAGCTTGGCATGTCGCCGCCCGCCGTGACGCGGGCGATTGCCAGCCTGGAAGAGCGGCTGAAAGTCAGGTTGTTCACTCGCACCACACGCTATGTGCGCGTGACCGAAGCGGGACAGCGTTATCTTGAAGATGCGCGGCGCATCATCAATGACGTGGACGAAGCGGATGATGCGGTGGCAGGGATTAACGGCGAACCCAAAGGTCACTTGGCAGTCACCGCGCCGGTTTTATTCGGCAAGCTGTTTGTGATTCCGGGTATCGTTGACTATCTGCAACGTTATCCGGGTATGGAAGTCTCGGCGGTTTTTCTTGATCGCATCGTCAATATGCTGGAAGAAGGCCTGGATGTCGGCATTCGGATTGGTGAACTGCCCGATTCCAGCATGAAGGCCATCCGTGTCGGCCGGGTCAGGCGTGTAGTCTGTGCATCGTCCAACTATCTGGCTAAACACGGCATGCCCGGAAAACCGGCGGATTTAGCCGATCATCTCATCGTGGCTGCCAGTGGCGTATCTCCCGTCGTCGATTGGAAATTTGCCCATGGGCTAGTGGTTAAAGTTAAACCGCGATTGACCGTCACCAATAACGATTCGGCGATTGAAGCGGTGTTAAAAGACCTGGGCGTGACGCGGTTATTGTCTTACCAAATTGCGCCCTACCTGACTTCTGGGCAGTTGCAAATCGTGCTGGAGGAATTTGAACAGGAACCTCTGCCGATTCATGTTTTGCACTGTGAAGGGCGTTACGCTTCGGCTAAAGTTAGAACGTTTGTGGATTTGATGGTTGCAAATCTGAGATCACATCAGTCGCTAAACTGACGGTAAGTAGAAGTAGCCCGGATGCATCGCAGAGACTGTGAAAAAATCGTATTTAGCGTAAATTAAAAAAATAACCACAAAGTACACGAAGTTTTTAATAGCTTGTCTTCGTGTACTTTGTGTCCTCTGTGGTGAATGTTTTTTTACCTAGCGGTTCTCAGCCAGAGACATGCACAGAAAAGAGCGTACTATTTATGAGCAAATGACTTAAAACATCTCATAATTCGCAAACGAAGCAGAAGAACGGGCTTCTTGGGAATCCAACGACTTCGATTATCTCGACTGGAGCAAAGCACAATCCGTAGTCCTGTAGATTGGGCATGTTGTTTATGCCCAACTCCTTTTATTAGTAGCGAATAACGATGATCAGTCGCGAAAAGCGATTGTTAATTACATTGCTAAATTGTACCAATAAGCGATTATTTTTCTCGTTTTACAACGATCAGCGCTACTAGCATACACCGATCTTTCGTACTAGAATGCATTTTACAGTGCTATAGGGTACCGAGTGAGGTATGACATGCCCGTGCGCAGAATCCCCAAGAACTATCGTAACGTGACCGGTATCGCCGCACATCGCAAGGCCGAAGGCCAAGCTATGTTCGAATCAACGCTGGAGCGTGACTTTATCACTTTGCTGGAATTTGACCCCGCTATTGAAATGTTCGAAGTTCAACCATTGGTTTTGGACTGGATTGATGATGTGGGTGGTACGCATGGTTATACGCCCGATGTCCTTGCTACGTTCAAGCTGCATGAGCACCGCAACAAGGTGCTGTACGAGGTCAAATACCGTTCTGAACTGGCACAGCGTTGGTCTGAGCTGCGTCCCAAGTTCCGAGCAGCAGTACGATTCGCTCGTTCTCATGGATGGCGCTTTAAGATTATCACTGAAGTGGAAATCCGTACACCTTATCTGGAGAATGCGAAATTCCTACTTTCTTTTGTAAGACAAGGACCAGCCGAGGAAGCGCACATGGATATGCTGGATGAACAGATACGACAGGTGCGTAATACGACCCCGGCGGAATTGCTTGGCAGGGTATTTCAAGACGAATGGAACCAAGCAAGGTTATTACCGTCGCTTTGGTATATGGTAGGAACGCGGCAAATAGGGTTTGACATGGATGCCAAGCTCACCATGAATAGCCCAATTTGGAGTTTGCACAAATGAGCGCATCACATCAGCTGTTGCAGCTTCAGCCCGGCACTGCTGTTCTCTATCGTGATCGTTTGCACCGAATTACTCACGTTATCGATCTAAATGAAGTGCTTGTTGTGGACGATGAGACTCGGCAAGTTAGCCACGCCAAAATAGGTGATCTCGCTCCTGCAGTTGTTGTTACGCCATCGGAAGAAGCTAGACCGGACCTAGTTTCGGTTCCAGATGAAGGCTGGGAGGAAGCAACCAAGCGCTTCGATATTATTCGACCGCTACTTGATATGCCATATCGCAGCCGTCAGGATGTTGCTACGCGAGCTAAAGCATTCGAACGCCATGAAAACACACTCTATGACTGGATTAGACGTTATGAAGCTACCGGGCTGCTCACGTCGCTACTACCGCGGAGCAGGAGCGATAAGGGTGCGACCAAACTGTCGACCGAAGTTGAAACCATCATTCAGGCCGTAGTCGAAAGTGACTATCTAACTAAACAGCGCAAGTCCCAGCAAAAGATTTGTGACGAAATTCGGCGGCGTTGCGTCAATGCAGGCATCAATCCCCCGCATAACAATACCGTGCGCAACCGCCTCAAGGCGTTAGCTGACGAATATGTTATGGCCAAGCGCAAAGGGTGGAAAGCGGCCAACCAAGCTTACTCGCCAGTCGAGGGGAAGTTTCCTGATGCGGATTGGCCGTTCGCAGTGTTACAGATCGATCACACGCCACTGGATATCATTCTCGTAGATGACGTGTATCGACGGCCGGTAGGCAAGCCTTGGATCACTTTGGCAATTGATGTTTTCAGCCGTATGGTCGCTGGTTTCTACGTATCGTTCGATCCTCCGGGTGCTTTATCTGCGGGCCAATGTCTGGCGAGTGCGATTTTGCCAAAAGATGCCTGGCTATCCAAACACGACATCAAGGGTGACTGGCCCTGCTGGGGTATACCGGGAAAACTGCATATGGACAATGCCCGCGAATTTCGCGGCAACATGCTACAGCGTGCTTGCCTGGAGTATGGCATTGATATCGAATGGCGTCCGGTAGCCAGGCCGCATTTCGGCGGACATATCGAACGATTGCTTGGCTCATTTGCTCAAGAAATACATACGTTGCCTGGCACCACGTTTTCTAATCCCCGCGAGCGCGGCGACTACGATTCCGAAGCCAAGGCAGCTCTGACTCTGACAGAGTTCGAAGAATGGTTTGTGACTTTTATCGTCAATGTCTACCACCAGCGTGTTCATTCGGGCATCAACATGCCCCCCTTGGAAAAGTGCCGACAAGGCGTGTTTGGTACTAAGGATATACCGGGGCGGGGGTTGCCGACACGGGTTGTGGACGAGGATCGATTGCGACTCGACTTGATGCCATACGAAGAACGAACGATTCAGGACTATGGAGTGGTGATCGATGAAATCCACTATTACCACGATGTTTTGCGGCGCTGGATCAATGCTCCAGATCCTGCGGCATCAAAATACAAGCGTAAATTTATGTTCCGGCGTGACCCGCGCGATATCAGTGCCATCTGGTTTTATGATCCTGAGGTCAATGCCTATTACCCGATACCATACCGTAATACATCCCATCCGCCGATCAGTATTTGGGAGCTACGAGAGGCAAAACGCCAAATTAAAGCAGATGGGCGCAGACATCTCGATGAGCGGGCGATCTTTGATGCTTACGGGCGGATGCGTGAAATTGAACAGTGTGCCCAAGCCAAGACTGTAGCAGCTCGGCGGACAGCTCAACGCCGAAAATTCGGGCAAGAAGCAATTCGTCCAAGTATCTCCAAAGTCTTGGATAAATCTGAGCCAGCACCGTTACCGGCATCGGCACCGATCATGACACCTGCCATTCAGCCTTTCGACGAGATGGATGACTTGACGTGAGCCATTTGAACGACTCGACTGCCAAGCAGCTGGAATTGAGCAATGTAGAAAGAATTGAAAAGATTCGATCCCCTCGCTGGATCGGTTATCCAAGGGCCAAGGTTGTCTTGTCCAAGCTGGAAGACTTACTGGTCTATCCACGCTCACATCGGATGCCTAACATGCTGGTGGTTGGGGATACCAATAACGGCAAGACCATGTTGGTGCAACGTTTCTGTTCTCTCCACCCAGCCGACAATAATCCTAGTGGTGATGGCGTGCACGTACCTGTGCTCTTCGTGCAGGCACCGCCAATACCGGATGAAGGTCGCTTCTATAATGCCATCCTTGAGCTGCTATTTGCGCCTTACAAACCGAATGACCGGGTGGACAAAAAGCAATTTCAAGTTATTAAACTGTTGAAATACGTTGGTCTGCGTATGTTGGTGATCGACGAAATCCACCACATCATGGCAGGTAACCTGAACAAGCAGCGTACGTTTTTGAACGTGCTTAAGTATCTGGGCAACGAATTGCAGGTGCCAATTGTGACGGTGGGAACGCGTGATGCTTTTCGTGCTCTCCAGACCGATTCGCAACTGGCCAATCGTTTCGAACCGGTGCTGTTGCCTCGGTGGGAGTTCGATACCGATTTTCTGCGCCTGCTCGCGAGCTTTGAACGCATGCTGCCTCTGCGCGAACCATCCTTATTACACGATACGACCTTGTCCGCCAAATTGTTCTCGATGAGCGAAGGCTATATCGGGGAGTTGTCGCGGTTGCTGACTATGGCTGGTGTATACGCTGTCGAGTCGGGAAAGGAGCGCATCGATGAGAAAGTCCTCAGTGCCATTGATTGGGTATCGCCTTCCGATCGCAAACGACAAATCGATCGAGGCGGTTGAGCATGCTTTCCGGTAGCCTTTGGCCAGTTCACTTTAAGCCGCTGCCGGATGAATTGCTGTCATGCTGGCTTGTACGATTAGCGCATGGACATGGCATGAAAGTGCAGACTTTCTGTAATCAGGTATTCGGAAATCGCAAACAGGTGTGGAATCGGGATATTGATCGTCTAGCACCATCGTGGCTAGTGGATGAGGTTAGCCGCCGAACTGGAACTCCTCCTGAAATGACATGGAACACAACGCTGCGTTCATATGAAGGATTGTTGTATCGCAAATTTAGAATGGCAGGCTCGGAACAGTGGATACTGTCACTCAAGATGTATCACCGTAAACGCATGGGGCATGGTCTGCAATTCTGTCCTGCATGCTTGGCCGAGGATGAGATTCCCTATTTCAGGAAACGCTGGCGTGTTGCATTCAATACGATCTGCACATGCCATAAAAATATGCTCCTTGATCGTTGCCCGGAATGCGGGTCTGCCATTGCAGTCCATAGGCTTGATGTCGGAAAGCAGGATATTTTAGACATTAGACAAATGTCGTATTGCTATATGTGCGGATGTGATTTGCGCACCGCGCCTAAAGTGATGCCAATTTCTTATGATAACCAAGCATCCGCATTATTGCTTGAGGCGAGTCGCCTGCTTGATCCTGATTGCCATATAGATAATACGCAATGGGATTTAGGGCGGTACGATGTCATGCATCAGCTATGCAGAATCATGACTACAAAGTATAAGCATGCGCGTCTCCGGAAATTTTTGCTCGATCAAGTTGGAGCTCCCGATATCCACCTTACCGAAGGCTATATTTCGATCGAACAGCGGTCGATTGAGGAACGCCATCATCTAATCCAATTAGCCGCCTGGATACTTATGGATCCTGAGTTCAGGATACCGGTAGCGTGGCGGGCGGGTGCCGTCCGATATAATGTCTTGCTAAAGGATTTTTTAATGCCGCCGGAATGGTATGCAAGAATTGTGGGGCGACTGGCAGACTGGCGGGATAGATTAAAGATTCATCATTAATTATCATGATTTTGGCTTTGCCGTCATTGTCGTGAACCACAAATAGAAGCTATGTAATCAACGCAATTCTTTTATACGCGCAGCTTCATCCAAGAACTCTTGGTGAGCTTTTGCGGTTCGCAAGAGAAAAGATGACCAATCTATCGCTGTCAATCGCCCTTGTCTAATATAAGAATTATAAGCTGCAAGCTGAGCGCCTTTAAGATTCTCCTTGTCACATACAAGCGTTATATGAAAATCACTTGCCAAACTGCTAAAGTCCTTATGCTTTGGATCGGATATGAAAGCTTCGAATTGTTCATAATAGGTAATGATTCTATCCATCTCATCTTTTTGCAATGCATGCTTTGGTTGTTTGATCTCAATAATTTGCAACTTTCCATCTTGTCCAAACAAAACAAAATCAGGTCGTTTTTTTGATTCAGTAAAGTCACTTAAATGAATCTCATCTCCAGTTTTCTCCTTGTAAAACTTTGCAAACTCCTTCTTAAAGGTATTTAGCCATTGATTGGCAATTATCGGAACCCATTGCGGATTAACCAACCAAGGAGCCTCTTCAATTAAGTCTTGAAGCTCACTTTCAGGAGTATTTTCTGAGTCTTTCAAACTCTCAAGACGATGAATAATCTGAATACGTTTTTGTACCGCCCGTCCGAACGTTGCAATTTCCGCCAATTTTGCAGTACGCAAAATATCGTTGACAACACTAAGAGTTGTATTATCTTCGTCAGCAGCTTCACGCAATTTGTCATCAAGAGTACGAAGAGGAGCTAATATCAAACTAAGCTGTAACATATCTTCGATAGTTTCCGGATCGTAAACTTCATCACCCCGCATCGATTTACCAAGAAGCTTTGCAACTTCTACCGCTCCGTCGCGCAAGTCCTTTTGATCCTTACCTGGAAACTCTTGATTTATTCTGTTTTGAACGTCTCCTTCCTTGAAAAAAATATCCATGGATGTTTTACGCATTGGATTGCGGGCCAATTTTCCAATGCATTCAACAACCTTTTGACCCCATTGCTGAAATTCGCTACAAAGTTCGTGAGACCATAAAATATCGCGACGATCCGTTTGAATAAGATCTTCTTCTTCATCGAGCCAATCAATATGGAGTTCGCCAATAATATAACTACGAATGCCAAACTCACCCGTAAAACCGGAAGCTCGATTAAATACAGTAGTTTGCGCAGCAAATTTGCCTCTACAGTAAATACGAACCCCAGCCATTAATTCATCTTTATAAGCTTTTTCAGCATAAGCAATCCAGCCGACAACTGGATAAAACTTCCCTTCTACTGTAAAGCCTGCCTCAAAATTAATATTTTGAGTACCAGTATTAACTACGGAATATCCTGTAGATGAAGATGTTGACTCCGTTGGCAATGCCCCCTTGAACTCGATTTTCGTTCCGGGCATTACTGCTATATCAAACCCACCAACAACTTTTTTATATTCAGAATGAGAATAAGCTTTTGAAGTATCTTCTAAAACAACCTGCCAATTCTTAGAGGTTAATCCAAATCGCTGAGAAAGCTGTCGAGATAATTCATCAATACTACCTACATATCGGTAATCAAATTCTCTTAGTATGACTTTGGTAAACGTTTTTGAACTTAATGCCCCATCTTGATCACCAACCTTTGGCTCATAGTCGTCAACCGAATCATCCAAAATGGCGTCTTTATCGAGAATTACGTGAGCGATTCGATAACCTTCTGTTTCGCCCTCATTGATCTTTTCTCCTCCTGCACTAAGTATTTCAACGAATCTGCAAACTCCAAACGGTGCAAGCTTACCTACACCTTTTCTACCCATGACTTTTCGGCCATATTTTTTTGATTTATCGCCGCGGCGCGGATCCTTTCGCCGTTCAGAACCGACAATAAGATAGAAGTCTTGCAATTCATCAGGCGACATGCCGCCACCATTATCTTCAACTTCAATGGATGTTGGTTTTGACTGAACTTTTCCGCCAACTTTGGATGCTAAATATTGTCCCATTGGCGCTCTCACAGTAACAAGCTCGGCATCCGCGTCGTAACTGTTGGAAATCAATTCGGCAATAACGGCATAAACACGGTCGTAAAGCTTCACGCCTAGCTTGTCCACTGTCATGCGGTTAATCCGCATCCGATACTTTCGCGTCATTTTTCCGTTTCTCCGTTGCTATGTGTTTGCGAATGCCAGTTATTAATGTTAACCCGAAAATCAAAAAGTCCTAAATCGCCAAGATAAGACGCGATACTATCAAGCGCGCGAAAGATGTGCACATGACCCTTGGCTGACTCTAGCAGATGCTCCGCGCTGCCATAAGACAACAGCAATCTAAATCCATCTTTGTCGGCAATGACTCGAACAGATTGCAAGCTCTCTCAATGTTTTAGTGTCTATAGTTTCCAATGTTCACATCAACCGAAAAGACTATTTCATAAGGTCAATTTTATGTAATTATAGGAACGAAAAATAATAAATTGTTTCAAAATGGACAACATTTCCCCAGAAAAGCGCAGCTGGCAGATGAGCCGTGTTCCAACCAAGAACACAAAACCCGAACTTGTCGTTCGCCGTCTACTGTTCAAGCTCGGGTATAGATATAGGTTACACGACAAAAATCTCCCCGGAAAACCGGACATTGTTTTCAGTAGCCGTCATAAAGCCATCTTGGTTCATGGATGTTTTTGGCATCGACATCAGAACTGTAAGTATTCATCAATGCCAAAAAGTCGAATTGAATTTTGGAAAGAGAAGTTTTCAAAAACAGTGATAAGAGATAAAAAGAACATTGCCGAACTTCAATCGATGGGATGGAATATTTTGACGGTATGGACATGCGAACTGAATGACTTGCAGAAATTAGAGATCAGGCTGTGTGATTTTTTGGGATAGCCAAGGCTTTAAGTTGCAAAAGCATTTCCATTTTTCAATAACATATTGGTGTATGGTACAAATGTGCCAATTCGGTTAACTATAAAATCGGAAATGATGAAGTGGTTGCTTTGATTAAGTTGCGATGGAAGGTAGCATTACCCCCTTATGTTTCCAAGAATGTTGGAAACATATTAAGACGATAGGTTCAAACGCTATATTTTGTTACACTGGACATTGGTGCGCCGTCACTTATAACCGTTAGTTATCAATTAATAATTTCGGATGCATTTAGTCAGAAAATATCTCATCGGTAACTGATGTTCTTAAACTATTTCAAAGCGGAATTACATCAATATAAGTGCCAATGGAATATAAAGACTTTATTGAAACGAGAATTGAGGAAAAGAAGTCATTTAATTTTGTAAGTCTGTTCTCGGGCGCAGGATTAGGAGATTACGGCTTAAGCTTGGCTGGGGGGCGTTGTCTTGGCGCTTGCGAAATAGATCCCAGCAGGGCGAGCGTACACAAAGCAAATATAAAAGCGCCAATCTGGGGAAATATCAGAACGGAAAAGGGTGGCTTGATCGATTATCTGGAAGGGATCAATATTGATTTGATGATCGCGACACCGCCTTGCCAAAGCTTCTCTACCGCGAACGCTAAACGTGGTTTAAGGGAAGATCCGGAGCATGCTGACCGAGACTCTCGCAATCATTTATTTTTCGAGGCCTTAAGCATTGCGCGTGAAATAAAGCCCAAAATCGTATTTTTCGAGAATGTACCAAATTTTCTTGAGCGGAAAATCAAGGCTGAAAACGGTAAAGTCACTGGCAGAGTAAGAGAGTTCATCAGTGCTTCCCTTAACGACTATGTTGAATGGTCGGGCGTCGTGTGTTTCTCAAACTTGGGTCTTCCGCAACGTCGTAAACGATCCATAGCCATATTTATCCGACGCGATTTATTGGATAATGATGCTCACGTATTTCCTTTGGAATTGATTCCCTTCAATTGGCCGTCATGTCCAAAGGCAATACCCAATACAATAATTGATGTCCTTGGTGATTTGCCCGCATTGGATAGCATTGACTCTTCAAAAGCAGTATGCACCAGGGATGCGTTACATCAGGTTCCTGTCGCCTCGCCAACCCATTACGCATGGATTTCAAGTATACCAAGTGGGAGCAACAAAAGCGCATGGGAAAACGCATGCTTGGATTGTGGGCATGATGTTGAAGTAGGGGCGATAAAATGTGGCAAATGCGGATCCATATTATTCAATAGACCGCATGTTGTTGAAGAGGATGGTAAGGTTAGACTTATTAAAGGATTTAAAACGAGCTATAAAAGAATGCCGGCCGATGACATAGCGCCAACTATTACTACGGCTAGCGGATCGTTTAGCAGTGATTTGAAATTACATCCGACTCAAAATCGGGTTCTAAGCGTAAGAGAATGCGCCAGACTGCAAGCAATCCCCGATCATTTCATATGGCCGGCTGAGTTGTTAAATAAAAAAGGACATAAATTTAGAGAAATGATCGGCGAGGCAGTTCCACCAATCATTTCCTTTCGATTAGGTAAAGCTATTGCTAAGATTTTGCTGGAGGACTAAGCCTTTTTACAAGATCCTGTAGTTCTGGAGTAGTTTTGCTCATATCTTTTAAGAAGCCTTGAACAGGTGCTCCGCCTAGCTCACAGATTTGTTGAACGCGAGCATCCATATGATTAGCTTCGGCTCCAGCTAAAAGAGCGGCCAATAGTTCCATGTGATCACGTCTCGAACGTAGTAATACATCTTTCCATTTTATGTAATCGGTAGTAATGCTTCTCTGTTTTATTACGTTCTCCTCGAAGCTTCCTGCGACCAATATACCTCTTACAGTTGAGTTTGTTAAACGAGATTGCAAATAGCGCTTATAAGAATCGAGTTGTTCATCTTCAGCCCAGCTCGCTATTGAGTCTGGGCCTTTCAATTCAATAATCAAAACCTCTCTTTCGTCCGCATCACCTATGAATACAAAATCGGGTTTTGTATTATCGCCTGCAACCGTATGAATGTGACGCGTATGAAATAGACCTTGCTCTTCTGCTTCACGGCAAATTGTCGTTAAATTGCGTCTAGGTATAAATTTTTCGAAAGAGTTATCCAATATCCAAGGAAAATTTTCTATTAGCGTTTGTAATTGCGTTTCCTTTCCCAGCATGATGTGGTTTTCGAGTTGCGTTAAGGCATATACTCGTTGAGAAAAAACCACGGCGAGAGATAGGCTCTCGGGAATCAGTTGATCTGACAATTTATTAACGATAACTGCGAATTTATCGGCTTCGAACTGAGAAGCTTCTTCCCATAGTTGTTTAATCAGTTTTCTTGCGGGTTCATGGATCCATGCTTTCGCCGTCGCCTCAATAAGCTTCTCTTTGTTTTCCGATTCTTTACCCAATCTCGGAGTCACGTCGCTCAATAAATTTACCAAATGTTCACGTTCGGTTTCCCGTAAATTGATATTCGTATTTTTATTGAGTACGGCAGCAACTAATTGAGTATTTTCCTCTTTCGCTTTTTCTTTTCTCAAAGCTTGATATTTTCTAAGCCAATTCTTAATCTCATTGCTACCCCATTCCTTTAGTTTAGTGAAGGCTGGGTTTTCCCAGTCTATGCTGGTTCTGTCGGTTGATATGGCGTCATCCTCAAGCTCGTCAATCCAATCCGCTTCGACAACCGCAAAAAGGTAGCGCGTAAAAATTTCGTTACCCTTATTGCCAAAAAAATAAGGTCTATCCTGCGCTATTTTTCCGTGCGCATATATGCCAATACCGGCTTGCTCACTCGGCCAAGAAGCTTCGCTAACGAAGCCAGCCCAAAATCTGATTGGTTTGATTCCCAAAGGAGTTTCAATTTCAACTGTTACGCTGTCTATCTCTGGAATTCTCAGTTCCCACTTAGGAAAGACATGTTCTTCTTTGACGGGTGTATCATTTACTTTGACTATAAAGTCTGGCCTCGCAAGCGTTACTGTAAAACGGCGCCCCAATGATTCAAGCATAGCAGCTGGCGCAATTGGTCGAATCAATGTTAAATTATGGGCCCATATGATCGTACCAGACTTTTTTGAGCTCTGAATTTTCCTCAGGTGATCGCTAACTTCTGGGGGGGTATCTTTGTCATTAATGCTATCGACGATATCTACGTCAAACGCCTTAAGTCGTGGTGCGTATTCGCTAAGACTAACATCTTCCGATCCTTTTTTCGTGATTTCAGTGTAGTCAAAACTTAGCCACGTCACTTTATTTGACTGCACTGTGATCATATCGATAACACGGGCGACCCCAAAAGGCGCGAGCTTACCGATACCCTTACGTCCCATTGGCAGTCTTTGACCAGGGGTTTTCTCCGCCGGCGTATTTTTCGACCTTTTAGGCTTTCCCACTACGAGATAATTTTTTGTAAGAATCTCATCATTCATTCCGCAGCCATTGTCGGCGACTATAATGCTTGAGGGCTTACCATCTGTCGTTGTGTACAGATGCACCCATACATTTTCGGCGTCGGCATCCCATGAATTGGACACCAATTCGGCAATGACATTGGTGGGCTTGTTCTGATAAAGCTTAAGTCCTAGATGTTCAATGATGTTGTGAGAAAACTTTAGTATGAATTTTGATGCCGCAGCTGATCCACTTTCTTTTGATTCTTCAGTTGTTATGTTGGAAGTCACGCAACTATCTCTTAAGAGTTTTTAAAATGTTTGGCAACTCTAACATGAAAAGTGCCGCGTTTAAACAAACAAAAGAAAATCAGGCTATCCACGCCTGGTTCGCCGAAATAAAGTTGTAAAATGCATTTTTCCTTGCAATGCCGAGTTATCTTCCTTGCTCAAACGATCAAACTGATCGACTCTCTGCTGATAAAATACCGCCTTCCAGTTTTCTCCTAGACTTCTGGTAAATTTTGCATGTTAATTAACAGAGCTGGGAATATTAGAGCCATGGCACATGCTATTGAGGTCTTTTACAAGCGTGAGCGTCTGGCGATATGCTAGCCGTAGACTACGAATTGCAGCAAAAGGCTGCTTAACCGTGTGTCCGGAAAAGTATTGACACATTTAACCTCCCGAACTAGTGTAACTGGTGGAAGAATACCTAGCAGAACCAGATAAACTAAAAACTCGACAAGCCTTGAATCAGCTAATCTTTTGCCTTAAGAGCTAATTGTAATGATTTTTGATATCACTGCATCAGCGTATGCTCCTACGCATGGCCATGTATGTTTTAGCGTTGCGAGGAGAATATCTGCTGGCAGAGGCTTTGTGTTTTCCCAGCGCCCATTTTTTTTAGCCAGCACATAGAGCAACTTATTTATCAGCTCATCACTTAGCCGCACGCCACTGGGTAAAGACATCAAGGCAAGTTTGAACGATTCTCCTTCACGCCACTGAAATTCGATCAAACTATAGGTTTGCTGATTATGAATTACATCGGCGATTACTACGGCACGTCTGAGTTTTTGTTCAGAATCCAGGTAATTCCACTGTCTAGTCCAACTAGGCTTTGTTAGCGGAATGTGTGCTATGGAGTCTTTTATCGGCCGGATTCTAGCCTGGTATCCTGGTAACTCATCCAGATACCGTATCATAGCCTCGAAATTTTCGAAGCTGACCGGTAGAGGAGTTTGACGCACGCGTTCAGTTTCTATCGCCGTTGGGGTCACTCCGTTGTCCGAATAGGTGCCATCACCAGTACCAAGTACATCTGTTGGCAAAGCGAGTGGTCGAACAACGCCGGCGCTAATGTAATGGCACATCTCCTTTTCTGGTTTTTCCAGTTCCATGCAGGCCAATGCGCCAAAACGATCCTCTGGCAGTGTAACAACTGCCGATTGCATGTTATTGGAAGGTTCGTTGTCGCTCTGCAATTCCCCATCGGTTATGTTTTTACCAGAAGCCGGTTTAGCCGGAAATGCTGGTTTTTTCTGGTTGTCTGGAAGATCTTCGCCTTTTTCCGGGCGCAGGTTGCTATTATCTCGATCGCAAGTGATTGCATCAAAAGGAAACGGCCCGGTGCAATGTTCCAAGGCGAAAACGATATAACGCCAGCCGCTATCATCTGGCGTTCGCATTGGTTTCACCCGTGCTCGCAGGTTGGTTGAACCAACGAAAGGGAGTACGGCTTCCGGATATAGGCGTGGTTTGTTTTGCACAGCCTCCTTGATCATGGAATCATGTACGAGAGTGGCTCCTGCAAAGGCTTCCTGATTGTTCAGAATGCGACCAATAATCCAAGCGTCTGCATCTGCGAACTCTTTACGCAGTTTGAGCAAACAGCGTTTTTCCTGCTCGATGAAAGCACACTCAGTCGGGTTCACGATCGAGCCAAGGTCGTGGCGGAAGTCACCGGCAAAGATGGCCTTAGCCAAGTCGGTAGAGGTGGCATAGTAAAATCGGATGATCTCGGCAATAGGTACAATGATGCCGTAGGGATCGTCACGCCATTTGATGGCTAGACAGTTTGCTGCGAGTCCGGCGCCGATTTGATGGAAGCGCTTGAGGATGAGAGGCTGTCCGTCCACTTTAGTATCGGACTTAACTAAGCGAACCGTGTCAGGCGAAATTGCGAGATTATGGAAGATTTTATCTTTGCCTGCCGTCTCAACGAGGCAGCGGCGGTTGAGCCAGAGCGATCCGATTGTGACAAGAGGCAGTTGGCCAACACCGATGCTGATTGTACGGCGCTCTTCGTGATTGACTGCACTTGAGGCGGCGTAGTCTGTTACGCCGTCCAGCAGCGGGCTGATGATGAGCTGAATTTTAGGTTCGGTGAGAACCATGTGATTCCGTTCCACGCCGCCAAACCAATCTACTCGCCAGATGCGCCCATCATCTGGAAATTCCTTGATTCTTGGGATTGCCTTTCGCATGATTGTTACTCAGTAGCGTTTAGCGATGTAGAGTACAAATTAGCGATGTTCAGTACAATTTAGCATTGGAATTGTCAACAATTAATAATAGCTTTAGCCTGAATATCTGCATGGTATGAAGACCTAACCATTGGCGCGCTGGCGACTTGTTTGAAACCTAACTCCTTTGCAACTACGCCGTATTCATCAAATTGTTCGGGAGTGATGTAGCTTTGAACCGGCAAATGGGCTTTGCTGGGTTGCAGGTATTGGCCTATGGTCAGCATTGAGCAGCCGTGGGCTAATAAATCTTCCATGACCTGATGAACTTCGTGCGGCTGTTCGCCCACGCCGAGCATCAGGCCGGATTTGGTGGGAACTTGCGACTGGGCTTGGTGGTACTGGCGCAGTAAATCCAGCGAACCTTGGTAGTCGGAGCCGGGGCGTACTTGTTTGTACAGCCTGGGGACGGTTTCCAGGTTGTGGTTGAATACGTCGCAGGGTTCCTTGGTCAATATTTCAACGGCTTTCTCGATACGTCCCCGAAAGTCGGGAACCAGGATTTCTATTTTGGTGGCAGGCGTTTGCAGGCGGATTTTTTTGATGCAGTCGGCAAAATGACTTGCCCCGCCATCCCTTAAATCATCACGGTCTACCGAGGTGATGACCACATATTTCAAGGCCATCGCCTGTATGGCGTCGGCCAGGTGCTGGGGTTCGTCTTTGTCCAGCGCCAGCGGTTTGCCGTGTGCGACATCGCAAAAAGGGCAGCGGCGGGTGCACAAGTCGCCCATGATCATGAATGTGGCGGTGCCGTGCTGGAAACATTCCCCCAGATTGGGGCAGGCGGCTTCTTCACAAACGGTGTGCAGGTTGTTTTCGCGCAGCAGTTGCTTGATGCGGGTGACTTCGTCGCTGGCCGATATTTTTATGCGAATCCACTCGGGTTTGCGCAAAGCGGTTCCGGCAGGCTCAACCTTGATCGGGATTTTCGCCAGTTTTTCGGCATTACGCTGGTGAGATTCGGGGGTGGAGCGGGAGGGCGCTTGATGAGTCATTTTTGTAGTGCCGTGGTGATAGCTTGAGCAACCGGGATGGCGAGCTCGGTATTGCTGATCGTCACACCCAGATCAGCCAGTCGGGTAACTTCCAGCCCTGAATAACCGCAGGTATTAATGTGATCGAAAGGACGCAAATCCATGTGATTATTGAGGCTAAGGCCGTGATAGCTACAGTTTTTCTTGATTCTGATGCCAATTGAGCCGATTTTTTTATCATTGACATAAACGCCGGGGGCGTCGGCTCTGGCAACTGCTGCGATGTTATACAGGGCCAAGGTGTCGATCATGGCTTGTTCCAGAATCGTGACCAACCGGCGTACCCCAAGGTTTAGGCGTTTCATGTCCAGCAAAGCATAAATAATCAGCTGGCCGGGGCCGTGATAGGTGACTTGTCCGCCCCGGTCGGAATTAATGACAGGGATGGCGCCGGTGCTCAGCAGGTGTTCACGTTTGCCATTCAAGCCCAGCGTATAAACGGGGGGGTGTTCCACAATCCATAGCTCGTCGGCGGTTTCTGCATCGCGATCCTGAGTGAATCGCTGCATGTTTTGCCAAGTGGTTTCATAGTCCTGGAGTCCCAGGCTGCGTATTACAGTCATTAGGATACCCGTTTAGGTGCAGATTTGTCATTTCCCGAAGGGTGCATGGCAGGGATAGCCATGTATGAATTCGCACCCGTAATTACAAGGCCATCAAAATATGGGGATGGTCGGTCAAATCCTGATAAATGGCATCCAGTTGTTGCTTGCTGGAGGCTTCTATGATGACCGTTACAGCCATGTAATTGCCGTCCTTGCTGGGGCGGGTAGTCACTGCGCCTTCATTAATGTCAGGAGCATGGCGGCGAACAATTTCCACAACCAGCAGGTCAAGTTCCACTGTGGTTTTGCCCATCGCCTTGATGGGAAACTGGCAGGGGAATTCCAAAAGGGTTTCTTCAGTCATGACAGGGATTTTTTGTAAGCTTGGAATAGACGGTTCATGGTTTGCCACGCCGGGCCGGGTTTGCCATCTGCAATTTTTTCAGAATCGAGTTCAACAACCGGGATGATTTCACGGGTAGAGCTGGCTATCCATATTTCATCGGCTGTTTTTAAAGCATCCAGTG